>JAJYYO010000008.1:0-87081 GCA_021800795.1 Pseudomonadota bacterium
TTTTTGTCAGTCAAACGGGCATGGCAACGGCCACCCCACATCATGAAACTTGCCATGCCCGTTCCCTCACCCCCGTTCCCCCTCTCCCGGAAAGCGAGGGGTACGGTTCGTCGCTTCGCGAGTTTCACGTTAACTGATTATTAAACGACGCTTGCAAGCGCCAGATACATGACCGGGTGCGTCACGTTCACGCCAGCGTACCGAACAGCGCCCCGACCCCTGCGGTCAACGCCATGGCCAGCACCCCCCAGAAGGTGACCCGCATGATGCCCTTCATCATGGATGCGCCGCCCGCGTATGCTGCCAAACCGCCCAGCACGGCCAGAAAAATGAGTGCGGTGACTGAAACAAGTGGTATCAGACGTGTATGGGGGGCGAAGGCTGCAACCAGCAGCGGCATGGCTGCGCCCGCCGCAAATGAGCCTGCCGACGCGACAGCCGCCAGCAGGGGGCGCGCTGCAAACGTGTCGTAAATACCCAGCTCATCGCGGGCATGCGCATCGAGTGCATCGTGTTTCATGAGTTGCGCAGCGACCTGCTGCGCGAGGGCTGCATCCAGCCCGCGGGCCATATAAATCGCGGCCAGTTCCCGATGCTCTCCCTTGTCGTCGGCTTCAAGCTCGCGGCGTTCGAGTTCGAGTTCGGCCTGTTCGCTGTCGGCCTGTGAATGGACGGACACGTATTCACCGGCAGCCATCGACATGGTTCCCGCAACCAGCCCGGCCAAACCTGCGACCAGGATGCCTGCGTGCGTCGCATGGGCTGCCGCGACGCCCAGCACGAGACTCGCGGTGGAAACGATACCGTCGTTGGCGCCCAATACCGCTGCGCGCAGCCAGCCGATGCGCTGTGTGCGATGACGTTCCCTGTGACGTACAGCCATCCTGCGATCTCCTTGCCGCACTGCTATGGATAATCAATCAATTCGATGCAGCCTGCCGGTAAAACAGCGTCAATTGTTTGTGGACAGCGGGACAGTATTTTTTCAGAACTTCGGGCGCCGTAAAAAAATATTCGCTCAATACCGCGAAAAATTCTGCCGGGCTGGTGGCAGCATAAGGATTGATATGCGTGGATTTCCCGTGCGCGAGTTGCAGGCACAATGCATCGTAGGCGCAACTCCAATCCTCTGACCACTTAATCCGACTCATGCCTGAACGCAATGGCGGCATGCCATTTGCCGCCCCATTGAGGCCATCGAGCTTATGTGCGAACTCATGCAACACGACATTATGACCAGCTTCAAAGTGATAGCTGTCCCGCTCCACGTCATCCCATGACAAAATCACCGGGCCGCGCAACCATGCTTCACCGCTTAAAACGGCCGCATCGTCATGCACCAGACCGATCGCATCACTTTGAGCATGATGCACGCGAAACGCACCCGGATAGAGGATGACTTCGACCCAGCCGTCGAAATAGTCCACGCCCAGATTCAGGATCAGCAAACAGGCCTGGGCGGCCACCGTCAGGCGCATCGACTGCGTCACCTCAAAATCCTGCGCGCCGGTTATTGATTTCCGATCGAGGAACCAGGTTGTCATCTCGCGCAAGTAAGCCATTTGCACCGCATCCAGCCCGCGCAACACCCGTATGCGACTCGTCACTCTTTGCCAGATGGCATGAGGTATCGGGTGACGTTTAAGCATCCTGCGCATTTTCCAGCGTCGTACGGTTAAAATATTACTCTCCTCCTGCCCGCATTTCTTTTCGTCATGCCCGCACCTTAAGGTTTTCTCATCCCGAACGGAAGCATGACACCTGACTGTCACGCCACATAATCACGGATTCAGATTCGGCACATCGCAACATCAACAGATATTGCCCGTCTGACTTTATGCGCTTTTCAGCGGCTAAACCAGCAGCGATCAGCCTATCGTCGTTTCGTGAACGGCAGCCTCTTCCGCTTTGTTTTGCATCAATATATTCCTGGCACTTTCGACTTCCTGGACGGTTCCATGAACGATGAGCATGAACTTGTCGGCTTTGAGCGCGGTTTCATAACGAAGAACACTATCCTTGGGAATACCAATGCTCGCCAGTGCGCCGCCAAGAGCAGTAAGCCCTCCGATGACAACCGCAGTTTCCAGTGCGCCGATAACCCAGCTTACCAGCGGGCCACCGACCATGACCGCACCTATCCCCGGGATGATGAAGAACGCCGAGCCGAAAAGGATGCCCCAAATCCAACCCCAAAACAGTCCAAGCTTGCCCCATGTTGCCATGCGATCTCCGGTATTGTAGTAACCGACCACGTTTTCTTCGGTGTGGTAGTCTTTTCCTACCACAGAAAGTTTCTTCATATCGAAACCAGACTTCTGCAATTCTTTTACTGCGCTTTCGGCATCCTGGTGATTGCCAAACAGTCCAACTGCCAGCTTGTTTTTTTCAGTCATAATGTTTCTCCATGGTTTAATGTGATAAGGATGCCTGTCATTAGACAGGCGACTGTTTCAAGAATAAATGAGGGACAGCAAGCAACCATCGGCTGTTGCACTTCGAACTTGAATGCGCGTAGGCATTCTTGGATTCCCTGTTCGATAACCAATCTCGAAGCCATGGTATTCAACATGGATAGCCACTCTGAGTCTTGGCATGCTACCTGCCTTTTCTCAGACACTTCCGTGCGGTGGCGTACAGATAGCTTTAGTAAATTGCCTGACTATTCATACCCGCACTTCCATTAAATACAAGGAACAGATCATGAAAAACAAACTTGCCACAACTTTTATTATTATCAGCACGCTGCTGGCCCCCGTGGTGGCACATGCCGACTCGGAAACAGACAATTCGCATCCCATGACATTCGTAAAAGATTCGGTTATCACAACAAAGATCAAGGCCAAACTGGCTGAAGAAAAAATGAGCAGTCTGGCGCATATCAAAGTGGATACAGACCAAAAGGGCGTGGTCGTCTTGAGCGGGAAAGTCAAAACACAGGAAGAAGCGGATAAAGCCGCCTCAATTGCGCGCGAGACCGAAGGCGTCACGTCGGTCAGGAGCAAAATTCGCATCAAGTAAGGACGATTAAGCTCTTACAGCAGATATCCGTAAGGGCTGAGGCTGCCGCTGCATGATGCACGGCCGTTTCTGAAAGCTGCCCGCTATAACAGGTATCGATATGACACGCGCAGTAAAACAGGCAGCCAATCAAGACACCGGCTCATGGCTGAAGAAACTCGGCCCGGGGCTGATTACCGGCGCCGCAGATGACGACCCCAGCGGCATCGCCACCTATTCCCAGGCCGGCGCGCAGTTTGGCTTCAGCATGCTGTGGACGGTATGGCTGACTTATCCGCTGATGGTCGGCATTCAGGTGGTCAGCGCTAAAATCGGTCGGATAAGCGGCCGTGGCCTCGCTGCCAACATGCGCCAACACTATCCGGCATGGCTGCTATACAGCATCATCTGGCTGCTGCTGGTTGCCAATACGATTAATATCGCAGCCGACGTCGCCGCAATGGCGGAAGCCTTGAAGCTGATGGCGGGAGGCCCCACTCACTGGTATGCAATCGGCTTCGGCGCGATATCGCTGTTGCTGCAAATATTTATTCCTTACCGACGTTACGTGCGCTTTCTGAAATGGCTGACTCTGGCATTATTCGCGTACGTTGCCACCATCTTTGTCGTCCACATACCGTGGACAGAGGTGCTGATCAATACCTTGCTGCCGCATTTATCATGGGAACCGGCCTATATCACCACCGTGGTTGCCGTGTTCGGCACCACTATCAGCCCTTACCTGTTCTTCTGGCAGGCCTCCCAGGAGGTAGAGGAACAGCAGGCCGACCCCAAGGCAATAGCCTTAAAGGATGCGCCCGAGCAGGCAAGCGCCAACTTTCGCCGCATCAAGATCGACACCTATATCGGCATGGCCTTTTCCAACCTGATCGCATTTTTCATTATTCTGACGACAGCAGTCACGCTGCATCTGCATGGCATAACCCGGATTCAAACATCCGCACAGGCGGCATCCGCGCTGCGACCGATTGCCGGAGAGTTTGCCTTCTGGCTGTTCAGCGCCGGCATCATCGGTACCGGATTGCTGGCCATTCCGGTACTGGCAGGCTCTGCCGCCTATGCAATGGCCGGCGCCTTTCACTGGCGCAACAGCCTGGAACTGAAACCCAATGCGGCAAAAGGCTTCTACGGCATTATCGCCATATCGACGTTGATCGGCGTCGGACTCTGTTTTACACCCATCGACCCCATCAAAGCGCTGTTCTGGAGCGCCGTCATCAACGGCGTGATTTCCGTGCCCATCATGGCAGTCATGATGCTGATGGCAGCACGTGCCGATATCATGGGTAAATTCGTCGTTTCGTTCAGACTGAAAGTGCTGGGCTGGCTATGTACAGCCGCCATGGCAATGGCGGTGAGCGCAATGATCTGGTCGCTGGTCAGGTAAACGGCGCATAGCAAAACCCGACTGGCGCCTTAACTGCGATGACCGTCAACCAGAACCGCAGTCAGACTCATTTTCAATCGCATGTTATAGCTCATCATCCACGGGCAGCATCGATAAAATATTGGCTTTGACCCTTTGCCAGTCGCTCCTTGCCGGTTCCGTATCGTATTCAACGGCTCTGCCGCCTTTCCTTGTGCGCCACACCAGACTCGGCTCCATCCCCGCGCCGTTCTGTCGCAATGCCAGCATGTAGGCATTGGCCGGCTGCACCATGGCATCAAAACGCGCAGCAATCTGTCGGGCAAGTTCGGGACTGTCTATGATCAGGCCGATCTCGGTATTGAGATGCATCGATCGTTGATCAAAATTCATCGAGCCTATGAACACCCTCTGCCGGTCAAATACGAACAATTTCGCATGCAGGGAATAATTGCCATAGCGCGATATTGCCCTGGTTTCGCCGCTGCCCCGGGTGTTACCCAGCAGCGAGCGAATCTCATAGAGCTCCACACCACTCTCCAGCAGAGGAATCCGATAATGCATGTAACCTGACTGCGCCAGCAATACCGTCGATGATTCGAGTGAACTGGTCAAAATGCGAACACGCACCTTACGCTGACGCAGATCCCTGAACAACTGCATGCCCGCCTGCCCGGGTATCAGGTAGGGCGTGACCATCAGCAATTCTGACTTGACTGCGGTAGCAGCATTGACCACCGCCCTGTGCATCAGCATGCCCGCCATCTCGCCGCTTTCCACGTCCTTCTTGTCCGGGCTGTCGTAGATCAGCTGTGCGTGCGCCCAGATCAGCGGCAGGCGGCCGGAAACGATTCCGCCGAAAGGCTCGCCACTTGCCACCCGTTTCACATAATCAGCCCCGCTCGCTTTTATCTCTCGACTCTGCTCCTTCAATTCCACGCGCCGCTCTTTCAGGGCAGCACGGGACGGCTTGCCCCCTGCAAGCGCTTCGACCGGGATTGACAACGCATTATTCCAGAACTCGTCGAAGCTCGAAGAGAGTTTTTGAGCGATGGGACCGGCTGCAAACACATCGTCGTCGGCAAACTGGGACTCAGGGTCGATCTGGAAGTATTGGTCGCCGATATTCCGTCCGCCGATGAGCGCGATGGCATTGTCCACAACGAACAATTTATTATGCATTCTGTAGTCGAGCCGGGAGGCGTCGAACATGAATTCTGTCGCCCTGAACAGCGTGCTATGGCCTCGATAGGTGAACGGGTTGAATATTCGAATCTCGATCAAAGGATGTGCTGCCAGCTTGGCAATCTGCTCATCGCCGGCCATGGTTTCTCCATCGTCGAGCAGCACACGCACACGCACACCGCGATCTGCTGCACGCAATACAGCGCCGGTCAGCAACTGCCCCGTATCGTCCCCGCGAAAAATAAAATACTGAAGGTCCAGCGTTTTTTCTGCGGCATTGATCATCTGCATGCGCATCAGAAAACCGTCGGCGCCTGCCGGAATGATGCGAAATCCGGAATTGCCGCCATGTTGCCGTCCGGCATCGTCGAACCGGCGGCCAAGACTTGTTGCATCAGGATGAACAAGCGCGGAGGATGCAATTTTTGGGAAATTCGCCCCGGGAGGAAGCGCCGCGCATCCGCCGAGGAATGCGAGAGTCAATAAGACTAACGACAAGAAAAACCGTTCAGCCATCAAAGTGAACATGTGAGTTGTATTCTTTTGGCCATGATCAAGCATAACTGCATTTAATGACATCAATCCGTGTCCGCTAACGACATGCAGCCGGTCTCGGCGGTCAGTTCGCCCGAAGCGGTCGTGGTTGCCCTTGTTGACAGCTCATCAACTTGTTGCGACAGGCTGCTAGCGCCGGAAGTCCAGCGGAAAAAAACTGATGCCGGACAATTGACGGGGCTCATAATACACCGGCGGCGCATAAACGGGTTGTGCATAATTATAACGCCGGCATTCATAATCACGGCGATCGTAGTGAACTTTTATCCGGCGCCTCGCGATTTGGCAAGTGCCGTTGCATGTTATGGCTGCGGTCTGCTAGGAGCCTGTCGGACTTGTTTCGCAAGTGCGACGGGGATGATTTTTTTTGTAGTGCAAGAAGCGGTGAAGCGCCGTTTGGCTGGTCCAAACAAGCAAGCCGCGACGCTGCAATACGAAAAAATCTCCCCGTCCCTGCGGGTTGCCAGCAAAAACAGCGTCTGCGGCGTTGCAAATCTTGACAATGGAATGACCATTGCCCGCGATTCGCGCCTTGCAGCCATCTTTTTTTGCTGACAACGCATCTTGTGAAACAAGTCCGACAGGCTCCTAGCGGGCCTTTTTCAGGCAGAAAACCACCGCGCAAAGCTTTTGTCCGCCATGAGCCGTCACCATACGCGGTCAACTGTGGCGCTGCTGTGCGGTAACTCACATAACCCCCAAAAACCGACAAAAACTTATTCATTGACAAAGCACTGCGATTGGGATAGCGTCGAATTGCCTTGAAAAACTCCTGCAAGTTTGCGGGATGCTGCAATTCCGGCTGAAGGGTGAGCATCAAAAGGGAACGATCGTGGACATTTCACCTGTCATTCCGTCTTCGAGCTTACAAAGTATTATCGCTGCAAGCAATTCGCAGCGTGTTGTCTTTTCGATCGTCACACCCGCAACGACGAGTTCGACCAGCGTCGATATTTCAGGACTGGGTCAATTGCTTTCGTCCGCTTCATTACTGAAAAAAACCATATCAAAAACAACGGGTACCGACAGTTTTTCCGCCGTGCTCGCTGCTGCGCAGCTATTCGTCGATGCTTTCAATGGCTTTCTGCAAAGTGACAGCTTGCAAAACTCGTCAGGCGCATCGCTCAGCGATCTGTTGGTACAGGCACTGCATTCACAGGCGACTGATGCATCTGCGCAGTCGATTCTGACCCAATTATCCGGGATCGGCATCACTTACCAGCCGGCTTTGAACCTGAACAGCACGGCTCAGATGACGGTCGATCTCAAGTCGCTGCAATCTGCCTACCTGACAGACCAGACCGGCACCCTTGCGCTGCTGACGCAGGCGGCCCAATCAATCGGACAGTCGACAGCAGCCGTGACAACGGGCGTGACAACAGGCCCGACAATGGGTGCTGCAACGGCTACCCCAACGACAACCGGCGCGAAAAATGCAACGGACACGGCATCGGGTGTGATGACCGCTGCGGCAGCGAAGATGGGGATGACAAGCAGGCTGGACACGATTCCGGCTGCGACCGTGTTGTTTTCCACCATCGGCGCAGCAACTGTAACCGGATCGACAGTTGCATCAAATGTAGGCGGATTGCCTGTCACACAATCAACAGCGCGCCCGACTGATACGTCTATTGCGACTGCCTCCGCTCAGGCAACGGCAGCAACACAAAACCCCGCTGCGGCGGCAGTCGCCGGAACACTCGCGCCGACTGCCATACCGCTTGCGAATCCGATCATTGATGCAAGCGACCCCGCCATTGCGGCAGCCATCGCGGCCTATCACATAGTCGATGGTATATTTGATGTGGGAAAGTCCCTTAACGAGGGGCTGCTGCCTGCCAAATCCAATTATAGCGAAATCTGGCCGGTTGCGCCGGCCAGCCCGGTCAGTCTCAATCTTCATCCTTAACCCATCTTTAACATCAACCGGAAATACCTATGCACGGCAGCAGGATTAACGCTTGCGCGGAATCAAAGCACGTTTGACAGTTGCGCTAAAGAATCCCGTACTGACGGCTGAGAGCATGCCGATTGACAGAATGGGCAGCAGATTCCCGGAAAAATGAAACAACTCCCGCAGCACGGGCACGCTGTGCACCAGAGCCAATGCACTGCCGGCGCCGAGCAGAATCCAGCGCAGCACCGGATTTCGTTGTGGCTCTGAAACGCTCCCGGAGCCTTGCTTAACGTGAAACTCGCGTAGCGATTCGTTTGTACCCTCTCCCTCTGGGACGAATACGGGATTTCGGAAAGCATGCTTTCCGCCGTATGAGTCGGCTGGCTGTGCAAAGCCAGCCGTGGGGCGCGAAGCGGGGTTTGGGTGAGGGGAACGGGCATGGCTAGTTCCATGGCCGTTAGAACGGTTAGCCAATACCAGCGCGATATTTCCTGCCACCATGGCCGTAAACACCAGCGCGCGCACCGTATTTTCATCATAGGCGCTCGATAATGCCCAGGCGTAGACGGAAGCGGCAACTGCGAGTGCAATAATTCCCTGCAACAGGCTGACAGTCAACCGTCGACCGGAAAACAGCGCCTCGGTTGCACTTCTGGGCGGACGCTGCATGATGTTTTTTTCTTCCGCTTCGGCTTCGAAAAAGATCGAGCAGGCGGGGCCTATAATCAGTTCCAGAAACATGATGTGCGCGGGCATCAGGAGCAGCGCTTCACCCAGCAATACCGGCAGCAGCGCCATCCCTACGATGGGAATATGCACGGCTACCGTATAACTCATCGCACGGCGCAGGTTGTCGTAAATGCGCCGGCCAAGACGCACAGTCGTTACCAGCGAAGTAAAGTCATCGTTGAGCAGCACCAGCGCTGCCGCTTCACGCGCCACGTCGGTGCCGCGGCTTCCCATTGCCACGCCGATGTGAGCGGATTTCAGGGCCGGGGCGTCGTTCACGCCATCGCCGGTCATGGCGACAATCTCGCCGTTCGCCTTAAAGGCTTCCACCAGGCGCAGTTTCTGCTGCGGCACGATGCGCGCAAACACCTGAACGTCAGGCAGCCTCGCGCGTAATGCGGCATCGGATAGCGCATTGAGCTCAGACCCGGTCAGCACCTGTTCTGACGGCAGACCGAGTTCGCGGGCAATGGCAAGCGCGGTACGGGCATGGTCGCCGGTGATCATCACCACCCGGATGCCGGCAGCGTGGCATTGTGTGATGGCTTCCGCCACGTCGGGGCGCAGCGGATCTTGCAGACCGACCAGGCCGACGAAGGAAAACTCGATGTCGTGCTGGCGTTCCGGCCAATGCTGCGATAGTCCCGGCAGCAATTTTGCGCGGGCCACGCCGAGCACGCGCAACCCCTCCTCCGCCATTCCGGCTGCGACCTCATCGATCGCGCGCGCCTCGTCGCAGGCCAGGTGGCACAGGTCGATGATGGCCTCCGGCGCGCCCTTTGCGGCCACCAGATGATGAGGTTGATCGTCGCCACGCCAGACATGCGACATGGCCGGCATCTCGGGCGACAGGCTGTATTCGTGGACGATTTCCCAGTCTCTGTGCAGATGCTCGCTGCCGCTCAGGGTGCGATTTCCCAGCTCATGCAGGGCGCGCTCCATCGGATCGAACGGTTCTTTTTCGCTGGCCAGAATGCCGAATTCAACCAGTTCATGCCAGGGTTCGGGCAACTCGGCCAGGTCATACACATTCAGCATCTGCCCATTGCCATAAAGTTTTTTAATGGTCATGCGGTTCTGCGTCAGCGTGCCTGTCTTGTCGGAGCACAGTACGGTAGCGGCGCCCAGCGTTTCGATGGCATCCAGCCGTCTGGTCAGTACGCCGTGCTGAGCGATGCGCCATGCACCCAGCGACATGAATATGGACAGGATGACCGGAAATTCTTCAGGCAGCGCAGACATCGCCAGGCTGATGCCGGCCAGCAGCGCGGTCAACCAGTGGCCTCGCGTATAGCCGTAGACCAGCACCAGCACACTACACAATGCAATGGCGATGATTGCAAGTCGGCGCACCAGCCGGGCTGTCTGAACGGACAGAGGAGACTTGCCCCGATGCGTGTCTTCGAGTGATTTTCCGATTTGTCCGATGGCGCTGTGCCTGCCTGTCGCCGTGACAATGCCGATACCTGCCCCTTGCACCAGCAGCGTGCCCGCATAGACGAAGGGCTGATCGTCGCCGCCCGGTTCGCAACTTGCCGAGTCCGGGTTGCCAGCCTGTTTGCGCACCGGAGCCGACTCGCCGGTCAGCATGGATTCGTCGGCCATCAAGTCGTTGCAACTGAGCAGTACGGCATCGGCCGCAACTCTGTCTCCTTCGGTGAGCAGCAACAAGTCGCCCGTCACCACACAGCGCCCGGCGATTCGTTGAGGCTTGCCATCGCGCATGACACGGGCGCGCGGACTGGACAAATCGCGCAAGGCCTCCAGCACCCTTTCGCTTTTTTGCGTCTGAAATACTGTCATCCCGATGATGATCGCCACGAAGCCCAGCAACATCAGCGCGTCTTCCATGCTGCCCAGCAGCAGATAAATGGCGCCGGCCCCGATCAGCAACAGGAACATCGGCTCGCGCAGCACTTCGACCGCGATTTTGTAGAAGTGGCGCGGATGGGGAGGGGTCAGTTCGTTGTAGCCTGTCTGCGCCAGCCGCTGCTCAGCCTGTGCCGTGCTCAGCCCGACCGCATTTTTGGCGTTCATGTTGTGAGGCTCCCCGTATTGCCGAACTCTTAGCATACCGCGATAGCGTGACTGATGTCAGCATGGACGGCAAATAAAGCAGCGCTCATGTCAGGTTTCGGGTAAATTTCGTCTTTATCGCAACGGAACTTTGTTGGATCAGGGCTATCAGACAATTTTTGAAAAATAATCAGGGGAAATCGATGACGCAATACAGCAAACGCATGGTAATCACACATTGGCTGACTCTGGTGCTGCTGCTCGCAGCCTGGTATCTGGGTGATACCCTGTCTGACGCGACGGACGAGAGTCGCGCGACGTTGGCAGGATACATTATTCACGGCCTGGTGGGCGGTGCGGTATTGTTGTTGACTGTCGTGCGTCTGTTCTTCCGCAGCAAGGATGGTACGCCTCCCGCCGTCGGCCGGACGATGATGGATAAAGTGGCCAAAGGAGTGCATCACGCTTTGTATCTGGCGCTGTTTCTGCTGCCGTTGAGCGGCATCATGACGGTCATCACCAGCAGTGTGGCTAAAGCATTGCTCGCCGGTGACGCGAATATGTTGCCGAAGGCGCATGGTTATCACGGGGTATTTGCCCATGAGGTGCATGAAACGCTGGTGACCGTGCTGATCGTGCTGGTGTCGGTACACTTGCTGGGAGCTCTCAAACATCAGTTCGTTATGAAAGATGGTTTGCTGGAACGCATGATGCTGCGCCGCAAGTGAAAGGAATGGTTACCCACAATTTCTGTGGATAACCATGTTGATGGTTGTGTGAGTTAAGCGATTAAGATCATGCTCTGTAAGGTTTTTTGTCTGACTGCCTGTTTTTTGTAACAAATTATTAATAAGTAATGACTGACAGGCGCGACTGCAGCGCATGGTCGGGCTACAGGATCAGCGTATTGTTCGCGCAGGTTCCGGCCTGCGCGAACCGGGTCAGGGTCGGCAGCAGGTTCAATCCGGTTTCCGCCTTCAGCGCCAAGGCGGCCTCTTTCAGATCATTCAGGCTGATGCTGACTGGCTCGCCATCGCAGGCAAAGGCGATGGTATTGCCGCTCTCGCAGGAAGGGAGCATCAGCGCGCGCTCGTCGAATGCGCTATGAATATGCGCAAAGCCCCCCAACACCCCTTTGCAGAGTCCCAGCAAATTCACCGCCATGATACCCTGGTCGGTGAGGCGGCTGCGGCATGCCTGGTAGAATGGTGAGGTATTCAGCTGGCCGGGGTGGGCGTGTTCGTTGAAGCCGTCCACCAGAATCAGGTCGAACTTCTTGTTTGTGCCGAGTATATATTCCGCGCCATCGCCGATCACCATATGGATGCGTTTGTCATCTTCGGGTAATTTGAAGAAATGCCTTGCGGCAGCGACCACGGCAGGCTCTATCTCGACGATGGTCAGGTGCGCCTGCGGACGATAGCGGTACAGAAATTTGGTTAACGATGCTGCACCAAGGCCAATCAGCAATACGCGGCGAGGCCATCTCGCATCATCGCGCAGCAGCAGGGAGGCCATCATTTCGCGGGTATATTCAAGCTCCAGATTCCATGGACGAGCGATGCGCATTGCGCCTTGTACCCAGGATGACCCGAAGTGCAGATAGCGCACGCCGGCCTGTTCAGAAATGTCGATAGGAGTGGTCATAAATCAGTCGATAGTTTGTGGCGGGGTTTGTCGTTATTTCAAAAGTCGGCCTGCATTGCTTACAGCTGTGCTTTTCTGAGAAATACCTGCGCGCATACAGTTCACCCGATAGCAGGCCGCAGCGCCATGGTAAACAAGGTTCCTCCGCCTGCTACACGCTCAAGCGATACGCTGCCCGCCCCATGAGCTTCGGCAACCGCCCTGCATAGCGCCAGACCCAGGCCGGTCGACGATGAGTTTTCAGCACGCTGTTCATCCTCGACGCCGACACCATCATCCAGCACCCTGAGCGCCAGCTCATCAACCCCTTGTTCGAACCAGAGCACGATTTTATGGTGTGCATAGCGCAACGCATTGTTGAGTGCGGATTCCAGTGCCAGTTCGACCAGGTTTTCATCAAAAAAACCGAACCCGCCATCGGTACAGGCCGGGTCAATTTTTATTCTGTCGCGATCCACCTGCACCGTAATCGGGTGACCATGATGGCTTTGCGCCGTCATCACGGACTGGCTGCCTTCTATGATTTCATCAATGAATTCAATCAGGTCGACTTCTGAAATCATGGGCTGAAGTCCCGACTGATCATGTTTATACAGCGTCAGAAACCCGATCAGCCTGGCTTTCAATTCGACGCAGCGACGGTAGGCGCGCACCCCTTCGACGGGTACGTTCGGTTGATGATTCAATTGCTCAAGATCGATTTCAAGCAAAGCCAATGCATTCTTGATGTCGTGAGCTACCAGCGCCGAAAGGGTTGCTTGCATTTACTCGCTCACAATTTCATTAAAAAACCGGTAAAAATTCATTACCTTCTGATTATTTGGAACCAGCCTGTCCAGCGTCATAAGGTAGCATTTTGCACGTTCGACAATCTCGCTATCCAGCCCCTTGTGCTTGAGCCATAACAGATGAAGCTGAGCCGCCGTCATCAGTGCTTCCAGATTTTCCCCATGTATCGCAAGCGCTTCGAGCACCTTCTGATTTGCTTCAGCAAAATGCGCCGATCGCATCAGTTTTGTGGCCTCATCAACAAGTTCTAAAATACGTTTTCTTCCGCCGTCGATCACATCCTCGACCTTCTCGTTGTGACCGGTATCCACCATGGATTTTTTGACATGACGGGCGATCCGCTTCTCATCTTTGCCGCTTACCTGAACCGCCTCTGTCATCAACTTCAAACCGAACACGACATCGCCGACTTTCAGCGCCGCCTTTCCCAACGCGGTCATTACAAAACTGTTCTTGCGATTGGCCAGCAGCGATGCTGATCTTGCCACTAATTTTTTGGCTTTTTCACTGTCACCCGAATCAAAATAGGCTTGCGCCAGAATTGCGCCTTTCGCCACCCCGAAAATACCCACGTCCCCGTGTTTTCGGGCATTTTTCTCCAGCGTTTCTATCGCCCCCTGATGATCGCCCATATCGACCTGCGTTTGTGCGAGGGACAAGTAATCACCCGATCGCTCCACCATGGAACCGTTCGACAAGCGAATCGCCTCTTCCGAGTTCAACTTTGCCTCGTCGAGCTTTCCCAGCAGGAACGCAGCTTGCGATACCGAGCGAAAACGTTTCGCGCTCGGCAAAATTTCAGACGAACGAATCAACAGATCGAAAGCGCCTTCATCATCATCCGTTTCAAGACGAATTTTCGCCAACAACTCATACGCCGCGACATAATTCCGGCTCTTTTCAATCAGCGCCTGAGCTATTTTCGCCGCCACCTCCAAGTCGCCTAGCCCGTAGTGCGTGCGGGCAAGCCCCATCATCACCCAGGGAACCTCGGCGCGGATGGCGTCCGCCTGCTCATAGGTTTTCAAAACTTGAACATAATCCTGCAAGGCCAGTTGCGCCTCAGTCTTGCGCCTTAACACATCCATGATGCGGCGATCATCCGGCGCAATCGCCAGCAGCTTGTCGCATGCGCTGATCGCCATCTCGTAATCCTTGGCGTTTATTGCTTTCAATACCGGCATCAGGAAAGTACGCCGGTCGATCAATCGCTCAAGCCGGGAGCGCAACTTTTTTTCCGAACACGGTTTCAAAAGGTAGTCGTCGGGAATAAACTCCACTGCATTGGCGACAAAGCTGTACTCGGTTTCAGCCGTCAGCATAACGAAGATGGCCGTCGCGCTTAAAATATTTTCGCTGCGCAGATGTTCGAGTAAATGCTGACCGGAACTCGCCTTGTTCAGGTTGTAATCACACAGGATCAAATCGAAATTATTCGACTCCACCTGCGCCAACGCCTCAACCGCATTGCTAGCCACCTTGACCGAATTTATGCCCAGCGAATGCAGCTGCGAGCGTACCGCCTGCCGCATCGCACTGATATCGTCTACGACCAGCGCAGACAAGGTATCGAAACGAACATACTCGTTTTCTACGGGTTTCTTCCCAAACAGCGCATCCATACCTCTTGCCTGTGTATTAGCCAAGGTAGCACACCTCCCGGGTAGTTGATATCACAGTGCGTCCACCCTTCCACCGCAGCGATTTCCTGTACATGTGCTAGATTATCACGACCAGCCTGAAACTGCCCGGTCATTGTCATACAGCGAGCAGTTCTCTTACGGGCCTGAAGCTTCTGCGATGCGCTGCACAGACGCCATGTTCGCGCAAAGCGGCCAGATGCGCGGCAGTGGGATAGCCTTTGTGAATGGCGAAGCCGTAATGCGGATATCGATCGTGCAGTTGCAGCATCAGTGCGTCACGACTGGTTTTCGCCAGTATGGAAGCTGCGGCGATTGCCGCCACTTTGCCGTCTCCCTTTACGATCGCCTCACCTGGGATGCCGGTCTGTGGGCAATAAAGCCCGTCCACCAGCACCAGTTGCGGCTGGACGGACAAGGCCAGCACCGCGCGTTTCATTGCCAGCAGCGTCGCCTGCAGAATATTGAGGCTGTCTATTTCCTCAACAGAAGCATAAGCCACCGCCCAGGCGATCGCACGTTCGCGTACTACCGGCGCCAGTTTTTCGCGCTGGCGTTCGCTGAGCTTTTTTGAATCATTCAAGCCCGCAATCGGGCGGGCCGCATCGAGTATCACCGCAGCCGCACTCACCGGCCCCGCCAGCGGGCCGCGTCCGGCTTCGTCTACGCCGCAGACGAGAATCGCTGATTGATTTATAAAAATTCCCAAAATTATTTATGCTTGCAGCCAAACTGCGACGCCAGCCCATCCAGCGTCATGTTTACAGCAATCGAAGTATGCGGGATCAGCACATAGCGCCAAGCTTTACCGCCATTAGCCACCGAGTAATCAGAGGCATTTTTGCACCATTCGACCGCAACCGTTCTTTTTGCCAGAACGATATCATCATTCATCTGACTGCTTGCCTTGGGCTCCAGCATGTAGATCACATCATCCGCTTCTGCAACAAAATCAGGCTGATATTCCAGATGCTCAGCGCCCTGCTTGTAATAAATCTGGAACTGCCCCTTCGCGGGCTTGAACCATTTCTGCGCATCACGTTCAAGAATCACTGCCAGGATGCGCTCGGCCTCCGAATCAAACTTTTGCACCGAATACAGGCAACGCTTGAACCCGCCAAAAACATACTTCGACATGTTGCTCTTGTCGGCTGGCGATACCAGATAATCAGCCGTTGGCTCATTGACCGTGTAGGCGCTGGACTTGAATTCCGTATACCCCTTGCTCACCACCACTTCGTAATCGACGGCATCCTCCCAACTATGCGCCTGCATTTGCACATGGATGAATTTCGCAATCGGTCGCTGATAGCAGCGCAACACTCTGCCCGCATCCACTTCTGACAAGTACGCGCAAAAATGCGCAACGGCTTGCGTAGCCAGGTCATACAACAGATCGGCATGATCGTCGTAGGATACATCGTCATAATCCACCAGGCCGCTGACGACATAATCTTCAAGCCGCTTTTCCTCAATACCACCGTCACCCATTGTCACCACATCGAGCTGGTTAGTGCGCAAGTGTTGTATCCACAGATCCTCCGATACGGCAGGATATTTCAGCGCATCCAGATTCAGGACGAACGAATTGAAGCCCGCTTTGACCACACCCTTCGGCACCACCAGAATACGCGGAATGTCTATTGTCTGTTGAGTTACCAGCTCAACAGTCCTGGCAACGACAGCAGCGAAATCAGGCTGCTCAGCCACGCCTTCCAGTTCCATTTGCGTAGGCCTGTGCTGCTCCTGTACTGCCTTGACAATGGCGGCCTGCACTTCCGCACTTTTCAGATGCGCCATTGTGGGCACAGTTGCCGGTTGATTTTCAAGTTTGCGTATCACCTCATAGGCAATCTGCGCGACCTTCTGATCTTCCTTATTGGTAAAGACAGGTTGCACATCCTGCCCTGCCAATTGCGTGCTTCCGGTAACATCAGCAGGTCTTATTCCCAGCTGTGTTGCAATCTGCGGTTGGGATACGATGGTTGCCGATTTTTGACCAAAGCTATCGTCATCCAACACAACTGCCTGTAGATGAATAGCCGAGTCAGGCCGGTTCGCCTCGTTGATAATTTCCTGAAACCGGTCGTGCGCGACGATGTTCAGCCTGTCAACCGCCGCCACGCCGGTGCGCTTGCCATAGGGAAGACGCAAACCACGCCCGATGGACTGCTCGATCAAAGTGCGCGCATTGGCGGCGCGCAACGGTACGATGGTATAGAGGTTGGTTACGTCCCAACCTTCTTTCAGCATATTGACGTGGATCACGATCTCGGTCGGCTCTTCGGTATGTTCTACCTTCAGCAGCCGCGAGATCATTTCTTCCTCTTCCGCACCGCTACGGCTCGAATCGACCTGAATGACCTTCTCCGTATAGCGGCCCTCGAAAAATTCAGTCGACTGTATCAAGGCCAACAAAGCCCCGGCATGCGTCGTATCGCGTGCAATCACCAGAAGAAATGGTTTGACAATGCGGTTACCGGTTTCACGTGCATAGGTCTCCAATTCCACCTTCACACTTTCATGCAGGCGAACACCATCCTCCAGCTTCATGCGCTCGATTTCTTCCGGCGACATTCCCGCCGGATCAAAATTCTTGCGCGTCACCACCGCAGGCTCTTTCACGAAGCCGTCTTCCATCGCACGACCCAGCGGATAATCGAATATCACGTTTTTAAAAGGCACGGCACCTCTGGGAACTTCCACGAAGGGTGTGGCTGTCAGTTCCAGCCCCAGTATCGGTTTCAGTTCATTGATCGCCCTGATTCCCGCACCCGCACGGTAGCGGTGCGATTCATCCATCAGCAATACCAGATCAGGCAAGCCAGCCAGGTAATCGAAATAACTCTCACCGATATATTCTGACAGACGCTTGATTCGCGGTGCCTTGCCGCCCCTCACCTCAGAATTGATCTTTGAGATATTGAAGATGTTGATGCGCACGCCGCCAAACAGCGTGCCGCTGGCAGGATCGTGCTGATCGTAATTATCGCCGGTAATAATGGACGGCGCTTCGATGGCAAACTCGGAAATCCCCTTGAACACATATTTCGGATGCGTACGGTCGGAAAAATCCGCAATGAGCTTGTTGTATATGGTCAGGTTAGGCGCCAACACAAAGAAATTATTGATGCCATGTGCCAGGTGCAGATAACTGATGAACGCGCCCATCAGCCGCGTCTTGCCCACACCCGTTGCCAGCGCAAAGCACAGCGACGGAAAATCGCGCTCGAAATCAGTCACCGATGGAAACTCGCTGCGGATGATCCCAAGCGCCTCGGCCACATCTGCACCTTTGCAAGGCGGCGCAATTTCTGTGATGCGGTCAAGAATCTCCAGCGAGCGGCGCTGCGGGTGGCGAAGACTCAAGCGCCCGGCGATGGCATTCACATGGCGGTTCATGGTTTCTCCTCACCCTTCAGGTAGCGAGCCAACTTCAGGTCGAAATCAGACTGGTAGTCCAAATCCTGTTGTACGCGGAATTTTCCATATTCGGTATGTGCCTTGGTGCGCGCCATCTCCTGCGAAATTTTTCCGGCGTTTTCCAGCACTTGCTGATCCGTGAAACTCAGAAAACGCTCCACCCAACCCAGCCAGTCTTTCATGCTCATGACTTGGTGACTCAGCGCACGCATCTCGGCAAAGTCGATAAACATGGAAACCAGCCGGTTCAGTTTATCCAGCTCTGCCTGATTCAGATAGTTTTTGGCAATGATGACATCGCTCTTAATAATTTTTCCACGCGGTGCATTTTTCCAGGTTGTCAGCCCCATGAATGGCTTGTTCGCGTCGGCGCGGCTGTGCACAATCTCGGCGGCGGTTTGCCCCGTGCTGGCAAAGTGCAGCTTGTTCTGTACCATCTGAAAGAACAACTGCGTCTCCTCGCTGTTGCTCTGGTAATCGCTGCTGCACTGTTCGAATACATCGGCGATCTTCTGGTAGGCGCGACGTTCGCTGGCCCGAATTTCACGTATACGCTCCAGCAGTTCGTCGAAATAATCCTTCCCAAACGCACGACCATTCTTGAGCATTTCATCGTTGAGAACAAAACCCTTAACCATATATTCCCGCAATGTCTGCGTCGCCCAGATGCGAAAATGCGTGGCCTTGATCGAATTCACACGGTAACCAACCGCAATCACGGCATCCAGGTTATAGAATCGGGTGGCGTAGATCTTGCCATCGGCGGCAGTTGTTTCCAAAACGGAAACAACTGAATCCTCCACCAGCTCGCCTGTAGTAAAAATGTTTTTCAGGTGTTTATTGACAGCAGGTGTTTTCACCCCAAACAGTTCCGCCATCGTCTTCTGTGTCAGCCAGAAGTTATCGCTGGCAAACCAGACATCCACCGTCACCTTGCCGTCACCGGTAGTGTAGAGAATAACTGGGCTGGTCGCGCGGGTTGTCAGCTCGCTCATGCTTCACCCTCCTCAGCCATCTTGTCGGTGTTTTCATCGAATAGGCCAGTCTGCGCCACATTCACACCGCGCGCTTTCGCACCTCCACCCGTTCGCCCTGAGCTTGTCGAGGCCTGTCCTGAGCCTGCCGAAGTGGGGCTAGACGTAGCCTGTGGAAGATTCTCAATCTGCAACGAATAATCATCATGTCCCCATTCGCAGCGCGACAACACCTGCTTGGGAATTTTCTTCACGGTGAGATTCGGATACTCGCCCCGCCCACGGAAAGCGGTACACAATACCAACAGACTGCGCTCCGCCCCCACTTCATCGGAAAGCTGCTGCAACTGCTCGTGGTTCAGGTTCGCCGTAGTGACGTAGATAAAATCCCGCTCGGTGGAATGGCCGTGCATCCAGTAATGCGCATCGCTGGGCGCGTAGGTGAAGCCCTCCAGCTTGCACAAGGCTTGCGCCAGCATCTCCGCGTTGTATTGCTTGTTGATGACCCACTGACCATAGGAATCTTGCTGTAGCAGGCTGGGCGCAATGGTGTAATAGCGAAAACCGCCGCCGCCTTGCCAGTTCACAGCTTCTGAAATTCCGCCCTTATCTTCGCCGTCGATCACCTTTTGCAGGCGCGGAATGATGTGCGTGTGGCAATGCTCGCCCAGCTCAATCATGATCCAGCGACGACCCATTTTGTGGGCGACTGCGCCAGTGGTGCCGGAACCGGCAAAGGAGTCGAGCACCAGGTCGCCAGGGTTCGTGGCGATTTCAAGAATGCGCTTGATAAGTCTCTCTGGTTTCGGAGTATCAAAGATGTCATCTTTGTTGAGCACAATGACTTCCTTCTTTGCCTCTTGGGTATGTCCAACCTGCTCGTGAAGCCAAATGGTCTGCGGAATTATTCCATCCTTCACATCGCTAAGAAAACGCTTTATACGAGGTACTCCTCCACCATCCTTGCCAAACCAAAGACGGTTCTCAGCGATGAGGCGCGGGACTTCCTCCTTGTTGAATCGCCACGAGCTACCGGGCGGCGGCGAAACCTTCCGACCAGACGGAGTAGTGATTTCATAAAATGCATATTCTCGAAATTCACGCCGTAATGGATTATCAGATGTCCAAGGGCCGCGCGGGTCATTATCAGGGTTCTTATACCTGGCGTTCATCTCCTCAGTACGTGGCAGAAGATTAAACACTACTTGTTGCTTGTTCTTGGCGAAAACAATAACTTGATCGTGATTAACATCAATTAGTTTGGCATCATTCTGTGGCGCAAACTTTTTCTGCCAAACTACATTTGCCACAAAATTTGGCCGCCCAAACACCTCATCGCACAACACCTTCAGATAATGCGCCTCGTTGTCGTCTATCGTGATCCACAGCGAACCATCCTCCGACAGCAACCGCCGGATAATCTCCAGCCGGTCGCGCATCAGCGACAGCCAGATCGAATGCTCCACCCCGTCGTCGTAATGCGTGAACGCGCTGCCGGTGTTGTACGGCGGATCGATGAACACGCACTTCACCTTCCCCGCATATTCCTGTTCCAGTGCCTTCAACGCCAGCAGGTTGTCACCGAAGATGAGCTGGTTATCGAAAATATCTTCCCTCACCCCTTTCCCCTCTCCCAGAGGGCGAGGGGGATGTCTGAATTTCGCGTGATAAGATTTTGCCGGGTCTTCCAGCAATATGCGCGGCTCCAGTTTTGGCCGGTTCTCTTTGCCGATCCAGGTGAGTTCCAGTTTTTGTTTTTTCTGCATAAAGTTCTTTCAATCAAGCACCAAGACGCACTCTGGCCCGAGCCTGCTCACGAACGCGGGCTTGAATTTGAGCGTGCAGCCGAGCCTCAAGATTCTCGCGGTCGCTGACCGAGACCACCAGGGCGTAGTTCTCTTCATCCAGACAAATTGCGCGCCCCCACTCTTTGTCCTGGCGCGTAACCACGACAAACCATTTCTGCTTTTGTGAGAGTTGCTTTAAGGTCCAGATCGACGATTGAACCGTGCCCCGTTCCCGCTCTTGAGACGTAATGGTTCGATTGCTGGCAGAGGCATCGCTGATGGATTCCTCTTCCTTCTTCAAATCCTGATTAAAGTGTCGCTGCACTTCATTGAGAGAATCCCCCTTGACCAAGCGATAGCTGATCTTGCTCGCTATATATTCCATGCGCGTGGTCTTCACGGGTGGGCAATAAGCCAGTGTCACCCTGATCTGGCGTGTGGCGCGGTTGCTGCGCAAAAACTCATCAGGCAAAGGCAGTTCGTAAAACTGATGGCTATCGTTCTCGATGGCTGATTCGGTAAGGAGCACTACCTTGTCATCGGTAGAGCGGAATAGCGTGTCGGTATTCACCTTGCCGTAGCCAACGACTTGGCGCATGTGTTCTTGCATCTGTTCGGGGAAAGCAGCAATGCAAGCGGGGGGAACATCGGCGTGATTGACCAGTAATGCCCTCAGCAGATTTGCCGATGCACGGGGATAAGTGTTGAGCAATCGCCCGACCAAGTGAGTGACATAGGGGGCAGAAAAGCTCGTGCCGGAAATATCCTTGAGCAGAGTAGAGCCGATGAAGTCATGATTCGGAACCAGAACGCCAAGTCGGCGTGTGTTTGGGCGAAGTTGCTGGCCTTCATGCCGCATCGGCGATGCCAAGTTCCCCCCGTGCGCGACCAGGTCGGGTTTAATCGCACCCTTGGCTGAAGGACCATGACGTGTAAACGGAGCTGGCTGATCCTCCGATGCTGGGCTTAACGCATTGACATCCATGTCCCCGTATTTCTGCTCATCTGCATTTGCGGTGTGGTTTGCCAACGCACCGACGGTCAGCACATTCAATGCTGGTGCCGGGTCGATAATGAATGAATCCGGGGCTAACAGGTATTCGGGATACTCTGCCCGCCAATCCGACTGGGGTATCGTTTCGGTGCCGCGAAAGTTGCCAGCCGAGACGACGAACAGGATGTCGTATTCGCGCGCCAACCTGTCTAGCGTATAGGCAATTCCCCGAATGTGGCGGCCATCGTAGGGGACGTTTTCGTTTCCGATAGAAAGATTGAAAATTCTGCAACCCAACTCCCCAGCGAAATACTCGACGGCCTTTTCTATGGTCTGCTCGATGGTTTTCTCATCAAACACCGCCTCGTTCGTACCGGCAGCTTTGGTCATGATTTTGCCGCTGCACAGCACTAACTCTGGCTTCCATTGATTTGCGGCAAGGCATTCTTCGATGTTTCCGTACAAAGCAATCCCAGCCACGGCAGTACCGTGCCCGACATCGTCTTCAGCGTCTTGGCCTGCTATGTAACTTTCAGCCTCACCGAATGCTGCACGCAGCAACGGGTGATTGCTGTTGATGCCGCTGTCGAGGATGCAGATTCTGGATGCACCCGATGGAGGTGAGTTGATTCCATCAATATGCGGCGTAACAGCTACGTCCATTTGCTGGTAGGTAATGCCCGTGCGTGGTGGTAAGTCCAACAGACGAACATCTCTATGTTCCAAAAGATGCTCGGCTTGTTCTTTAGTTACGTCAAGCCGATACAACAAAAGGCTGTCCCGGTTTATCCGGTCAATCTGATGAATACCCTTTGTTTTGATCCATTCCTCAAACCGTTGCACTGTTGATGTCCGCTCCGGGCTATGCACACTTCCCAACGGCCATAGCTCAACATCCAGCTTGAACGTGGACGAATCAGGAATGCCAAAATGCTTGATCGCCCAGCTCTCCCTATCTCCACGACTCCAATTGCCGATGCCATCGAGAGCAAGCAACAAATTCTGATAACTGAGGTCCTGGCCTTCAGGAAGTCCTAACCGAGCAAGGTGATCGGCAAATTCAGCCAAACCTTGTTCTGACGTGAAGACAATGCAAACAGTCTTGTCTTCCTGACTGACGAACTCAACACCATGCTTATTGAGCTTGCTGAGGTCAAGACTACCTGAATAACTCAACTTGAGAACAAGATTTCCGTCTTCTGCTCCTGGCTGCGCTTTGGCAACTTGGGCTGCCCCTTTTAATGCAGCGCCCAGGAATTGTCCATGTGCAGCCGGATTGGGGCGGGAAACACCTCCAAAAGCACTTGGTTTTTTTGTACGTCGATCATTGATTAACAGCTCTTTTTCAATGCGAATATGCTCATAGACACCAGCCATGTACTCTCCAAATTTGATTAATGAGCTGACCGCATTTCTCTTTCTTGAGCTTGAGACAGGTCTTTCATGGAAAGAAATTCCTGATTGCGAAGAATCATGTGCTTGATTGCGCGACGTACAATTCGCTCGATATCCGCAGGACTCAGTCCTTTGAACATCTTCGCCAACTCCGGCGCATCAACTTCAAACTGTCGTCGCACCCCCCTCAGTTTCAATTGCAAAACCTGAGGCAACAATTCGGCGGCAGGTAGTGGAAACTCAAGTGTGTCGTCGAATCGCCGCCACACGGCACTGTCCAATATCTGTTCATGATTGGTGGCAGCGATGAGCAGACTCTTCCCACGATAGGCATCCATCATTTGCAACACGGCATTGACTACACGCCGTAACTCGCCGTGTTCACTATTGTCAGCACGCTCCTTGCCCAAAGCATCAAACTCATCAAACAGGGCGACCACTGCATTCTGTTCGATAAAATCAAAAACCTTGCGCAAATTCGCTGCTGTCTCGCCAAGGTAAGATGAGACCAATGTATCGATCCGCACAATGGCGAGAGGCAAATCCAATTCATACGCGATTATCTCGGCAGCCATGGTCTTGCCACACCCCGGGGGGCCGAAGAAAAGAATCTTGGATGAAGGCTGCAACCCATAAGTCCGAAGGATGTCTGCGCGACGATGCTCTTCCAGCACATCTTCGATGGCCGCAAGCGCCACCTTGGAAAGCACAAGCTCCTCCAACGAGCGTTGCGTCTGCCGAATGTCCAGCAAAGGCAATCCGCGCTCCTTGTCTGTTGGCAAGTTAGGCAGCAGGCGCGCGAGTGTGCTTGAAGTAACGGGCTTGGATTCGCCGTACAGAATTTGCTCCAGATCGTTGGCAAGCAAGTGATGTTGCTTCTGCCGTTCCTCTTCAATAATGGACTTCGATGCAGCCTTGAATGCCGCAATATCGCCGCCACTTCCTGCCCTGATTAATTGCCGTAGCACTTTAGCGCTCGCCATGATGTTCTCCCCAATGTCCGCGATTTTACTCTACTGACAGGCTCATAAGATGAGTCTGTTGAATCCTCAGTGCTATGTTTGTTTGCTGTTTTCAAGGGCGAGCAAGCTCAACCCCTCAATCTCCTGCAACGATTTCCCGCTATCACCTGCAAGTCGCCATAAATCCCGACCGTCACGCCCATCACAAGCTCGATCTGTTCTTCACGCTTGGCCCATTGCCTCATGATGGCCTTGCCCTCCTGCTAAAATGATCAACTCATGCTTAAAGAACTGCTTCCAGCCCTTTGCACTCCAGGAGATTGAGCAACTTTAACGACAGCCAGATCGAATGCTCCACCCCGTCGTCGTAATGGGTGAATGCGCTGCCGGTGTTGTACGGCGGATCAATAAACACGCACTTCACCTTCCCCGCGTACTTCGCCTCCAAAGCCTTCAACGCCAGCAGGTTGTCGCCGAAAATGAGCTGGTTGTCGAAAATATCTTCCCTCACCCCTTTCCCCTCTCCCAGAGGGCGAGGGGGATGTCTGAATTTCGCGTAATAAGATTTTGCCGGGTCTTCCAGCAAAATGCGCGGCTCCAGCTTGGGCCGGTTCTCCTTACCGATCCAGGTGAGTTCTAGTTTTTGTTTTTTCACTTAGCCTGCACCTCTGTCAAATCAGCAACCACAATCACTTATCGTCTCCCTTCGGCTTGGCTCGTTCAGCAATCGCAATGATGGCATCCAGCTTTTCAGTTACCTCGGAGTCAATCTGCTGTTTTGATAAAAAGCCTGTGAGCAAATGGTAATCACGCTTGCGGAAAGACAATGGCAATTTCATCTCTTTGAAAAAGACTCTGAAAATACGATCCAGAACTTCGTCCGTGGCTTTTACATCGGGCGACCAAGGGGATTTTTCGTCAATCTCCAGCAGGTGTGTCACTTCGGCAACCGCCTTTTCCATTGCCTGCTGACGGTTGTCGCGCTCGGCCAGTCCAAAGAGGTCATCCTCCACATCATGCACAGCCCACGCATACAAGACTTCTGGTGTGCAGAAATAATTTTCGATTTCCCTCTTTTTCCACATGACTTCATTGAGGCTTTCGCTTGACTGAAGCTGGCGGTCAAGGCGGTCAAATATGGCAATGCCCACCAAGTCATTTTTTGCTTCGCGCAATCCGTTGAAGTGGACGCGTGACTTTTGAGGCAAGTTGGTTGAGACATAGTGAACAAATGGCATTTCCAGATAGCCTTGAGCAGGATGATCCAAAATTCTGGCGAACGCCTTGAGAATCGCAAGGTCTGTTGAATCTTCAACATACAGCACCCATCCAGTTTGCTCTGCCTCATAGTATTGATCCCAGCCCAAGTCTGTCAGGGCTTTCATCACTTGGCTGCCACGGTCATTCAGCAGGTGCGGCTTGCCAACGAATGCAACCACTGTGCCGCGATTTGCAGCCTCGTTAAGGACCACCTCAGAGTGACTGGCTGCGATAATCTGCGAGCCTTTTTCTTCAGCAAGGTCGTTAATCAGTTGGTAAGTCTGGCGTTGGCGCAACACCTCAAGGTGTGCATCCGGTTCATCCAGCAGTAACACTGTACGGGGGTTTGCATAAAGGTGTGCAAGAATCAGCAAGGTTTGCTGCAAGCCCCTTCCAGAAGATGAAAGGTCAAGACGCACGCCTGATTGCTCCTCATATTCCATGACAATCTCCGCACGCTCTGCAATAAACTTTGGATCGCGCAGTTTCACCCCGAACAGGCTGAATAGCTGCGCCTTCAGAGCAATCCAGTCTTCGGATGGTTTGGTAGCGTCTGCCTCTGGCCAGCAAACCTGATGACAGAGGTTACGCAGCACTTGTGCCGTCTGTCCTTGACCTATCAATACTTGAATTTCTCCCGGCTGCTTGAAAAATTCCCGGTCGATCAGCCCAGACATAGGCGGCAATAATGCCACCTTTGCCCTGGTGGCCAATTCTGGAATAACCATCCTGTCTGGTTTTTCAAGGTCATTTAGCCGGAGTGGTCGGCAATAAAAAGATTCCTCGTTTGCATAATCGAATTCCAGCCCACATGACCATGCCTGGTCGTTAGTAATACCTTCAACCAGAATGTCAATGCGGATATTTTGAGTTTTTGGCTTTCCTTCTTGTCGCTCTACATTGCGGACATGGAGGTTACGCCAAAGAAGATTGGCAACAGGGACGGGAAGTGCCACCATATCACGCCGGTTAATCGCAACACCTTGTGCTGTAGATTTACCCTGGCGTTTTTCAGTCCAGCGACGCAGTCCAAGCTCCCAGAGCGCGAGTGCCTGAAGTGCGGTTGTTTTGCCGGAATTGTTCGGACCGATAAATACAACAGACTTTCCCAAGTCAATTTCGGCATCCTCAAAACGCTTAAAATTCTTAATGGTTAATTTAGTTAACATTCTTATTCCATTCGTTACATATGGCGAGCAAACTCAATTCGCCTATTCCACGACCAAAATCTGTTTATCCCAATGGCTGTGCCTGCCTGAAGGGAAACTACGGCGTCCCGAAAAAGTCTCGTCCAATATCTGCAAATTTTGCATCGCAGATATTCTAAAACGCCGCCATTCCGGAATTATTCCGCTACTACTGCTTCCACGTATCTGATAACCAAGTAATTGTCGTGCGCCTTCATTAATTCCATATATATGCGGTTCCACTATTCGAGTGTGTCCGCTGTATGTAAACGAAATTACTTTCTTTTCCTTGATTGCCGAGATAACTTGGCTCTCCATCATGCGACTTCCCATTCACAGGCAAACAAAGGCAGCACAACCACTTGCTGCGACAACTGCTTTTCAAGTTCATCAATTAGATTATCACGTCGGGACTGTATCTCATCCTGTCGCTGAAACAATTCCCGCCGCTTGCGATCCCGATTTGCTTCAAGGTCGCGCTGTTCCTTTTGCACTGCCAGTTTTTCAGCAAGGGTTGCAGCACCCTTGCTCCTGGTGCGTGCTTCCTTGATCTGGCGGTCGAGCTCCTTGATTTCCCGCTCCAGACCAATTTTCAAATCATCTGCCCACGAATCCAACTTCTCAGTTTCCTGCGCAAAAAAACTCAGATTGCGCGTTTCAAGGTTGCTCAGGATACGCGATTTTTGCCTGCTTATTTCTGTTTCCAGTAACGCTGGGACGATCACGTTAGCAGCAGCAAAGTCTAGCTGATTGGCATTCAACAATGCGGCTTGCAGGCGCGGCAGAGCCTCCGCATGGCCTGGCATCATCAGCAAACGTTCAGTTATATCCTGATCATGGATATTGCCATCCGAATCTATCGCAGCTAGAAGCATGTGCTCTTCTGACACGCCTAACGATAGAACCCTCAGCTTTTGTACCAGCAACACACCTGAGCTGCCGCGCATGCCTTCAATGACAGAAACCTTCGAACCATAAGCGTCATAATCAAGTATTAACTTGCTAGGCTGCAATACCTGTCGCTGCGCCTGCTCAATCAACGACTGTGCCAACGGATGCGCCAAGCGGTAGATGTGTGCCTCTTCGCTGCGGCGCGGTAGCTCATAACGACCCAGCGGGATTTGCCCTCCCTCTCCCCCAGCCCCTCCCCCGTCTGAGTGGGAGGGGAGAAAAGCAGGCAAACTGTTCAGGTTAAACCCAGTATCATCCTCGTCAAAATCGGCGTGACCATCCAATGCAGCGCGGGTAAATCGTATCAGCAACCGCTCAAGACGACCCAGTGACGCGCGCGCATCCTGATTTCGCAAACGCAACCGTTCCTGCACATCTTCATCAAAGTTTTCAAGTAACGATTTGCGCGCATTGATCATCGCGTCGCTGATCTCACCCGCCAAATCCAACTGGAGTTGCTGAAATGCGGTATGAATCGCCTCAGGGTGGCGGCAGGTTTGATATATTTCGGCGATGCGACGCTCAAAATCTACGCCAGATTCAACTGCACCCAGCACTTCATCGCTGGCACCGAATACGCCATCAAAAAGCTGGAATTTCTGTGCCAGCAATTCGTAAACGCGCTTGTCGGCTTCATTGTCGCGATTCAAAAAATTCACGACAACGACATCGTGCTTCTGCCCATAACGATGGCATCGACCGATACGCTGTTCAATACGCTGCGGATTCCACGGCAAGTCATAGTTGATAACCATCGAGCAGAACTGAAGATTGATACCTTCCGCGCCTGCTTCGGTCGCGATCATAATCGAGCCTTGTTCACGGAAGTAATCAACCAGTGCAGCTCTCGTGTCTGCCGAGCGAGATCCTGTTATCCGGTCTGTACCCTCATGGCGTTTCAACCATTCAGTGTAAATCTGACGCGATCCCTGGTCGGTATTCGTTCCATTGAACAAAACGACACCGGGTGTGCCTGCACCAAACTCCGGCGTATTCGCGAGTAATTCCAGCAAATAGGATTGAGTGCGTCTGGATTCTGTAAAGATGATGGCTTTTTTGGCGGCACCCAATTCTTCCAGTTTTTTAAATGCTACCTTCAATGCTTGCAGCAGCGCCATTCCTTTGGCATTTTCTGTAATCGACACAGCCAAATTACGGAAGGATTCAAGTTCAGCGATTTCATCCTTTATCGCGCCAATCTCGCTTTGAGTCTTGGCAAGCGTGTTGTCTGGGACGCTAGCATCCATTTCATCGGTTAGCTCGTCCAGCGTCTCGAAATCCTGATCCAGCGCTTCGGCAAGATCAATACTTGCCGACTTATCATCCAGCATCTGGGTAAGGCGCTTGATCAACGTCTCCAGTGCACCCGCGATGGCAAACGTGGAAGAAGCCAACAGCTTGCGCAGCACCAGCGTGATGAGTTGCCGCTGACTGTTCGGTAAAGCAAAAAGTGCATCACGTTGCAGGTACTCGGAAACATCGTTATACAGCCTAGTTTCATTGGGGCCGGGAATGAATTCCTGCAACAGGGGAATGCGCCGCGTATATTTCACGTAGGCTTCCACCTGGCGACGCAGCGTGCGTTTGCAGATCGGCTGGATGCGGCTCTTTAACGCATCGAAGCTGGCAGTATCTTTGAGCTGGCCGAACTGGGTCTTGAAGCTGTCCAGATCACCGAAAACCCGTTCATCGACAAAACTGACCAGTCCATATAGTTCCAGAAGCGAATTTTGTAGCGGCGTAGCGGTAAGCAAAACCTTAGGGGCGGTTAACAGCGCCTCACGCAATGTGTTCGCGGTCTTGTTTTCCGGCTTGTAAACATTGCGCAGGCGGTGAGCTTCGTCGATTACCACCAAATCCCACGGTACAGATTGAACTTCACGGGCTTTGCCGGCAGCGAACTGGTATGAACAGATTAGCGCTGTCGCGGCTTCAAACGGGTTATTTATCCCATCCTTGATAGCTTGCTTATAGGACTTGGCTTCGAAAATGCCGGCAGCAATACCGAACTTGTCAGCCAGCTCCTGATGCCACTGTTTACGCAAGTTCGCTGGCACAATGATCAGAATGCGACGTTTCCGCTCTGCCCAACGCTGTGCAATCAGCAATCCTGCCTCGATGGTTTTTCCCAGCCCCACTTCGTCAGCCAGAATCACGCCCTTGGAAAGCGGGTTGCTCGTGGCGAACAGTGCCGCATCAATCTGGTGTGGATTCAAATCGACCTGTGCATCCAGCAGAGCCCCAGCCATGCTGTCCATGGAATCGGATGCAGCCCGAAGGGTTAGCTGGTGTGCAAAATAAGCTGATTGGTGTGCGCTGTATTGAGACGTGCTGGTCATTATCTGCCGTTGATATGCGCTTTATACAATGCGTGAGAGTGTCGCATCAAAGCCTCTGCATGTCTATTGATAGCCCCAAAGCTGTTAGCTCACAAATCACTGCTGCGGCACTAAGGGGAATTTATGCAGACGGCAGATACGGCAGGATGGCTGCTGCGGCCTTCTGCGCGGTGTTCTGCCGCAAGGTTTTATGCAATTCATCAAAGGTTGCTTCGAGCTCTGCCACCGCATCCTGATCGTTCAGCAAATTGAGCAGCGCCTGTGCCAGATTTTCCGGCGTCGCATCCGTTTGCATCAGTTCGGGCACGACAAAACGGCCGCACAAAATATTGGGCAGGCCGAAATAGGGAAGATAGCTTTTGCGCTTCATCATCCGCCAGGTCAGCTTATTCAGGCGATAGGTAATGACCATGGGCCGTTTGAGCAAGGCGCATTCAAGCGTCGCCGTGCCGGACGCGACCAGCACCATATCGGCTGCGATCATCGCGTCCTGTGCATGACCGAACAACAGAAAAAAAGGCAATTCCTCCGCCTTGCAGTCGTAAACAGCCTGCTCGAAGATTGTTCGCGTTTCACGGCTCACCAGCGGCACCAGAAAACGCGCATCCGGTACTTCCTGCAGGATCAGCCTGGCCGTTTCAATATACAGCGCGGCAAGCTGCCTGACCTCGGACTGACGACTGCCGGGCAGAAAGGCAAAAACCTTCACCTGCAGCGGAATGCGCATCGTCTCGCGCATCCGGTCACGATCGGGCCTCTGGGGCAACAGGTCGGCTAACGGATGCCCGACATAATCGACCGGCACCCCTGCATCCCGGTAAATTTTCGGCTCGTGCGGAAACAGCGCGAGCATGCGAGTCACGGCCCGCTTGATCTTCCTGATGCGTTCGCCGCGCCACGCCCATATCGACGGGCTGACGAAATGAATGGCAGGAATGCCATGCCGCTTGAGTGCCAGTTCCAGATCGAAATTGAAGTCGGGCGCATCCACTCCGATAAACAAGGCCGGGGGGTTATCTAAAAAATACCTGCGCAGTTTGCGGCGGATACCGGTGATTTCCCGATAATGGCGCAGCACCTCGATGTAGCCGAATACCGCCAGTTTTTCCATGGGGAACAGCACCTGCATGCCGGCCGACTGCATTTTTGGACCACCGATACCTACAAACTCGACTTCCGGCCGGACAGCCCTGATCGCCGCCATCAGATGACTGGCGAGCGCATCGCCCGATGCTTCGCCCGCGACTATGCCGATTACAATTTTTTTCTGAACCATGTAAGAGCCTGTCAGCGAACGATGCCGCGTTCCGAATTAGCCAGAAAATCGGCCAGCGGCTGTAACTCGGCATGCTCTGCGAGTTGCTGCCCGATGGCGGCTTTGGCGTCATTCAGGCTTAATCCGGATTTATACAGTGTCTTGTAGGCGCGCTTGATCGCCATGATGGATGCACTGGAATAGCCGCGCCGCTTCAGCCCTTCCGAATTGATGCCATGCGGCGCGGCGGGGTTGCCGGATACCAGCATATAGGTCGGCACGTCCTGCAACAGAATGGTGCCCATGCCGGTGATGATGTGCGCGCCGATGCGGACGAACTGATGCACCACGGTAAAACCGCCCAGAATCGCGTAATCGCCGACTTCGACGTGACCAGCCAGTTGCGCATTGTTTGCAAAGATGGTGTGATTTCCGATCCGGCAATCGTGCGCCAGATGCACATAAGCCATGATCCAGTTGTGATTGCCCAGGCGCGTCACGCCGACATCCTGGGCAGTCCCCAGGTTGAAGGTGCAGAATTCCCGGATGGTGTTGTGATCGCCGATTTCAAGGCGCGTCGGTTCGTTCGCATATTTTTTGTCCTGCGGTATTTCACCCAGCGAACAGAACTGAAAAATACGATTGTGCTCGCCGATGCGCGTATGGCCGTTAATGACCACATGCGGACCTATAACCGTACCCGTGCCGATCTCGACATGCTCACCGATGATCGAATACGCACCCACCTCCACATCGGCGGCGAGTCTGGCGTCCGGATGAACTATAGCGGTTGTGTGTATCATCAGGCCACCGATTTGACCGTGCACATCAATTCGGCTTCCGCGGTCAGTTGTCCGTCCACTTCGGCCCGCGCCTTGAATTTGAATACGCCGCGCATGCTGCGGGTCAGTTCCACCTTGATGATCAACTGATCGCCGGGCGTCACCGGGCGCTTGAAACGCGCACCGTCGATCCCCGCGAAATAATACACCGACTTTTCATCGGGCCGGCTGGGCATGGTCTGAAACGACAGCAAGGCGGCCACTTGCGCCATCGCCTCGATGATCAGCACACCGGGCATCACGGGGTGGTGCGGATAGTGTCCGGGAAAGAACGGCTCGTTGATGGTGACATTTTTCAGTGCGACGATGCTTTTTCCCGGCTCGATCGACAGCACCCTGTCCACCAGCAAAAACGGATAGCGGTGCGGCAAACTTTCAAGGATCGCGTGTATATCCATCGCGTGCCCTGTCTGCACAGGCAGGCCGGGAGAAATATTTTCGTCTTGCGTACTCATTTCATTACCTTTCTACAGTTTTCAACAACGCCTGTTCCAGCGTTTTGATGCGTTTCGCCATTTCATCAAGATGACGCAGATGCACGGCATTTTTCCGCCACTCCTCCGTTTTTCCGAAGGGGAAAATGGCTGCATAAGAACCTGCCTCACGTATCGATTTTCCAATCAGGGTAAACGATGCAATCACCACACCATCGGCGATTTTCAAATGCCCCAATATTCCTGCACTGCCGCCGATCTGACAGTATTTCCCTATCGTCGTGCTGCCGGCAATTCCGACGCATCCGGCAATCACGGTATGCGCGCCGATACGCACGTTGTGTGCAATCTGAATCTGATTGTCCAGTTTCACGCCATCCTCGATCACCGTGTCATCCAGCGCACCCCGGTCTATGGTGGTATTGGCGCCGATTTCGACGTCATTTCCTATCACAACGCGTCCGATCTGCGGAATCTTGATCCAGCGTCCTTCATCCATCGCGAAGCCGAAACCGTCGGCGCCGATCACCGCACCGGAATGGGCGATCAGATGATCGCCTATCATACAATCGTGATAAATCACCACGCGCGGATACAGACGCACATGACGACCGATCATCACGTTGTCGCCTATAAAACAGCCCTCGCCGATGACCGAATGCGCGCCTATCACGGCGCCACTGCCCACCACTGCCGTCGCTAAAACACTGGCAGTCGGATCGATCAGCGCACCCTCTCCTACGACGGCGGTTGGATGCACGCCCGGTTTGATCTCAGGTGCAGGGTTGAGCATTGCCGACACTCTGGCAAAATAGGCATAAGGATTTTGTGTGACAATACGCGGCAAATCGGTCGCCTGTGCGTCGGCCTCGGCCACAATCACGGCCCCTGCCCGGGTGCGCGTCAGTTCTGCCCGATACTTGCTGTTAGTCAAAAAACTGATCTGAGCGGGTTGCGCCAGTTCCAGCGTGGCAATCTGGCCTATCCTTACTTGCGCATCACCCAAAACACGCCCGCCAAACCGCTCCGCAATCTCAGCTAAAGTGTAGTACATGACAGCGCCTTACTTGCTGTCTGGCTTGTCGACGGCGAGACTCTTGATCACCTTATCGGTAATATCAATCTTGGGATTGCGATAGACCGCCTCCTGCAAAATCAGATCGTACTTTTCAGACTCGGCAATGGCCTGAATCGCCTTATTGGCGCGTTCGAGCACCACCGCCAGCTCTTCGTTCTTGCGCAGACTCAAGTCCTCCCTGAATTCGCGCTGCATGCGTTGCAGATTGACGTTCAGCGCATTCAGTTCGCGTTCCTTGCTGCGCCTGTCCGCCTCACTCAAGCTGCCTGAATCCTTATCCAGCAGGAGCTGCAAATCCTTGGCCTGCTTCATGTTTTTCTTGATCTCCTGATCTCGCCCGGAAAATTCCTTCTCGATCTTTTTCTCGGCTTTCATCGCGGGAACTGATTCGCGCAAGACACGTTCGGTATCCACCACCCCTACTTTAAAATCCCCGGCCAGCGCAGAACCCGCACACAGCAGCGCAGCTAACAGTACTATTCTCATCTTCATCACACTTGCCTCCATTATCATAGCCACCTGGCAAATCGCTTAACCCGCTGCCGGCATCAGAACATCGAACCCATGGTGAACTGGAACGCTTGCAACATATCTCCGGGTTTCGCATTCAGCGGTTTGGCGAAGCTGAGCTTCAGCGGTCCCATCGGAGATATCCAGGTCACTGCAACACCCGTTGTCACCCGCACGCCCGCAACACCGGGCAAATCGCCCGGACCCGTGACGATACCTGAATCGAAGAAGCCGCTCAAACGCACCGACTTGTCCTTGACGCCAGGCATCGGCGTCATCAATTCCATACTCGCAATCGCACGGCGCGTACCACCCAGCGGCAAAGCGGTTGAGTCCTGCGGTCCCAACGAGTTGATCTGGTAACCGCGCACCGAACCGACACCACCCGCATAAAAATTCTTGAAGAACGGAAGCGACTTGCCGGAGTAACCGCCACCGACACCAAGTTGACCATTGGTCATCAGCGTCCAGTTGGCACTCATCGGATAAAACCACTGATTGTCGTAATTCAGCTTGTAATAACGCATATCCAACACTGGCAAGGCAAATTCCGTATACGCGTGTTGCACCATGCCTTCCGTAGTGTAGATCGCACTGTCGCGGGTGTCGCTGCCCCAGCCCAGCGTTCCCAGCATCGTCGAGTTCGTGTTACCGAACGTGTTGACGTAGTCCATATAACGCACCGGACTGAATGCCGTCAGACCGATGTTGGTCTGCTCCACCGATAAACCAAAACTGATGCTCTGGTCTTCGCTGATCGGCACACCAAATTGCATCCCTGCACCCACGGTAGAAGACGTATATTGGCTGATCGCAATGGTAGTTGTATTGGTCGCATTCTTGTAAACGGAGAAACCGCGACTGATACCCTCATCGGTATAATAGGGATTGGTATAAGACACCGAAATATTCTGGTTGATCTTGCTGGTATTAAGCTGGGTAGCCAGGGTATTCCCGCTGCCGAACAGATTCGTTTGCGAAACCCCGCCCGTCAAAACCAGTCCTTCGCCACTATTGATACCGGCGCCGACGGTGAAACTTCCTGTAGACATTTCCTTCACCGCCACATTGACGTCCATCTGGTCGGCTGCCCCCGCCACCGCAGGTGTTTCGACATTGACCTCGGAGAAATAAGCCAGACGGTCAACACGTTGTTTGGATTTTTTGATTTTGTTCACATCAAACCAGGAGCTTTCTATCTGACGGAATTCACGGCGTATCACCTCATCGCGCGTCTTGGTATTCCCTGTGACATTGATGTGGCGTATATAGGCGCGCTTACCGGGATCAACCACAAAATTGAAAGCCACTTCATGCTTTTCCTTGTCGACTTCCGGGATTGCGTTGACATTGGCAAACGCATAACCATCGGCCGCCAGGCGTTCGCCCACCAGCTTGCTGGTTTCCGTCAGTTCCTTGCGGGAGAAAGCATCGTTCGGCTTAACCAGAATGAGTTTGTCAATCTCAGGCTTGGGAATCAGGGTGTTACCCGTGACAGTCACATTTGAAACGGTATATTTATCGCCTTCGGTCAAGTTGACGGTGATATAAATATCCTTCTTGTCCGGCGTAATGGAAATCTGCGTCGAATTGATATTGAATTCCAGATAACCATTGTCCATATAGTACGAGCGCAAGGTTTCCAGGTCGGCGGAGAGCTTTTGTTTTGAATACTGATCGTTCTTGCTGATCCAGCTCAGCCAGTCAGGCGTGCTGAGTTTCATTAAATCCAGCAGGTCCGCTTCCTTGTAAGCCTTATTGCCGATAATGTTGATCTGCTTGATCTTGGAGACTTCTCCTTCAACGACATTGAACACGATGCTCACCCGATTGCGCTCCAGTTCGGTCACTTTGGTGGTGATCGTCACCCCATACTTGCCGCGCGCCACATATTGACGTTTCAAATCCTGCACGGCCTTATCCAGCGCGCCCTTATCGAAAATACGCGCCTCGGCAAGGCCTGCATATTTCATGTTTTCCTTGAGCTGATCCTTGGGGAAATCCTTGACGCCATTGACCACAATGCTGGCAATCGAGGGGCGCTCACGCACCAGCACAACCAACACACCCTGCTCGACTTCGAGGCGTACATCCTTGAAAAACCCCGTCCCATACAAGGCGTGGATAGCAACTTCGGCCTGCTCGTCGTTCATCGTATCGCCCACCTTGACCGGCAGATAACTGAACACCGTGCCCGCCTCGGTACGCTGTATGCCTTCTACGCGTATATCCTTGACGGTAAACGGAGTGATCGCCCAGGCGGGCGACATGAATAACAGCGAAATAATTCCTGCAAGTTTTGTTTTGTTCATTTATTACTAACCTGAGATGAGGCGATTAATATCGTTATAGAAGGCAAAAACCATCAACGTACCCAGCAATGCGATGCCGATTTTCTGGCCATTTTCCCAAACCCGTTCGGAAACCGGGCTACCTTTGAGCAATTCTGCGACATAATACAGCAAGTGCCCGCCATCCAATAAGGGTACCGGCAGCAAATTCAATACACCCAGGCTGATGCTGATCAATGCCAGAAATCCCAGATAGGCCATCACGCCCAGGTGTGCCGACTGCCCCGCATAATCCGCGATAGTAAGAGGGCCGCTCAGATTCTTCATGGAGATTTCGCCTGACACCATTTTACCGAACATTTTCAGGCTGACAGCAGAGGTTTCCCAGGTTTTCCTCAACGACTGACCGAACGCATCAAACGGCCCGTAGCTCACTTCGATGAGCATTGCCTGCACTGCCGCCTGGTCAACTCTGGGCACCGCACCGATTTTCCCCACCATTTTTCCCGATTCAGCAACCGCCTGCGGCGTAACGGAAAGCGTCAGCGTCAGTTCGCCGCGTCGAATGTCAAACTGAACGGTGCGCGCGGGGTGGCTGCGCACCACTTCAACCAACGCATCCCAGTTTTGCACAGCCACGCCACCGGCACGCAGAATAACATCGCCCTCCTGCAATCCGGCCTGTTTTGCCACTCCCGCATCGGACAGCTTTCCAATAACGGGCAACAATACGGGCTGATCCAGATGCAAACCCAGCTTGTCGAGAAACTCGCCGTCCAGATCGTGCGCTTCAAGTCTGCTCAAATCCAGCGAATGGTGCAAAGCTGTGCCATCAATACCTGTTGCATCAATTTTTACTGTACCTCGTCCAAGTGCCAGGGTCGTCAGTACCCAGCGCAATTCCTGCCAGCTCGGTATGGGTTCGCCGTTGATACTGAGTATGGTTTCGCCCTTATGCATCTGCGCCATTGCCGCCGGCGTCCCCGTCGGCACCTCGCCCAGCACCGGTTTCAGGCCCGGCACGCCGTGCATGAACAATATCCAGTACAACACAACAGCCAGTATGAAATTCGCCAGGGGACCCGCCACCACGATCGCCATGCGCTGCAATACCGGCTTGCGGTTAAAAGCCATGCTCAATTCAGAAGGTAAAACCTCACCTTCACGTTCGTCCAGCATCTTGACATAGCCGCCCAGCGGAATCGCAGAAATCACCCATTCGGTAGCCGAATTGGCAAAACGCTTGCGGTAAATCACTTTGCCGAAACCCAGCGAAAAAACCAGCACTTTTACACCGCAACGGCGTGCCACCCAGTAATGTCCATATTCATGGAACATCACAAGCAGCACAATTGCACCAACGAAAGCGAATAATGTCGTCATTTATGAACCCCAAGCCATTGCATGGCGGCACGGCGCGCCTCGGCATCCGCAGCAAGCACATCCTCCAGACAATTCACGGGCTGGACGGGCAAACCGTCAAGCACGGACCCAATCACCTGCGCAATGGACAGAAACGAAATTTGATTATCCAGAAAGGCAGCGACGCCGATTTCATTGGCAGCGTTAAGTATCGCAGGCGCCGTGCCACCCGAACGCAATGCCTGGTAGGCTAACGCGAGGCAAGGAAAGCGGGCAAAATCGGGTTCTGCAAAATCAAGCGAGCCAATCTTGAACAGATCAAGCCCCGCCACGCCCGAGTCTATCCGTTCAGGGTAAGCCAACCCGTAAGCTATCGGCGTGCGCATATCCGGATTGCCCAGCTGCGCGATCACCGAGCCGTCGATATACTCGACCAGCGAATGAATCACGCTCTGCGGATGCACTACCACCTGTATGTCGCAGGCGGGGGCGTTGAACAGCCAGTGCGCCTCGATGACCTCCAGCCCCTTGTTCATCATACTGGCCGAATCAACCGAAATCTTGCGCCCCATCACCCAGTTTGGGTGCGCACATGCCTGATCCGGCGTGACCTGCTGCAAGGCGCTCAACGGCAGGGTGCGAAAAGGCCCGCCGGATGCCGTGAGCAAAATGCGCCGCACGCCGGAGCTTGCCATATCGCCGTTATAGCCACGCGGCAAGGACTGGAAAATCGCGTTGTGTTCGCTGTCTATCGGCAACAGTACAGCGCCACCGGCGCGTACCGCATCCATGAACACATTGCCCGCCATCACCAGCGTTTCCTTGTTCGCCAGCAGAATCTTCTTTCCCGCGTGCGCCGCAGCCAGCGTGGGGCGCAAGCCTGCGGCACCTACGATGGCCGCCATCACCGCATCCACTTCCGGCAACACGCTGACGCTCTCCAGGGATTCAATTCCGCACAATACCTCGGTTTTTGATCCGGCGTCAGTTAGCATGGCGCGCAGCCTTGCGGCCGCGTCTTCATCGAGCAGCACTGCATAAGAGGGTTTGAATTGAATGCATTGCCGGAACAACAGATCAACCTGGCGGTGAGCCGTAAGCGCTGTGACCCGATATTTGTCAGGGTGACGCGCGACCACGTCCAGCGTGCTGGTACCGATACTGCCGGTAGAACCCAATATGGTAAGAAATTGCATTAATCTAGCCGTGAAACGTGAAAATGGAAACGTAAAACCGAAACAACATTTCGCTTTTCACAGTGTTATCTTCACTTTTCACAGCAGCATCCTCACCTTTCACAGTTTCATCCTAGCCAAGTTGCCAAAACAAAATCACCATGGCAGCGAGCGGCAGAGTTGAAGTCAGTGCATCGATACGATCAAGCAGTCCGCCGTGCCCGGGCAGCAGCGAGCCGCTGTCCTTGACTCCCGCCTGACGCTTGATCGCCGACTCGAACAGATCGCCTAGCACTGCCAGCGCCACCCAGAACCACACCGCCAGCAGCAAAGCTGTCAGCGGCACGACAGGCACAAAATACCAGACAATCAGGGCATACACGGAGGCGCCCAGCACCCCGCCTGCCACGCCCTCCCAGGTTTTGCCGGGACTGATGCCGGGTGCCAGCTTATGTTTGCCGAAACGCCGCCCTGCGAAGTAGGCGCCGATATCCGCGACCCATACCAGACTCATCAGCATCAACAGCAGCCACGGACCGACGGCATGCAAGTCCAGCATCGCAAGCCCGGTCGGTATCAAGACAGCCCATCCTGTCAGGCACATCAACAGGGGACTCTTTACACGCCAGCTTAAAAACAGCCAGGCCGGCACGACCATCAGCCAGAGCAAGGCGGAAACTGCGTAAATCAATAAATGTGCCAGTTTCATGTCTTGCGCACCAGACCAGACCAGCGCCAGCATGATCAACAGCGTCAATGCGCCATAAAGATAACTGCCACGGACGGTCAAGCCGGATAATTTCGACCATTCCAGCGTACCTTGCATCACCATCAGCACCACCAGTGCGATCCACCAGCCATCGGGCAAGGCGAACAGGATCAGCAACAATGCCAAAAGCAGAATAACGGCGGTGATTATCCTGGATTTAAGCACCGGATTCCCCTGTTTCGCCGGCTTGCAACTGCTCGCTGGTTCTGCCAAAACGTCGCTCCCTATGCTGGTAGGAGGCAATGGCCAACTCCAACGCATGACGACCGAAGGCGGGCCACAGGGTATCGGTAAAATACAGTTCGGTATAGGCTAACTGCCAGAGCATAAAATTACTGATGCGCTTCTCGCCGCCGGTGCGGATGAACAAATCGGGTTCCGGCGCATCACCCATGGACAAGTAAGGCTGCAAGTCTTCTTCGTTAAACGAAGTAGCCAGCTCGGGACGATCACGCAGCAAGTTCTGCACCGCATGCATCACATCCCATCGCCCGCCGTAATTTGCTGCGATGGTCAGCGTCAGCCCCGTGTTGCCCGCGGTGAGCATCTCGGCATCCGCCATGGTTTGTTTAAGTCTGTCGTCAAACCTTGCACGGTCACCGATAATACGCAAACGAATGTTGTTTTGATGCAAACTGGCGATCTCGCGTTCCAGCATTTTCAGAAACAGCGACATCAAAAAGGAAACTTCATCAAACGGCCTGCGCCAGTTTTCGCTGCTGAATGCAAATACCGTCAGGTAGGGCACACCCATGTCACGGCAGCTTTTTACCACCGTACGCAGAGACTCGACGCCGCGCTGATGCCCCATGATCCGGGGCATCAGGCGCTTTTTCGCCCAACGGCCATTGCCATCCATGATGATGGCAATGTGGCGCGGGACGGCCGTTACATCCGGGATGGTGCGAGTCGAACTCGGCAGATTAGTCATATGAGGATCGAGGACTGAGGATCGAGGATCGAGGATTGAGGATCGAGGATCGAGGATTGAGTTAAAAGGTACACCTTACACCATCCTTACTCCGCAATCCAGTTACACAGCCATTAAATCGACTTCTTTAGCTGCCAGCAGCTGATCGATCTCCAGGACAAAACGATCCGTAAGTTTTTGAATATCATCCTGCATGCGACGCTCATCGTCTTCGGAAATTTCTTTCTTCTTGAGCAACTCTTTCAGACCATGGTTCGCATCCCGGCGAATATTGCGCACGGCTATCTTGGCGTCTTCCCCCTCGGATTTAACCAGTTTGATCAGGTCGCGACGGCGCTCTTCGGTTAACATCGGCATGGGAACGCGGATCAGTTCACCGTTGGTAGCAGGATTCAGGCCCAGATCCGCATCGCGTATCGCGCGTTCAACCTTGCCCACCATATTTTTTTCATACGGCTGAACACCGATAGTACGAGAATCAACCAGGGTGATATTGGCAACTTGCGTCACCAGAGTCGGGCTACCGTAATAATCCACCATCACATGATCCAGCAGGCCGGTATGTGCGCGGCCGGTACGGATTTTACCCAGGTCAGCGCGCAATGCATCCAGCGACTTGCGCATACGCTGCTCAGTATCTTTTCTGATTTCAGCAATCATGATTTTCTCCTAATTCACCAGGGCGACGTAAAGACGCCCTTACTCCACTCTTACCAGCGTGCCTTCACCTTCGCCGCACACCACGCGCTTCAACGCGCCCGACTTGAAGATGCTGAACACGATGATCGGTAATTTCTGGTCGCGGCACAAAGTCAGTGCCGTAGCATCCATCACCTGTAAATTCTTGCTGATTGCCTCATCAAAGCTCAGGCTTTGATAACGCACCGCATGCGGGTCCTTCTTGGGATCGGCGGTATAAATACCATCCACCTTGGTCGCCTTGATCACCACCTCCGCACTCATTTCCACGCCACGCAAGGCTGCTGCGGTATCGGTGGTAAAGAACGGGCTGCCGATGCCTGCCGCAAAAATAACCACCTTGCCTTCTTCCAGATATCGCAAGGCTTTGCCGCGTATGAAGGGTTCTGCGACCTGCTCCAGGTTCAGGGCAGACTGCACCCGGCAATCCAGCCCCGAGCGACTCATCGCATCCTGCAACGCCATCGAATTCATTACCGTGGCCAGCATACCCATGTAATCGGCGGTTGCCCTGTCCATACCGGCTGCGGCAGGTGCCACACCGCGGAAGATGTTGCCGCCGCCGATCACCATCGCCACCTGCACACCCATCGCAACCACTTCCGCAATCTCGGCGACGATGCGCTCGATGACCTGACGATTGATGCCGTAACTGTCGTCCCCCATCAAGGCTTCGCCGGAGAGTTTCAGCAGGATGCGTTTATAGACCGGTGTGCTCATGGCGATTATCCTTGTGCGGCCGCGATGGTTGCAGCCACTTCAGCTGCGTAGTCTTCGACTTTTTTCTCGATTCCCTCGCCTACTACGAACATCCGGAATGCAGAAACCGAAGCGCCACGGGCTTTCAGCAACTGCTCGATGGTTTGCTTGCCATCTTCCGCCTTGACGAATACCTGGCCCAGCAAAGTGACTTCCTTGAGAAATTTCTGCACCGTGCCTTCGGCAATCTTTTCCAGCATGGCGTCCGGCTTGCCCGCTTCGCGCGCTTTTTCAATCGCGATACGACGTTCTGTTTCGATGTCCACCGGATTCACACCGGAGGAATCGACCGATTTTGGCTTGGATGCCGCGATATGCATGCAAATGTCGCGCCCCAGTGCGGCGTCGCCACCGGTAAAGTTCAGCAATACGCCGATCTTGCTGCCGTGCAGGTAGCTGGACAACGTGCCGGTGGTGGTTTCATAGCGCTCAAAGCGGCGCACCGTCAGGTTTTCGCCCAGTTTCATCACCAGCGCCTTGCGGGTTTCTTCAACCGTTCCCGACCCGTTGGCAATATTCATCCCCGATAAAGCCTCAATGTCGGCCGGATTGTTCTTCGCCACGGTTTCGGCCACATTCTTTGCAAACGCGACAAAATCGTCGTTCTTGGCGACAAAATCGGTTTCGCAGTTCACTTCAACCACCGCGCCGGATTTACCATCGACCGCGATGAATGCACTGACCACGCCTTCGGCCGTCACGCGCGAAGAAGCCTTGCTGGCCTTGGCGCCGCTCTTGATGCGCATCTGCTCTTCCGCCACCTTGAAATCGCCGTTGGCTTCCACCAGCGCTTTTTTACATTCCATCATTCCCAGGCCCGTCGCTTCGCGCAGCTCTTTGACCATGCCTGCCGTAATTTCCGCCATATCCAACTCCTGAATTTCCGATAAAAACTTACAAAAAAAGGGGCTCGCGCCCCTTTGTGCGCCTGATTTTAATTACGCAGCCTGTTCCGGCTCTTCGGCAACTTGCTGCACCAGTTCGTTCAATGCCTGTGCGCGACCTTCCAGCACCGCATCCGCAATCCCTCGTGCATACAGACGGATAGCCTGGGTTGAGTCGTCATTGCCGGGAATCATGAAATCCACACCCAGCGGCGAGTTGTTGGTGTCGACAATACCGATCACCGGGATGCCCAGTTTTTTGGCTTCAACGATGGCCCCCTTCTGGTAGCCCACGTCGATCACGAACAAGGCGTCCGGCAGATTCACCATATCCTTGATGCCGCCCAGACTGCGATTGAGCTTTTCCAGTTCGCGGCTCATCATCAGCGCTTCCTTCTTGGAAAAACCTTCGGTTGAACCATCCGCCATCATGGCTTCCAGTTCGCGCAGACGCTTGATGGACTGCTGCACGGTCTTGTAGTTGGTCAGCATGCCGCCCAGCCAGCGGTGATTGACGAACGGCGAATTCGCGCGTTCGGCTTCTTCCTGCAAAATTTCACGCGCCTGACGCTTGGTGGCCACGAACAGGACGGTGCCTTTTTTCGCGGACAACTTGCGCACATAGCTTTCCGCTTCCGCGAACAGGGCGACGGATTTTTCCAGGTTGATGATGTGAATACGGTTGCGGTGACCGAAGATGTAAGGCGCCATCTTCGGGTTCCAGAAACGGGTTTGGTGACCAAAATGGACACCGGCATCCAGCATTTGACGCATAGTTACAGCCATGATTATTCCTATCGTAAGGGTTAGAACTACCACTCGCCAGCCTGACTCATGCAGAAAACCGTTGAATCCATTAAAGATTCCGGCATATCCTGTGAGCACCCCAACTTGTGCGAGCGGGAAATTTACCTCGGCCAATTCCGAAGCAGCGCGCATTCTAACACAAACAGGCACATGACCTCAACCCGGCACTTTATCCTTTGCCGCCACTGACAATCTGATTGGTTTTATGTTAATTTGCCGGTCAACCAAATGACACACACTATGAACACAATTGCCGAACAACTTACGCACAAAGGCTATATCGTGCTGGATAACCCGCTGGAGAATCAATTAACCAGACAATTATTTCCGCGTTGCCAGGATGACGGTCAGGCGAGATTTCAGGCAGCCTGCATAGGTCGGGACAAAAAACAGATCCAGACGATACGCGGCGATGTCATCAGCTGGTTAAACGAAGACGACAGCACCGATCTGGCTTATCTTGCCTGGATGGAGGAGTTGCGTCTGGCACTCAATGCAGAACTTTTTCTTGGGCTGTTCGATTACGAATGCCACTACGCCATCTATCATGCAGGCGCAGGATACGCAAAACATTCCGATGTATTAGCCGGCAAAAACAACCGGATACTCTCCACCGTGTTGTACCTGAATGAAGCGTGGCAGGCCGGCGATGGCGGCGAACTGGTATTGTTCGACCCGACAGGTGCAGAGATAATCAGAACAATCGCCCCGAAGTTTGGCACCATGATCATCTTTTTGAGCGAGTCTTTCCCGCATGAAGTGCTCATCTCGCGCGCTACCCGACGCAGCATCGCAGGATGGTTTCGCGCAAGCGGCAGCAGCGCCTCCCTCACCAATTAAACCACGACGACCATGATGACCCTTCCCGATTTTGCCATTGATAGCGCCGAGAAAAACCTGCACGACATTCTGACACAGTCCATCATGCTTACCCCGTGCCTATCCGCATTAGTGGTGTGGGACGGGCAATGCGATCTTGCCGTTGCATTAACCCGCGCCTACCGCCGCTGTCTGCCCGATGCGAGCTTCATCGATTTTGACAGCGTCACGGCCAAAACCGTACTCGCCGCGTTTGAACAGCTCTCTCCGGGCGACCTGGTGGTACTGATCCAGTCCACCAGCTTTCGACTGGACGCCTTTCGCCTGCGCGTGGAACTGTTCAAACGCGGCCTCAAGGTGATCGAACATCCGCATTTGTCGCGCATGCCGGGCGAGCAGGCGCTGCTATACATCGACTCGCTGGCCTATGACCCGGCCTATTTTCGCGGGACAGGCAACGCGCTTAAGGCACGCATAGATAGCGCGACTACGGGCATCATCGACAGCGGCGGTGAACAGCTGATCTTTACAGCAGGATTTGAACCCGCCAAACTTAACGTGGGCGATTACCGCGAAATGCACAATGTCGGCGGGCAATTCCCTATCGGCGAAGTGTTCACGGAATCCAAAGATCTGGAAGCGGTGAACGGACGGGTGCGCATCGCCATTTTTGGCGACACCAGCTTTACCGTCAACAAGCCCGCTCAGCCCGTCACACTGATTGTCTGCAAGGGTCGCGTCACCGACGCCCTCGATTCCACGCCGGAATTTGACCGCGTGCTCGCCAGCATACGCAGGGATGAAGGTGAAATCTGGCTGCGCGAACTGGGATTCGGCCTGAATAAGACTTTTACGCTGGACAACACGGTCAGCGATATCGGCACCTTTGAACGCATGTGCGGCGTCCATCTGTCATTGGGCGCAAAACACGGCAGCTACAACAAACCCAATATCAGGAAGGCTGCGGCGAAATACCATGTGGATGTGTTTGCCAGCACGGAAACGGTCACGCTGGACAATGAAGTGATCTACCGGGAAGGTGGCTGGCTGGTTTAAGCTGATTCACTGACTGCCCGGTTCGCCGACCCGCGACCGCCACCTCTTCATCCGGCTCATGATTTACCGCCCGGCTAAGTAACCCCCTGCATCAGCTGTTCCAGACGCAAACGGCCTTCAGGGGTGGTCATCACCATCAGTATATCGTTGCCATGCAAAATGTGCGTCGAGGCGGGGTTGAGCTGCCAGGCCCCGCGCCTCTGAATGGCAAGCACCATGCAATCCCTGTTTTCATTGTACAAAAAGCCCAGCGATTTATGCACCAGATCTTCCGGTATCCGTATCTCTTCCATGCGCAATTTGCTGTCCGACTTGAGCATTTCGTCGAAAAAATTGGTCACATTAGGCCTGACCATCGCAGAGACAAGGCTCAAACCACCGCTGTAATCGGGCGAGACTATCTCATCCGCTCCCACACGCCGGGTCTTTTCGGCGTTCTTCATGTCATGGCAGCGCGCCACCACACGCAACTTCGGATTAAGCTGTTTCGCGCTCAGACTGATCACCAGATTGACGCTGTCGTCATGCGCCACGGCGAAGATGCCGCGGGCCTGCATGACCCCCGCTGCCAGCAACACATCGTTGTCCGTCGCATCTCCCAGCAGATATAACTGCTCGGGATGCGCATCGAGATAACGCTCGATGGCGCTCGTATCCCCGTCGACGATCACGAATTCGCGTCCGGTTATATTCAATTCATGCGCCACGTTGCTGCCTACCAGCCCGACTCCGCATACGATGTAATGATCTTTTAGTTGCGCAATTTTTTTCTGCATCTTTTTTCTCCGCCAGCCAACATTCAGGTCACTCTCCAGCATAAAGGCGGTGAACGTGGACAGCACATAGCCCAGTACACCGATGCCGGAGATGCCGATAAACACCGTGAACAGCCGCCCGTATTCATAGTGATTCACATCGATGATTTCTCCATAACCGATGGTGGTGATGGTGATAAACGTCATGTAAAAGCAATCTTCCCAGGAGTATCTCGGGCCGCCCAGCAGGTGATAACCCAGCGTGCCGATGATGAATACCGCGATCAGCGCCATCAGCGCGATCAGCAGATTGCGAACCACTTTCGACTCATGATGATCGGGTATCATTCGTCTTGCATCGGAGAATCGGGGAACAATACCTCTTTGAAACCAAAGTTACGCATATCCCGGATGCGCATCGGATACAGAATTCCATCCAGATGATCGCATTCGTGCTGCACCACGCGGGCGTGAAAGCCGCTGACCGTGCGATCGATCAGCGCGCCGTATTCGTCATAACCCTGATAGCGAATCGCAGAATGTCGCGGCACCAGTCCGCGCAATCCGGGCACGCTGAGACACCCTTCCCAGGCATCGACCATTTCATCCCCCAACGGGGTAATGAACGGATTGATCAGCACGGTTTCCGGCACGCTATCCGCATCGGGGTAACGCGGCTCCGGCCTGTCCTGAGCCTGGGGCTGCACACCGAAGATCACCACACGCAGCCCGATCCCTATCTGCGGCGCAGCCAGACCCGCGCCATTCAACGCTTTCATGGTGTCGCGCATGTCCGTTAACAGCTCACGCAGATTGGAAAAATCGCTGACCGGCTCGGCAGCCTGCAACAATCGGGCATCGCCCATACGCAGCACGGGCCTAATTGCCATCGCTATCCTCCTCGTCGCAGCTGACCAGACATTCGAGGATGACACGCACTCGCTCCATCGCGCTTTTTGCGGTCGTATTAACGCTTTCCACATTGATGCCCAGCCGGCTGTCGCCGCGACCCGCCGCATAATTCGCCACCACCGCGATGCTGGCGTAATTCATCTCCAGCTCTCTTGCCAGCGCCGCTTCCGGCATGCCGGTCATACCGACCATGTCTGCGCCATCGCGCTCGTAGCGGTTGATCTCGGCGATGCTGTCCAGACGCGGCCCCTGTGTGGTCGCATAGACTCCGCCATCCAGACAGGGCTGCTGCACCTGCTGCGCGCTGCGCAGAATACGGCTGCGCAGCTTGCTTGAATAGGGCAGAGTAAAATCGATATTCCGGTAACTGGTAATGCGGGTGCTGAAAAACGTGTAATCGCGCCCATGTGTATAGTCGATGAGTTGATCGGGCACCACCAGTGCGCCCGGCACAAGGTCCGCGCGTATGCCGCCGACGGTTGCAACGGAGACCACATCGCTCACGCCCGCCTCGCGCAACGCCCACAGGTTGGCGCGGTAATTCACCAGATGCGGCGGGATGGTATAACCGAACCCGTGGCGTGCCAGGAAAATCACCTCGTGCTGATTGAGCGTACCAAACAGGAACGCCCCGGAAGGCTCGCCAAAAGGCGTGCGCATCACCTGCCGGTGGGTAATTTTAAGATTCGCCAGTTCCGTCAGGCCGCGACCGCCTATGATTGCCAACATATAACACCCCTTCAGGATTGAGGATTGAGGATTGAGGATTGAGGATTGAGGATTGAGATTGGAAAACTTCTCAGCCGCTGTTTTTCACTCGATCCTCGATCCTGATTCCTCGATCCTGTTATTTCACCGCATAAATCGCCGGCAGATTGCGCCACGCGCCTTCGATATCCATGCCGTAACCGAACACAAAGCGATCGGGCAATTCAATCCCGACGAAGTCTGCCTGTACGGGCTTCGCCCTGCCATGCCGCTTGTCGGCAAATACCGCGCTGTAACAGCGCGCAGCGCCCAGCGCCAGCACCCGCTGTTGCAATGCCGCCAGAGTATGTCCTTCGTCCAGAATATCGTCCAGCAGCAGCACCACGCGATGGCGCACCGATTCGTGCGGCGCCACCTTCCAGTGCATGACGCCGCCTGCCCGCGCATCGCCATAACGCGACACATGCACATAATCAAAGTCGAGCGGAAAGTCGAGCAGGGGTAATAGTTGTCCGGAAAACACCACCGCGCCCCCCATCACCGACAGCACCAGCGGATGCATTTCACTCAGCGCGCCGTTGATTTCCCGCGCGACCTTGTGCAGTGCGGCCTGCACCTCGTCTGCCGTGCACAGCAGCTGGGCCTGTTGCAAAATATCGCGTGCGCGTTGAACAGAGGTGCTCATGCCGGTATCACTTCAGACTCTGCAAATATTCGGCAAACTCTTGCTTGACTTCAGGGTGTTCGAGTCCCAGTGCCACGGTTGCCTGCATATAACCCAGCTTTGAGCCGCAATCGTAGCGTGTGCCCTGATAGCGATAGGCCAGCACCCGCTCTTCCTCGATCAGCGCGGCGATCGCATCGGTGAGCTGTATTTCACCGCCGGCCCCGGGTTTCACATTGTGCAAATGGTGAAAAATGCGCGGAGTCAGGATATAGCGTCCCACCACCGCCAGTGTCGAGGGCGCCTCTTCCGGGTCCGGTTTCTCGACTATGCCGTTCACCTGCTCCAGCTCTGCATTGATCTTCATACTGCTGACGATACCGTATTGGCGGGTCTGTCCGCGCGGCACATCCTGCACGCCCAGCACCGAACTATGATGACGCTCAAACACCTCCGCCATCTGCCGCGTGACCGACTTCTCGCCTACCATCAGGTCATCCGCCAGAATGACCGCAAAAGGCTCGTTGTTGATAACCGGTTGCGCGCAAAGCACGGCGTGTCCCAGCCCCAGCGGCTCGGATTGACGGATAAAAATGAAATTTATCCCTTCCGGGATCACTTCACGCGTAATGCGCAACAATTCAAGCTTGCCGCGCTTCTCAAGCTCGACCTCCAGCTCGTAGGCTGTGTCAAAATGATCCTCGATGGAACGCTTGTTGCGTCCGGTAATGAAAATCATATCCGTGATGCCGGCCGCGACCGCTTCCTCAACCGCATACTGAATCAGCGGCTTATCAACAATCGCCATCATTTCCTTGGGACTTGCCTTGGTGGCCGGCAGAAAACGACTACCCATTCCCGCTACCGGAAATACAGCCTTGCGTATGACCCTTAATGGTCTTTGATTCATTATTACCCCTCGATTAATAATAAAAACTCACTCTCGTTCAAAACAGCGATATTCAACTCGGTCGCGCGTTCCAGCTTGCTGCCGCTATCGATTCCTGCCACCACATAGTCGGTTTTTTTCGAGACGCTGCCCGCCACTTTCGCACCGAGAGATTCCAGGGCTTCTTTGGCCTGCTGACGTGACAGCGATGCGAGCGTACCCGTCAGCACAAAGGTTTTGCCGGCCAATGGCAACGGTTTGTCAGGCTGCGTTTCATGCTCGTCCCAATGTACGCCCAGACTGCGCAGTTGTTCTATCACGGCGCGGTTATGTGCTTCCGCAAAAAAATCGACCAGACTCTGCGCCACCACAGGCCCTACATCGCGCACCTGCTGTAAATGTTCGGCATCGGCTGCCTGCAATTTTTCCAGAGAACCGAAATGCGAAGCCAGATCTTTTGCGGTCGCTTCGCCGACATTGCGTATTCCCAAGGCGAAAATGAATCGCGCAAGCGTAGTGTGGCGGCTTTTTTCTATTGCATCCAGCAGATTGAACGCAGATTTCTCGCCCATGCGTTCCAGGCGGCCGATACTGTCCAGGTCCAGCCTGTAAAGATCGGCCGGTGTACTGACCAGATGTGCGTCCACCAACTGTTCGACCAGCTTGTCGCCCAGGCCGTCTATATCCATGGCGCGGCGACCGGAAAAATGCAGCAGAGCCTGTTTGCGCTGCGCGGGACAGAACAGCCCGCCCGTACAGCGCCAGACCGCAGCATCAAGCTCGCGGGCGACATGAGAACCGCACACCGGACACAGGGTCGGCATCACGAATTCACGGACATCATCGGGCCTGTCTTGCAGCACCACCCGCGCAATTTCAGGGATCACGTCGCCTGCCCGGCGCACCACCACTTTGTCGCCGATACGCACATCCTTGCGGCGGATCTCGTCCTCGTTGTGCAGCGTGGCATTGGTCACCGTCACGCCGCCTACGAACACCGGGGCCAGACGTGCTACCGGCGTCAGCGCACCGGTGCGGCCGACCTGCACGTCGATATCCAGCAAGGTCGTGACCGCTTCTTCGGCTGCAAACTTGTGCGCCACCGCCCAGCGAGGTTCGCGCGAGACAAAACCGAGCTGCTCCTGCAGTGCAATGCGGTTGACCTTGTACACCACGCCGTCGATATCGAACGGCAACCGATCGCGCATCTCCTCAATGCGGCGGTGAAACCCCACCAGTCCCTGTGCGCCCTGCACCACTGCACGCTCATCGCACACCGGCACGTTCATCGCGGCCAAAGCATCCAGCATGGCAGCATGCGTCGCAGGCTTGTCCCAGCCTGCGACTTCACCCACACCATAGGCAAAGAACGACAAGGGTCTTTTCGCCGCCAGCGCCGGGTCGAGCTGACGGATACTTCCCGCCGCGCCATTGCGCGGATTCACCAGCGTTGGCAAGCCCTGCTCACGCTGCCGTTGGTTGTAACGCTCGAAGTCCGGGCGAGCCATGTACACCTCGCCGCGCACTTCCAAAACCTGCGCGTCACAACCTGTAAGTCGCAGCGGAATCTGGCGGATGGTTCGGATGTTCTGCGTCACGACCTCACCGACCACGCCGTCGCCGCGCGTGGCGGCCAGCACCAGCACACCCTGTCTGTATTGCAAATTGATCGCGAGACCGTCGAATTTCAGTTCGCAGGCATACTCGACCGGCGGGTCAGTATCGGTCAGGCCAAGCTCCTTGCGCACACGCGCATCGAAAGCAATCGCGCCCTGCTCGCTGATGTCGGTCTCGGTGCGAATCGAGAGCATGGACACGATATGAGCCACCTGCGGAAAGATATCCAGTGGTTTGCCGCCGACGCGCCGGGTAGGTGAATCGTCTATGATCAATTCGGGGTACTGCTCTTCCAGCGCTTGCAGTTCACGAAACAGCTTGTCGTATTCCGCATCGGGAACGAGAGGCGCATCCTTCACGTAATACCAGTAGTCGTATTCCGCAATCCGGTTGCGCAACCAGGCGGCGCGATTGATATATTCCACATTCACCATCAGGAGAATAACCTGCGTGCCTGCGCGCTACCCGGAATGAGGTTGTTTTCGCACATTCTGGCTTCGACATCGCTGATCTGCGCGCGGATGCGCGCCAGGCCCGCGTCTGTCAGCGGCACGCGATGATCGTCAACCAGATTGACCTGCAACTCACGCGCCAGTACATGCGCCATTTTCAGCATCTGATCGAAACCCGCCGCAGGATTTCCCACCCGTGGTACGTCCAGCATCAGGATGATGCCTGGCGTGGATAAATGCGCCAGCGTGTGATGCTGAAAAGGTTTGCTGTCCCGGTTGCTCAGCGTAACCAGACTGTGCCCCTGCGCATCCAGAAAATGAAATGCTCCGTCCGACTCCAGCTTCATGCTCAGCAAGGCGGCCGCTTCGGCAATTTTTTCGCCGTTTAATTGCCGGTTACCGGGAGGCAGCAGGTTGATGCCGACCATCTGATCCACCTCGGCACAGAACACATCAAGCGACTGCGCACTATGATGAGCGTCCTGAATCTCGGGCAGCGTTGTGTCGGCGTTTATGGCCTGTGCAATGCCCAGCACCAGATCCCGAAAGTCCCCCATCTTGGCCACGCTGATCACGCCGCTCCTGTCCAGCATTTGCAGCGCAATACGAAACCGCGAATAGAGCGTCTGGCTCTCGGCAACGGCTCTTTCCCATTGCCCGCTGCGCACGTTCAGACCGCATACCTGTAGCGGTTTACGGAAATCAAATTTTCGTTGCCACAAACCGGCCAGCGCCGCCGAACAAGCAGGCTCCGCCAGATGCAATTCGATGATGAAATCGCAGCGATCATCCAGCAAAGCACAGGGCTCGCTCAAGCCGCTCTCGGCGAGCGCGGGCAACTCAACCGCCTCCGGCAACGCTATATCCTCGGGCAGCGCATCCACATTGATCATCTCATGCAGCGGCTCGATGGGCAGCTCCGCCCGTGCGGCATTTACCTGATATAAGGCATCATCGTGGCTCTGGCCGAAGGCTGCGCCAAATTTGCGACTGTATTGACGCTGCTTCCACCAGCCTAAAGCATATACAACCGCCACTATGCCCAAACCAATAGCCAGCAACGCCGCTTGTAAATCACTCATCATTAAATTCCCGAAAGCGCATGCAGATGCGCGGATTATCTCAAAAAACCGGCGTTCACGTTAATGGTAGTTCAGGCGAGCTGATGCCGACACCTGCCACCTCATGCAACGCCTTGAGAAACTGCGCATCCTCGTGCAGTTTTGCCATCGAAACAGGATGCGGCATGCCGCGCATCTGAATCAGGCGGGCGCGGCTGGTCACCGGCATTTCCCAGTGCAAACCGTGCAGCAACTCATCCGCCGATTCAGGCTTGTTGCACACCAGCACCATATCGCATCCCGCGTTGAGCGCAGCAGAAGCCCGCTCTACGATGCCGCCGGCGACGCTTGCCCCTTCCATGGAGAGATCGTCGCTGAAAATACATCCTTCAAAACCCATCCGGTCGCGCAATATGGTTTTCAGCCAGACTGGAGAAAATCCTGCCGGACGGCTATCCACCGCAGGGTATATGACATGCGCGGGCATCACCGCCGTCATACCGAATGCAATCATTTGCCTGAATGGCAGCAAATCACAGAGTTCAATATCCACAAACGGACGATCGTCCACCGGGATCGCCAGATGAGAATCGGCTGTAACATAACCGTGTCCCGGAAAATGCTTGCCGACGGTATGCATCCCCCCCTGTTTCAAACCCTTCAACAAATGGTGCGCGAGTTCTGCAATCGCCTGCGGATCGCTGTGAAAGGCCCGGTCTCCTATCACACTGCTTTGCCCGTGATCCACATCCAGCACCGGCGTAAAGCTGAAATCCACCCCGCAGCCGCGCAATTCCGCCGCCATCACGTAGCCTGTCTGGTGCGCCAGATGCCGTGCGCGCTGCGGCGCGTGATCCCATATTCTGCCCAGTTCGCGCATGGCAGGAATGCGCGTAAAACCCTCGTGAAAACGCTGCACCCGCCCGCCTTCATGATCCACCGCGATCAGCAACGGTGCAGGTCGCAGCGCGCGTATCGCGGAAGTCAGCTCGGTCAATTGAGCAACCGATACAAAATTGCGCCGGAACAGAATCACGCCGCCGGTCAGCGGATGCAAAAGCCGCGCCACGTCATCATCTGTCAGCTCCGTGCCCAGCACATCCAGCATTACCGGCCCCAAACCCATAGACGCTCCCCAAATAAACCGAAAAAAATCACAACCCCCGACATTCTCTCACCTGTCCTGCGGACTCACCACCCCGCGTCCCGGTGCTCGCTTTACACGCCTCGCCCACCTTTGTTCAGCGCATGAGTATAGATCATCGTGGTGGAAATGTCCGAATAGCCCACAATTCCGGCACCATGCAGATATCGCAGCCATTTTCCAGCAAATGCGTGGTGAAGGAATGGCCAGTGTGCGGTCGCCTGCTTGGCACTACCCGCCTTTCTAATGGCCCATAAAGGGGCCGCTACCCTTTTTGTGCTAAAATCCAATCATGCCGAGATTACCGAGAACAGTTTTTGCCGGAATACCCCATCACATAACGCAACGGGGAAATCGGCGCGATGACATCTTTTTCACCGACGAAGATCGCAAAGCATATTTGTTGTGGCTCAAGGAATATAGCGATAAAAGCAAGGTTGAAGTGCTTGCGTATTGCCTCATGACCAATCATGTTCACCTGGTTGCCGTTCCGGCAACCGACGATGGATTGCAAAGGATGCTCAAGCCGCTTCACATGCGCTATGCTCAGCGCATCAATCGGGCGCATAATTAAAAAGGGCACATTTGGCAAGGACGGCTCTTCTCCTCACCGCTTGATGAAAGATATTTATGGGCTGCGGTCAGGTATGTGGAGCGCAATCCCGTTCGCGCAGGAATGGTAGAGCGCGCAGAGAATTATCAATGGTCGAGCGCCGCCGCGCATTGCGGTAACAGGTCTGACGGCGTGTTGGATCTTGAATCCGGATGGAGCAAGCAATTTGCGGCTGTAGAAGATTGGTCTGCCTGGCTATCTGAAGGGGATGAAACGGAGAAAGTCTGGATATTGAGGCAAAATTCAGAAAAAGGATTGCCCTGTGGCGATTCGGATTTTGTTCAACGATTGGGGCTTAAGGCGGGACGTCTGTTGGAGTTCAGACCACAAGGCAGACCGCGAAAGCCTGAAAATGAAAATAAAGGGTAGCGGCCCCTTTTTGTCGTACAAATGATGCCATTGCATGGGATGACGTAAAAGCAGCCTCTCTTGCCAAAATCAGGTAATTGAGTCCGCCCATTGCTCTTCATCGTGCGGCAAGCGCAGAGTTCATCGAAGCAAAAACATTTCCCACGCCCCAACTGGCGGCAACCGCCCTTATCTCGCGCATTGTCATAGCTCCGACTGTGCATGAAAAACGCCGCCCGGTATAGCAGCGGGCGGCGTTTTCCTTGCTTGAACCTCTGGTGAATTACGAACCGCGGGTATTGCGCTTGCGTTCGTTTTCGGTCAAAAAACGCTTGCGGACGCGGATAGAAACCGGCGTGATTTCCACCAGCTCGTCGTCGTCGATGAACTCGACCGCCGATTCCAGCGTAAGCCGCACAGGCGGTGTCAGACGAACTGCTTCATCGGTGCCTGAAGAGCGCACGTTGGTGAGCTGTTTGCCCTTGATCGGATTGACGATCAGATCGTTGTCGCGGCTGTGGATGCCGATGATCATGCCCTCGTAAAGTTTGTCGCCGGGAACCACGATCATGCGGCCGCGATCTTCCAGCTTCCACAACGCATAGGCCACGGCTTCGCCGGCTTCGGACGAAATCAGCACGCCGTTGCGACGTCCCGGCATGTCGGCCTTGACCGGTGCGTAGTCGTCGAACACGTGCGCCATGATGCCGGTGCCGCGCGTCAGGGTCATAAACTCGGACTGGAAGCCGATCAGGCCGCGCGCCGGAATACGGTATTCCAGACGCACACGACCGTGACCGTCCGGCTGCATGTCCTGCAAGTCGCCGCGACGACGGCCCAGTTCCTCCATCACGGCGCCCTGATTGGTGTCTTCCACGTCCACCGTCAGCATTTCAAACGGCTCGCACTTCTCGCCGTTGATTTCGCGGTAAACCACACGCGGCTTGCCCACGCCCATCTCGAAACCTTCACGGCGCATGTTTTCCAGCAATATCGTCAGGTGCAATTCACCGCGACCGGACAGCAGGAATACGTCGGTATTGTCGGTTTCCTCGACTCGCAACGCCACGTTGACCAGCAATTCCTTGTTCAGGCGGTCGCGTATCTGGCGGCTGGTGATCAGCTTGCCTTCCTGGCCGCACAGCGGCGAGGTATTCACCATCAAATTCATGCTCAGCGTCGGCTCGTCGATCTTGGGCAGCGGCAGCGCTTCGGGTTTGCTCACATCGGCAATCGTCACGCCGATACCGATCTCGTCGATCCCGTTGATCAGCACGATATCGCCTGCCATCGCTTCATCCAGCAACACGCGTTCGATGCCGCGGAAACCCAGCACCTGATTGACGCGCGCTTTTTTGGATGACTTGTCGCCGTTCATCACCATCACTTCCTGGCCCGGGCGTATCTTGCCGCGTGTCACGCGACCTACGCCGATACGACCGACGAAACTGGAATAATCCAGCGCGGAAATTTGCAGTTGCAGCGGCTCTTCGGTTGCGGCCACACTGGGTGCGGGAACGCTCTCAAGCACGACATCCAGCAACGCGAACATGTTGTCTGTTACATCCTCAAGTTTCGTCTTGGCAAACCCCAGCAACGCTGAAGCGTACACGACGGGAAAGTCCAGCTGTTCGTCGGTCGCGCCCAGCTTGTCGAACAGATCAAAGGTCTGATCCACCACCCAGTCCGGACGTGCGCCCGGACGATCCACCTTGTTGATCACCACTATCGGGCGCAGGCCCAGGGCCAGTGCTTTTTTGGTCACGAAACGGGTTTGCGGCATCGGGCCGTCCACCGCATCCACCAGCAGCAGCACGCCGTCGACCATGCCCAGCACGCGCTCGACCTCACCGCCGAAGTCGGCGTGACCCGGTGTGTCCACGATATTGATATGCACGCCTTTGAATTCGACCGCGCAGTTCTTCGCCAGAATGGTGATCCCGCGTTCTTTTTCCAGATCGTTGTTGTCCATCACACGTTCAGCAACGTGTTGGTGAGCGGAGAAAGAGCCTGCCTGAGACAGCAGTTTATCGACCAGGGTAGTCTTACCGTGATCGACGTGGGCGATAATGGCGATATTGCGAAGTTGGCGTGACATTGGATACAGCCTTGCTAAATGTATGGGGGGCGCATTCTACCACAGGCGGCAAAACAAAATTCGCCAACTAACGGGCATGGCAAATTTCACGTTTAAAGAACCCGTTTGAATTTACCGGGAAATTCAAACTCATCTGCATGCGGGGACAGACTGATCTGCCGCCCCGTGCCAAGGGCTTTCAAACGCTACTGTTTGCCGTAAAGTTTGCGGCCGCGTATCCGCGCACGGTGCGCAGCGCGCTGTTCGGCTTCGGTCAGCGCGCGGGGCTTCTTGCCCTCGAACGGGTTCTTGCTGGAGTTATACTGAATCTTCAACGGCGTACCCTGCAGCTTGAAAATCTCGGCAAAAGATCGTTCCAGATAGCGCGTATAACTGGCCGGAATATTGTCCAGACCGCTGCCGTGAACCACGATCAGCGGAGGATTGCTGCCGCCCTGATGGGCGTAGCGCATCTTGGGCAGAAAACGTCCGACCTTGGGCGGCGCCTGCTTCTCAATTGCGCCGATCAGGGCGCGCGTAAGTTTGGGCGTGGAAAGTTTGGCCATCGCCGCGTCATAGGCCTCATCGACTGACTTGAGCACGTTGACGATACCGCTGCCGTTCAGCGCGGAAATATAATGGCGTTTGGCAAAGCCCAGAAAATGCAGCTTGCGCTCGATGTCGCTTTTGACCATCTCGCGCTGGTGATTATCCAGTCCGTCCCACTTGTTCACCGCCAGCACCAGCGCGCGCCCTGCCTGCAGCACGAAGTCCGCCACATGCGCATCCTGTTCGGTGATCTGATCGCGGGCATCCACCACCAGCACCACCACATTGGCGTCTTCAATCGCCTGCATGGTCTTGATCACGGAAAATTTTTCGATCGCCTCATCGACCTTGCCGCGGCGGCGTACGCCGGCCGTATCGATGATGGTGTACTGTTTCCCTTCGCGCTCGAAATCGATGTAGATGGAATCGCGCGTGGTGCCGGGCTGATCGAAGGCGATTACGCGCTGCTCGCCCAGAATGGCATTCACCAGTGTGGATTTCCCGACATTCGGGCGCCCCACGATCGCCAGCTTGGGCGGATGTTCATGATTAACCTCTTCCTCATCGAGCTCAACGGGGAAATTTTCCAGCGCGATCTCGACCACTTCCACCACATTGTCGCCATGTGCGGAGGAAATCGGGTACGGCTCGCCCAATCCCAGCTCGAAAAATTCGGCGGTGACGCGCGCGCGATTCATGCCTTCCGCCTTGTTGACCAGCAACAATATCGGCTTGCCGGTCTTGCGCAATTCGGTGGCGATAATCAGATCCTGCGGGGTACAACCGGCTCGTCCATCCACCAGAAACAGCACCATGTCCGCCTCATCCACCGCCTGGCGGCTTTGCCTGGCCATTTCGAACATGATGCCGTCTTTGGCGACAGGTTCCAGCCCGCCGGTATCGACCACCAGATAAGGGCGCTCGCCCACGCGGCCGCGTCCGTAATGACGATCACGGGTCAACCCCGGCTGATCGGCCACCAGTGCGTCGCGGCTGCGCGTCAGGCGATTGAATAAAGTGGACTTACCCACATTCGGACGACCAACTAATACAAGTGTGGGTAACATATTGAGTTATTGATTATTAATTGGCAACTAATGAATAGACAAAGAATAAACACTGCCGCTGCGCGTCTGCACCAGCAATCCCTTATCCATTGCCACGGGCGCCACCTCGATGGCACCGCCATCAAGCTTGATGCGCGCTACAAAGCGCCCATCCGAACGGCTCAAAGCATGCAGAAAACCCTCACGGTCACCGACCACTACAAAATCATCCTGCGCATAAGGCGCGGAAAGTTCGCGCCTCAACAGCTGTTCGTTCTTCCACACTGTGCTGCCGGTATCTTTATCCAGCGCCATCACAACACTCTGAGAATCGCTGAGGTAAATATTTTTTTGCAATATAAACAATGAGTTATAACTATCAATCTCACGATTCCACAGAGCGTTTCCCTGTACTGCCTCATAACAGGCCAATCGACCCTGAAAAGCGATCGCGCACACTTCATCGTCGCTCATCACAGGATTGCTGGTGATGTCGCTGATGCGTTCCAGCTCGGTATTGCCGCGGGGTTGCGACACCGTGTTTTCCCACAGCAAGGATCCGTCCGACAATTTAATGGCGATCAATTTACCGCCGGCAAAACCGGCATACGCGATGCCGCGACGCACCGTAACCCCCGCATGACTGCGCACAATCAGCGCAGGCGTGCTGTGCTCATATATCCACAGCTGTTTTCCGTCTGCAACGCTCAAGCCGGTAATGCGGCCATCGCCGCTGCGCACGATCACACGGCCGTCGGCCACCTGTGGCACGCCCAGCACTTCGCTCGAAACAGTATGCTTCCAGCGCAACTTGCCATCTTCGCCGAAAGCCTGAACCTCGCCTTTGTCGCTGCCTATCAGCACCAACCCTTCGCCACTGCCCACACCCGCCGAAACGACAAGTTTGGTATCAACGCGCCAGAGTTCCCGCCCCGTCGCACGATCAAGACGCGTAAGCTCTCCCTTGCCCGATACACCGTAAACCGCATTCTGAGTCAGAGCGGGTTGAAAGGGATTGGCACCCGAATCGCCGAAGCTGGCATGCCAGCGTTCGGTAAATTTGGCAGTCTCGTTGAAAGCGGCCAGCTGGGCAGGCTGGGGACCCTCGGGCGTAGATCCCATCCAGCCCTTGATTGTGGAGCAGCCGCTCAAAGCCAGCAACACCACCCAAAAAAACAACACCTTCATTTCGACGCTCCGTATGCATCCATCTTCATCTGAACCAGATTGCGATAAGCGCTCTTGTCATCCAGTTTGTCGTAGGCCTGCTGGTATGCGGCACGCGCTTCAAGCGGTTTACCCTGAGCTGCCAGCACATCGCCCTTCAGATCGGCATACAAGGCATCAAACGAAGCCGGGCGCTTGGCATCCAGCATTTTTTGAGCGCCGGCATAATCTTTTTCATCCAGCAATATCGAGGCCATGCGCAGTCTGGCAACGCTCTTCAACCCCTCCTCAGCGGCATGTTCAATAACCCATTGCAATTGCGACTTGGCACGCAGCGGTTCATGGCCCAGCTCATTGACCTGGGCAGCGATCAGGGCCGCACGCGGAGCATAAGGCGTGGAGGCGTATTTATCCATTACCGCAGCGGCCGCATCGTTGACCCGTTTGGCATCATTGCTCGCCAGTTGCTCGACAAATTGCTGATACAGCGTCGCCGCCTCGGTCTCCTGCTTGTTATGGTAATACTGCCAGCCGCGCCAGCCACCCATACCGACCACCACGACCAGTACGATGCCGAGCATCCAGGTTCCGTTGTCTTTCCACCACGTCTTGAGCGTGTCGAGTTGCTCCTGTTCCTGCAAATCCAAAACTGCCATGGTTTTACTCCTGCTTGATTAATTTGTTAACAGCTGCGGTGAGATTTTCAACGCTCACACGCACTTGCGCACCGCCCTGCATCGGTTTGACGCTGACTTCATTCGCCGCCACTTCATCATCCCCGATTACCACCGCCATGCGCGCGCAACTGGCATCGGCCTTTTTCATTTGCGACTTGAAACTGCCGCCGCCGCAATGCAACAGCACGCGCAGATTTCCGTCGCGCAACTGTTCGGCAACAGTGCTGGCAAGTTTACCGGCCAACTCACCCTGATGCACCACGTACACATCCACGCCGGGTTTGGGCAGCGCCATGCCCGATTCCTGCAACAGCACCAGCAAACGCTCCACGCCCATCGCAAAACCCATCGCGGGCGCCGGCTTGCCGCCGATTTGTTCTACCAGCCCGTCGTAACGGCCACCGGCGCAGATCGTGCCTTGCGCGCCCAGTTTTGTCGTCACCCACTCGAACACCGTGCGATTGTAATAATCAAGGCCACGCACCAGACGCGAGTTGATCTCGAACGCTACTCCATGCCGTGCAAGAATCTCCTGCACCGCCGCAAAGTGTGTCAGCGCCTCTTCATTCAATTCATCCATCAGCTTCGGCGCGGCCTCGATCAACGCCTGCATCGCCGGATTCTTGCTGTCCAGTATGCGCAGCGGGTTGCTGTGCAAACGGCGCGTAGCCTCCGCGTCCAGCGATGCCAGATTCTCTTCGAAATAGGCGATCAGTTTGGCGCGGTGGCGATGGCGACACGCCGAGTCGCCCAGCGTGTTGATCTGCAATGTCACATCCGTCAAGCCCAGCTTCTTCCACAGCCTCGCGCACATCAGAATCTGCTCGGCGTCCATATCCGGCCCTGCAAAGCCCAAGGCTTCAACGCCGATCTGATGAAACTGCCGGTAACGCCCCTTTTGCGGACGCTCGTGACGGAACATCGGCCCGCTGTAATACAGTCGCTGTGGCGCGTTATACAGCAAATTGTGTTGCAGCACCGCACGCACGCAGGAGGCCGTCCCTTCCGGGCGCAGTGTCAGATGGTCGCCATTCAGACTGTCCTCGAAACTGTACATCTCCTTTTCCACGATGTCGGTGACTTCACCTATCGCCCGTTTGAACAAGGCGGTGGGTTCAACCAGCGGCATGCGGATGTTGCGATAGCCGTAACTGGCCAGCCAGCCCTTCACCACGTCCTCAAACCATAACCAGAGTTCCGCCTCGTCCGGCAGAATATCATTCATGCCGCGCACGGCTTGCAGTGTTTCGTTACTCATTTTTTAAATCTGGTCAGTAGTAAGTGGTCAGTAGTAAGTGGAAAACCCCGCTTACCACTTCCTACTCACTACTCCCCACTCCCCGTTTTACATATTTTTCTGCCACATAATCGTCCACGATGCCGGTGAATTCCGCCGAGATATTGTCGCCGCGCAAAGTCATCGCCTTCTCGCCGTCGATATATACCGGGGCGGCAGGCGTTTCTCCCGTGCCGGGCAGGCTGATGCCGATATTCGCCAGCTTGCTCTCGCCGGGTCCGTTCACCACGCATCCCATCACGGCGACCGTCATGTTCTCCACGCCGTCATACTGCTCGCGCCAGATCGGCATTTGCGTGCGCAGATGCTGCTGTATGCTTTGCGCCAGTTCCTGAAAAAAACTGCTGGTGGTGCGTCCGCAACCTGGGCATGCGATGACCATGGGCGCGAAGGCACGCATGCCCATGGTCTGCAATATCTCCTGCCCCACCAGCACTTCTTTCGTCCGCTCGCCGCCCGGCTCAGGGGTTAAGGAGATGCGGATGGTATCGCCTATGCCTTCCTGCAACAGCACAGACAGCGCGGCGGTGGACGCCACGATCCCTTTGGAGCCCATGCCCGCCTCGGTCAGCCCCAGATGCAGAGCGTAATCGCATTGCCCGGCCAGTTGACGATAGACGGCAATCAGATCCTGCACTTCGCTGACCTTGCAGGACAGCACGATGCGGTTACGCGCCAACCCCAGCTGTTCTGCGCGTTGCGCACTTTGCAAGGCGGAGGCGATCAGTGCGGCGCGGGTGACTTCCTTGACATCTTTAGGCGCCGGGAGACGTGCATTTTCATCCATCATGCGCACCACCAGATTCTGATCCAGGCTTCCCCAGTTCACCCCGATGCGCACCGGCTTATCGTAACGGATCGCCGTCTCGATCATGATGGTAAAGGGATCGTCCTCAAGACGGTTGCGCCCGACATTGCCCGGGTTGATGCGGTACTTCGCCAGCGCCTGTGCGCAGTCCGGATAGTCGGTCAACAGCCGATGTCCGTTGTAATGAAAATCCCCCACCAGCGGCACATAACAGCCAAGCGCGTCCAGCCTGTTGCGGATATTAGCCACAACTGCCGCCGCCTCCGGCGTATTCACCGTGATGCGCACCAGCTCCGAACCCGCTTTTGCCAACTCAAAGACCTGTTTAGTCGTTGCGTCCACATCGGCGGTGTCGGTGTTGGTCATGGATTGCACGACGATAGGCGCACCTCCTCCCAGCATCACTTTCCCTACCAGTACCCGTTGCGACGGGCGGCGTAAAATGGCGTCCATGCTCGTTATTGCAGCGTCAGGCGCGCCACATCGCTGCCCGCATTGATGGAGGAAGTCAGATCCACCGGCTTCTCACGGTAATACAGATGCACCGCTGCCGCATGACCGATCACCAGCGTAAAGGGCGGCACACCCACGACGCGCAATTCGCTGCCCGATGGATTGACCTGCCTGGACAGCGTCACGCCGGTTTGATCCTTGATTTCAGCCCACGATTCCTTGTCAAACACCAGTCGCAGCGCAGCCTCCACACCCGCATTCGCAGGCTTCACCTCCGATGCAACCGCATCCGCCGATCGCAGCGCTGACGCCACCACTGCGGACTCAGGCGCTTCGGGAACAGACGAACCGCCCGCAATGTATTCAGGCAAAGGCAGAGGCGTCTCCACCAGCGCAGCGTCAGGAACCTTTACTGCGGGATGCGGTGCCCTGGCCTGCCAGAGCACAAATCCGGCGATACCCAGCGTAATGAACAGCGCGGCGAGCAGCAAATTGACGTTATGCCGGCGCGCCGTTGTCGGGAACGGCGCGTCAACCTGTATCGGCTCTGCTTTCACCTGAGTTATTTGAGCGCCCGGCAAGGCATCCAGTAGCGGCTGCGCGTCCATCTGCAACAGCTTGGCATAACTGCGCACAAAACCACGCAAAAAGGCGGTTTCAGGCAACGCCTGAAAATCGTCCTCCTCAAGGGCTACGATTTGACGATGTGCCAGCTTGATCTTGGCAACCACGTCATCCACGCCCAGCCCCAGATATTCGCGTCTCTCGCGAAGCCGGCATCCAACCGAAGGCGGCGTTTTATCGTCCGTCAAGCGATCCGCACTCAGCTCCGGATTATTTTCCTGTTCCATCATTCCCCATGCATCAACAATTGAGTTTCACTCGCATCGGGATAATGCTCGCGCAACTTCAAGGCATAACTTGCCTCCGCGTTGCTGTCTCCGACACGGCGCTCGATACGAACCCCCAACCACAACTGCTCAGCCGTCATATTTTCGCTTGCAAAACGCGAAAAATTTTTCTTGGCGGCCTGATAATCGCCCTCGGCAAACTTCAGCTCAGCCATCGCCAGCAATGCCTGTTTCAGATCCGGCTGAACCCGCAGGGCGCGCTGCAGGAAATCCTCGGCATCCCGTGCTTTGCCCGCTTTCTGGAAACACAGCCCGGCATTCAGATAAGCGCGCTCGGGCGTGGTATACAAGGGATTCTTCACAGCCGCCATAAAATGCGGGATGGATTCCATCTCACGACCGCGCTGGCACAAAAACCAGCCATAGTTGTTCTGCGCCTCGGAATCCGTCTTGTCCAGACGCAAGCTTTTCACAAAGTCTTCCTCTGCCTCCTTGTCCTCGCGCAGCGACATATGGATCAAGCCGCGCACATTGTAAGCCGGCGCGTAATTGCCATCCGCCTGCAATGCCCGCCCGATTTCGGAGAGTGCGACGCCTAACTGATCGCGCTCCAAATACATTCCCGCCAATTCCGTATGGAGCTTGGCGCTGCTTTGCGCACGTTCTTTTCCCGTCTGCTTTACCTCGCCGCTTGCGCATCCGGCCAGCAGCACGATCAAACACACTGCAACAAGTTTCGTCATACCACCTCACCGCTATGCAATAATCGGCTGCGCTTCGTCTTGTCCAGCACCTGCCCTGCCAACTGGCCGCAGGCGGCCGCGATGTCATCCCCGCGCGTTTTACGGGTAGTGGTGACAATATCCGCCTGCATCAGCACATCGCGAAAACGCGCGATGGCATCCGGCCTTGAACGCAAATAAGGCGTTTGCGGAAACGGATTGAACGGAATCAGGTTGAATTTGCACGGCACATCCGCTACCCGCCGCACCAGTTCATGCGCCTGCTGCACCGAGTCGTTGACGCCGTCGAGCATCACATATTCAAAGGTAATAAAATCGCGCGGCGCGCGCTCAAGATAACGCCGGCAGGCAGCAAGCAGTTCTTTTAAAGGATATTTCTGATTGATCGGCACCAGTTTGTCGCGCAACGCGTCGTTCGGCGCATGCAAGGAGACCGCCAGCGCCACCGGACATTCTTCGCGCAGCCTGTCCATCGCCGGCACGATACCTGACGTTGAAACCGTCACGCGGCGGCGCGACAGGCCATAGGCCTGGTCGTCCAGCATCAGGCGCAACGCACTCACCGTGTTGCTGAAATTCAAAAGCGGCTCGCCCATGCCCATCATCACCACATTGCTGATCGCCCAGTTACCCTCGGCATTCTTGCCCAACTGATGATTCGCCCACCACAGCTGACCGATAATTTCCGCAACGCTGAGATTGCGGTTAAATCCCTGTTTGCCGGTCGAGCAGAACGAGCAATCCAGCGCGCAGCCTGCCTGCGAGGAAATGCACAGCGTGCCGCGCGTAGATTCGGGAATATACACCGCTTCCACGGCATTGCCGGTGCCGACATTCAGCAACCACTTGCGGGTACCGTCATCGGACAATTCTTCGCGCAAAATGTCAGACACAACGATGCTTGCGCAATGCGACAATTTTTCACGCAGTGTAGCCGCAATGTCTGTCATCGCAGCGAAATCGGGCTCCCCGACCTGATATATCCAGCGCAGCAACTGCTTCGCACGGAACGGCTTCTCGCCCATTTCAGTGAGATAGGCGGTCAGCGCATGGGCGTCCAGATCGAGAAGATTTTGAGGCATTTGTTGTTTCAACAAATTAACGTGAGTAGACGTTCATCGCCGGGAAGAAATAGGCGATTTCAACTGCTGCCGTTTCGGCCGCATCGGAACCATGCACTGCATTCGCGTCGATGCTGTCGGCGAAATCGGCGCGGATGGTGCCCTTGTCCGCCTTTTTCGGGTCCGTCGCGCCCATCAGGTCACGGTTTTTCAGAATCGCGCCTTCGCCTTCCAGCGCCTGGATCATTACCGGGCCGGAAATCATGAAGTTGACCAGATCGTTGAAGAACGGACGTGCAGCGTGCACAGCATAAAAACCTTCCGCCTCGCTGCGGGACAACTGAACCATGCGTGCGGCGATGATCTTCAGGCCGGCGCCTTCAAAACGGGAATAGATTTGACCGATGACATTTTTTGCAACGGCATCGGGTTTGATAATCGACAGGGTACGCTCAACAGCCATGCTAAATTCTCCAGAACTTTAAGTTTAATAAAATAACGACCGCGCATTCTAGCAGGGTTTGCCTGCCCTGTCGCCGTCAAGCAACCTTAACTATCGCTTCGCACTCCCTCGCCCCGGCGCCTTGCCACGTTCTTCTCCCCGGGCTTTAGCCAGGAAAGATTATTGTGCGATCACCACACGGTTTTTGCCGGTGCGTTTTGCCTGATACATCGCCTTGTCGGCACGGGCGATAACCTCTTCCTGCGGCTCTTCTTCGCCGCGCTGAGCCACGCCGGCGCTGAAGGTCACCAGTATGCGTTCATTTTCGTGCAGGAAAAAATGTTTGGTCAGCTCGCGTTGCAGGCGCTCCACCGTGCCGGCGGCCTCATCAGCGGCCACATCGGGCAGCACGATGACAAATTCTTCGCCGCCATAGCGCGCGACCGAGTCGGAGGGGCGCAGCGCTTCCTTGATGACGTTGCAAAGATGGACAAGCGCCTGATCACCCACCTGATGGCCCATGCTGTCGTTCAGCCGTTTGAAGTTATCAATATCGAGCAGGGCAAGACTGAGGGGCGCATGGCTGCGATCAACCCGCTTGGCTTCGCGATCGAAAGCCGCATCCAGACCGCGCCGGTTCAATGCGCCGGTCAACTGATCCAGCTGCACCAGCTCGCTGACTTCAGATAATTCTTTCTCCAGCTTGGAAATTTTAGCTTCCGCGCTCTCGACCTGTTTGCGGGATTCGAGCAATTCCTCGTGCGATCGCAGGGCGCTGGTCTGAATGACGCGCGTATCCTGCATGATGTCATCCAGCAGATTGCCCAACTCGCCCAGATTGTTGGATTGGGCGATTTTCTGGCTGTAGCCCTCGATTTTCTGATGGTAATCACCGGTGCTGGCAGTAATACTACCCAGGCGGTCGATAAAGGTGGTCATCAGGCTCTTGAGGGTGGCCTTTGCGTCGGTGAGGCTCTTTTTGAGCAGTCCCTGCTTGATAATGGCCTCGCGCAGGCTGCGTTCAGCGTCTGCGATGACGTGTTTGTCAATCGGGTTGCTGATGATCTCATGCAAGGTGTTGATTTGCCCGTGCAGCCATTCTTCATCCTCGACCATTTCCCCTACGTTTTCGACCAACAGCCGCAGCAGCCGCACCAGCCCTTCCTGTATCTTGGTCTTGTCTCCGCCGCGCAACTCCACCTTGAGCCAGAAGTGGCGCAACTGCTTGGCAAGTTCAGTGACTTCGTTGTGGCTCTTGATTTCGCGCACCTGAGCAGTCAGACGGCGCACTTCATCGGTCAGTTCCGGCTGGGCACTGATGGTGGACTCCAACGTTTGCGCCAGCAACTCGGCAAGCTTGCCGAGCATTTCGGCCGCATTGTCATCCGCCTTGGCCGGCGAGGACATAACCGGCGTTATGCCGGCGGTCGTCGCGGCAGGCGTGGCATCCGTTTCAGGTGCGAAGGGCGTTGAAGCGACCAAATTGCTCGTGACAGGCGACTCTGACCAGGAACGAATCAGATTGCCCAGTTTTTCATACAGAATCTCGGGCTTGGAGGAGAATCGCGCAAATACGGTTTCAAGGCCTTCTTTCTTGCGCGAGACGGTCAGACCTTTATGGGGAAGATCGAGTTGGCGGACCAGATCGCGGATCAGGACAGGCCAGGTCTGGGGCGCCGCATCGGCCGACCCGGCTTTTGGCAGCACTTTTTCAATTTCCTTGAAACACAGATCCCATTTACCCTCCACCAGCATTTTTTTCAAAGCCATACCTGCAGCCGCGGATTGATCCGATAAAAGCAAATGCTCTGCCATGCTGCGCAATACTTTTTCCGCACCGTTGTTTTCCGTTTCGGATTCACCGCTGATTTCGGAGAAGATTTTCGCATAGTTGTCCGGGGTAGGCGGAAGCTTGCGCTGCGCCAGCGTTTTCAGTGTTTCACGGGCGAGTTCTGATGGGTTTGTCATGACTCAATCTCTGGTAGGGTTGATTGCTGCGATTATCGGTTACATCACCTTGATACAATAAACGGCATGGTACATGGGTTCTATTTCAATCCTGCGAATCGACCAGATGATGGCTGATCGCGTAGTGTATCGCCTCTGCATTATTGGTAAAACCCATCTTTGCCAGCATACGGCCCCGGTAAACGCTCACCGTCTTGGGGCTGAGGCTCATGATCGCCGATATATCGCTCAGTGATTTGCCCGAGGCCATCAGACACAAGGTTTGATATTCGCGGTTGGACAGGCTTTGGTGCATTAATTCCTGGGACTCGCCGATGAGGTTATTAAGAAGCTGTTCGGCCAGCGTTTCGCTGATGTACTTTTTGCCGCTGACAACCTGACGGATCGCCTCGATGAGCACGTCCGATGCGCTCTGCTTGTTGATATACCCCATGGCGCCCGCCTTGAGCGCGCGCACGCCATAATGATCTTCCGGGTACATGCTCAGCACGATGATCTTGAGGCCGGGCTGCTCGGATTTGAATTGTTTGAGCACCTCGATGCCATGCTTGTCAGGCAAATTAATGTCCAGCAGCATCAAATCGAAATGCTGCGCACGCAGCATGCTGGCAGCCTGGATGCCGCTGGCGGCCTCTCCCGTGATTTTCATATCCGGGCTGTCTTCGAGCAGTTGCTTCAATCCTTTGCGGATCAGGGCGTGATCGTCAACGACAAGAATATTAATCATAAGCTGCTAGTGCCGGCTGAAATCCAGGAAATAGGCAGGGCTTGATTGCCCAGAGTGAATAATACAGCTAAAAAAGGTTTATATCGTTTTTGAGCATATTTGTAAATATCGCCCCCACTCGCCACCCGCTCCTTGAATACAATTTTACCGCAAAACAATTTTCATCAGTCTACATTGATGTTGGCTGAATTTGACGCTGAAACCCGAGTAAGTATCCCCCGGCAAAGCCGCGGGATACTTACTCGGCCGGTCTCTTTATCACTATTCCAACAAGCCACAGTTAAGCAAAAAATCGGTGAATTGCAACGCCAGTGTCTCATGCGAGCCTGTATCGCGACGAATGGCATACAGTGTTTTCTGTAATGGCCCTCCTGAAATCGGTATTGCACACAGCAGTCCGCTGCGAGTCTCATTGATTACTGACGCAGCCATAACCAGAGAAATGCCGAATCCGGCTTGTACGGCATGTTTTACCGCTTCCGTACTACCCAGTTGCATCGATACGCCAATCGTGCTCGCGTCATCGCCAAAATACTGTTGCAGCAGATGCCCCGTTCCGCTGCCAGCTTCGCCACCCAACAAATCCTGGCCCTTTAGCCAGTCACGCGGAATGCTGCACATGCCAGCCCAAGGGTGGTGCGGCGGCACTATCAGAACCAGATTTTCACGGCGCCAGACCGTCGCAACAAATCCCGGTCGATTATCCCACCACTCCATAATCGCGACATCGATTTCAAAGTTTTTCAGTCTGTCGGCTATGACAGTATTGGTTCCAATGATCACTTGCAGCTTATGCGGTGAAACGTCCTTATACGCTTTCAAATACGGCTGCATCAAATAAATCCCAGTATTAGAACTGGCCCCAACCACGACTGAGGTTTTTTCAAATAACGCGCTGGCCCGATCGCAGGTTCTTATCAGGTTTTCGGCATAAGGCAAAAATGCCTCGCCTTCCGGTGTCAGCGTGCTACCCGCATTGTTGCGTGTGATCAAGTTGATATTAAGCGATTGCTCCAGCAGCTTCACATGCTGCGTCACGGCCGGTTGTGATAAACCGGTTTTCTTGGCCGCTCCGCGAAAGCCGCCGCATGTGGCAACTGCGAGAAAGGTTGCGACGCGTTCCAGCTTAATCATGCGAATATAGGATTGTTGATCGCGCCGACAGGCCTGTCTCCCGCAAGAGCCTGGATGATATTGCTTGCCGCTTGCCGCTCAATCTCTATCCGCACCTCGCTGACCGCCGAACCCAAGTGAGGCGTAAAAAAAGTCTGCGCAGTATTGTCGAGCAAGGCACGAGGAATGTTCTCTGGCCTATCCGGTCGCGCCCATTCCTCCATTTCGAATACATCAGCGGCGTAGCCTGCCAGCTTTCCTATACGTAGCGCTTCCACCACCGCCTGTTCATCGACCACCGAACCACGACAGGCATTAATCAGATAACTGCCAGGTTGCATTTTACTGATAGTATCGGCATTAAACAGGTGCAGATTTTGCGGCGTCATCGGCAGCATAGGCACCACGAAATCACTGGTTGCCAATAGTTCGTCCAAGCTTACGCGGCGCACGCACCAAGCCTGCTCCTGATCGTTGGTTAACGCCACGTTATCACAATACACTAATTTCATATCGAAACCTGATAGCCGTTTTGAAATCGCTCGGCCCACCGCACCCATGCCGATAATACCGAGAGTACGTCCAGTCAGTCCGGTACCGTACAATTCCGGACGCCAACCGTGAAAACTGCCGCTACGGATGCAGCGATCACCCTCCGGAAGATGCCGTGTCAAACCCAACAGCAAACCAATCGTCAGTTCGGCAGTCGGGATCGTAAGTAAATCCGGCACAATGCTGAACCATATCCCCCGTTGGGTGCAAGCATCAATGTCGAAATTGTCATAACCCTTGAGTGCCGCACCAACGATTTTCAGTTTTGGGCATGCGTCAAGAAATTGCGCATCGATCCTGTCTGGCATGAACACCATCAGCGCGTCGGCATCTTTGGCTCGCGACAACAACTCTTCACGAGGAAGTGTGTCTCGCGTAGTATTAGGTATAACATTTGCGGTGGTTTGCAGAAGATCGATAATCTCTGGGTGTACCCAATGGGTAAGCACAACTTTTGGTTTCATATAGTTTCCAATTCATGTTAGTGATGTTTATCAATTACTTAAATTTACGCCGTAAAAACGAGCTGAATGTATCCACTAGCGTGACCATAGCCAAGATCACGATCAGAATCGCCGACACATCTTGGTATTGCATGAGGCGTAACGACCCCATCAATTCAAAACCGATGCCCCCCGCGCCAACCATCCCCATTACTGTTGATGCACGGAAGTTATATTCCCAGCGATAAAGCGCAGTATCAGACAATTGCGGCAACACCTGCGGAAAAATACCGTGAATGATTACTTGCAATGGACTGCAACCGGCGGCTCGTGCCGCTTCCACCGGCGCTTGGTCGGCATGCTCGATGGCCTCGGCAAAAAATTTGGCAACCATTCCGATCGAATGCAAGCCTAACGCCAGCACACCGGGCAGTGCGCCAAAGCCGACTGCCGCCACGAACATGATACCCATGATTAATTCGGGTATTGAGCGCAATCCATTCAACAGCGCACGTGACATCTGGTAAATTATCGGATGAGGGCTGGTATTACGAGCCGCTAGAATCCCCAGTGGGATCGATAGCAGCACTGCAATTGCGGTTCCGGCGAGACTCATAGCCAGCGTGTCGAGCAACGGTTTTATCCATGTACTGACCTCACTGAAATCCGGTGGAAACATTTCTCCGAACAGACTGAACAGGTTCGGCAGCGCTTCACGCAAGCGCTCTACATCGAACAGCCCAACGTAATACCAGGATATGATCACAACCGACAGGGTCAGTGTGAGTTGAATCATTGACCGATTCCAGGCGCGCCGTCGTTGCATCAAAATCAAATCGAAATCAAGATCAACTTTCATGGAAGTGTGCCTTCAAATGGAGAATGAGACCCAAGAGATTAAAACTTGGAAAAATCGAGCTTCAACAAGCTACCGAGATTGCGCACCACATCGTAATCCTTATCTGAAATCGCGCCGAAACCTTCGGCTTTGAACGACTTCAATATTTCAGGATCTTTCAGGTTGATGAACGCAGCACGTATCTTCTCTTTCAGTTCCGGTTTGAGATTGGAACGCATGGTCCAGGGATATTGCGGAAAGGGTTTCGATTCAGCCAGCACTTTTACTTTATTGGCATCAATCATGCCGCGCTGCACCAACGATTCGAAAATCGTCTTGCTCAAACCGCCAGCCTGAGCATGGCCGTTTTGTACGGCAAGTGCGACCGCGTCGTGCGCTCCTACAAAGTGCTCACGGTATTGATCGCCGGCCATTAAACCCTTCTCGGCGAGCATCGATTTTGGAATCAAATGGCTCGAAGTGGAAGCTTTATCGCCATATGCGACATCCTTGTTCGCAATATCGGCAATGCTGTTAATGCCGGCTGCAGTATTGACGATCAACACCGACTGGTAGGTCATGCTACCTTTTTGTATGAGCGCTGCGAACGGTTCAATCTCGCTTTTTTGTTTGGCCAATACATAGGACAAAGGGCCGAAGTATGCCAGATCAAGGTGGCCATGACGCATCGCTTCGATCATTGATGAATAATCGGTAGTGACTATGAGTTCGATTTTTTTACCCAGATATTTTTCCAGATAGAGTTTTAGCGGTTGATTATTTTTGATAACGGTCGATGCATTCTCGTCCGGCAATAGTGCCACCTTCAAAGTGTCCGGGTCTGGGTTGGGTGCGGCGTAAGTGACACTTCCAAATAATGTTAGCAATACCAGACACAATATCGACAATATTTTTTTCATGTTAACTCCTTGATGGTTGAAAGATTAAGCGGAAACAAGTTGAGCGTTAAGCGACTTGAACGGTGCTGCCCGCTCATTGTTCGAATTTTTTTGTTCATACAACTCCGCCTCCTGGATATGGGTCAATTTATCTGGTTCCGCATCGAACACGACTCTGCCGTGTGCAAGCCCGACTATGCGATCAGCGTAGCGCTTGGCAAGATCGACCTGATGTAAACTGACGACGGCAGCAATGCCATCTTCCTTACAAATGTGGTGCAACTGCGCCAGCACTTTATCGGCAGTCGCCGGATCTAGGCTGGCCACCGGCTCGTCAGCCAAAATCAAAAGCGGTTTCTGCGCCAACGCGCGCGCTATGCCGACACGCTGCTGTTGCCCCCCGCTCAATTGATCGATGCGCGACTGCGCTTTATGCAGCAAGCCGACCCGCTCCAGACTTTGCAGCCCGATGGTTTGCTCTTGTCGGGACAAGGGAAACATACTGCGTAGCGCTGAGTGATACCCAAAACGTCCCATCAACACGTTTTGCAGAGCGGAGTGACGGTCGATTAATTGGTGTTGCTGAAATATCATGCCGGTTTGTCGACGGTGTGTTTGCAATATTTTTCTTCCTTCCAGGCGTCCGAGTCCTTCGACATCAATGCTACCGACGTGTGGTTTGCACATCAGGTTGAGGCATCGCAACAAAGTTGATTTGCCGGCACCTGATGCCCCCAGTAAGACGGTAAATTGCCCCTGATGAAATGCGAGGGAGGTAGGGTGCAGGGCAATAACACTGCCAAACTGCACCGAAACATTGTTAAGTTGGATCATTACTCCTCCTTTTTTCGATCAATGCTATTCATTGATCGAAAAATAAAATCACAGGAATATGGTAGTTACAGCTTGTTACAGCGATATGACAATCATTTTATTTTTATTTGTTCTTCCATACTTGGAGAGGTTCCAGTCTTCTTGCGCGCTGAATGTATCCACCAGCCATGACTCATTACTGCTCATTTGTCTTATCTTCTATACAGCAGATTCGCCTATCACTCGTTCGTAAAGTGAAGTTATCTTGTTTCCCATAGCGTGATCTTCTGGATCATTCGCAAGGTCAAGTTGAACGCGTCCACCTTTGATGCCAATAATGTGATCAGCAACATCAATAGCAAGCTCAACTTGGTGGAGGCTGCACAGTACGGCAACGTTGCTGTCTCTGGCTGCAGTCTTGAGTGTTTTGAGAACGGATGCTGCCGTGAGTGGATCGAGACTCGATACAGGTTCATCGGCGATTATCAGTTTCGGTTTTTGAGCAAGCACACGCGCTACTGCTATCCTCTGCTGCTGCCCGCCTGAAAGTTTCAGCACTGGCGTATTGGCAAATGACAGCATCTCAACGCGGTCCAGACATTCAAGCGCAAGGCGCCGGTCGTCTTTGTTGAAGTTTCGGAATGCAACACGCCAGAATGGCGTAGAGGCAAGACACGCACCCAGAACGTTTTCATAAGCCGTAAATCGCTTAATTAAATTAAATTGTTGGAATACGAAACCGATGTCACGACGGAGTTGACACAGCTGTGTGGATGTCAACTCATGCACACTTTTACTTCCTCCGAAAGCAATGATTCGTCCTGAATCAATCGAATCAAGACCAGTAATACATCTGAAAAGTGTCGATTTCCCTGAGCCGCTGGATCCCAATAATGTAACGAACGATCCTTTGTGTACCGTCAAATCAAGTGAGTCAAGCACTGTCCTTTTTCCGTATGACTTTGTTACACTGCTTACCCTAAGCGCTACGTTATCCATTGTGGTTTCCTTATTTCGCAGTCTTATACTTGGATAAATTGCGGCTCTTTTATAGAGCCATCAGTAGGCTCAAGAATCATATGTCTCAATTTGTCACTAATAAAATCAATTACAGCAACCATCAATAAAATGACCGCAAGTACCGTAATCATTTTATTAAAGTTGAGAAGATCAACAGTATCTTTGAGTATTTGACCGATCCCACCCGCTCCGACAATTCCAAGAACTGTCGAGGTTCTCACGCTAAATTCCCACATATATAAGGCACCCGCTATCAGACCCGGCATAACATCTGGAATCAGGCCATATCTGATAATTTTTAATTTGCCAGCTCCTGTTAGTGCAAGCGCTTCCAGTGGCCCTTCATCTACAGTCTCGATTGTTTCTGCAAATACTTTCCCAATCGCACCAATCATATGAAACGTAATCGCTAAAACACCTGCGAAGGGACCGAATCCAACCGCTGCAACAAAGACAAGTGCAAAAACGAGTGTTTCCGTGCTTCTACTAATGTTCAGTATGGTTCGAGCAATGCGGTATACACCTAAACCGGGAGTGGTATTCCGCGCCGCAAGGAGCGCCAGCGGAAAAGCAAGTAGTGTTGCGAAAATTGTGCCTATAGTTGCCATAGCCAAAGTCTCGCCAGCACCTTTGACAACCTTACTAAGATCGCTCAGGTCTGGCGGAAACATCTGATAGACAAAAGAAAATAGTATTGGCGTCCCTACAGCCAATTTATTGAAATCAATTTTGCAGAAACTCCATGCAATTGCAACGAGAACCGAGAGCGCAAGCGCGACCAAGCAATACCGTATACGTGTTCGCACTCCACTCGCATCGTTTTCGCGAAGGGTGGTTTCTATTATTGGATTAGGTACCATTTTCTTGCCTGTCAAGTATTTTGAAATACGTTAGAGTTTTCCGACTGCACGACCTGCGTCCTCAATGATCTTGTAGTCACTGTCCTGTGCTTTCACAAAGCCGTTATATCCTGAGCCCATCATGGATTGAGCCTTTTCCTCAGATAGTGACGTGAGAATCTCAACAATTCGTTTTTTGATGACAGGGTCGAATGACTTTGGTACTGATATCGCGTCGTTCGGTAACGAACTCGATTCCCAGTATATTTTTGATTTTTTCGGATCAATTTCCCCGGCCTCAATCATACCGTTGCGCCCGCGATCCATGTCAGAGGCAAGGTCAATCAGCCCATGCTGAATTTGAGATTCGTTCTGTCCAAATGTGGCACCTTCCCGATATTGGAAGAAACTTGTTGGATCAATTCCTACCGATTTGAAATATGCCGAGGGAATCAACCACCCGGACGTATTGCCTTGGTCACTTAATGAAAGTTTGAGACCCTTTGCATCATCCGGCCATTTTTTTATGTTTAAATCAGGACGTCCTACGATTATCGCTTTGTAAAATGGCTTGCCTCTGTATTTGGCCGTGGCGATAACTTCAGTACCAGATTTGTTGTGAGAAAGTACATATCCCCAAGGACCCAGCCAGGCAACATCAACATGTCCATTCGTCATAGCGACTGAGATTGCAGCCCAGCTTTCTGGTGAAACGATTTCATAGGTTGCATTAAGTTGATCTGCAAGATATTTAAAAATCGGCTCAAAATCCTTAATAGTCTGAGCCGGTGTTGGCCTCAGTGGAGCAATCGCGAATCTCAAATGTAACTTCCCATCCACCATTTCTGCTGCGTTCGCATGCCGCACAGAGACTAAGCCGAATGCGAAAAATAAGGCAGCGGAAAGGGCAAAAATACGGACTATGGTTCGATTAAACAATTTCATTTTTATCTCCAGATTAGTAATAGGTTTGCGTCAGAGCACGCTGACTTTCAAAGATTCTGTCGCCATATTCAGAAAGGGGAAATGGAACCGTCACAGGAATCTGCTCCATACGTGGAAACACCGTGGATGCTCCAGAAATCATAAGACTTTCATAATCGCGAAAATTTCCAGGACCCAGCAAAGGCCAAGCATCCGCAGCCGCATATCCAATCAGCAGGAATCGGCGACAGATTGTCGAGTGATTAGGTCCAGAGCCGTGAAGAGTCCTGACGTGATGAAGAGTCACAGTACCTTTCGGACCAACGAGGAGTTCCGCACTTTCAGGATCAAGGTTCTCATCCCAGTTTGATCTGGAAATGGCATGACAAAACTTGCCTGTTTCTACGTTCCTATGATCATATATCTTTCCGGTATGAGTGCCTGGCAAGCAGGCCAATGCGCCATTCAGTTCATTTGCCTCATCAAGGAAGACTCCCAGAGTCAGAAATGAATCGTTTGTATGTGGATAGAATGACCAGTCTTGATGCCACTGAACTGGTGCCCCTGTAGGTGGTTTAATGTTAATTTTACTGTTGTGAAGGCGGATGTTCTCGCCAAGTAACGGTGTCAACAGGTCAATCACCTTTTTCGAACGGGCAAAGCTATTAATCGTGTCGAAATGAAGATGGGGATTTTCAATCCGCCGCAAAAGTTTGGTTGCCTTGCCGTTCTTCTTTTCAAACTGGAAAATGTCATCGTCTTTATCAAGCGTTTGAGATAACTGTTCAATCTGACGGACATCCGATATCAGTTGACTAATTTCAGATTCAGAAAAAAAACCCTCAACCTTGGCATATCCCTTTTCAAAATAACCCTTCCTAGTATCGCTAAACATATTGGCATTGCCTCCTTAATTAAACGTTTTTCTGCGTAATACTGTGAGCGGCTATCATTTACTTATTACGATCAATGTCGCATCGTGATTACACAATAAAATTACAACGCAATAATAATTACGGCTTATTGCAGCAATATGACATTCATTTTTATTTTCCATTGTTGTCCCATCCGTTGTAAAACTAGAAGTCGCTTTGCGGCGTCTTATTACAAATGAACGAGGCTCGCTATTGTGGACGGGCAAGTAGATCAAGCGGTCGCGGTAAGAACGCCAGTTGCCTGAAGCCCCCGCACAGATTCGTATTTGCAGCACTACTGCATACGGCTCCTACCAAAAGTTTTGACATAAAATCGCTCGCATGGAAGCGAATGGACTATAGCTCCAGCTTGAATTTGGCGAGGCGCACTCGCATTGCTGCAAGAAATCGACTCGCTTCTCCTTCGTACTGAAACTATCGCCGGAGGAGGGAGGGTCGGCATAATTGCGGATTGACGATACGCAAGCTACATTACGCGCTTTGAACAGGTTTGCATGTCGGTATATTACCAATCGATTTGCCGCTTACTGCTAATTGGCATCAGTCGATTGCTTATGCGAAGTTATCCCGACGGGGTTGGGGTATGATTAAACGATATGAATAATCTGGAAATGCTGGGCAAGTATAAAATCATCGGCGAGCTGGGTCGGGGCGCGATGGGGGTCGTCTATGAGGCATTTGATACGCTGATTGAGCGCAAGGTCGCCATCAAGACAATACTCAAGTCAGCCGTCAACCCGAATGACGCGGATGACGTCTTTGCCAGGTTTCGCAGCGAGGCGCGCGCGGCGGGCCGCCTCACCCACCCCAAGATTATCTCCATTTATGAGTATGGCGAAAACGATGAGATGGCCTACATCGTGATGGAGCTGATTCGCGGCAAGGAGTTGAGCGAATATTTCGATCACGGCAGACGCATGTCAATCGGCGAAGGGGTGCGCATTGTGATGCAGCTGCTCGATGCGCTCGATTATCTGCATGCGCACGGTGTTGTGCATCGCGACATCAAACCGGCCAACATCATGATAACGGAGAATAAGGAAGTCAAGATCGCGGACTTCGGCATCGCCAAAATCGATTCTACGGGGCATACCCAGGTTGGCGTGGTATTGGGCACACCCACTTATATGGCGCCGGAACAGTTTATGGGGCATGCGGTGGATCACAGGGCGGATCTTTATGCGGCGGGGGTCATTTTATATCTGATTCTGACTGGCGAGAGACCCTTTATCGGCAGTGTGATTGCCATCATGCATCAGGCGGTTCATCGCAATGCAACGCCGCCTTCGCAGCTCAATTCCAATGTCACCGCAGCACTGGATGCGGTGGTAAGAATGGCGATGGCCAAACGCCCGCAAGACCGTTTTCAGAGTGCGAAAAAGTTTTTACGGGTGCTTAAAGCGGCTGCGCAGACCTTGAGCGAAGTCGAGCATCCGGGAGAGGTCATGTTCCACGCCGACGGAGCACCTATCCGCGACGAGACACTTGAGCTGCCCAGTCGTGCGAATTCGACAGGTTCCTGGCGCGAAGCCGATATCGAAGCCTGGCAGAATATCTCGCATAGCCGGAACCTGACTGATTTCACCGGATATTTGCAGGAATTTCCCGACGGCGGGTTTGTCGAGATGGCGCAATTGCGCATCCAGTCATTGAAGAAGACACCGGCGCAGGCGCCCGTCCTCAAGGAGAAAATACAGGCCGCAGCCATTGCCGAGACCGAGACCAGAATCAGACAAGAGGCAGAGGAACGGGCTTTGTGGGTACGCAAGCTTGCCCAGATCAAAGACAAGGCAGAAGAAGAACGGGCATTTAATGCACTCAAGCGGGAGCAGGAAGCTGCCGAACAGGCGCGCCGCGCCCAGTTGCTGTCGGACGCCATGAATGAGCGAACCAAAAAGTTCGCTGACATCGTCTCCGAGAGAGAGGCTGCGCAGGACGCAGAGCGCAGACTTAAAATGGAGGCCAGGCGCAGACTGGAAGAAGAGGTGCAGCGCAAAAAACAGGGAAAGATGCGGCTGTTGTCGGCGCGCGAGCTGGCAGAAACTCGGGCAGAAAGCGAAGCGAAAGCCAAACTCGAACGTGAAGCGGCTGAGCTGGCTGCGCGAAATGAGGAAATTGCAGCGGCAAAAGCACAAGCGATGCGGGCCGAGCGCATGAGAAAACAGACTGAGGAGCGCGCCGCGCAGGAACAGCGAAAAACCAGCATCAAAATGCTGGTAATCGGCATTTTTCTGGTGCTGATGCTGTTCGGAATCCTGTTCGGTCTGCTCCCCTCTTCGAGGTAAGCGTCTGCCCAAACTATGGTTGCTGCACTGAAAATCCGATAATCTCGTCGGGATCCTTCTTGCAGGGATGCCCAAGGCTGATTGAGCCGTCCTTGTGCAGCACCATTTCTTCGCGGCGCAGCTGAATTTCCGCCTCTCCCCGGAGAGTCACATAACTTCCGTTGGAACTCAAATCGATCAGAACGAACTTGTCGCGCCGCTGTTCTATTCTGGCATGAATACGCGAAGCCCTGCGATCTGCAACCACAATATCTGCCAGTTCGTCACGACCGATCGTAATAGAGGGTCGCGCCAAATTCACGATAAAATGATCACCCTGATGAACCAGCAGCAGTGAGGGTTCGCCGGCTTCAGACGTGTAGGTATTGCCGACCATCATGGTCATTTCCGCGTTTTCCTGCCAGAGGACTTCACTCACCTCGACGTCATCCGACCTCCCCTTGATAGCCAGGTTACTGAGCGTGCGCGTGCCGGCACGCATGATGGGCGGCAGCATGGCCACCGTCGCGCCGGTCGTGATGATCTGCCGAGCCTGGGCTATTTCCGTCATTCGTGCAGCCATGTTCACCGTATCGCCATATACATCGCCAGCACCTTCCAATACCGTTCCAAAATGAAAACCGATGCGTATATCAATGTGAAACCCCTGCACGGGTGGCCTGTTGCTGGTCACCATCTGCATTTCACAAGCGGCCTGCGCGGCGATTACCGCATCCGGGAAGACGACCATGATTTCGTCTCCTATGCTCTTGATCACCATGCCGCCATGAACGACTGTCAGGTGGCGCAAAATATCCAGGCAACCGTCGACAGCGGCGAATGCGCATTCATCGCCGAGCGCCTCGTACAGGCGCGTGCTGCCGCTTATGTCGGCGAACAAGACTGCTTTTTGCGCATTGTTTAACGCTGTGCCGTTCACTATTGCGGTTCCAATCGAGCTCATGCGGGCATTATAAGGGCAGTTTTATCCCGTCAGCCCGTGCCCGCATCGCAAATTGCTCACGCCCGTGAGCGAACTTGAGTCATAATCCTGAAACATTTTGCCTGCATATGGGGCTATTGTCCTGAATTGCTTGAACTTAACCGAAAAATGATGACCTTCACCGCCCTGCCCCAGCATATTTATATTTTCGCCGCCATTCTTACGGTGCTGCTGTTGTCTTTTGTGATTTTTTCCCTGTTACCGTCTTTTGTCGTGTCGCGACAATTATCCACGGTAATCAAAAAGCTGGACTTGCTGAAGGGGAAACCGGATGGCAGTCTGTCCGCGATTTTCCTGAATAAGGGTGTGCTCGAACACCTGTGGCATGAATATGCGGACTCCCTGCACAAGCAGGCAGGCGACGGTACCGCGGTGCGCCTGCGCTCCACCATGCCGGCCGGGGTGATCTTCAGGCCGGATATTCTGGTGGACATCCCGTTACATGCGGATTTTTTTAAACATCTGCCGGGTTTGTTTACCGGTGTCGGCATCATCGGGACGTTCTATGGCTTGTTGATCGGAATGAAGTCCTTCGTCGTATCTGAAGATCCCATGGTGGTCCGCGACAGTCTGACCCGTCTGCTGCATGGCGTGTCCGAGGCATTTCTGATTTCGGCGTCCGCAATCACGCTGGCGATGATCGTCACCTTTATTGAAAAACTGGTGGTGTCCCGTCTGAATGGCAAAGTGGAAAAGCTGGTTCAGCTGCTTGATGGTTTATTCGAGGGCGGCGCCGGTGAAGAGTATCTGGCAAGACTGGTACAGGCATCTGAATCTTCCTCCACACAAACGTCCGGATTGCTTAAGGGTGAGCTCAAACAGATACTCGCAGAATTGATCGAAAAGCAAATTTCAGCGGCCCAGGCCGGCTCTGTCGCACTGGGCGATCGCATCGCGGCCAGCATTGAGGATGGCATGAAAGCGCCGCTGACAGAAATAGCCGCTTCCTTGAAGAATGCGGAAAACAACCGGGGGGCTGCACTGCAAGCCACGCTGGATAATTTCAGCCTTCAACTGAAAGAAATGCTCGGCGGGCAAGGCAGTTTTCAGCAGCAAATCGTTGATGCGCTCGGGACGATAGTCATCAAGCTGGAGGTCATGGCAACGGCGGCGGGGCAACGCGGTACGGATTTAATAGCTGAACAGCTTGAAAAGTCAAACGCAGCGGCGGCATCCCGGGAAGCTCTGCTGCATGAAAAACTGAACGAACAAATCACAGCCATGGTTGAGGGAATCAATCTGGCCACAGGGCAAATCACGTCGGCCGTGACGGTCATGCACACCACGACCAAAGACGCCATGGCGGCGCTCAACACAAGTGCAGACACGCTGTATCTGGCGAGCCAGGATTTTACCCATGCCGGACAGCGTGTCAGCGACACGCTGGACAAATCAGCTGGCCTGGCAGGTCAGCTGATCCAGGCGGCCGACACGGTGAGCGCTGCATCTTCGGGACTGGCCGATATGTTCGGCGATTACCGGACTGCGCGCGATGCCATGATAGCCCAGGTGCACTCCCTGCAATTGCTGGCGGAACAGGTGCGTCGCGATGCATCCATGTCAGGCGAGGTACTGGCCAGGATAGAATCTGCCACGGGTCGACTTGTCGCCGCACAAAAAGATGCCGACGAGTACCTGTCCAGGATCTCGGAGGTCATTGGCGCAGCGCACCAGTCGTTCAGCGAGGGAATGACCCGCGCAGTGAGCGAGGCAAACCGTGAATTTCACCAGGCGCTGTCGGATTCCGTGAAGCTGTTGCGCGAAGGGATACATGAACTGGAGAGTACACTCGATGCGGCCACCAGCATATAAGTTCATCATCGCATGATCAATAAATTTCTGATTCCGGGGAGGCGCAACAAGGATGAAGGCGAAAAGCCCTTCTGGATATCGTTTGCCGACCTGATGACGGCGCTGATGGTGATGTTTCTGCTGGTCATGAGCGTGGCGCTGCTGGCCGTCACCGATGAGGTCTCGACAGCGGACAAAAACAAGGTAAAACGCGAGCAGGAAATCGATCAGTTGTTGACAAAAATCGAGCAGGCCTCCAGGAAATATCCGGGGATATTTGTTGACAAGAACAGGGCGACCATCGATTTTGGTGATCGTGCCCGTTTTGACACGGGCAGTTCAAAACTCTCGACTGAACAGGCTCAATATCTGGCCAAATTCGTTTCAGAGATACTGGTGATTGCGCAGGATACGTTGGGTGGCACATGGCTAAAGCGCATTGTATCCGAGGGTTACGCAGACCAGCGCGGCGATTACCTGCTGAACCTGAACCTCAGTTTGCAGCGCAGCCAGCGTGTGTTATGCGCGCTGCTGGCTCCTCCGCCCGGCCAGTCCTATACCCTGACTCCCGAGGAAAAGGAGCTGGTTCGCGATTATTTTCTGGTCGGGGGTTATTCGTTCAATTCGGCAAAAACCTCGCTTGAGGAAAGCCGCCGTATCGAACTGCGTCTGGAATTCTTTGGGCTGGATGAGCCGCGCCCCGCACTGAACGAAATTCCACGGGGAAATTTCGGCACCTGCCGCATATAATGGATACGCTTGCGAAGTTGCATGACACATTGAGCAATATCAACGCCATATCGCTATCCAGAATGCGTCCGGGCGATTCGTTAGGCATGCGCAGCGAGCGTTCCAGGCTGCAAGAATGGGTGCGCGGCTCATCCCGACTTGAGAACGCTCCCGCAGCCACCATAGAACAGGCGCTCATGGCATACCGGCAGAACGGAAGTCTCGTCGGCTTGCGGCAGCTACGGCTGGTCTGCTACGGCTGCACCCAGAGTGTGAATGGCGAAGTTTTGATCGAAAGTCGTGAGGCTTTCGAGAAATTGCTCGAATATGTGGAACACTACAAGTACAGGCAGCGGAGCTTTCGCAAGCTTTATCGGGCGCTGCTTGCCAGTTATTTTTCTTATGCCGCCGATGCCGCCAGTTTGGCGGGTGCCGACAACAGGGAGAAGTTGAGACGTTTTCTAGCCGCCCAACTGGATTCGTTCGCGATGAATGAATTTACCCCTGACTGGCTTCTGGCATTGACGAAATACCCTGACCTGCTGGACGAAAACCCCGCTCATTCGCTGGTTGTTGCCGTGTTGCAGGACGACTGGTCGGTGGTCAACGAAATTCGTGTGCGACTCGAACTCGATGCCGGATGCTGGCTGATGCGCCAACTGGTCATGGCGCCCATCCTGGCTGCTCAGCATATGGATGATCCTGCATTCAAGGAGCGTCTGGATAGCCTGTTGCTGCTTTTGAATGACTATCCGCTCTATGCCGATGCAGGACTGAACATCCTGCTTGATCGTTATGCCTGTTGCGCTGTCAGAGAAGTGCGTGCCACCCTCAGGGATTTTGCAATCGGACTCTGGGGCAATCCGTGGCTGCCGGCGCACCATTGGCGTTGTTGCACTGAGGCCCGCAACATGCTCTCGCACTGGCTCAAACGTCAATTGCTCGGCGAATTTTTTGACCTGCTGTCCAATGATGACAAGGAAAATCCGCGTCGCCTGAATTTTTGGGAGCTTTACAGCGCAGACTTGACAGGCATGTATTTTGCGCTCGGGCGGGACGCCTATGCGCCCGGCAACCTGCCTTTATACAAATTCCGCAGCCATGCAAAGGGTTTGATTGCCAAGCTGCCTGAGGAAAAAGTGCACACCTGCATCATGCAGTTCGAGCATCACCACGTGGTGGAATTTAATCGCGAAAACAATGTAGCCTATTTCTACGATACCCGGCAGGGCCTCCCCTCTTTTTATTTTGGCAAGGGCTGGCTTGAGATTGGTGCGATCGGCGTTCAGGAAATCACGCAAGGTGCAGATGTATCGCGTATTTCCAAACCGATACGCCATCAGGATAGCCGCCAGCTGGCCTGGGAAGGAAAGTTTGCTCATGAACTGGGCGCAACGGAAAATGCCATCGCGGCGTTTTGCGACAAGTACCAATGCGCATATGAAAACCTGCGCAACGGCAATCAGTGGATACGACCCGCCCAGCCGGACCGGTACGGTCTGGAGGTCTGGTCGGTATTGCAAGGCTGGGGGTTTTGCTTTATGGAAAAGGAAAACGCCTACTTCCGTTCGGCTCGCCTTGCATGAGATATTAACGTGAAACTCGCGAAGCGACGAACCGTACTCCTCGCCCTCCGGGAGAGGGGGAACGGGGGTGAGGGAACGATCATGGCGGGTTTCATCATCAGGGGCGGCTTTCTTGCCATGATCGTTAGTCGCTTGTCTTGACCGGCAGGCACACAGCGATTTTTGTTCCTTTACCCGGTTTGCTGGTAATTGTTACCTTGCCACCGAGCTGACCGATGCGCTCCTGTATGCCGCGCAACCCGAATGAACGCGGTTTGTTGCGTGCCGAATCGTCAAATCCGCAACCATCGTCCGACACTATCAGCTCAATGCAATGATCGGCGCATACTGTAGCGGCTTCGTCTTTCAAAATCCGCACATACACATGCGTTGCGGCAGCGTGTTTCATGATGTTGTTCAGCGTTTCCTGAAAAACTCTGAACAGCGTAATGGACTGTTCGTTGGATATATCAAGATGATCGCTGGACTTTTCGATTCTGCAGGGTATCCCGGTGCGTTTGGTAAACTCACGCGCCTCGATTTCAATTGTCGCGACAATGCCAAAACAGTCCAGGGAGCCGGGACGCAGGCTGTGAACCAGATCATTCGCCGCGCGCCCGGCCGTATCCAGCAACTGGGACATGCCCTGCGTTTTTTCAAGCAAGACGTTGTTGTCAGCCGGCAGGCGATGAGCCAGCCAGGCAATATCCATTTTCAATGCAGTCAGCAGCACGCCGATTTCATCGTGTATTTCCCGCGCGATGCGCGTACGTTCCTCTTCCTTGATGCTTTCTATGTGTGCCGACAGTTCTCGCAAACGCTCCCTGGAATGTTTGATTTCAATCTCTGCCTGTTTGTTCTGCGTGATATTGACGACGAATCCCTGCCAATGCATTTCATCGGAATCGGTCTTATGATGCTTCGCACGCAAATTTATCCATTTTACTTCGCCTCTCGGGGGTAACACGATGCGTCCTTCCCAGTTCCATGGCGTGCCGTGTTCGGCAGACAGCTGCATGCTCTGACGGAAGAAGTCGACATCGTCAGGATGCAGGTAATTCGTCAATGATTGCTGTTGCAGCGCAAGCGGCGAAATACCGAGCAGATCAACACAGCCTTCGCTGACGTAAGGGAGATGCAGCGCGCCTTGTTTGTCGAGTCGTATCTGGCAGGCCATGCCGGGCATGCTGTCCAGAAATGCATAGGGTATGCTGCTTTCATTGATGTGAGTGCCGCCTGACCGGGTGCCTGCGTCGCTCTGATCGCACAGCACGGCGTCCCACTTCTGCTCGCTCAGTGCAGCGACCAGCGATGCTGCATCGGTAATCCTGCGATGCAGTATTTTTGACAAGTATGGCGAGAGTTGCTCTGCAACCTCGCGAGTTGCGTCAGGTTCGACATGCAAGACTAATGCGGTTCCCGACATTGTTAGGCTAATCATTGAGTGAAGAATGGGTAAGCTTACTATAAGGCCGTGCTGCACAGCAACCAGACTGAGCATAAATCCGGACTCCCCCTGCAGGAAAGCCCCCGATCCGACTAACGGCTATGCCGCATTCCGGTTCAATCGCGGATCGAACGCATCGCGCACCGCATCTGCAAACAGATTCGCCGCCAGCACCAGCGCGAGCATGAAACTGAAGGCGGAAGCCAGCGCCCACCACACCATAGGCTCGCGCGCCATTTCCAGCCTGGCGCCGTTGATCATGGTACCGAAGCTGATCATCGAAGGATCCACGCCGACCCCCACGTAGGACAGCACCGCTTCGGCCAGCACCAGGGCTGAAAAATCCATCACCAGCGAAATCAGGATGATGTGCATCACGCCGGGGATGATGTGGCGCGCCAGGATGCGCAAAGAGGATACGCCGAACGATTGCGCCGCCTGAATATATTCCATCTCGCGCAGCTTGAGCGTTTCGCCGCGCAGCAATCGGCACAGACCCGTCCAGCTGGTCATACCGAGGATCAGACAGAGAAACACCAGCCGCAAGTCGGCGCGGGACGCAGCGGTGTCGAACCAGCCCGTGTGAGTATCGATGGTCACCTGCATCATCAGCACCGCCGCCGCAATCAACAGCACACTGGGGATGGAGCTCAACACCGTATAGATGTACTGGATCACGTCATCCGCCCAGCCCCTGAAGTAACCCGCCGCAACGCCCATAAACAGGGCCAGCGGCAGCGTCACCAGCGTGGTCACCGTGCCGATGATGAGTCCCGTGCGTATGCTCTTCAGGGATAAATACAGCACATCCTGCCCCACCTTGTCGGTGCCCAATACATGATAGGCGCCCGCCAGACTGACGGTCACACCAATAAGTGCAGCGATGAACAGACAGGCGATGACGATAGCGCGCCGTCTCATTCTGCCTGCCCATAGCAGCAAACCGCCTGCCAGCAGTCCTGTCAGTGCGCCGATCACCGCTCGCTTTAAAATATCCGTATCGCGCTCCGAGGCGTCGGATAATTGCGCCCCGCCGTATTTCAGCCTGGGATAGACACGCACTACGCGACCCGCCGGGTCGGTTGTGCT
>JAJYYO010000008.1:87181-96026 GCA_021800795.1 Pseudomonadota bacterium
TCAGTGCGCCGATCACCGCTCGCTTTAAAATATCCGTATCGCGCTCCGAGGCGTCGGATAATTGCGCCCCGCCGTATTTCAGCCTGGGATAGACACGCACTACGCGACCCGCCGGGTCGGTTGTGCTTTCCTTCGCATACAAGGTCAGGGCAAGCGGCGCGGAATAGGTCTTTTCGGTATGAAGGCGCAATGGCTCGACCAGTTTGTCGAACGCGCTCAACACCTCCGGCGAATACGCCCCGCCCTCCTTCAGTACGACCCGGTAATGCAGGGTATCGAGCAGCCCCACCAGCAGAAACAGCGACAACACCAGCAAGGAGACCATCGCCACGCTGCTGCCGGCCACTCGTCGCCAGGGCAACAACAGATGTTCGTGGCGGCGCACATACCACGCGCCTGCTGCACAGGCCGCCAGCAGCACAAACACCAGCGCATCGCTCCACAAAATGACCGGCATGAAATTCACGAAAGGCGCACCCTCGGATCAACGACAGTGTATGAAATATCAGTCAGAATCAGACCCGCGATATACAGCAGCGAGCCTAAAAATACCATTGCGCGCACCACGGAAAAATCCTGTGCATTGATCGCATCGATCGTGTAGCTGCCAAGACCGGGAATGCCGAAAAACGACTCGGTGAGCAGGCTGCCCATGAACAGCAATGGAATCACCACCACCACTCCGGTCAAAATCGGGATCATCGCGTTTTTGAGCACATGACTGAACAGCACGCGCAACTCCGACAGCCCCTTGGCGCGCGCGGTGCGCACGTAATCCTTGCCTATTTCCTCCAGAAAGATGGTGCGATACCAGCGACTGCTGGCGCCGATGCCACCGATCACACCGATGATGACGGGCAACACCACAAACTTGATGCTGTCCATCCCGCCCGCGTAACCGGAGATCGGCACCAGATGCCACAGGCGGCTTATAAGGAACTGGCCGCCGATGATATAGAACAGACCGGAAATCGACATCAGCACCACGCACAGCGCAACACCCGCCGTGTCCAGCGCTGATGCGCGAAACAGCGTCATCACCAGCGCAAAACTGACGTAAATCAACAGGCCGATCAAAAAAGTCGGCAAGGCAATCGCCAGGCTGGGCCCCATGCGTGTGGCAATTTCCCGGGAAATGTTGCGCCCGTCATCGGAATAGCCGAAATCCAGCACAAACATGCTGACCGATTTCTGCCAGAAAATCGTATCGGTTATTTTATCGGCGCCGTTTGCCGCGCTGTTGAACAGCCGCGGCTTGTCATAGCCGTGCTGCTGTTCCCATCTGGCGATGGCCTCCGGCGTCACGCGCTTTATCCCGAGCTGCATGCGCGCCATGTCGTCGGGCGTATTCACCACGAAAAACAGCGCAAAGGTGAGCAGATTCACTCCGATGAGAATCGGAATGGCGTAAGCTATGCGGCGGATAAGATAGGCTATCATGAGTATCGCTATTGTACGGGCACGTGTTGCCAAACGGGAAGACGTAAAGGAAAATGCCGTGAAGAAAACGCCAGCGGCTATTCACGGATCGGCGCAAACGTGTAACATACTCAAACGAACTTCATTAAAAAGGTGACTTCATGTATTACACAGTAGAAAGCGACAAATCATTCGAACAGGCGTCCGCAGATCTGGATACCGCCGTCAAGCGTCACAGCTTCGGCGTGCTGCATGTACATAACATCGGCGACACACTGCGCGGCAAGGGCATCGCCTTCGAGGAAAACTGCAATGTGTTCGAGGTCTGCAATCCGGGACAGGCTGCAAAAGTGCTGTCCAGCGACATGCGTCTGAACATGGCCCTGCCATGCCGCATATCGGTCTATACGGAAAAAGGAAAAACCAAAATCGGCACGATCAGCCCGGTGCAGATGCTCGGCATGCTCTCCAGTGAGGCGGCTCTGGCTCAGGTTGCCAAAGAGGTAGAGGAAAAAATCATCCTGATGATAGACGAAGCGAAATAAATGCTACAGGCTGCGGGCTTCTTCCCGCAGCCGTAACGCGCGCCACATCCACAAGCCAAACGACAGCAAGGCGATTGTCACCAACCACAGCGGCAAGAGCTGCGGCTGATTCCAACGGGCTCTGAACAGGTCGCGCTGCCTGGCATCCACCCGCCAGTACTTGAGCTTGTTGTTCGCCATCACGTTCGGCTTCACGTTATGCAGCCAGCCGTGTTGCAGCACGTAATTCTTGGGATGGTAGCCCCACAGCCACGGGCTATCCTCGTGCAAAATCTCCAGCATCCGGTCTATGATGAGTTGACGTTCCGGGCTGTTTTCCATGTTCTTCATTTCTTCAAACAGACGGTTGTATTCCGGATTGTTGTAATTGGCAGCGTTTTCACCATCGCCGCCCACCTTGGCCTGCGCGCCGTTCAGCAAAAACAGGAAATTCTCAGGGTCGGGATAATCGGCGTTCCAGCCGTAATAGAACATCTGCGTGTCGCCCCGGCGGATCTTGTCCTGAAAACGGTTATAGTCGGTGCTGCGCACCACCAGTTGCACGTTGATCTTGTCGAACTGTTTGCGCAACCAGTCAAGGCGGGACTTGTTGCCCACGCCGCTGGCCGTGGTATCCAGATTGATCACCAGCGGCTGATGGGTTTTTTCATCCACCCCGTCCGGATAACCCGCTTCCGCAAGCAGCCGCTTCGCCTGTGAAATCGGTTTGCGCCTGGGCTGACCGTCCACCCAGTCGTACACCACAGGATTGATGCCCGCACGGCCTTCGCGATAGCCGAAAATGCCGGGCGGGATCGGCGATTGCGCGGCAATGCCGCGTCCGTTGGCGAAGATGGAGACAAATTCCTCAAAATCCACCGCAATCGAAATCGCCTGCCGCAGTTTGCGCGCCCGTTCAGGATTGCAAGATGAATCACTTCGTTTGCTTGGCCCCCTCGCTACGCTCTCCCCCTCGGGGTAACCAGCGACTTTGCCGTCGTTCGTTGACGGCTTAGTCGAATGGTTAGAAGTTTCATCAGAGGGTTGAGGAGAGGGAGCGCTCTTTGAATTTTCACACACACCTCCTACCACAGGATCGAGCCAGTTAAAACCGGTGTACATGGTGGAGGTGGCAACCGAGGTGGACAGCGTGATGCCTTTCTCGCGCATATCCTGAGACACGCTGGTCTCGCCTCCAACGCTGACTTGAACGGCTTGATCGAAACTGTCGGAACTGATGCCGGACGCATCGTAGTAACCCTGCAGGAACTTGTTCCAGTACGGTATGGTTTCCTTCTCCAGAGTGAACACGACCTTGTCTGTCAGCGGCAACGATAGGCCCGCATCTGCCAACAATCCGGCCTGCACATCACCCGGCTCGCCTGTAACCGGATAACGCTCGCTGTCGTAATAAGGATTTTTGGAGAGCACCATGCGCCGGTTCGGATCGTTTTCGGACAAATAAAAGGGTCCGCTGCCCACCGGCCACCAGTCCAGCGTAAGGTTGCGCTGTTTCATCCCCGCCTGCGCATAGAAGCGCTCCGCCTCCCTCGGCATAGGCGCAAAAAACGGCATCGCCAGCCAATAGGCAAACTGCGGATATTTACCTTTTATGGTGATGCGATAGGTTGTGTCATTCACCACCTGAACCCCCGGCAGGGGATAGGCGTCAAGGTCGAGGAAATCGTCAGGGTGCTTTTGCAGCGCCTGTTGCAAAGTCGCAGCATAGTCTTTCAGCCCGACGATGTATTCGCTCATCACGCCGTAAATCGGCAGATGCAGCTGAGGATGCGCCAACCGTTTGATTTGATTTACATAATCGGCAGACTTCACGATGCGCGTACCGCTGTGTGGAAAATCGCCCGGCGCGTGTATGCCGCGCAACTCATCGGGCGTCAGATGATCGTATTCAGGCTTACCCTGCCCATCTGTCGCAAAGGCAGGATGCGGCTGGTAACGCATGCCGGGTTTGATGTGAATTTCATATACGCTGTAGGCGATTTTGTCGGTTGGCGCAGTGTCCGGCAAGGGATGATGCAGCCGATCCTGATAGATAACTACGGGCATCTCGCTGGCTGCCAGCGGCACCAGTTGATAGGGCCGTTTGAAATAGTGATATTGCAGGGGCGGCGCATAAATATTGGCGAGAAACTCGTACTCGTTCTCGCTGTATGCCTGCGCCGGATCGAGATGCTTGGGCCGTTCGGTGAACGCGGTATAGAGTATCGAGCGGCCTGCGTCCGACGCCGGATAGGGATTATTCCAAAGCTGACCGTCACAGGCGGCAAGCAGGGCAAACAACAGGTAGGCAACAAGGCGTTTCATGCCGCGAGTTTAGCGGAATATCGCCATGACAGCCAATTCCCGGCGCCCGCCTCACTCAAATATTTCTGATGCACCGGCAAACCGGCTTGCAGCCATCCGGCTGCAATGGACTTAAACAGGTGTACTCAAATCTCACCAACCTTTATTATTCGCACTTTCCACACTCATATCCCTTACACCATGCAAGCAGACTGGCAAGCATTTCTCACCGCGCAAGGCGCAATCATCGAAGACGGCGCCGTTCAGCATTTTGGCGATGCCGCAGCAGAACTGGCCGCCACCGCACAGCGTACCGTGCTGTGCGACCTTGGCCAATTTTCAACCCTGCGCGTATCGGGCGAGGATGCGCAGAGCTTTCTGCAAAACCTGCTGAGCAACGACATCCGTGAGGTCAGCGCCGCACACGCGCAGTACTCCAGTTTCAATATCGCAAAGGGACGCATGCTGGCATCGTTTTTGATCTGGCGCGACGGGGAAGATTTTTTGTTGCAACTGCCCGGCACGCTTAGCGACGCCATGCGCAACAAGCTTTCCATGTATGTGATGCGCGCAAAGGTAAAAATCACCGGCGACGATGTCATTGCGCTGGGGATCTCCGGCGAACAGGCACATGCACTCTTGCCGGAAACCTGCAACGAACTGCCCCCAATGGGCGCCGTTCATGCGGATGGTCTGACGGCGATCCGGCTGGGAGAGTCGCGCTTTCTGTTATGCACCGCACCAGCACAGGCGCAGACACGCTGGCATACGCTCAGCATCCGGGCGATGCCGGTCGGCAGCCGCTGCTGGGACTGGCTCAACATCCGCGCAGGCATACCCGTCATCCTGCCGCAAACGCAGGAACAATTCGTGCCGCAAATGGTGAATTTCGACCTGACAGGCGGGATCAACTTCAAGAAGGGCTGTTATCCCGGACAGGAAATCGTCGCGCGCATGCACTATCTGGGCAAACTCAAACGCAGGATGTATCTGGCCCATGTGAAAAGCGACTCGGCGCCGCAGCCGGGTGATGAATTGTACAGCGAGGATATGCAAGGCCAGGCCAGCGGCATGATCGCCAACGCCGCCTCTGCCCCCGGCGGCGGATACGACGTGCTGGCTGTGGTGCAAATCGCAAGCCGTGATGCGCATGAAGTGCATCTGAGTTCGTTGCAGGGTCCGTTGCTGAGCTTCGCGGCGCTGCCCTACGCACTGCCTGCGCCTTAATCCCCGGGTGGATAAACCACCCCGCTTTCAATTCCGACAGCGTCAGCCGCATCTCACCTCGTTCCCACGCAGCGCGTGGGAACGAGAACAGTGATATTTTTCGTTACAGTTTCAGCCGCATCTTGATGTGCGGCAAACCTGCATCCTGAAAAATCTCGCCCTCTTCGACAAAATCGAAACCCCGATAAAAAGGCACGGCATAGGTCTGCGCGTCGACATCCACCTGAGGATAGTTATGCTCGCGTGCATAGTTCAGCAATGCTTCCATGATGGCCGTTCCGATTTTTTGCTTGCGCCATTTCGGCAGCACGGCGATACGCCCGATATGCCCGTCCGACAGCATGCGACCACAACCGATCGCCTCACCCTGCGAGCTTAGCACCAGTGCATGGCGACAACTCTCGTCCAGTCCGTCCCATTCCAGTTCAGGCGCAATGCCCTGTTCGCGTATGAATACCGCCTCGCGAACCGACCTGAGCAAAGGCTCGCCATCATGCCAGCAAACCAGACTAACGGTAAAAGTGTGGCTCATGCTGCTCCTTCCGATAAATCATTCGACGATCTCGACAACCGTGCCCACCGGCACAGCCTCGAACAGGCTAAGCAAATCTGCATTGCGCATCCGGATACAGCCATGCGACAGAGCCACGCCCACCGGCTCGCTATCCGGCGTGCCGTGGATGTATATATAGCGGCGCATGGTATCGCAAACCCCGAGCCGGTTATAGCTCACCTCGCAACCGGACAACCACAAGATGCGCGTCAGTATCCAGTCCCGCTGCGGGAATTTCTCACCCATCTGGGGTGTATAAATTTCACCGGTCGGACGGCGACGCACGAACACGGTGTTCTCGGGACAACCCGACCCTATCTTGGCGCGTATGACATGTCGTCCGCGCGGCGTGCAATAACTGCCCGACAGCTCACCCGCGCCCTTCAGGGCCGTGGATACCGCATAACGATTCAGCACCTGCCCCGCGTCATCCAGCAATTCAAGCTGTTGGGTTGCAAGGCATATCACAATCTTCACTCTTCTGTCCTCAGTCTTCCATCCTTCACGCAACAACCTGGGGCTTGCCCCCTTAGTTGTGCGGGGAATATCCTTCCGTCCTCTGCTTTCTGTCATCCGCCTTCTGTTGCCGGCGCATGGCAAAAAAATTGCTCAGCATCAACCCGCATTCCCCGGCCAGCACCCCGCCGGTGACTTCGGCATGATGGTTCAAACGTACTGACTGGTGAGTTGTGTACCCGCAAGGGGTAGGCCGTGCGGTTCCCGCATCTGAAGCTGCGACCGCTACGCTCAGTGGTGAGTAGTCAGTCGTATTTAAAACCGCTAAATCTCCAAACACATCCAGCACGCTGCCACAGGCGCCTGTTTTTAAATCCGATGCACCATACACCACACGCGCGATGCGCGCATGCATGATAGCGCCGGCGCACATCAAACAGGGTTCCAGCGTCACATATAACTCGCACCCTACCAGACGATAGTTACCGATATGTTGCGCCGCGTCGCGCAAGGCCAGCATCTCGGCATGGGCAGACGGATCATGGCGTGAAACAGGCGAATTATATCCCCGCCCGATGATTTCGCCGTCCTTCACCACCAACGCGCCCACCGGCACTTCGCCAGCTTGCTCGGCAAGGGTTGCCAGTGCCAGTGCTGCACGCATAAAAAATTCGTCGTTCTTCATCTGTCCAGCGGGCTGATGACCCCGCGTCCGCCCTTGTTCAAGACGTGAGTGTAAATCATTGTTGTGGAAACATCAGAGTGACCTGACAAAATACTTACGGTGCGAATGTCGTAGCCGCTCTCCAGCAAATGCGTGACAAAGGAATGACGCAAGGTGTGCGTGGTGGCTGTCTTGGCAATACCCGCCTTACGCACGCCAAGGCGGATAGCTCTTTGAAGGTTCTGTTCATAGATGTGATGGCGACGGTGAATACCTGTTTCCGGATCGTCTGACAGATCCGGTGCTGGAAAAATCCAAAACCAGCCCCAGGATTTACCGGCTTCCGGATACTTCCTGCTCAGCGCATCCGGCATTGCCACGCCGGGAACATCTCGCACCAGAATCTCGTGGCGATCAAAATCAACGTCCTTTACGCGCAGGCTGACGCATTCCATCAACCGCATCCCTGTGCCGTAAATCAGCCTTGCCATCAGCGAATAAACTCCGTCAAGACAGGCCAGAAGGCGATGCACTTCATTGACGGACAGCACCGTCGGTATCCTGATGGATGCTTTTGCGCGCACCATGCCACCCATCCACGGTACGTCCATCCCGAGAACTTCCTTGTAAAGGAACAGCAATGCAGACAAAGTCTGGCGTGGCAGCAGAAACCTTGCCGTTAACCGCAAGATCGGTCAAAAAAGCTTCCACTTCCGGTAACCCAATGCCGTGCGGGTTGTGATAAAAATTCACAAAACGTCTAATCCAGCTCGTGTATGATTGCTCCGTTCGCCGGCTGTTTTGCCCGAATGCGCTCACGCACGACCTCCAGCAGCATTGGGGCGTGAGGTGCTGAGTATGCAGGAGTGCTTGACATATACTATCCTCATGACCAAATAAAATCAGTGGGTTGCAGTATATCAGGACAGCTTATACAGAACACTTTCCTGCATACATTTGAATTGCTCTGTCCATTTAACGTTATGCAGCTTAGTCCCCGTATCCAAGAGTGGCTGCAATGGGTGCTCGTCACAAGCATTCCGTTGCGTCACCTTGACGAAGTTGGCAACCCAATAGGAATTGCTTCGGGATGTCTGGTTGTCTCCGCCGGTCGGAAGTTCATACTCTCAGCTCGTCACGCGGTAAAGCCTGAATCCACGGGTTGGGCAATTGAACTTGGCTACGACAGCGAAAAAGGCACTGAGATGTACTGGCCAAAGAGCTTCTCGTACATGGCGGAAATGAAGAAGGGTTCAGGCATCATCGACGAGGTCGACTTCTGCTTTGCAGAAGTCGCAGCAGACTTGGAGTCGACGTATGCCCACAGAACGCCACGCTCAGTATCGGACGTTCGTCCACGGCACATATTCGGGATCGAAGAGTTTATTGAGCCAAGTCTGGCTTCGATATATGGCTTTGCGGGCGAGGTCAAACCAGAGATGCACGGCCCCAATTCATTTGCCACTGAAATGAACGTATATCCAAACTTGCGTTTCCTTCGTAGTGAAGGCGCATTTCATGTTTTCAAATTGCCTGTTGACCATCCAGGGCACAAGTCATTTCGAGGGTGCAGCGTAAGCGTCTAACGGTTCCACCTGTTCAGGTGAGCCGGTTTATGCAGCAGGTTTGATCGGCAGCAGCTCGTCGATACGGCGCATGGTCCAGACGGGGAGTTTTTCCAGTGTATCTTTAAGCCAT
>JAJYYO010000037.1 GCA_021800795.1 Pseudomonadota bacterium
TAACCCCGATATTGCTTTCAGGCAGCCAGCTTGACAATGCTCGAAGTGGCTTTATTGAGCATTTCTTCGGATACGCCTTCTTCCCGCAACTTTTCGATAAGTTGAGCGATGGCACTTCCTTCAAGTCGCTCCATATCCTCGCGTAATCCACTTCCTACGTAAGCACGCATCAATCCCTGATATCCGCCAAACCCTTTGAGCGGTGCGATTTTTTTCAAATCTGCTACCACATCTTCCGGCATCCGCAAGGTGACAGATACCATTGGACGATCTTTGGCCAAGCGTTTTTTTATTGTTTCAAGTTTCATAATTTTCCCTTTCCTGCGGTTCAGCCTTGCGGGCAGAAATAATGCGAATAAATTCATCTTCGATTTCGAGATGCACAACAAACAACACTCGAAAATTAAAATCGCACCCCACAGCGCCTTCGCGTTGTTCGTTATTTCTTGAGGCATCCTGGTATTGCACGAGCGGATCAAAAAAAACTTGCACAGCTTGTTCAAACGCGACCTGGTGATTTTTGATGTTGAGTTTGGCTTTGCTCTCGTTCCAGCGAAACCGTATGCCCCTCAATTCGTACTCGATATCCATTTGCGCATTCTATTCCATGTATGTAAATCGTCAATACGTTTTAAGCTTAGCCAAGCCACCTCAATCCTTCACGCAACAACTTGGGGCTTCGCCCCTTAGTTGTGCGGGGAAGACCCTTGCGGTCTGAATCCTGCCTTTTACGCTTCCAGCGCCATTTCCAGCTCCAGCCAGCCCTCCTCCAGCTCGTCTACCCTGGCCTGCACCCTTTCGCGCCGGGCATTCAGGTCGGCAATAAAATCGCTGCTGCAATCGCTATAGGTAACCGGATCGCCCAGCTGAGCGTTGATCCCGGCAAGCTCGGTCTGCGCCCGGCTCAGCTCGGCTTCGAGCTTGTTGCGTTTCGATTGCAGCGCCTTCTTGTTCGGCTTCGCTGTCGAAGGCTGTGATGGCTTGTCGGGCTTGACCTGCACGGTTTCGCGCGGGCGGCGCGATTCGATCCACGCCTTGTAATCCTCCAGATCGCCGTCAAACAGGCGCGCCTCGCCGTCAGCCACCAGCCATAACTCATCGGCGACGGCACGGATCAGACTGCGATCGTGGGAGACGATCACCACCGCCCCGGTGTATTCCTCCAGCGCCAGTGTCAACGCATCGCGCATGTCCAGATCGAGGTGATTGGTAGGCTCGTCGAGCAGCAACAGATGAGGCTTCTGCCAGGCCAGCAGCGCCAGCGCCAGACGGCTTTTTTCGCCGCCAGAGAAACTTTCAACCGGCCTGTCCTCGGCGTTACCGGCCAGCCCGAAACGCCCCAGGAAGGTGCGCAGCGCGAGCGTGGTTTCCTTGGGTGCGATACGCTCCAGATGCTGTAGCGGCGTAGCTGAACTGTCGAGATTTTCCAGCTGATGCTGGGCGAAATAACCGACACGGATGTCGGGCGTGACCTCCAGACGGCCCGAGGCGGGCGACAATTCGCCGACCAGCAGCTTGATCAGAGTGGATTTACCCGCACCATTGGGCCCCAGCAAGGCGATGCGTGCACCGGCGCGCAGCACCATGTTCATGTTTTTAAACAACTGTTTATCGCCATAGGCAAAACCCATATTATCCAGACGCATCAAAAGGTCCGGGCTGCGCTCCGGCGCTTCGATCTCCAGCTCGAAATGTCCGTCGGTGACATGAGCGGGGGCGATGCGGGTCAGGCGTTCCAGCGCCTTGACGCGGCTTTGCGCCTGTTTGGCCTTGGTGGCCTTGGCACGGAAGCGGCGCACGAAGTCTTCCAGATGCGCAATTTTCACCTGTTGCGTCTGGAACGCCTGATTCTGTTGGGCAATTTTCTCGGCCCTGGCGCGTTCGAAATCGTCGTAGTCCCCCGCATAGCTGTCGATCACGCAGTCGTGCACATGTGCGATGCGATTGACGGTCGCGTTGAGGAACTCCCTGTCATGCGATACCAGCAAGATGCTGCCGGGATAGCGCGCCAGATATTGCTCCAGCCAGAGGATGGCTTCCAGATCGAGGTGATTGGTAGGTTCGTCGAGCAGCAGCAGATCTGCCCGATGCATCAGCGCACGCGCAAGATTCAGGCGCATACGCCAGCCGCCTGAGAAACTATCCACCTGGCGTACCAAGCTGTCGGTGTCGAAACCCAGTCCGTTAAGCAATTGCGCAGCGCGCGCTGGCGCGCCATAACCATCGATGGATTCAAATTGCTGCTGGGCTTCGAACCACGCCGCGTCATGCTGTTCCTGCGCGAGAATTCTCTCGAATTGACGCAGCTGCACATCGCCGTCGAGCACAAACTCCATCGCCGTCTGGTCGGAGTTGGCGATTTCCTGCTCGACGTAAGCCAGTGTCTTGCCGCTTTGCAGCGACACCTCGCCGCTTTCCGGCTGGAGTTCGCCGCGTATCAGGCGGAACAGGGTGGATTTGCCGCAGCCGTTCTTGCCCACCAGCCCGATGCGCTGATTGGCATACGCCTGCAAATTCGCCTGGCTGAACAAGGCAACGCCGCCCTGCAGATAAGTCATGTTTAATATATTGAGCATGCCAATATGATAGCAGAGGGATGGCATAATCCCGTCTGAATGTGCAATATCGTGAATGTGCAATATCGTTTTTGTCCGCGATTACCTGCAGACTGAAGGTCTAACGATCATGGCAAGCAGCCACCCCCAATAATGCAAAGATTCTCGCAGGGATGATGCCCTGCGGGCATCAACTCGCAAACCTGCCATGATCGTTCCCTCACTTGCAAGGCGCGTTTCAGCGGAACTGAAACCGTTCTCAAGGCGCGGAGCATGCTCCGCGAAACCCCTTGCTCACCCCCCGTTCCCCCTCTGATGGAACTACTGGTGAAACTACTCAATTCTGGCTAAGGGCTAAAGCCCAAGCCATCATTGATAGCCAATCCACTGATGAAACAACTAGCCATCCCACTAAGCAACCCAAAGACGGTTGCCAAGTGGTTGGTTATAAGCCAGCAAGCTGGCAAGTGTCTGGTTATCCCGGAGGGCGAGGGGTACGGCTCGTCGCTGCGCGAGTTTTACGTTAAAAGCGACAGTGGCAGATAAAGCAGATATTTTCCCGCGCATGGTGGTTTATTTTCCGGCCACCGGGAAAGTACAGGTAAAGAGGCTGCGCTCGTTGCATAACAACACCATTGCCGAAGAAGAAAATCGCTACCTTAAAACCGTTGAAAACAAAGCGGTGTGCGGCGACATCGAACTGTTCTAATAGCAGGATTAAAACCGCAATGCGGCAATATTTTAATGTATTCCGTTTACACAAAATCCAGGACACCCGCCCCACTGCCGGAGTGCACCGGCCAGGATTCAGCACGCCATGCACGCCGCCGGCTCTCATCCAGAAAAGTCCAGGCCACGAGGCGGCTCTTCTTCTGTCCCTGTGACATCTCTATGGTTCTGTAGTCCTGCACACCGGCTTTTTTCAGGGCGCGATATACAGCGGGCAAGGTGTCCGATTTGGAAATCAGCGTGGTGAACCATAGACAATTAGCTGAATACTGCACGCTTTCAGAGATCATGTGGCAGACGAAAGCCTGCTCGCCGCCCTTGCACCACAGCTCGGCACCCTGCCCGCCAAAATTAAGCAGCGGTTTTTTAAGGGCTGCTTTGCCGAGATTTTTCCACTTGCGCTCTGCGCCTGCGCGAGCTTCGGCTAGTGAAACGTGAAAGGGAGGATTACACATGGTGAGATCGAACAGCTCATCGGCCTGTACAATGCCTTTGAAGATCGCCTCGCGTGAACTTTGCAGACGCAGCGCGATGGCCGCACTAAACCCGGCGTTGGCATCCAGAATACCCTGCGCATTGGCCAGCGCCAGCGGATCGATGTCGCTGCCCGCGAACTGCCAGCCATACTGACGATGACCGATGAGCGGATAGATGCAGTTCGCACCTGTACCGATATCGAGCACCCGTGCAGCGGATGGCACTACGCCGCCGTTGCTCTCGGCCAGCAGATCGGCAAGGCAATGCAGATAATCAGCCCTGCCGGGAACAGGCGGACACAGGTAGCGCTCAGGTATATCCCATCCGATGATGCCGTAAACGTCGATCAACAAGGCGCGATTGAACGCCCTGACGGCAGCCGGATCTGAAAAGTCTATCGACTCATCACCATGCGCATTCAACGACACGAATGCCGCCAACTCGGAGCTGGCGGCAATGAGTTTTTTGAAGTCGTAACGACCCCGGTGCAAGTTGCGCGGATGCAAACCGACTTTTTCGACAGGTGCGGTCTTTGCGGCATGTTTATTTTTCATGCGGCATTATCCCATCTAACAATCATGGCAAGAAAGCCGCCCCTGATGATGCAAAAGATTCTCGCAGGCCTGCCTGCCGCAGGCAGGGATATTGCCCATATGGGCAATAACTCGCAAACCTGCCATGATCGTTCCCTCACCCCCGTTCCCCCTCTCCCGGAGGGCGAGGGGTACGGCTCGTCGCTACGCGAGTTCTACGTTAAACGTTGCACTGCGCCTGCCTGTTGGTCCCGGCGTCATAAAGTGCGAGAATGCCGGCAGATGAATACCGACGATACATGCGATAGCCCTGTTATTACCTGCGCCACCTGCAAAGCATGCTGCTGCCGCCTGGAAGTGATGCTGATGGGTAACGACGACATACCAATCGAATTGACGGAACAGGATAGTTGGGGCGGATGGATCATGGCGCGTTTGGGCGATGGCTGGTGCGCCGCATTGGACAGAAAAACCATGCTGTGCACAATCTATGCACGGCGACCGATGATCTGCGGCGACTATCAGGCGGGCGACAGCGACTGCCTCAATGAAAGACTGCTGCACAATATCGACTGAATCTCACTGAGTTTAACTTCATGCAGCATGCGAACCCATCACCCCCTTCCATATACAAGGCGGGCAGCGCATGCATCTCGACGGCGATCCGGCATCAGCCGAAGCGCTTTACCGTGAAATTCTGCTGACCGATCCCGGCGATCCTCACGTTCGCCACTATCAGAGAAGATATGCGATGTGACGATCAGAACAGAAGCGGGTTGCCCGATCGAGGGTCAGTTCGTTTGCTCTATGCGCGAAAGATAAAACACGCGTTGATCCGAACCGGACAAGCCATGCAGAACTCCTGTGGGCGTCTATTTACCAATAATCTTGCGCCCGCGCTGCCAGAAAACGTCGGCCAATTCTTCACTGATGGTTAATTTGATCACTCTTTTGCAGCCCAGCAACACCTGTTCGAGCGCATCCGGCGAGCCATCGACCTGTTCCATTTTTTTGATAAGCCGTTCAGCGTGGCTGCCCAGCAACTCTCTGGAGAGAGCCGCAAGCTGAACCTTTAACGATTGCCCGGGCGCGCCGGTTGGCACAGCTTCGCTTCGTGTTGCCGATAAATCATGGTGAACCAAACCCGATGCATACAACTCCTCAAACACCGACTTCACATCGCTGACCCAGAACACATTTTTTTCCAGGCCGGCAACAGACGTTTTGCCGTCTATCGCCAGCAACGCACGACGATGATTGGCGGAGATTGCGTGCCGGTCGCCGTGGAGCATGTCCTCACCCTTTTGAGTACGAAACAGCACAAGATGCGGAAGCATGGTCACCCCCGGCTTATTCTGTCAACTCGCGGATAATGTTAAATATAAGACGCACGGTTACCAGCACATAAATCGCTCCGAAGAAGAAGACAAATGAGACAAACAACCGCCGAACGCCTATGGGTATCATGCCGAAGAAGGGAGTCGCAAGATAAGCAATACTGAATAACAAAACCAGCAGAGACAGGAAATTCCAATGCTTGCCTACCACACCGCCCGGGATTTTAGGCCTGAGCGAGACCGCCATATACAAACTGTAAAACATGATCAGTATGGCGACAATATCCAGCACGCTGCTGACATCAAATTCCATTTTTCTCTCCCTGTTAGATTGTTATAAAACTCCGCATGCAAGCATAAATAATTATTTTTAGAAAACGAAAAAAGTGAAATACGGGAGTCCATTACCGGCAAGATGCAAATTTTCAGACGTATCGGAACCAACGGGGGACGGTACACAATCCATATCCGTCACGTCAATCACTCAAAAGGGTTAGCACGCACAGGTTTTTACGACCCATAAGTGTATGGGTCTCATGATCAGAAGCAGAAGAGACCGTCAGTCTGTCGGACATCTTTCGCAAGCGCGACGTGGATGGTTTCTGAACAGTGCTTAACGCAGTGAAACAGCAACAACAATTTCTCCAGCCAGGTCCGGTCCGCCATCTGTCCGGTCAGATCGGCTGTACCGAGGATCTCCCCCAGCATGCATGAGCGTTCGTCCGGGAACGCGATTCAGATATATTCAATGCCGGGTTAGCGGCTGCTCGCAAAACTGGAATCCAGCAGCATCGCCACCTTGGACAGAACCCAGGAAACCGGAAGATTTAATATTTCTGAAATAATTAACCGGACAGGTTGGTGATAGCATTCATGAGAGGAATCGACTGGTATTTGCAGGAACCGGCAGGTTCGGGGCAAATACCTCTGAAGGGCGGGTTGTCTTTAGCGCTGATAATTATGTGGCGCTGAAGCGCTCGACTTGATTTCACGACCAGTTGAAACAGCGCCATCGTTGAACCCGTCAAACCGAACGACATCAAGCAAAAAAAGGCCCGGCATGACAATACTCAGAGAGCACACATCCACACAGTTCGATATTGAACTGAAAGCGGTAACGAGCAGCATCCTGCATATGGGGGAGCTGGTGCAGCAACAGTTTCAGATCGCCATGGAATACCTCAATGACGGTGAAACGGCCTTGTCCGTCCGCGTACTGGATCTGGGTTGCCAGGTAAACAGCCTGGAAGTCGATATAGACCGAAAATGCCACCTGCTTCTTGCACAGCGCCAGCCTGAGGCCAATGACTTGCGCACAATACTGACTGCACTGAAATGCACGACAGACATTGAACGGATAGGCGATCAGGCCGAGCTGATCGTGCGCAGAGCCGAAATGCTCTTTCAGAGGAATGAGCTTAGCCTTGTCCGGCCTTGCGAATTGGCGCGCTCCGCCAGCATGGTCTCAGGCATGCTGCACAACGCGCTGCAAGCTTTTGCCCACCCGGATATGGAGATTGCCACGCAGGTTATCCGGCTGGATACTCAGGTCAACGAAGAGTACAGCCACATCACGCGCAACCAGATAAAGCACATGACGGAAAACCCGCAGACCATTACGGCAGGGCTGGATATACTTTTCATGGCCAAAGCAATTGAACGCATCGGCGATCACGCCAAGAACATCGCAGAATACGTAATTTTCATGGTGCAGGGCAGCGATGTTCGCCACACACCAGTTGAAACGTTGCCGGGTCAGAAAAATCCCTGACACTGTTGACGGGTCAGACCGGCGCAGCAAGCACCGACAATTTCTAACTTGCTTTCAGGGTCAGTATGTTGAACTGAATATCATGCAAAAAGGAAGCGGCCGTATTCAAATGCAGCACAACTTCCTCACTCTCAAGCTTCGCCTTTGCGCAGCATAACGCATCTATGGCTGCCGAGATTTGCTGACTGACAATATCTTTCAAACCATCGTTCATATCCTGCTCCCCTTTCATCTATCTTTCCTGACAATTCAAAATTTTAGATGGAATATATGACAGGCTGATGAAAATTACCGGTTTTTCGGTTGGCTTTAACCCCTTGCCGATTATTCATCGCAGCCGGTAATTTTAGAAACCGACAGGCGCCGCAACATCGGACTGAGCTTATTCTGATGGGCGCTCATTCTTTCCAGCACGCCGCTCAAAAAACGCACCGTTTCGACAATATAAGGCCCCTTGTTAAGCATGACGCACTCCGCCCGAACAGACAGTGCTGCATCGGACACTTCAGCACGCGAGGGTATGCCGCTTTTGGCCATGCTCTCCAGCACCTGGGTAGCCCAAATCACCGGAACATGAGCCGCCTCACACAGCCAGAGTATTTCTTCCTGCACTTCAGCCAGGCGCTCGAAGCCGATCTCGACCGCAAGATCTCCGCGCGCCACCATGACACCCACCGGCGTATGACATAAACCGGCCAGCAGGATCATAGGCAGGTTTTCAAAAGACTGACGCGTCTCGATCTTGAGTATCGTGCCCAGATTCCCGGCGCCGGCAGCATTCAGTTCGCGGTGCAGCGCCATCACATCTTCAGGAGTCCGCACAAACGACAGGCCGACGATGTCGATATGCGTCGCCAGTGCATGCAGGTTGACGATATCCGCTTCGGTTAATGCGGGAATATCCAGATGGGTCTCGGGCAAATTGATGCCCTTTTCTGCCCGCAGCTTGCTTCCCTGCGGAGCGGCATGCGTGATATGAACTGTAATTTGCTCGCCATCATTTGAGGTAATGTTGCCGCCGATTTTGCCATCGTCGAACCATATCGGCTGTCCGGGCGCGACCGCATCGAACACCGCAGCCAGCGTACATGGCATGGACGCCGGACGAAGCAACTGGCCGTTTGCATCATACTGCGCCTGACTGCCAAGCTGATCGGCATGCGTGAGGATCAATTCATCTCCTGCTTTCAGCACGATGGGCTCAAATATCTCAGGCAGGCTGGTAATTTCCCCCTGAACCAGCAGCCTTCCCTTGCGGTAGAGCTTGCAGGCGGCTTTCTCGGCGATGAAAGCGTGCTGATTGCAATGGGCAAGCCATGAAGAGCCGAATTGCTCCTTCACAATCAAATTGCGCAGCGAACCACGGTTATCGCTCACTTCGATGAGATCCCCCGGACGCACTGCCGCCAGCAGAACTTCATCCATCGGCAAGGCGGCATCGACCGACAATAATGGCGTCTCCCGACAGCCTGCCGGGGTGAGCCACACTTTGGCCGGCATAGTCATGAACCCCCGCGCATCGCGTTTGACCTTGACTTCAACCAAACGCCCGACCGCACGAACGGGGCCGGTGCGCAGCTTGGGCCCTGCCAGATCGGCGTACACCTTGCACGATCTTCCCAATAGCTGCTCTGCATCGCGCAGATGGCGTATCATCGACAGCCATGCATCCGCATCATCATGAGCGCAATTGATGCGCATGATGTCCATGCCTGCTGCAAGCAAATCATGCACCAGGCGCGCATCCGTAGCGGCCTCGGATGGCATCGTCACCATGATTCGGGTTACATGCCTGCCGGAAGCCGCACCCAGAAGCCGGCCGGCATGCTCGTCAAGCTGCTTCCCGCCTATACGGTTCTCAACATCCCGCGCCAAATCCGGCGCCTTCTTTTTCAGCCCCGCCAGCGCATGCAACGCATTGAGCACGGCATCCAGACTGCTCATGGCATGCGCTTCGGCACGCCCGAGTCGGCTCAGGCCGAGCAATTCCAAACTCTGTTGAAGGTTACGAATATCGCTTCGACGCAAAGCCAGATAATGCAGCAAATTTCTGGCGCTGGATTGATACAGGGGATCAATACAGGTCACTTTATTCAGATAGTGATGCTCCATTGAAATGGCGTCTTCCCGCAACTTTTCAAGTGCAGGGATCAGGTTTTCAATAATATGGCGTTGTGTCAAGTGTATGAGCGCAGGCATCGGAGCCGGATATATTTGCACCAGCCTACGTTTTAATTATTGCAATTGCATTACAGGCGCCCGGGCTTAACATGAAACTCGCGCGGCGAGACCGTGTGACTCTCCCCCCGCTTGCGGTGGAGGGTCAAGAGAGAGGGGGAACGTTCGGTTCGCGCGGTCGCGGGAATTGGAATTCAGGCTCGCGAAATGATGACGACACCGAGTATGATCACACCCATGCCGACCAGTTTGGCCGGATTGAATGCCTCACCCAACAGATACCATGCAGCCAGCGCATTCACCACATAAGCCATCGACAGCATCGGAAAGGCGATGCTGACCGGCACGCGCGACAAGGCCAGTATCCACACCACCACGCTGATCGCATAACAAAACAAGGCGACGATGATGTGCCACTCGGTCGCCAGCTTCAGCCCAATTGGCAGGATGTTCTCGACGCTGAATTCAAAATGACCGATTGCATTGGTGCCCGCCTTCATCAGTATCTGCGCTGCCGCATTGAGCATCACGCCGGTAAAAATCAGCGAAAAACTGATCAAGTTCATGGTTTTTTCACCACAATGTGTTGCGTATCTGCAAAAATGATCTTCATCTTCAGGCCCAGTTGTTGCAGTTGCGGGTAAACGTACACCGGCATGATCGCCAGCGCTTCGGGTTGCGCGGCCCATACTTTTACAAAGTCGCTCAGCGTCGGTACCCAGCGCTGCGGCTCCTGTTTGATGCCGAATCCCATTTCATCCTGATACTGCACCAGCGTGAAGGTGCGCTTGAGATAAAACGGCAGGGTCTGCTCGTAGGTCATCACCGAGTAGAACGGAATATCCGGCCTGACTTCGGCGCGTATCGCCTCTGCGATGTGTTTGGCCGAGCGTTCGCGCGCCACGGTATTGTAGCCTGACACGCCGATCTGCGTGGACAACAAGGCCGCCAGCGCGATGATCAGCAGCGCAGCCGGTTTTTTTCCCTTCCACAGCAACGCCATGCCGCTCAACAGACCTGCGAGCAACATCAGCGACGCCGTCACCAGCCAGATACGGTAATGCGGGTATAACTCGATTTGATTCGGCGTATCGGCAAACTTGCCAACGGCCAGTCCCAGCGCTAAAAATACCAGTGCGACCGGCACAACCGGCACGATATACCAGAACAGCAGACGCGCGCGAATTTCGGCTGCGCGACGCCCCATCAACAAGGCCAGCGCGGGAAACATCGGCAGCAAATAAGACGGCAATTTTGAATCTGAAATGGAAAAGAATACATAGATAAAAATCGTCCAGATCAGCAAAAACAGGGCCGCATTGAACGGTTTTTCATCACCGCCCTGCCCGGCTGGCCTGCCGATGTGAAACAGCGAATCGAACAAAAAAACCGTCCAGGGCAGCGCGCCCGCCAGCAGAATCGGCACGAAATAGTACCAGGGCTGGTAGCGTCCCAGCTCTTTGGTGGTGAAACGCGTGTAATGCTCGTAGATGAAGAAACGCTGGAAAAACTCGGGGTTCGCTTTCATCACCAGATAAAACCACGGCGCAGTGATCAGCAGAAATAGCGCAAGGCCGCCTGTCCAGTGCATGCGTTTCAACACGGTAAAATCGCGCTGCACCGCACAATAGATGAATACCGCAGTTCCCGGCAGAATAATCCCCATCAAGCCTTTTGAAAGCACCGCCAGCGCCATGCCTGCCCAGGCCAGCAGCATCCAGTTCCGTGAAGTTTTATCAGCCTGCCCGCGACGGTAATCAGTACGGCTTTGTTGCGCGAGCAGAAAGGAAAATATCCCCAGCGTGATGAAAAACGTCACTCCCATGTCCAGCGTGTTGATGTGGCCCATCATCACATACAACATGCTGCTGCCCAGCAACAGTGCTGCATAGTAAGCCGCCTCTCGACCGAACAAGCGCTGCCCGGCAAACCAAGCCAGCAGCAAACCCGCAAATCCCGTCAGGCCCGTCCACAGGCGCGAGGTCCATTGATGTTCGCCGAACACGCTGTAGGCGGCGGCAGTAGCCCAGTATTGCAGCGGCGGTTTCTCGAAATACTTGAGATCGTTCAGACGCGGGGTCACCCAGTCGCCGGAGGCCACCATCTCGCGGGGAATTTCGGCATAACGCCCCTCATCCGGCTTGATCAGGGTACGGTATTCGAGATTGGCAAACCAGATCAGCAAAACGGCAACCAGCAGCCACCCGGGAAACTTGTCTGAAGCGCGGTTCATCATTGAGTAAAAGGTCGCAGCCCGGCCGGACAAAATTTCATGAAGTCATTCCACGCGAATAAGGAAAGGGAGGATTCTAACGTGCCGGACAGCAATGCTTCAACTTTCTGCACGGCGGTGACAAGTTAAGGAACCGCTGATTTATTCGTCTTCCCCGCAAAAGCGGGGAACCAGCGCCTTTATTCAACTGGGTTCCCGCCTGCGCGGGAACGACAAAACCGAATAAATCAGCAGTTCCTTAATTGCACACTGATCTGATTTGGGAAATATGGGTCTGCCCCTGCAATACCAGTTCTATCCCGGACTGTTTCAGGGTGCGCAGACCCTGCCCGATGGCGGTGTTCTGCAAAACCTCGACCGTCCCCTGACGCTGAATCAATTTCTTGATAGCCGGGGTCGCCTCCAGAAATTCATACAGACCCAACCTGCCCTTGAACCCTGTCTCTTCGCACTCGTGGCAACCACCGGCCCGATACAGCGAAAACTCCCCGGCCGCATTGAGATAAGTCTTTTTCCACTGCTGCAAGATTTCATCGGGACTCCAGGGCGTGCCCAGGCAATATTCTTCGGCCAGTCCCTGCATCTCTTCGCTGCTTGCCGTGTAGGCTTCCTTGCAGGCATAACAATAGCGCCTGGTCAAACGCTGCGCCAGTATGCCCACCAGCGCGTCGGAGAAGTTGAAGGGGTCCATACCCAGATCCAGCAGGCGCACCATGCTTTCGGCAGCGCTGTTGGTATGCAGGGTTGAAAATACCATGTGGCCCGTCAATGACGCCTGTATGGCAATTTTTGCCGTCTCGGCGTCGCGTATTTCACCTACCATGATCACATCCGGGTCGGCGCGCAGAAAACTGCGCATGGCTGCTGCGAAGGTCCAGCCTATGTTTGCATTGACCTGAACCTGGCGCAAGCCTTCCTGTGTGATTTCAATGGGATCTTCGGCCGTCCATATTTTGCGGTCAGGGGAATTGATGAAACCTAATACCGAGTGCAGCGTAGTCGTTTTACCCGAGCCGGTCGGGCCGCAAATCAGGAACAGTCCATACGGTTTCACTACCAGTTCCTTGAGCCTGGCCAGCACATCGGGCGGCAGGCCGATCATCGGAAGCGGGATCGGCTTCGCCCCCGCCAGCACGCGCATCACGACGTCTTCCAGCCCGTTCGCCGTCGGCACGGTTGCCACGCGAAATTCGACCTTTTGTTCCTGGCTGAGTTTGAGCTCTATTTTGCCGTCCTGCGGGCGGCGTCTCTCGGAAATATCCAGTTTCGCCATGATTTTTATTCTGGATACCAGCGCTTTTTTGAAGGTCGGCGGAAATTCAAAGTACTTGCTGATCACCCCGTCACGGCGAAAGCGCACCTGCGTATTGCGTTTATCAGGATAAGTCTCGATATGAATATCCGACACGCCCTGGTTGTAAGCATCCAGCATCATCTTGTTGACCAGACCGACCAGCGTGTTATCGGTTTCCGCAACGCCTTCCTCGGATGATTCTTCATCGCCCATATCGAAGTTCATGCCGACGGCGAGTTCGTCGATCTTCTGCCTGCTTGTCTTGGCATTGCGCATCTCATTGATAACGAAGATAATATCTTCACGGGCCGCCAGCACCGGCACCACGGTGAGATTGGTTATCACGCGCAACTCATTCAACGGCTCCCATACCAGCGGGTTCTCCATGGCCACTACCAGGGTGTGATCGGTGTGATAGAGCGGCAACATTGAAAATTTGCTGATAAAACCGATCGGCACCAGATGAAAAGTCTCCGGATTAACGCGGAACTTCCTGACATTGACAAAGGGGATACCCAGTTTCCTGGCCAGCATGCTCTGTATGACTTCGGTATTCACCACGCCCATATTGATGAGGATTTCACCGAGTGCGACTTTTTTATCCGTACGCTGCCTGGCCAGCGCTTCTTCCAGCACTTCACTGCTGATCAGGTTCTCCTGAACCAGCATTTCGCCGAGTTTGATCACTTTTCCTGACTGACGCCCAAGGGCTGCCACCAGCTGTTCCGATGTTACGATCTGCTCGCTGGTCAAATACTCGCCCAGCATCTGGCTGCGAAGTTTTTCCTGCTTCTCAAGCCCGTTCGAGATTTCCTTGCGGGTGGCAACCTTTTCTTCGATCAACATCTGACCGATCTTTTTACCGATCTGATAGTGCCTGATTGATACGGCAGGAATAAAACAGCGGATGACCGCATCGTCCATATCAACCAGAAACAGATAAAGCCCGGTCTTGTCTATTGCGAAACCGACCGTCTCCCCCTCCAGCTTCTTGTCGTTCATGAACACAATCGCGCAGGGCTGCTTCTCGGAAGCGCCGAACACATCCTCATGCGACTCATGGATCAGGTAGTCATTTTTGATCAGATGCACCGGATGCAGCAGGCGCATGTAATCGATGGATTCCGCCTTCAGGCTGACAATCCCGCCATTAAAGTCCTGTATTTCGAACACATCCTCTTCGGGGGAAAACCGGGTCAGATCGCCAAAATATTCCTGTCCGCCGCCCGAAATAACCAGACAGGGCTCACTCTCGAAAACCGCCAGATCTTCTGCAAATTGATAATAATAGGGAGTGGGCCATAGACTCAGTTTCATTCGGGTTCCTTGCAGAGGACTGCCACTGGTTGATTTCGCTGCGAATTATCCATCAATTCAGACAATCAGACGACTACTCATTTGGGCCGCCCTGCTCCTCTACCCGGGTACGCGCCCAGCCCTCATTGAAAGTGATGCGCAGTTCATCGCCCGCAGCGAGCAGGCGCGCGTCCGACACCAGGCGACCCTGCTCATCCTGCACCATACTGTAGCCTCGCGCCAATACCTGTTGCGGATTGAGCAGACTCAGGTGTTGCGCAACGCCGGACAATCTTGCTTGCCGCTGCATCTGTGTCACGCGCACAGCCTTGATCAGACGTTCGCCCAGATGCTTCTGTTTATCCTGCAGACGATCAAAATCGCTGCCCGCGCCGCGCAGACGTTGCAGGCAGTACCCGAATCGCCACTGTTTCTGTGCAAGCCCGTGCGCGAAGCTGCGTTGCAAGCGTTGTTGCAACTGGTCGAGTTGCTGCGCGCGGCGTTGCAACTGTTGCGCGGGATGCACCAGACGACGCTGCATATAATCCACCGTCTGCATGGCGTTTTGCAGCCGGTTGCGCATCGGGCGCAACAGATGCTGTGCGGTGTCGCGCAATCCCTGCATCAGCGCCAGACGATCCGGGACGGCGCGCTGTGCGGCGGCAGTAGGCGTAGGCGCACGTTCATCGGCTGCAAAATCGGCAATGGTAAAATCAGTCTCGTGCCCCACGCCGCTAATGATGGGAATGCTGCTGGCTGCGATGGCGCGCGCCACTACCTCCTCGTTGAACGCCCACAAATCCTCGATGCTGCCGCCGCCGCGACACAGGATCAGTACAGCGCATTCGGCCCGGCTGTTTGCCGTGCGTATGGCTTGCGCAATTTTTTCGGCGCTGCCCGCACCCTGCACGGGGGCGGGGTAAAGCACCACAGGCACGCTGGGCAGGCGCTGCTTTAAGGTGGTCAGCACATCGCGCAGCGCGGCAGCCTTGATCGACGTGATTATTCCCACACGCCTGGGGAAAACCGGCAAGACGCGCTTGTTCGAAGCGGCAAACAAGCCTTCCTGTTCCAGCTTCAGCTTCAGCCTGACGAACTGCTCATACAGCGCGCCCAATCCGGCCGGTCGCATCTGTTCGACCGTCAGCTGAAACTCCCCGCGCGCCTCATACAAACCTGCCAGCGCCTGCACTTCAACCTGCAAGCCGTTAGCCGCCGCCTGTTCCAATAGCTGATTGCGGTGACGGAACATCACGCAGCGCACTTGCGCCTGTTCGTCCTTGATCGAAAAATACCAGTGACCGGAGGCGGCCTTCACCAGATTACAGATTTCCCCCCTCACCCACAGTAAAGGCACATTGCCTTCCAGTAACTGATTGATTGCACGCGTGAGTTCAGACACGCGCAGCACGCGCTGTTTTCCCTCAAAAAATAGGGTCTCAGACATATTGACAATCCATAATTATTCACAAACCCAGAGAATACGCCGCATTGCGCCACGCGGCCGGTAATAAAAATGCCACACTTAGGTTATTAGATTGATTTTAAAGGTAAAATTAACATAACAAAAAACAGGCAGGGTAACAAAAACCCTTATATCTCACGGCGTTAAAGCATCTTCCCGCATCTTTATCCACATAGTTATCCACAGATTTTGTGGGTAAACATAAATATTCTTTTATAACGAGGGATTAGCTCAAGGTTGTTGAAGAAAAACATGAGAAATCTTGCTCAACCTGGCGCGACACGCTACAGTTGCGACTTTGGAACCTCTGAAAACATTCTCCCATACTTGGGATATGAGGCCTGCAATTTAAGCACATTTGGAGAATCCCCGTGTTTGCAATCGTTGAAGCGGCTGGCTGGCCGATCTGGTTTTTAATTTTTGCGTCTATCATTGCCACAGGTTTGATCACCGAAAGACTCTTCTATCTGCGCAGCAGCCGGATTACACCGCCTGCCCTGCTCGACGAGGTGGTCACGGAACTCAAGCAGCGCGGCGTCAGCGATGCCATGCTGATCAAGCTGGACAAGCATTCGCCCCTGGGGCGCATTTTCGCCGCCGGCCTGAAGAACATCAAGAGCACGCCGGACATCATGAAGGAATCGATCGAGGAAGCCGGACGCGCATGCAGCCACGACCTGGAACGCTTTCTCACCACGCTGGGCACCATTGCGTCCATTAGTCCGCTGCTCGGCCTGTTCGGCACGGTAGTCGGCATGATCGAAATTTTCGGTGCGCAAACCACCGCAGGCAACAGTCCGGCCGTGCTGGCCCACGGCATTTCCGTTGCGCTGTACAACACCGCCTTCGGCCTTATTGTGGCGATCCCCAGCATGATTTTCTACCGCCATTTCCGCGCCAAGGCCGACGGTCTGACCGTCGAGATGGAGCAGCAGGCGATCAAGCTGGTGGAAATCGTGCACGGCCAGCGCAGGAGCTAGCGATGAATTTTCAGCGCGGACGCACCCGTGAAGAGCCGGAAATCAATCTGATTCCGATGATAGACGTGTTGCTGGTAATCCTGATTTTTATGATGGTCACCACCAGCTATGCAAAATATTCCGAATTGCAGATCAATTTGCCGCAGGCCGGCGGCGAGACCAGCACCTCGCAGGTCAAACCCATCAATGTGTCCATCGATGCCACCGAACATTACGCGATCAACGACAACGAAGTCAGATTTACAGGCGTCACCGCATTAACCGCCTCGCTGAAAACGGCCGCAGGCGAACAAACCGATCCCGTCATCGTCATCAATGCCGACGCCAAGACGCCGCATCAGGCCGTCATCAATGTGATGGAAGCCGCCAGACAGGCAGGCTTTTCCCGCATTACCTTTGCCACGCAGAACGAAGTTAAATGACCTTCAATGGCCGGACTTGAAGCTTACTGGTATCGCAACAGTCCGCTGCACCTGATTCTGCTGCCCGCAAGCTGGCTGTTTCGCGCACTGGCAGCGATGCGCCGCCTCCTGTATCGCTGCCATATTCTGAAAAGCTTCAAATTACCCGTACCGGTCATCGTGATCGGCAACATCAGCGTCGGCGGCACCGGCAAGACCCCGCTCACCCTGGCTATCGCACAGCAACTGGTTGAACAAGGCCATCACCCTGTCATAGTCAGCCGCGGCTATGGTGGCGACTCATGTCAACAACCGGTAACCGGGAACAGCACTGCGCAGCAAGTGGGCGACGAGCCCTTGCTGATGGCCAGACGCGGCATTTGTCCGGTGTGGGTGGGCCGCGATCGCGTCGCTGCTGCAAGGCAGGCCTTGCTTGCGCATCCGCAATGCGATGTGCTGCTGTGCGACGACGGCTTGCAGCATTACCGCCTGCAACGCGACGTTGAAATTGCGGTCATCGACGGTGTACGTCACTTCGGCAACGGACATCTGCTCCCCGCGGGCCCCTTGCGCGAGCCGGCAGCCCGCCTGAGAAGCGTGGATGCGGTGGTGATCAACGGCGGCAAGAGTCGCGGGCCGTCTCAGTACGCCATGCAGTTATCCGGCGCCCTCTTCCGGAATCTGCGCCATCCCGAAAAAACCGCTACCGCGCTGGATTTTCAGGGATTACGCCTGCATGCCGTGGCCGGCATCGGTCATCCGCAACGTTTCTTTGACCATCTGAAATCGCTGGGATTGTCCGCTACCCCGCATGCATTTGCCGACCATCACCCCTACCAGGCCGGCGATCTGCGCTTCGATGAGTGCGATGCGCTACTCCTCACCGAGAAAGATGCGGTAAAATGCGCCGCATTCGCTGACGACAGATACTGGGTATTGCCTGTGGATGCCCGTATCGACTCAGCCCTGATAGCTCACCTACTGCGAAAGATCGCCATTCATGGACGCAAAGCTGCTTGATATTCTCGTCTGTCCCTTGTGCAAATCGCCCCTGATCTATCGCAAGACCGATCAGGAATTGATCTGCAAAGCCGACCGGCTGGCCTATAAGATTGCCGACGGCATACCGGTCATGCTGGCCGATGAAGCGCGCAAGCTCACACCCGAAGAAGCCGAAGCGCTCTGACATTCACCGATTTCAAAATGGTCGATTTTCACGTCGTCATTCCGGCCCGCCACGCCTCCAGCCGCCTGCCCGGCAAGCCGCTGCTGCACATCGCGGGCAAGCCCATGATCGTGCGTGTTGCAGAGCAGGCGGCCAAAAGCGGCGCGCAACAAATCTGGATTGCCACCGATCATCATGCGATTGCCAGCGTGGTGCATGAGCATGGTTTCAAGGCTTGCATGACGCGCGAGGATCACACCAGCGGCACCGACCGCATCGCCGAGGTAGTTGAAAAACAGGGCTGGCCGGATGACTGCATCGTGGTGAACGTGCAGGGCGACGAACCGCTGATGCCGCCTGAATTGATACACGCTGTGGCGCAACATCTGCACGACCACCCCGAATGCGCCATTGCCACCGCCTGCCATGCGATTCACGATGAAGCTGCCATGAAGAATCCCAATATTGTAAAAGCGGTGCTGGACAAAGCAGGCAATGCGCTGTATTTTAGCCGTGCCCCGATACCCTACCCGCGCGATGCGTTCAGGGTTTTGTCCTCAACCGAAGGGGGAGACGATTGTTCTTCCTCCCTCCGGGGGGAAGTTAGAAGGGGGGAACTACCGCCTGATTTACCGGTGCTGCGACACATCGGCATTTACGCTTATCGGGCAAGTTTTTTGCGCGCTTACGGGCAGCTCTCGCCGGCAGCCATCGAACAATACGAGTCGCTGGAACAATTGCGCGCGCTGTATCATGGCTACAAGATCGGCGTGGTTATCGCAGATGGCGCCCCCCCCGGCGGCGTGGACACTGAACAGGATTTGCATGAGGCACGAGAAAAATTTCAGTCGCTAGCTACTAGTCGTTAGTCGTTAGTTGCCTAAACACCAACTAACTGCTAGCGTCTAACGACTAGCAACTGATCCGTACGATTCACGATTTCCAATTAACGATTAACCTGAGGAGAGTACAGAATGCGTATCATATTGCTGGGTGCACCCGGCGCGGGAAAAGGGACTCAGGCGAATTACATCAAGGAAAAATATAACATTACGCAAATTTCCACCGGCGACATGTTGCGCGCAGCAGTCAAGGCAGGCACCCCGCTGGGACTGGCCGCAAAGGGCATCATGGACGCAGGCGGCCTGATTTCCGATGACATCATCATCAATCTGGTCAAGGAGCGCATCAAGGAAGCCGACTGCGCCAAAGGCTTCCTGTTCGATGGTTTTCCCCGCACGCTGGTGCAAGCCCAGGCGATGAAAGACGCAGGCATCCCCATCGATTACGTGGTGGAGATCGACGTCGAAGACAGCGAAATCATCAAGCGCATGAGCGGGCGCCGCGTGCATCCTGCGTCCGGCCGCACCTATCACATCCTGTTCAACCCGCCCAAGGCGGCGGGCCGTGACGATGTGACCGGTGAGGAGCTGGTGCAAAGGCCCGACGATGCGGAAGAAACCGTCGTCAAACGCCTCAATGTCTACCACGAGCAGACCAAACCGCTGGTCGAATATTACAAAGCCTTGGCAAAAACAGATGCTGCAACTGCACCGAAAGTCGTCAAAGTAGCGGGTGTGGGCAGTGTGGACGACATCTGCGCGCAAATCTTTGCCGCACTGTCCTGAGCAATGGCAAGCAAACCTGTCCTGACGCTGGATGATGCCAGGCGCGTGGCGGCAGCCGCAGAGGCCGAAGCGCGCGCCAACGACTGGCGCGTAGTCATCGCCGTGGTGGACGATGGCGGACATCTGCTGTATCTGCAACGCAGTCACGACACCCAGTTCGGCAGCGTGGAAACAGCGATTGCCAAAGCGCATGCCGCCATCGCCTTCCGGCGGCCAACCAAGACTTCCGAAGATGCCGTATTGAGCGGGCGGCTGATTCATCTGGCCCTGCCCGGGGTCATTCCCGCCGAAGGTGGCGTTCCGCTATACCTTCACGGCGTGATTGTCGGAGGCCTGGGTATCAGCGGCGTACGCTCATCCGAGGACGGACAGGTCGCCGCTGCCGGACTGGCGGCACTGACATAGCCGGCAATTTGCCTGCCCGGCCCCAGCAAAAATAAATATAATTATGAATATATCATTTAATACTAATACTGCTATGATTGCGGCGGTCGCAGAAAGATAAGGAACCGCTGATTTATTCGGTTTTGTCGTTCCCGCGTAGGCGGGAACCCAGTTACACAAGGCGCTGGTTCCCCGCTTTTGCGGGGAAGACGAATAAATCAGCGGTTCCATAACAGGCAGAAGAAGGTTAGCAATTCTGAAATAAGGGTTCGTCAATAGCATGTCGGAGAAAGATAACAGATAGTGTTTTAACTCTTTGGGAGGTAATCATGTCAAGTGGTCTGGGCTTTGCGTTGTTATGTGCATCAATTGCAATCCTGTATGGCGTTTTTTCAATCAAATGGATACTTGACAAACCCACCGGCAGCGAACGAATGCGAGAAATCGCCGCTGCCATCCAGGAAGGCGCATCCGCCTACCTCTCCCGGCAATATCTCACCATCGGCGTCGTCGGCGCTATCCTGTTTATCATCATCTTCGCCGCCCTGGGCTGGCAAACCGCCGTCGGATTCGCGATCGGCGCCCTGCTCTCGGGTGCGGCGGGATTCATCGGCATGAACGTGTCGGTACGCGCCAACGTGCGCACCGCAGAAGCCGCCAGGAATGGCCTCAATGCCGCGCTGAACGTCGCCTTCAAGGGCGGCGCCATTACCGGCATGCTGGTGGTCGGCCTTGGCCTGCTGGGCGTGGCGGGCTATTACACCTTTCTGATCCATTCCGGCGACACCCTGGCAGAGGCAACCCACGCGCTGGTGGGGCTGGGTTTCGGCGGATCGCTGATTTCCATCTTCGCCAGACTGGGCGGCGGGATTTTCACCAAGGGCGCGGATGTCGGCGCGGATCTGGTGGGCAAAGTCGAAGCGGGCATACCCGAAGACGACCCGCGCAATCCTGCGGTGATAGCGGACAACGTCGGCGATAATGTAGGCGACTGCGCCGGCATGGCAGCCGACCTGTTCGAGACTTACGCGGTCACCATCATCGCCACCATGATGCTGGGCGGCCTGTTGATGACCAATGCAGGCGAAAACGCGGTGATTTATCCGCTGGTACTGGGCGGATTCTCCATCATCGCCTCCATCATCGGCACCTTTTTCGTCAAGGCGCGCGAAGGTGGCAAGATCATGAACGCGCTGTATCGCGGCTTGACCGTTTCCGCCGTGCTGGCCCTGATCGCCTTCTACCCGTTAACCGGCTGGATCATGGGAAATAACGGCGTCTACAGCGTGAACGCCCTGTACGGCTCCACGGTCATCGGCCTGTTGCTGACCGCTGCGCTGGTGTGGATCACCGAATACTATACCGCCACCGAATATGCGCCGGTACGCCATATCGCCTTCGCTTCCACCACCGGCCACGGCACCAACGTGATCGCGGGCCTGGGCGTATCCATGAAATCCACCGCAGCCCCCGTGCTGGCGGTCTGCATGGCGATCATGGGTGCCTATTCCATGGCGGGCCTGTACGGCATCGCCATCGCCGCCACTGCGATGCTGTCGATGACCGGCATTATCGTGGCGCTGGACGCCTATGGGCCTATCACCGACAACGCCGGCGGCATCGCCGAAATGGCCGGTTTGCCGGAGGAAATTCGCAACATTACCGATCCGCTCGACGCGGTAGGCAACACCACCAAGGCTGTCACCAAAGGCTATGCCATCGGCTCCGCAGGACTTGCCGCGCTGGTGCTGTTCGCCGACTACACCCATGCGCTGGAAGCCCACAAGCACACCGCCATGCTGTTCGACTTGTCCGATCACATGGTGATCGTCGGCCTGTTCATCGGCGGCATGGTTCCCTACCTGTTCGGCGCCATGGGCATGGAAGCGGTAGGACGTGCTGCGGGCGCCGTGGTGGTCGAAGTGCGCCGCCAGTTCAAGGAAATTCCCGGCATCATGGAAGGCACCGGCAAGCCGGAATACGGCACTTGCGTGGACATGCTGACCAAAGCGGCCATCAAGGAAATGCTCATCCCGTCCCTCTTGCCGGTCGCCGTTCCGGTCATCGTAGGCCTGACGCTGGGCGCACAGGCATTGGGCGGCGTGCTGGTGGGCACCATCATCACCGGCATTTTCGTCGCGATTTCCATGACCACCGGCGGCGGCGCATGGGATAACGCCAAAAAATACATCGAGGAAGGCAACTACGGCGGCAAAGGCTCGGAAGCGCACAAGGCCGCCGTAACCGGCGACACCGTGGGCGATCCCTACAAGGACACCGCAGGCCCCGCGATCAACCCGCTGATCAAGATCATCAATATCGTGGCGCTGATGATCGTGCCGCTGCTTTAAGTACGGCGTACAGCGGCACCGATGAGGTGCCGCATATGCAGGATAGCCTAACGCATAATATTCTTGCATCCATTTTAAATCAACGGGTTGCAATATGACTGGACAGCTTATACAGAACTCTCTCCGGCATACATTTGAAAAGTTCTGTCCATTTAACGTTCGGTCGAAGAGATAGGACATGACGGAATACGGTGAGTGGAATCGCAAGGGGGCAACCCTCAGCGACGCAACGGCGAAGAAGGAGTACGGAGTTGACCGAGACTTCATAGTCAAGGGCATCCGAGCCGGCAAACTCGAATACCGGGAAGGGGCGATATGGGGAAATCCATATCTCAGGCTCTTGAGGAGTCAACTTGAGCGGTACATCGCTGAGGAGCTTGGCGCTGATCGTTTGTCGAGCAGCAATAACCAGACAGAGCTTCGAAAGATCAAGAAGGAAATGGCAGACCTGAAGAAGAGACTCGATGAGCTTCAAGCCCGCAGGACAGAGCTTGAGAAGCAGACGAGGAAATAGTGGACCGAACTATAGGTGGAACGGACGGGCCGCCAGCGCCGTGAGCCTCAAAGGGGCCGCTTCCCTTTTTGTACGGATGAAAATCAATACCCTGTTTCAGCACCCAAACCGGTGTTGACGGGGAGATTAGCGCCAAGTGTGGTGTTTCAGGTCACGGCAAAGCTAAAATGCACTTAACGCCTTGTCCAGCCGGATATTTTTTACAATTAATGACTTGCTTGCAACGCCAGAAACAAAATTCCCTGCTATAGTTTGACCCATCGGGTGGGAAGAGCAAATCAATCCCCTATACCGGCTCCTCACTCTTCCCGGGAGGCGGTTCAGTCCAACAAGGTTTATCTGCCGCGTATGTGTTCATCGCCATGGTCAAGCCGCGCTGCGTGGCAGATAAACGCTATTCGTTGGGCCTCTGTTTTGTACGCTTGCAGCCACTACGTAATGTATATACAATCTGCACATGCAATTTTCCTGGACAGAAACAAAGCGCGCCCGGAATCTTAAAGATCATGGGCTCGATTTCATTGACGCACCGCGCGTGTTTGAAGGGACTACATTCACCTTTGAAGACGACCGGTTCAGTTATGGAGAGCAGCGCTTCGTTACGCTGGGATTACTTGCTGGTGTTACTGTGTCAATTGTCCATACGGAGAACGAAAATGAAATCCGAATCATCTCATTCCGAAAAGCCACAAAACGTGAAACGCAAATCTTCTTCGACGAAATCCAAAACTGACTGGGCTCGCTTGGAATCAAAACATTCTGACGTAAAACTTAGTGCCGAGCACCCTGAGGCTGATTTGAAGCATATCGTTCGAGGGATTGTTCGGCGTGGATTGGAACCACTTCCGACAAAGTCTTCGATTTCGCTACGAGTAGATCAAGATGTCCTTGAGTGGTTCAAGGCACAGGGTCCCGGCTACCAAACTAAAATCAATACCGTACTGCGGGCGTTCAGGGATGCCTCGGTCTAACCCGGCGCTGAACCGGACGCGCCACATTATTTTTCAAACCAGCCATGCGCCATTGCAGGCGCGCCGGTTAGCTCTACGTTAGACGACCGGGGACACTCGTATGTCATGGGAAGATAGCGCACCAATTGGGAAAAAAGGGAAGCGGCCCCTTTTTCCTTCTGCAAGGGACGCATGCTGATACGCAATATCTGCATGGTGTTCGATAAATACCTGCGCACCCGCACCGAACATGCGCGCTACTCGAAGGTGATTTAACGATCAGGCTTTCTCGTTGAGCTTGGTGTAGATGCGGGTCAAATGCCCTCTGGCCGTCGAAGGTAATGCGGACAGTTGCTGTGCGATGGTCTTATAGTCCTCACCTGTGGCAAACCTTTGCGCGACTTCAAGTTCTCGCGTAGTTAAATCGTCAGCCGCCAGTCAGACATGAGTTATGCTCGATGCGCCGCCGTGCAATTTCAGACCAAGTGCCTTGACAACCTTCAGTATGGTGGAAAATTCCGGATTGCCTTGACCGGACAAGGCTTTGTACTGCCCTTCGCGAGCAAGCCCGGTATCTTTCGCCAATTGAGTCATGCCATGCGCACGGGCGATTGTACCTAGTGCTTTGGCGATAAAGGCGGGGTCGTCGCCCGCCTCTTCAAGGCAGGCTTCAAAATACAACGCCATATCCTCTTCGGTTTTGAGGTATTCAGCGGTGTCATAAGGGCTGGTTTTAGTTTTTGTCATGGTTGTTCTCCTGGAGGTTACGCGCCAGTTCTTGCGCAAGTTTGATGTCGCGTTTCTGCGTGCTTTTTGTGCCGCCTGCCAGCAACAGGATAATTTCGCTGTGGCGTTCGGTGCAGTACACACGCCAACTGCTGCCAAAATGCATCTTCAGTTCGCTGACTCCTTCGCCAACGGACTCAAATCACCCGCATTGCCATCTTGCAAGCGATCAATGCGTGCCTGAATGCGCGCTTTCACCGGTTAACGAGTTTCGCCGGTATCCGGCCTTCCGGAGGGATGGCGGATTAGTGCGTCATCCGCCTGATCTCGGCGACCAGGCTGGTTTTTTCGTTGATGTTAAGTTTGGCGTAGATGCGGGTCAAATGTCCTCTGACCGTTGAAGGCGAGACTGACAGTTGCTGTGCGATGGTTTTGTGGCTTTCCCCTGTGGCAAACCTTTGTGCGACTTCAAGTTCTCGCGTGCTCAAACCATCGGCTGCCAGCTTTGGACGAGCCCGCAGCAGCCATAAATCGCCTTGCAGGCTCAGACTAATCACGATTTTATTTTCCACCACAAGGTTAAAACCACCGGCTTTAGCCGGTTAGCTTTAGCTGCGATAATACGCTTTCTGAACGGAGGCGGGCATGGATTACAGGCACGGAAGCCATACAGTTTTTCAAATAGA
>JAJYYO010000057.1 GCA_021800795.1 Pseudomonadota bacterium
CATGGCTTAAAGATACACTGGAAAAACTCCCCGTCTGGACCATGCGCCGTATCGACGAGCTGCTGCCGATCAAACCTGCTGCATAAACCGGCTCACCTGAACAGGTGGAACCGTTAGACGCTTACAGCAGAGCGACCACCAATACTGAAATACCAAGCCTCACGCTCTTGATCCCACACCGAGCGAACTTGTTTAGTTTCAAATAGATTTATAGTGATCCTTAACGGCCAGCTTGGCTTGAGCTGCCACGGCTTGCGGCAGGGCAGCGTCAAAACTGGTCTGATTAAGCAGGTATTTTTCGTAGGTTTGATTATCGATCTGATGCTCTAGCACGCGGCGAGTCCAGCCAAAGCGAGCTGCGGCTCGCAGGTAGAACTCGCGCTGTAGCGGGTTCTGGCAGCGGTCGAGGATCAGGATGTTTTTGGTCCAGGCTATTTCTCCAGCCAGTGGCTGGAGATTTGCCAGACTTTTATATTCCCGGTAAAACTTACGCATGTACCAGAGGTTTTGCACCGAGAAACCGCTTTTTTCGCCAAATTCAGCGCGCAAATCCGCAGACAGTCGCCCAACAACAGCCTTGCCCCAGCCCTCTATTTCCTGGCGCTCCCCGATCAGCTTGCCAATATCCCAATAAAGCGCGATAAGTTCTTTGTTAACAGCGCGCAAAGCGGCATATTGTGCCGTGTGTATGCGGGTTTTAAGTTCAGTCAGCAACGGAACGTAACCAGCAACTTTGATTAGATCGCTCATAACACACCATCCAACAAAACCTTGTCAGTTATACCGACTGTGCCGCCCTGCGCGTTGGCAAAGGCGAGCAGCGTTTCAATCACTTCTTTCTGAAAGCTGGTTTTGAATTCGACGCGCGAACTTTCACCCTGCTGAATCAGGTTACGGCAATATTTGTCCGTGTCAGCAGCGGGACTGAGATTGCGAGGCTGCATCACGAATTATTCCTGACAGATTGCAGCGTATAAATGGAACCCACTTTTCTATCCCGTATATACCAGAAAGACATTAATTCCCTGGCAATCTGGCTGGTCGCACCGAGGATGGCAATTCGGCGAATGATTCCCATAACAAAATTAATCCAGTGTGCCTATTTCTAAATTGTCCGATTTCTGATGCAGCCCGATCAGCATATTTTTTCTCATTTCTGCTCTAGGCAATAATGGCGACAAATCTTCAAGGGGCGGAGAAATAATCGAACCATTTTTTTGTTGAACCAACGAAAGTTTGGGCACAAACGGCTGCTCCGGGTGCGTGAACACTTCACAGATGACAGGACCATCAATTGCCTGCACCTTGGGGATTATCTCATCCACATCTTCCCATGTCCGAATTTGAAACGAAGGAATATCGAAGGCATAAGCAATTTTTGAGAAATCTGGACATGTGACGCCAGATTTTCGATCTGACCCGGAATAGCGACCTGAGAACAGCGCCTTCTGAGTATGCTTGATCATCAGATAACCGTCATTGTTAAAAATAATAATTTTAATCGGCAGTTTGTGGTGCGCGATAGTTTGCAACTCCTGTAAATTCAGCATCATGCCGCCATCACAATTCAAACACATCACATCCCTGACAGCCCCGATTGCAGCGCCAATAGCCCCAGGCAAACCAAAGCCCATTTCGCCCAATCCCGTGGACGTCAACATACGCTGCCCAGCTTTGAATTTAAGCACTTGATGACCTGATAGCAAGGCAGTTCCCATGTCGGTAACAACTATCTGATCATCATGGAAATATTGTTCAAGAACCTGCATGAAACGATAAGAATTAATAAAACGTGTTCCGGCTTCGTCCTGCATATCGGCATGTTCCGGGCCTACTACCGGGTAATGCTGACGGTAGCTTTCGCATTTTCTTATCCAATCTGGTCTGGAAAATGACTCATTGATAACACTCAGAAGATGGCCGATGAATCCCCCCGCATCGCTTAACACGGGAACATTTATTCGATCACCCAGCTTCAGTAATTCTTGCGAGTCAATATCAACCATTACAATCTGAGCGGCACGTGCAAATTCTGTCAGGTCATAGCCAACTTGAGGAATAGCCAAGCGTGTTCCAATACAAATTAAAGCGTCACAATTTTGCAGTACGAAGTTAGCCGCTCGCTGACCGTATACCCCCGCTCTGCCAAAACACAATGGATGGTCTGAATCCAGAATGTCGCAAGCCTGCCAGCTTACTAGCGTTGGTACACCTAACTTCTCAACTAATTCCAACACCTGATTTTCAGCACCAGACAATCTGATTCCATTACCTAACCACAAAATTGGGCGCTCTGAACTATCCAGAATTTTCCAGACTGCATCTAACCCATCTTTACAATTCAGGATGCGGCTAATATCGCCTTCTGAATGGCTCTTAACTTCCGTTTCATTTGATACCACCACAGGTACCAATCTAGTCTCGTCAACCAATGCAGCCTGAATATTCATGGGAACATCAATCCAGACCGGCCCTTGTCTTGACGTGCTGGCTATTGAGTACGCCCGAGAAATCACATCAAGCACTTTCTCTGGCACCAGGATGCGATCAGTCCATTTCGTCACTTTCTCAACCATTTGGATGCTGTCGTATCCTTGCACACCCCAAATTCGAAGCGGATTTTCGGCTGTTGTGAAGCGGGAATTTTCATTTCCAGAAATAACCAGAACGGGCATCGAATCCATCCATGCGCTTACAACCCCAGTCACACCATTGGTGGATCCCGCACCCGTAGTAAGTAGCGCAACAGTTACCTTGCCAGTCATGCGATAGTAAGTCGTAGCAGCCATTACAGCAGCTTGCTCATGATGAACGCACACAATTTCTGTATAACCTAGACGGGTGATGGCATCGAAAATCTGTGCATTTCCCGCACCAACGATTCCGAATACGTGACGAATCCCCTGAGCCTCCAGAAACGCTGCAATAAAATCGCTTACTTTTTTTTCTGACACAGTTAAATCCTCGCTTGATTGCTTTGCATCATTCGATGCCATTGCACTGTTAATTTGATAGCTTCTTCCAAAGGCGTAAACACAGACAGTCCATATTCATTTTCCGCATGGGTTGTATCGGGTAGCAATTGTGCCGATCTGCCTGCACTTCTCGGAGCGGTGTTAAACATAATCTCTGGAGAGGATTCGAAGTTGATTGCTACTTCTTTCGCCAAGTCCTGCAATGTAATTCCCACCGGGCTGCCCACGTTGACCACATCGCCACTCGGCCCCGCAGTCAAAATTCTAAGGAACCAATAGGCCGCATCGCTACCGTAAAGATAACTACGCACTACCTGCCCGTCGCCAAGAACGCGAATCTGGTGGCCACGCAATGCGTCAGACAAGAATGTAGTTTGAGCCCACGGCGTATCCAGCGATTGATATGGCCCAATAAATGAAAATGGGCGCGCCACCAACACGGGAATGCGAGATTGAGCACGCGCAGCCGAACAGATTGTCTCTGCAAAACGCTTCGCATTAGGGTAGATGAAGCTGGCATCAGGCGCGTGGGCGCCCTGCGCGTTTTCAGCCAAGCCTTTTTCTGAAGCAGGCTGTACTCCACAAACCAAGCCTGAACTAAGATAAAGAAGTTTCTTCAGCCGCCCCAATCGTTCAGCAGTGCGCATCACCGACATGGTTCCTTCAACAATGACCGATGCTGTATCAAGCGGGTTAGAGGCATGCGTGCGCACATCCGGGTTTGCAGCGGCGTGAATCACCCAGTCTGCATTCATTGGGAATTGTCCGAGTTGCCGAACATCTGCTTTAATCAGATTGATATCTGCGCGATTGGCCAAATGAGGCAAGCGATTTGAAAATTGATCGGTACTTCGCGATAGCAATGATAGTCTGATGCCGAATTGATATCCATCGTTAAGGGCTGCGACCATCTCAGCAATCCATGTTCCAACAAATCCCGTTCCTCCGACAACAACCAACTCGGACTGTCTTAACGGTTCCAGCGCCGTGTCACGACCATCCAAAATTCGCAGGCAGTCGTGGCGCGTTCTCTCTTGGCATTCCAGTTTCATAGATTTCCTTTCGTAGCTCGCTCGGCTAGCTCTTTGGCAACTTCAAGAATAATGTCCTCTTGGCCTGCTACAATTTTTCGTCGGCCCAGTTCAAAAAATACATCACGCGGATCGACGTTAAATTCCTTGGCAATGCGGGCAACTGGCTTTATAAACCCGGAAAACACACCGGCCATGCCGCTTACAACACTGACTGACGTTATCGAGGGAATTTCTTTGATTAAGTTTTTTGCAGCAAGATCAGCTGCATCCAGCATTTTGTAAAGATTCACACCGGAGCTGTATCCCAAGCGTTCCAAAACAGCGACCAGCACCTCCAGTTGTGCATTTCCCGCACCAGCACCAAAACCTCGCGCACAACCATCCAATAAGGTTGCGCCAGCGGCAGCGGCAGCGATCGAATTGGCAATAGCCAAACCCAGGTTATTGTGTGCATGGAAACCAACAGCGATTCCAAGTCCGTTCACTAGCGTCTCGACCCGCAGCCGGACATCCTCCGGAATGAAATGGCCGGATGAGTCCATAAAGACCACACCCTCTGCACCATATGATTCCATTTTCCTGGCTTGCTCCAGAAGAAGCGTTGGAGAGATCATGTGGGACATCATCAGGCAGCCCCAGACTTCTATGCCCTGGCTGCGGGAGAAATCAATATGGCGCTCGCAAATATCAGCTTCACTGCAATGTGAAGCAACCCTCACTACATCAACCCCCAGCGCCAATGCCGGCTTCAAGTCCCTTTCGATCGTGGCAAAACCGGGTATGACGTGAATGCCCAATTTGGATTTGCCAAGATTTTCCCGAGCTGTTGCCAAAGCAATGTGGTCTGGAGTTTTGGATTCGCCGAGTTGTAGCGAGGATGCACCAAGACCATTCCCATGTCCAACCTCAACGATAGATACACCCGCCGCATCGGCCGCTTTGCAATACGCCGCGATGTGCTCCGCGCTCAACTGATGCCCGACAGCATGGTTGCCATCACGCAGCGTTGGATCGCTGATCCTGATTATTTGGCTGTGCTCCATCAATGCCCTTTCAATTCTGGATTTAACGTGACGCATGCATATTCTTCAGCCATGGCAATAGCGGCACAGTTGATAATATCCAGGTTACCTGCATAGGCAGGCAAATAATCACCAAGCCCACGCACCCTTGCCATCACCACAATACGACCATTTTCAACAATCGGCCCCATGATAATTTCATAACCGGGAACATATTTTCGAATTTTGTCTACCAGATGTGACAGCACTTCTGACAACTTAGGAATATCCGGATTGCTCACCTTTGCGAAAATCGTGGTTTGCATATCCACGCAAGGTTCCGCAGGATTCAAATTAAGTATGGCTTTTGTCCTCGCTGCACCTGAAAATTCTTTGAGTCCATCCTCAGTTGTTTTTATGTATTCATCAAGGTTTTGTCTGGTCGCAGGCCCCGCACTCCTCGACGCGATACTGGAAACAACTTCGATATACTCAACATCCGTCTGCGTCTGTCCGATCGCATACGCCACCGGAATAGATGCCTGACCACCGCAGGTCACCATATTGACGTTGAATTCGGTCAAGCACTCCGCAAGATTGACACTAGGGACGCTCATCAATCCTATTTTTGCCGGTGTCATATCAATGACGCGTTTGTTCAATTTTCTGAAGATGGGCGCATGATCAAGATGGCTCCTGGCGGATGTCGCATCGAACACCAGGTCACAACAGTCCGGATTTTTTACGATGTAATCGATACCCTCTGCTGAGACGGGAACCCCCAAAGAAAGCGCCTTGATCATGCCCGGAGAAGACAAGTTTCTGCCGACAAATGCTCCGCATTCAAGATGCGGAGAACGCAGCACCTTGATCAAAAGGTCCGTACCAATATTTCCACTACCAATAATGGCTACTTTGAGTTTTCTTTTTGTTTGAATCACAGCTCCTCGATTCATCTTTAAATTAGAAATTCACGCCAAAAAACGCTTCGATCTTCTCGA
>JAJYYO010000038.1 GCA_021800795.1 Pseudomonadota bacterium
ACTGCTTTGCCGAGAGAACTTGCTGTTAAATCTAAAAAATCAGGCGTCAGATGCATTTTCATTGATAAAACAACTCAATTCTTGCTAACGGCTACACCGTTGCAATCATTGATCAGGAATAGACGATCTCATTCAGAAACAGGAGCTTTCATTCAAAAACCACGAGCGCACAGCGCAACTATGTTTTGTGGGAAGACCCTTGCGGTCTTGGCTCCGTTATTTCGATGGAAGACCATCGCGGTCTTATCGCCTTATATTCCGTTGGATAAACATAATCTTAGCGCATGTTTTATCGCGCTTGGATAAGGTTTTGTTTTTTCATCAATACCCTTGCGGTGTCACGCACCAGAATCATTGATGCACAGAGTGCACCTTACTTTGATTCTGCATACAGCTTTCCCGACAGCAGGCTGGCGGAGACGATCAGCAGAGCGCCAAACCATTCGCGCAGTCCCATCGCCTCATTCGCCAGAAAATACGATGCGAACGCTGCAACTACCAGTTCAAACAAGAACAACAGCATGGCCCGATTCGCCGGCAGGTGAGTGACACCGTATTGCACGGCAAAGCTGCAAGCGCACAAGGCGACGCCCAGCAGCCCCAGTATCAGCCAGGACTGCGCGTCTATCCCATGTATCGACCATCCGCCCTGCCACCCTAACAGCGGCACAGTAAGTACTACGGTACCGAACCAGATACTGAACGATTTTGCCTCGACACTCAGATGCGTTGCGCGCCGCGACACCACATTGGACAGCGCAAAGCCCATACCGGCCGACAAACCTGTCCATTCCGAGAGATTTTGCGGAAACGGCATGCCGAGCGCAGGCTCCCACAGCATGATAAATGCCCCGCTTAACGACAGCGCGATCACGGAATAACCGTAGCGGTTCAGGCGTTCGCCGAGCAGCCAGAAGGAAAACAGGATGGTCCAGAGCGGCGCCAGATAGAACAGCAACAGCACGCGCATCACCTCGCCATGCAGCATCGCCAGCACATAGCCAAAGTTGGCCCAGCCTGCGGAAAATACCAGCAAAAGCGCCCACCAGCCTGCGCTGCGGATTTCGCGCACGACGCGCGGCAACATGAACGCACCAAACAGCATTGCCAGCAGATAGGTGATGAGCGTCGCCAGCGGGCCCGATATGCCCGCGGTCTGTAAAACGCGGTAAGGGTACCAGATCAGCCCCCATACCAGCGCGCCGCTCAGGATTCCGGCAATGGGCATTACATTTTGTTTTGATGACACCGGTTAGCCCTTTATAATGCACGCCACTTTCGACGCCGCTGAAACTGCAATGAATCCAGACCTCAACCTTTTACAGCCCTACCCGTTCCAGAAACTGGCCAGCCTGTTTCGCGACGTGACGGCAAATCCGGACTTGTCCGCGATCAGTCTGGCTATCGGTGAACCAAAACACGATACGCCGCAATTCATCAATGATGCACTGATAGCCAATCTGGGTGGACTTGCGAATTATCCCACAACCGCAGGCTCGGACGCGCTGCGCAGCTCGATCGCCAACTGGCTGGCACGGCGCTATGACATTCCCGTGCCCGACTGCAAGACCCAGGTGTTGCCGGTGAACGGCAGCCGCGAGGCCTTGTTCGCTTTCGCGCAAACCGTCATCGACCGCAGCAAACCTGACCCGCTAGTGGTTTGCCCCAATCCCTTTTACCAGATTTACGAAGGTGCCGCATTTTTAGCGGGTGCAACTCCCCGCTTTCTCAACACGCTGCCTTCGGATAATTACGCGCTGAATTTATCCCAATTGCCGGAAGATGTCTGGCAACGCACGCAACTGATTTATGTCTGCACACCGGGTAATCCCACCGGACGGGTGATGCCGCTGGAGGAATGGAAAATCCTGTTCGAGATGTCGGATCGCTATGGTTTCGTGATCGCCTCGGACGAATGCTATTCGGAAATTTACTTCGATACGCCGCCGCTCGGTGCGCTGCAAGCCGCGCAAAAACTGGGTCGCAGCGATTACAAAAATCTGGTGGTATTTTCCAGTCTGTCGAAGCGGTCCAATGTGCCCGGCATGCGTTCAGGCTTTGTTGCGGGGGACGCCCGAGCCATCGAAAAATTCGCGCTGTACCGCACCTACCACGGCTCGGCGATGAATCCGGCGATACAGGCTGCCAGCATCGCCGCCTGGAATGACGAGGTGCATGTCACTGAAAACCGCCGCCTGTACACCGAGAAGTTTTCACGCGTGCAGGAAATACTGGGGCCCGTGCTGCCCGTCACACAGCCCGATGCCGCCTTCTATCTGTGGATACGCACGCCGATTGCCGATACAGCCTACGCGCTGGCCTTGTATCGCGATTATAATGTGACCGTATTGCCGGGCAGCTTCCTGGCTCGCAATGCACGGGGCATCAATCCGGGAGAGAATTTTATCCGTCTGGCGCTGGTCGCCGAGACCGGAAAAACCGTGGAAGCGGCACACAGAATCGCTGAATTTAGCAGGCAGTTACTAGTCGCCAGTAGCTAGTTCAAACAATTCCCGCGAAGCGGACAACCTCAACTAACGTCTAGCGTCTAACGACTAGCAACTTTTAATTACGGGAAACCAAACCATGCAAGACTTGCAAAACATCATCGAAACCGTTTTTGAACGCCGCGCCGAAATTACCCCGCGCAACGCGGATGCGCAGCTCAAGGAAGCGGTAGACAGCGTCATCACCCAGTTGGATCAGGGCACGCTGCGCGTGGCGGAAAAAATCGACGGCGACTGGGTCACGCACCAATGGCTCAAAAAAGCCGTACTGCTTTCCTTCCGTCTGGAAGACAACGCCTTCATCAAGGGCGGCTTTACCAACTATTACGACAAAGTGCCGTCCAAATTCGCCGATTACAACAGCCGCGATTTCCGCGAAGGCGGTTTCCGCGTCGTACCGCCGGCCGCCGCCCGCAAAGGCGCTTACATCGCCAAGAACGTGGTGCTGATGCCCTCCTACGTGAACATCGGCGCCTATGTGGATGAAGGCACCATGGTCGACACCTGGGCGACGGTCGGCTCCTGCGCGCAAATCGGCAAAAACGTGCATTTATCAGGGGGCGTCGGTATCGGCGGTGTGCTGGAACCCGTGCAGGCCAACCCGACCATCATCGGCGACAACTGTTTTGTCGGCGCGCGCTCTGAAATCGTCGAAGGCGTGATTCTGGAAGACAACGTGGTGATTTCGATGGGCGTGTTCATCGGCCAAAGCACCAAGATTTACGACCGTGAGACCGGCACCGTCAGCTATGGCCGGGTACCGGCAGGATCTGTCGTGGTCAGCGGCAGCCTGCCGTCTGCTGACGGCAAATACAGCCTGTACTGCGCGGTGATCGTCAAGAAGGTAGACGCCAGGACGTTGTCCAAGGTCGGCATCAACGAATTGTTAAGAGGCATTTAAAAACAGACGCTAGCTAATAGTCGTTAGTTATTGGTTCGCGTTGTCCGCTTCGCGGGGTTTAACTAACGACTAGCTACTAGCTACTGATTTAACGACTGGAGGTAAACATGCTCGTCACACCCTTGCTGAAACTGGCCGCTGACAGGCAAGCCTCCGACTTGTTTTTTTCGGCAGGAGCGCCTGTCAACGTCAAGATTGAGGGCATCACTACGCCTGTCAACGCACAGATACTGACCGCGGAGGTCATCAAACACATCGCCTATGAGATGATGAACTCAAGGCAAATCGTCGAGTTTGAAAACAAGCTGGAGATGAACTTCTCTTACCGGGTGGAAAACCTCGGCAATTTTCGCGTCAATATCTTCCGCCAGCGCGGCGATATCGCTTTGGTGATCCGCTACATCAAGGGAAAAATCAGCGGAACCGATGATCTTCATCTGCCGGGCATACTCAAATCGTTAATCATGGAAAAACGCGGGCTGGTGCTGGTGGTCGGCGCGACCGGCTCAGGAAAATCCACCACCCTGGCCTCCATGATAGAGCATCGCAGCAGCATCCAGACCGGGCACATTCTGACCATAGAAGATCCCATCGAATATATTTTCAAACACGACAAATCCATCGTGAACCAGCGCGAAATCGGCACGGATACCCTGAACTACGAAAACGCCCTGTCATGCGGGATGCGTGAAGCGCCCGATGTGCTGATGATAGGCGAGGTTCGTGATCGCGACACCCTGAAACACGCGTTGATTTTTGCGCAAACCGGCCATCTGTGCTTGACCACGCTGCACGCCAACAACAGTTATCACGCATTGAATCGCATCGTCAATTTCTTCCCCTATGACTCGCGCCAGAGTGTGCTGTCCGATCTTTCCATGTGCCTGCGTGCGGTGATTTCACAACGCCTGGTACGCACCATACAGGGCAAACAGATACCCGCCGTCGAAGTGTTGCTCAACACCACCTTGATTGCCGATCTGATCAAAAACGACGAAATCGAGAAAATCCACGAGGCAATCGAAAAAAGCGTCTCTGCCGGTTCGCAAACCTTCGAGCAGGCGCTGTACAGGCTGTTTAAATCCGGAAAAATCACCAAAGAGGAAGCGATGCGCAACGCGGATTCGGCCAGCAATCTCTCCGCGCTGGTTGATTTTTCAGAACGCACCAACACCATGTCGGTACAGGCCTACACGGTCGACCCTGCGGAGAGAAAAAAAACCTCGGCATCGGATTTTACCGGCATCAAACTCGACCTGGATGTATCCAAATAGGTATGAGCAAAATCCTAAACTCAGCCATACCTATTACCCTGAGCGTGGTTGTTGACGACTTGTCGCCTTTACAACCACGGCCTACCCCTTGCGGGTACACCCCAACCCTGATGGAACGACTCCCTCACCTCAATCCTCTCCCGAAGGGAGAGGAAGCCAACGAAAAAAACACTGATCAATCCTCGAACGCTTGCGCGAATTTCGCAATCCCGAAACTGTATGGCATTTCCAATTGCAGCACGGTTAAAAAAGCACGCGACTGGCTGGCGCAACACAACATCGAGGTCGAGTTTCATGATTTCAAGAAACAGGGGCTGAACGAAGAAATCGCGAATAACTGGCTGAAACAACGCGACTGGAACGAGCTTGTCAATCGTAAAGGGCTGACCTGGCGAGGTCTGACTGATGAGCAAAAACAACAAGTTAAAAATAACTCTTCAGCCTTGTCTTTAATGATGGAAAAGAGCAGCGTGATCAAACGCCCCCTGCTGGAACAGGATGGTCTGTTGCTGCATGTCGGATTTGATGCCGCAGCTTATGCAGAAATATTTAATATTGAGGTGCCAACATGACAGAAACACTACGACTCGCAAAGGCGCTGATCGCGCGCCGTTCACTCACTCCTGACGATGCGGGCTGCCAGGAAATCCTGATCGAAAGACTCGAAAAAATGGGTTTTATCGTAGAACGCATGCGCTTTGGCTCCGTGGACAATTTCTGGGCCAGGCGCGGCATCAGCAGCCCGCTTGTGGTATTTGCCGGGCACACCGATGTGGTGCCTTCGGGTCCCGAAGAATCCTGGTTCAGCCCGCCATTCGAGCCGACTCTGCGCGACGGGATGCTGTACGGGCGCGGCGCGGCTGACATGAAAACGTCCATCGCCGCCTTCATTACGGCCACCGAAGCCTTTGTCGAGGATCACCCTGAACACGAAGGGTCAATCGCCCTGCTGATCACCTCGGACGAAGAAGGCGTGGCGGTGGATGGCACGGTGCGCGTGGTCGAAGCCCTGCGCGCACGCGGCGAAACCCTGGACTACTGTATCGTCGGCGAGCCCACCTCAAATAAACTGGTCGGCGACATGATCAAGAACGGGCGGCGCGGCTCCTTATCCGGCACACTGATCGTCCAGGGTATTCAGGGGCATATCGCCTATCCGCATCTGGTGAAGAATCCCATTCACATGGCAGCACCTGCGATTGCGGAATTAGCCGGCACTGTATGGGACAACGGCAACGACTACTTCCCGCCCACCTCATGGCAAGTCTCCAACATCAACGGCGGCACGGGCGCGACCAATGTGGTGCCCGGCACCGTGGAAATCCTGTTCAACTTCCGCTTTTCCACCGCCAGCACCGAACTGGAATTAAAAGACCGAGTGCATGCGATCCTCGACAAGCATAACGTCACTTATGAGTTGCAATGGGAGCTGTCCGGCAAACCTTACCTGACGCCCAAGGGTAGCCTGGTCGAAGCCATCAGCCGAGCGATTGAGCAAAGCTATGGCATCACCCCCGAACTCTCGACCTCCGGCGGCACCTCGGACGGACGCTTCATCGCGGATATCTGCCCGCAGGTCATCGAATTCGGGCCGCTGAATGCCACGATACACAAACTCAACGAATGCGTCGCCGTGGCCGACATCGAGCCGCTCAAGTTTACCTATCAGCGCACCCTGGAAAATCTGCTATGCAAGTAAAAATTCATTCTTCGTGCGAATCACGGCGTCGCGTGCTCGCTCACTCCTCGCCTACCTTTGCGGTATGTCTCGTCATTCGCTGCGCGGCTCCTTGCGCTTCCACACGCATAAGTGAATTTTAAAATAAACATGAGCGAATATTTTTCCGGCGCATCACAAAATCTGCTGACCGTACGCGACTATCTGCGTTTTGCGGTCAGCCGGTTCTATCAGGCGAAACTGTTTTTCGGACACGGCAGCTCAGATGCCTACGACGAGGCAGTCTATCTGATCCTGCACACGCTGCATCTGCCCATCGACACGCTGGCCCCCTTTCTCGACGCACACCTCACACCGTCAGAGCGCAGCGAAGTGCTGAACATCATTCAGCGTCGTGTCGAACAACGCATACCAGCCGCCTATCTGACGCATGAAGCATTCCTGGGCGAATACAGTTTTTATGTGGATGAACGCGTGATCGTACCGCGCTCCTTCATCGCCGAATTGCTGCGTCAGCAGTTATCGCCCTGGATCGCAGATCCCGAAGCCATAAGCCACGTACTTGACCTGTGCACCGGCAGCGGATGTCTTGCAATCCTCGCCGCCGATGCCTTCCCCAACGCGATGATAGACGCGGTTGACCTGTCGCTGGGCGCGCTGGCTGTCGCCACCCGCAATGTCAGCGATTACGAACTGGAGTCGCGTGTAAAACTGATCGAATCGGACTTGTTTGACAAGCTGGAAGACCGGAAATACGACCTGATCATCAGCAATCCGCCCTATGTAGACGCGAAGTCTGTCGCCTCCCTGCCGCAGGAATACCTGCACGAACCGAAACTGGCGCTGGGCAGCGGAAACGACGGACTGGATGCCACCCGCCTGATCCTGAAGCATGCCGCAAAACATTTGACCGACAACGGCATCCTGATCGTCGAAATCGGCCATAACCGAGATGCGCTGGAAGCCGCCTACCCCAAGCTGCCGTTTACCTGGCTGGATGTGACAGCGGGAGACCAGTTCGTGTTCATGCTGCACCGCAACGATCTGATTTAAGTCATGAGCCTTGTTATTGACCAGGTAAGACGCGAAGCCAGTAAATTACTGGATTCGCAGCGTCGTTCTGAGCTTGGGCAGTACATGACGCCATCGCCCATTGCTGAGTTTATGGCTTCACTTTTTTCCTACCACGGCAAGGCAAAATTACTGGATGCGGGAGCTGGCGTAGGCTCATTAACTTCAGCTTTTTTCAGTCAGGCATTACGCGAAGAAACTTCGGTTGATGCAGAAACCTGGGAGATAGATAGCACCCTGAGTAGCTACCTGAAAAATACGCTGGATGAATATGTACAGCTTGGACAGGGGCGAATCAAGGCCTGTATTCATACATCAGACTTTATCGAGGATGCCACTTTCTCCATACAGTTCGGCGGCGACAACCGATACACGCACGCAATTCTCAACCCCCCATACAAAAAAATAAGCACGAATTCGAAACATCGCAAATTATTACGTATGGTGGGCATTGAAACCGTCAACCTGTACACCGCTTTCGTCGCGCTGACCGTGTTATTGATGGCGAAGGGCGGAGAAATTGTCGCTATCATTCCTCGTTCATTTTGTAACGGTAGCTATTATCGGCCATTCCGCAATCTGATTTTGCAAACTTGCTCTATTCGTCAACTGCATTTGTTCGATAGTAGAAACAAGGCATTTCAAGACGATGGAGTTCTGCAGGAGAATGTCATCCTCCATCTGGTCAAAGGCGAGCCGCAAGGTTCAGTCATTGTATCTACATCGTTTGACGCAAAATTTTCTGATTACCAGCAGATCATGTTTGATGCTGCGGTAATTGTTAAGCCCAACGATATTGAAAAATTCATACACATACCGACGGCTATCGAACAAACAAGCGCGCCTACTCTTTGCACACACACCTTACGAGACATCGAACTGGAAGTTTGTACCGGGCCAGTGGTGGATTTTCGGCTTAAAGAGTATTGGCGGAATGAGCCCGACGATAACACTGTACCCCTGCTCTATCCCCACCATTTCAGCAACGGCATACTATGCTGGCCGAAGTTACATAAAAAACCCAATGCCTTGCAGCTTACCCCCGATGTCAGAAAATGGCTGATGCCGCGTGGTCACTATGTATTGGTGAAACGTTTTTCAACAAAGGAAGAGCGCCGCCGCCTCGTAGCCTACCATCTCACCGATGATGCATTGGGTGCTGCCTATATCGGTTTCGAAAATCATTGGAATGTGTTCCATATCGGCAAGCACGGCATGGACGAAAATACGGCACGGGGTTTGACTACATTCCTTAATTCGACCGCACTTGACGAATATTTTCGAGTGTTCTCAGGCCATACGCAGGTCAATGCCACGGATCTGCGCAATGTGCGCTACCCAAGCCGAAAAAAGTTGTGTGAACTTGGGCAACGCGCAAAAAATCAACCTAAAGATCAAGCCACCATTGATCGATTGCTTGAAGAGCTGGAAACGCCATGACCACAAAGCAGGAACGAATCAACGAAGCACTGGATGTGCTCAGACAGCTCGGGATGCCCAATGGGCAATTGAATGACAGGACGGCCATTTGCCTATTGGCGTTACTCAATCTACCTGAAACAACGTCATGGAACAATGCTGGTAATCCAATGCTGGGTATCAAAGCCATTCTTGACTTCGCCCGGGAAAAACTCGACCACAATTACGCAGAAAACTCACGGGAAAGTGTCCGAAAATATAGTGTCAAACAACTGGTTGCTGCGGGTATATTACTGCACAACCCGGACAAACCTGATCGTGCAGTCAACAGCTCAGATAACTGTTATCAAGTGGAGGCCAACGCCCTTGCTCTACTCCGAAAAGTTGGTACAAAGGAATGGAAAAAGGCCTTGCTCACCTACCTGGAGACAAACCAGACATTGGCTGAACAATTCGCCCGTCACCGTGATATGCAACGAATTCCCGTAGTCATAAATCATGGACTTAATATCAAATTAAGCGCGGGAAAACATTCAGACTTGATTCGCGCCATCATCGAAGAGTTTGTGCCCCGCTTTGTACCGGGCGGAGAACTCGTTTATGTCGGTGACACGGGAACGAAATGGGGCTACTTCGACGAACAGTTGCTGGAAACCATAGGCGTCAAAGTAGGCAGTCACGGAAAAATGCCCGATGTGATCATTTACTACCGCGAGAAAAACTGGCTCATTCTGGTCGAGGCTGTTGCAAGTGGTGGCCCAGTGGATGGCATACGTCATGCTGAACTCTCAAATCTGTTCCAGGCAAGCACAGCGGGGCTGGTCTTCGTAACTGCATTCCCCGACCGTGGTGAAGTCATGCGCAAATTCCTATCGGTTGTTGCTTGGGAAACCGAAGTGTGGTGTGCGAGCGACACAAGCCATCTGATTCACTTCAACGGCATCCGTTTTCTTGGCCCTTACGCCAAACCATAATTTCCAGCTCATGCCCGTTGATCACTACGAAAATTTCCCAGTCGCCTCCATCCTGATGCCCCGCCGGCTGCGCAAACCCGTCGCAGCCATTTACCACTTTGCAAGGGCTGCGGACGACATCGCCGACGAAGGTGAGCTGCCGAATGAGGAACGACTGCAACAACTCGATGCATTCCGAGCCGAACTTGATCGCATCGGCAACGATGAAACGCCGACAACCCCGCTTTTCCAGAACCTGGCAGCAGAAATCAGACAGCACGCATTGCCGTTAATACCGCATTACGATCTGCTCGACGCCTTCTCGCAGGATGTGGTGAAAAAACGTTACGGCACTTACGCAGAACTGCTTGATTACTGTCGTCGTTCCGCCAATCCGATAGGCTGCCTGCTGCTGCACCTCTACGGCGAGGCGACACCCGTCAACCTGAGTTATTCGGATGCCATCTGCACCAGCTTGCAACTGATCAATTTCTGGCAGGATGTCGCAAAGGATTACGCGATTGGCCGCATCTACCTGCCGCTGGACGAGATAGCCCGATTCGACGTGTCGGAGACGCAAATCAAGCAGGGAAATTGCGATGAAAACTTTCAAAAACTGATGAAATTTCAGGTTGATCGTGCCCGAACGCTGATGTTGCAAGGCGCGCCTTTAGGCAGCATCCTTTCCGGCCGCATCGGCCTTGAAATGCGCATGATCATCGCGGGTGGGTTGCGCATACTCGACAAGCTGGAAGCAGTTGATTACGACATGTTCCGCAGCCGCCCCGTGTTACGTCCGCTCGACTGGGTTATCATGCTGTTCAAAAGTGCGCCCTACTCCCGTTAATCGGAATCCCCTGTCCACGAAACACCAAAATATTTGCCGGCCCGCGTGCAGCGGCAGGCCTCAATTACCACGATTATGGCCTCGATCTTCGTCATGACGTTCGCCACCCCGCCCCCCGCGATGATCTTCCCTGTGATCGCCACCGTCACGATTTTCATGACTGTCTCGGCGATCGCGATGCTGTTCCTGATAGCGCGGAACATACTCGCGGGTGTACCAGCTGTCCTGCACGAAATAGACCCGTTCACCGCAGGCATTGTATTCGCGGCAGTGACGGCGCCAATGCTTAGCATAGCCAGGCGGCACGCGCAGATAGATCGGCGCTCGGTTCATCGGCACCCGCTCAATGATCATCGGCTGAGCATAGATGACTTGTGGTTGCGGATAGTTGGCGATATCGATTCGACCATAGAAGTCTGGCTGACCGATACTGACCGAAACGCCAATATCGGCAGCGTATGCCTGACTGGCGAGTACGGCAGCGGCGGCTGTCAGCATAAAACGTTTCATATTTTATCTCCTGTCGTGATGATGCCGGCTGCCGGAAAGAATTCATAAATATTAAATAAAAAAAACAATAACTTATGATAAATTTAAGATTTAAGGCAGTACACTGGAAATCGTTGTCAAGGCCGTCTCCCCAATTCACGGATCGATAAACGATTACACGATTCTACGCCGTTGAAAAAAAATAGCCAACGGGGACGCATGTTCGTCACTGTAGATTTATATGTCATCATGCATAGTCTTGATCAGCATGGCGCGAAAGGCTGCAAAAACACGGCGCATCGGTTGCTGTTTATATGGAAATATATCAAGCGGATCGGTCGCATGCACCCAACCGCGATTGTCTGCCTCAAACACCAGCAGTTTGCCGTCCACGGTTTCGGCGCAGTCGATCACGACATAATCCAGTTCCAACTGATCGGCGATTGAACGCAGTGCGTCGCGATGGCGTGTCGCAAAACCGGCATCGAAATCGCGCATGAAATCCGCTTCATCGCGGCGCTTCTTTGCGCTGTTCATCATGTCCGCAGAACCATAGTGAACAACCCAGTTTTCGCTGATGGCGAGATGGCAGATATAGGGCTGCCTGTCTATCAGCGCAATTCTGGCCTTGCGATACAGTCCGTCTGTATTCTTATAATCCACAAAAAGGGAAACAAACAATTCCTGAACAGGTTCGGCGTCCAGATAAGCTGTCAATTGTGACGCGTTGTCAATTCTGGCCAGCCCCCGGCCACCCTGCGAATCGACCGGTCTGACCGTGACGGGATAGTTCAAACCTGGCGGCAGTGCGACGTACAGCTCCTGCCGGGTAACGCGCAGCGTGGGGGGAATCAGCAGGCCGGGAATGTCTTTTAACAGCCGATAAACCCCGTCTCTTGAACAGCGCGAAATACATTTTGCAGGATTCAACACCGGACGCGGCCAGTTCGCCGTCAATCTGTCCATCATCTCAAGCACAGGCCTGTTTTTGGCCGATTCGCCCGGCGCGATGATCGCCGCGTCGTGCTCGGGAATCAATGCCGGCAGCGCTTGTCCGGGCACAATGTAGATGAGATCGAGCTGTATATCCGAGTCCTCGATCAGATAATCCAGCGGCATGTTATCGGTCGAGTCGCCCGGCCCCATCAAAGCCAGCAGCCGGATCAGCGGTTTTCGACTGCATGCAATCCGGTAGACGGCGCTCAGCTCCAGCGCACGTGCCTGCATTTCGAGTGCAAAATTCTTGTTGCCCAGGACGGAGAAAAACTGGAACTGACTCATATAAAGATTGCCGCCGACATGCTCGGCGAATATCTTTTCGATCTGGTCAGGCAACTCGGTATTTGACAGACGCGCCAGCGCCGCCTGTGAGATAAGGGGTTTTAATTCCATTTCATCCAGTGGACTGAGTCAAGCTATTTTCCCCAGAAGAAGTTGTATGCAAGCTCGCGGGAAAAATCAAAGGCGATGCATGCCGATATTCAGGCTGCGATGGCTTTGCACTCCTTGTAGCAGGCAGCACACGCTTCACCGCAGGCTTTGCATTCAGTTCGCGGGGCCGGAGTTGCGGCAGTACCCCGATGAGGCTACAGGCAAATACGCTGACCGACATTGAAACACTCAACGAACAGATACTATCTGGAAGCTGTCTGCCAACTGCTTACGTGCGGCGCCGTTGCGGTATCCCGCACCGTTCGTACAAAATCATCAGCACTCCCGTTCGGCGTGTTCAAACTTAACTGAGTTCCGTCCGGGATCAGCACATCGTTCACAATATCATATTTTTCAGCCATCAGAATGAAATCGATCTCCTCAGGCTGGGTAAGATAATGGCCCATGACATTTCCTTTCTATAAAAAACGGATCACATCAGACAGCAATACCTGTCTCTCTGCCTGTCGGATCAGTGCTGGTGTCCGATGACTCGCGACAGATCGGCAGTCAAATCCAACGCATGCAGCAAACGGTCAATAAACTCCTCCGGAGATGTCGAGATGACTTCACCGGGCACACCGAACTTTTCAGTCAGACGAATATTGTCCTCAAAGCCGTAAGACACAACAAAAGGATGCATTCCTGCGTTAATCGCAGCAAGATAGTCGCTGTACTCATCCCCGCAAGCGTAGCCGCGCGCCGGATTGATGGCAAAAGATTGACGGGCGCGTTGCAAATGCACCGTTTTATTCTCTCTTAAATGAATGCAGGCAAAGTAGTCGAATTCACCGACATCTATACCGTGACGATGAAAAAGTCGCTTCAACGTTTCCTCCGGTGCATTCGTCACGTTGCGGGTAACCAGTCCCACCCTGATATCCGGAGCATCCAGCAGCAAACGCAGCAACGAGGCTATGCCCGGATACAAATATGCCTCGTGGCGGTAAACCTCAGTCAGCGTCTCCAGCAGGCGTTTGCGGCTCTGCTTGCCAAACTGCTGGCGCAAATTTGCAGGAAACTCACGAAGTCCGCCGAGAAATTTGAACAGCTTCCGGCGCTTCTGAAAGCGATCGATGTCGCCGATATCCATCCCGTGTTGCATAAAAGCCATTTCAATGGCATGAAATGAGTCAATGGTCGTTCCATCGGCGTCAAAAATTACCAATCGTTCAATGTTTTCGTATCTGACCATACTTACCATCGTAGGTCAGCCATATGACAGAAACATGAAAAATCGGCCATATCGCCAAAAATTCCACGAACTACTTTGTCTGATTGACTTGTTGCCACGAGTGATTTTCAACCCTGAGTCGGCAAATTAACTTGTCATTTCATCGTCACTCGCACAATATATGATGCAGGGCGCTACGAGATAGATTTAAATTCGATGGATCACGGCGAAAAGTTCAATACCTATAGTCATCTGATTGGCTCGTTGCTTGCCGTGGCAGGCGGCGTGGTTCTAATCGTGCAGGGCGCAGGAGATGTCTGGAAGGTGGTCAGCTTTTCGATCTATGCGACCACCCTGGTATTGATGTATAGCTCATCCACGCTGTACCACAATGCCCGCCAGGGAAAGGCCAAGAATATTCTGCGCATGCTCGATCACAATGCCATCTATCTGCTGATCGCCGGCACCTACACCCCTTTCGTGCTTGTCAGCCTGCACGGGCCGTGGGGATGGACACTGTTCGGGGTGGTATGGGGGCTGGCGCTGATCGGGATACTGCAGGAGATTTGGCTGAAAAAGAAAACACGGCTGGCATCGCTATTGATTTATATCGTCATGGGCTGGATCGTCGTAATCGCCATCGTGCCGCTGGCACAAACGCTGTCCTGGACGGGGGTTGCGTGGATTGCGTCAGGCGGCATAGCCTACACCGTAGGCACCATTTTCTATCTTTATGACCAGAAATTCACCCACTGGCATGGCATCTGGCACATTTTTGTCATGCTAGGCAGTGCACTGCATTACTTTGCTATCCTGACCTATGTTGCCTGAGCGCTTAACAGGCCGGAATTTTCACCTGTTCTGTCTGCGTGAGATATTTCGCCGCCTGTAGATAGCAACTCATAACCTGCGATGACATCGAAAAGTTCCTCGTCGATGGCGGTCTGGCGCAGGCGGTGAAAGTCCTGATTAAGGTCTGCCAGCAGTTCATCGATATTTTTCTCGGCGCGCCGCATGGCGGCCAGACGCGAAGCATGCTCGCTTGCCAGCGCTTCGGCACAGGCGCGAAACAGGGAGATGAACAGATATTCACGTATCAAGGCTTGCAGCGTGGTCTCATTACCCCCCATCACCTCGGGCAGGTTTTTATCCGGCCAGGGCAGATGAGTCAGTGCGCGTCGCCACGCCACGTCCAGCGGCAGCAATCGCTGCATGACAGAGTGATAGAGCGAACCCGACGGACGGTTGTGAAACAGATACACCTGCTCAACCTCGCCGTGTAGCGCTTCAATCTCGATGAGGACGCGACCGGTCAATTGCGTGATGGCGGCAATACCATTCGGCACGGAAAAGCCGGCCTGCACCCGTAAACTGGCGTCGCTCAGATGCCCCTGAATGCGCTCGCCTACCACCAGAATGCGTTTGCTGCCCGCCATGCCGGCAAGCTCGTTCACAACAAAATCCGCCAGCACCTCGTTATATTGTCCGACCAGCCCCTGATCCGAGCCGAACACCACCGCAACTGTCGCGTTAACGTCAAATTCGCGTGAGCGTTCAGGGATTGACAAGTGATTTTTTCGTTCGCTTCCTCTCCCGCTTGCGGGAGAGGATTGAGGTGAGGGCACTCCCGTCCCCTCTCCCTCCGGGACGAATACGGGGTTTCGGAAAGCACGCTTTCCGCCGTATGAGTCGGCAGGCTTTGCAAAGCCTGCCGTGGGGCGCGAAGCGGGGTTTGGGTGAGGGAGAGCGTGCGAGGGTGCCAGAACCTTGTGTGCCTGACCCAACGCGCCTTCATTCTGATGCAGGCAGGCAACCAGCCCCAGCTCCACGGTTCGATAATACTCATCCAGCGAAGACACCGCACGCTCGTATTGCGCAATGCTGGAGGCCGCCAGCGCCTTCATGGTGCGCACCACCGAGCCGAGTTCGACGGCACCCTCAATCTTGTGACGCAATCCTTCCGAAGTTTCGCTCATGTGTTTTGAAATTGGGCGATGGTTTCACGGGCGATCTGCAATATCGTCTCACGATCGCTGCCGCTCAATTTATCGGCAGTGGTGAAGCGCTGCACCAGTTCCGCCGGAAAATCCGCTGCCGCCTTGCGTATCGCAAACTCAGCCTCGCGCATCTTCACGACGGGCACGCTGTCAAAGAGTTTTCCGGTCAGCGCCAGCAGGACGGCGATTTGTCCGGGCACCGTGACCGGTTCAAATTCAGACTGTTTAAGACAGCTTCGGATGCGCAGCCCGTGCTCGATAACTTTTTGTGTGCTCTCATCGAGACGGGTTCCGAAACGGGCAAAGGTTTCCAGCTCCTCGAACTGGGCATAGGCCAGCTTCAAGTCGCCCGCCACCGCGCGATAGGCCGCCAGTTGCGCCTTGCCGCCGACGCGCGAGACGGATTTTCCGACATCAACCGCTGGAAGCAACCCTAACTCGAACAGTTTCGGCGAAAGATAGATCTGCCCGTCGGTGATGGAAATCAGATTGGTCGGAATATAGGCCGCGATGTTCTGCGCCTCGGTTTCGATAATGGGCAGCGCGGTCAGCGAGCCGCCGCCCAGTTCATCCAGCAGATGCGTTGCACGTTCAAGAAGGCGCGAATGAATATAGAAAATATCGCCGGGATAGGCTTCCCGCCCGGGCGGACGACGCAGCAGCAGGGACAGTTCACGATAGGCGCGCGCATGATGCGTCAGATCGTCATACACGATCAGCACATCGCGGCCCGTTTCCATGAAGTGCTCCGCGATGCTGGTCGCGGCATAGGGCGCAATATAAGTTAATCCCGGCGGATCGTTGCCCTCGGTCACCACGACGACGGTGTATTCCATTGCGCCGTTTTCGCGCAAGGCGGCGACCGTCTGCGCAACGGATGAGGCGCGCTGACCGATCGCACAATACACGCACAACACATCGCGCTGGTTCAATATCGTGTCGATGGCAATGGCCGTCTTGCCGGTCTGCCGGTCTCCCAGGATCAGCTCGCGCTGACCGCGTCCGATGGGCACCAGCGCATCGATCACCTTGATGCCGGTCTGCAAAGGCACCGTGACCGGCGAACGATCCATGATGTGCGGCGCCGGTCGTTCGATGGGCAGTCTCTTCTCGGAAATCACAGGCCCCTTTTCATCGAGCGGTCGTCCCAGCGGATTGATGACGCGACCGATCAGACCGTTGCCCACCGGCACATCCATCACGTGACCTCTGCGTTCGACTTCAGCGCCTGCATGCAGTTGCCAGTAATCGCCGAGCAGCACGACGCCGATTTCGTCTTCATCGACATTGAAGGCGATGCCGTACAAGTCGCCGGGGAATTTCAACACTTCCTCGAAGCCCACGCCGGGCAGGCCGGATACTCTGGCAATTCCGGTTGAAAGGCTCATGACCGTGCCGATTTCGCGGGATTTCAGTTGCGGCACATGCACCTGCCGCGCCTGCCTCAACGCTTCAAAGGTGCGGTCAAAAACATTTTTCAGGCTGTCAGTGTTCATCTTCAAATCTTGGGAAAAACCTGTGACGTATGCCCTGCTCACTGATTACCACCATATACCCTTCAGCCTGATGCGGCTCGGAAATCATGGCCAACACCAATTCGGCAGGTCTTTCAGGGGAAAAAGGTTCCTGCCTGAAAAAGAGAATTGAGGGCGGCGGCAGCAAACCCTCCCGAAATACCAGATCACCATAATCCCGGTCAAAAGTAACAACCCACCGCTGTTGGCAATGCGCAAAAGCCATTACTTCCTTATCGCTAACCGAGGGCATAATCTCGCGGACTGCGACCACATCAATGCCCGCTTCCCGCAGTTTGCGTATCGCCGGTGCAGGGAAGTTCTCGTTGGCGAGAATCCTGATGCTCATGCTGCAAGTTTCGGCAACGGAATATAATCCTCCTCGTGCAGGCGTTCGGCGGCAAAAGCCAATGCCGCAAGAATATCTTCGCGAGTGATGTTCGGATAGGATTCGAGAATCTGCTCGAAAGTCCAGCCGTTCGCCAACCAGCCCACAATCAACTCAACGGAAATCCGAGTTCCCTTGATAGCAGGCTTGCCCACCAGAATCTCAGGGTTGGAAACAATGCGGTCGCGCCATTCCATGTTATCTCCTTACTTAATCAAAAATATCAAGTCACTACAACATAGCGTCAGGTCTTTCAAATCCATGTAAATCTGCGAATCAAATTGCCAGCTTCAGGATCAATGCGGACGTATCAATCCATCATCTTGCGCGATCCTGCCGGACATCATTGACCGTATCCCCCAATTCGCGCCCGGCCAAGCGCTGCCGCCACGCCCTCGCTGTAGCCAGGCCGGGGCTGGCTGCCGGTCTCGTTTCACGCTCTGCTGCGCACCTGCTCCTGCATACTGCGATGATTGGCGGCTGCCATCGCCTTCAACGCCTCATATACCTTGTCAGACAAATTACATATGCTCAATGCTTTCATCACACCTCCGTGCCATCAAATTGCTATCGCAATAACGATAGCATTGTGGATAGACCATTCAGTGACCATGATCATTTTTGCCCTGAATCGCCAGCGGGCTGCACTTTGATCAGCGCATTCACTTCCTTTTCCAGCGATGAAAGGTAGTCAGCAACACTCCAGGCGATTTTATGTCCCTGCGCGATGAGTTCGATGCCGCTGATAAGCCCCGGCACAGTCTCATAGCCGATCTCGGCTGGGCTGAATTCTCCGATCGCCTTTTCTATACCGGTGCGTAACGCCTGCGGCAGCTCGAATGCGCTGCGCACCAGAATCCGGGAAGACGCAAGCGCATGTTTTTTTTCAATATCCAGCACCTGTAATCGCCTGACAAACACTTCCATCATGCGTTCTTCAAGACTGACACCGGCAAGATCCGTCAACGTCTTTTTTGCGATGGCGAACACTTCGGCACACGTCCTGCGGGTAATCTCGTCGCTCAGGGCCTTATATTCATTTTGCAACTGTTCCTGCTGCTTGCTTCTCAAAGTGTCTGCATCGCTGCGCGCCTCATCGAGCAGACGCTTTCGCTCGGCGAGCGCATCTTCCGTTGCCTTCTGCAAAAGCCCGCTGCGCTGCCCTTCCAGTTCGGCATTCCTGCGCATATATTCATCGCGCGCCGTTTGAGCCTCGGCCTTGTTTTTATCCGCATCCGCAATTTCGGCAGCGATGCGTTTTTCGCGCGTATCGATGGCATTAAGAATGGGCGCGTACAGAAACCGCTTCAACAACCACACCAGAATGAGGAAGTTGACGGCTTGTGCGGCAACGGTGAACCAGTCGATCAACATGGTTATTTTGTGACTGCCTGTGCGATCACGTGGTTCCAGAACGGGTTGGCGAAGATCAGGATCATCGCGACCACGAAGCAGTAAATGGCAATGGATTCGATCATCGCCAGACCCACAAACAAGGTGCGCGTGATGGTGGTGGCCGCATCGGGTTGCTGGGCCAGCGAGCTTAACGCCGTCGAGACCGCGCGACCTTCGCCCAGCGCAGGTCCTATGCCGCCAATGGCTATCGTCAGACCTGCCGTGATGATGGACGCCATTGCAATGAGTGTTGCGCTATCCATGATGCATCCTTTCAAAATTCATGCTTCTTCTTTGACTCTGGTGGCCGCCGCAATATAAACCGTGGCGAGTATGGTAAAAATATAGGCCTGCACGAGCCCGGTCAACAGGCCCAGCATGCTCATCACAATCGGAAAAATGAAGGGCGTAATGGTCAGCAGGATCGCAATGATCATCGAACCGCTCATGATGTTGCCGAACAGGCGTATCGCCAGCGCCAGCGTGCGCGACAGTTCGCTGATGATATTGAACGGCAGCATGAGTACGGTCGGCTTGAGATAGGAACGCAGATAACTGGAAAGGCCGCTCTCGGCTATGCCGAACAGCGGCACCGCAACAAACACGCAAATGGCGAGCGCCGCCGTGGTCGAGAGCGACCCGGTCGGCGGTTCATATCCCGGAAAAATCGTGCACAGATTCGATATTGCAACGAACAGGAACAGCGTACCCAGAAATCCCAGGTATTTTGCCGGGTTACGCAGGCCGACCTCTTCGATTTGTTTGGCTATCAGAGTCACGATGATTTCAAGCAGACTTTGCCAGCGCGAGATATGCGTATCACTTAAAACGTTGCGCGTGACAAGTTTCGCACCGACGACCATCATTCCCATCAACGCCCATGTGGTGACAATGGTGACGTTGAGTTTGAAGAACCCGTGCTGCCACAAGATGACTTCATCGGAACTAAGGTGCATGATTCACTCTCCGTATTGCCGGTAGTCGGGTGATAATGAGGCGCGCGATGACGAATCCAGCCAGGCACACAGCCAGCCGTCTCCAGTCACTGCCCATGACAAAATAAAATCCAGCCAGCGCAACGCCGGTACGCAACAACAGACTGCCCATGAACCACAACGCTGGCCTTGTTGAGACGACTCCCTTTTGCACCGTCCACCATAGCCCGCCGAAAAACAGCACGCCGAGCGCTATCCCGGCAAGCAATGGCACTGCCATATATATGATTTCACTCATCTTTTTTCTCCAATTCCGAGTGAATTTCGCGGTCTTCCTTCGCCACCCAGTGCCATGCATTGAGACAGCCCATAGCCAGACCGATAATCAAAAGCGTGAGCGTCCATGAATGAACTCCCGGATAACGTTTGTCCAGCCAGATCCCCAGCGCCGCACCGAGCAATGTCGGCACCGCCACCGACCAGCCGACCAGCCCCATCATCCCGAGACCGGACCAGACGGTCTGCGTGACCCTGCGCTGTGCTTTCAGTTTGCGCATCTCCTGCTCCCCGACGCGGCGCATAAAGGTTTTCTCGCTCCCATTAACGTGAAACTCGCGCAGCGACTCGTTTGTCCCCTCGCCCTCCGGGAGAGGGTTTGGGTGAGGGGAACGGGCGTGGTAAATCTTATCGTAAGGTGTATCACCTCTGCCACGCCCGTTCTGCGGTTCAGCCACGATGATACTCCGCAAAACGCCGCATAAATCCGCTCTCCAGTCTTGCCAGCACCGCGCGCACCTGCTTCTCGCCCTCGTCGATATTGACGAACTCACGCTCCACCGCTTCGCGCAGTTTACCTAAAGACATGCCGCCGATGGCATTGCGCACCGAGACCAGCACCTCATCGCCCGCCTTGACCAGTATCCCTTCATCGACAGCCACGTAGACTTCGCCCCCGGATTCGCGTTCATAAACGAGGATTCCCGCTGCCAGCACCGCCACGCAATCGAGCCTTCTGGGCAACAGTCCGAACGAGCCTTGCGCTGTTTGCGCCACAATGCGCTTCACCCCGTCTACTTCGGCGAAAACCTGGTATGGCAGCAGCACTTTAAGCTTCATCGCAAGGGCACCTCGAAATCTCTTTTATTGACAACTATCCGGCGCGGCGCGTTGGAACGAGAAAACTCTCGCGAACTTCGCCCCACGCAGCGCGCGGGGACAACCATACTCACCGCTCTTGTTCCCACGCGCTGCGTGGGAACAGAAAAACGGCGCGCTGCGCCGAAGCAGACTTAATTACGCGTGCGCCTCGGTTATCGCCCCTATCATGTACAGCGCGCTCTCGGGCACATCTGCAAATTCATCGTTCAGGATGCGCTCGCAACCGTCGAGCGCATCTACAAGACTGACCAGCTTGCCCTTGATGCCGGAAAACTGCTCGGTGGTGAAAAAAGGTTGCGTCAAAAAACGCTCAAGGCGGCGGGCGCGGGCGACAATCGCCCGGTCGGCAGCTGATAATTGCTCCAGACCCAGCATCGCGATGATGTCTTTCAAATCTGCATATTGTGCGAGCGTGCTCCTGATCTGTTGCGCAAGCGCATAGTGGCGTTCGCCGACGATGCCGGGGGTGGCCATCTTGGAATTGGATTGCAGCGGGTCGATCGCCGGATACAGTCCTTCGCTGGCTTTTTTTCTCGACAGCACGATAGAGGCGGAAAGATGCGAAAAAGTGTGCACAGCAGCCGGATCGGTGAAATCGTCCGCCGGCACATACACCGCCTGAATCGAGGTGATCGCGCCGGTGTCGGTATTGGCGATACGCTCTTCAAGACCCGACAACTCGGTGCCCATGGTCGGCTGGTAGCCAAGGCGCGAGGGCATCTGTCCCATCAGGCCGGAAATTTCGGAACCTGCCTGAATGAAGCGGAAAATATTATCGATCAGCAGCAACACATCGCGATGTTCGTCATCGCGAAAGTATTCGGCCATGGTCAGCGCCGCATGTCCGACGCGAAAACGGCTGCCCGGCGGTTCGTTCATCTGCCCGAACACCATCGCCATGTTGGGCAACACGCCCGCCTGCTTCATGTCGCGGTAAAGCTCCTCCCCTTCCCGGCAGCGCTCGCCTATCCCGCAGAAGATGCTCACCCCTTCGTGGTGTCCGACCATGTTGTGTATCATCTCGGTGAGCAGCACGGTCTTGCCCACCCCCGCCCCGCCGAACAGGCCTGCCTTGCCGCCGCGTTCCAGCGGGGAGAGTACATCGATCACCTTGATGCCGGTCTCAAATATCTCGGACTGGGTGGAACGACGCGACAAGGGAGGGGGCGCGCGATGTACGCTGCGCCATTCAATGTCCGATGGTGCGGGAAGACGATCGATGGCATTGCCGAACACATCGAACATGCGCGAGAGCGTTGCGCGGCCTACAGGGGCTTTCAAAGGTCCGCCGGTGTCCAGCACCGTCATGCCGCGAGAGAGCCCTTCCGTCGGGGTCAGCGCAATGCCGCGCACCCGGTGCGCGTCCAGCTGGGTCAGCACCTCGATGGAGATCGAATCGCCCTCACCCGCATGCAGCAAGGAATAGATCGGCGGCAGAAAAGTCTCGAAGCGGATATCCACCACGCTGCCGCGCACCGAGACGACCTTGCCTGAATTCAGAGAAGTCATAAACGTAATTTCCCGTTTCCCTCACCCAAACCCTCTCCCGGAGGGCGAGGGAACAAACGAACGCTTGCGCGAGCTTCAAGTTGACGACAGCATACACCCATTTCCCTTCGCGATTAAGCGGCGTCAGAGGCCGGCCAGCCAGAGCCTGAACCGCAGCCCGATGCCGGTGGTATAGCCTACCTCGACAAAACGTATTTTGCCGTCCGGTGAGATGATGAAACTGGCGGGCACCGCATTCACCCCCCACGCATGGGAAATACTGCCGTCGCGATCGTTCAGCGCCGGGAAACTGAGCCCCTGCTCCCGCATGAAGCGGGTCACCTCAATCGCAGTGCCGCTTTGCATCGCGACCGTAATGACTTGGGGGTGGTCATGCGCGATCGCTTGAATGGCGCCCTGCTCGGTGCGGCAGATCGGACACCAGGTCGCCCAGAAGTGCACCAGCACCGGCTTATCGGGATGTGCGGGCAGCTCATAAGGAAGACCTGCAAGCGTGATGCCCTGCAAGGGAGGTGCAATTCCGCTGACCATGTCGCGTTGCTGCCAGGCGCGGATGCCCGCAACCACAATCACGAACACCAGAACCTCGACGGCCCATTTTTTAAAGCGAGACTTAACGGGCATGAACAACTATCAATTCAAATAATGGAGATAATTCTCGCAGAAAGGGCGCACTAAAAATTTGCAAATCAGCCATGCCCGGGCACCCTCACTGCGTTCTCCCTCACCTCAATCCCGCTTCGCGCCCCACGACTGGCTTGGCGCAGCCAGTCGACTCATACGGCGGAAAGCGTGCTTTCCGAAATCCCGTATTCGTCCCGGAGGGAGAGGATGCAATCGCTATATTCGGTTCTTATGACTCACCTTGTTTGAATTGCTCGATCAGACGGCGATCGCGTTTGGTAGGCCGCCCTCTGAAGGCAGGCCGGTCGACCCTCAACTGTTCTGCCAGCAAGGCACGCCGCGCGCGGCTTTCATCGCTCTCGCAATAAAGCTTTTGCGCCTGCGGCGCCGGCCCGCGTTTTTCGGATAACGCCAGCACTTCAAGATTGAACTGATAGGCGCCGACGCGAATATCCACACGGTCGCCCTTGCCGATCGCCTTGGCGGGTTTCACCCTTGTGTCATTGACCAGCACCTTCCCGGCCTCGATTGCATCGACGGCCAGACCGCGCGTCTTGTAAAAACGCGAGGCCCACAGCCATTTGTCGATGCGCATTTTAACGGGTTCTTCGCTCATACCAGAACTCACACTGAATAACAGGTCTGATTATAAACCTTGAAACTTCATCAGTGATGATGCGCGACTTCCGTATGCAGGGTGCAGGCATGATCGGTTGTGCCGAGTTCCACCTGCAAGGTGCTGTGCTGGACTGAGAATCGCTCTTTCAATGTACGCGTGATGTCGTCCATGAATACATCCCCCGGATAGCCCTCCGGCATCACCAGATGAACGGTCAGCGCCGTCTCGGTAGTGCTCATGCCCCAGATGTGCAGGTCGTGAATGTCGGCAACACCCTGACACTTACGCAAATAGGACTCCACCTCCGACAATTCGACGTTTGCCGGTACCGCGCTCAGCGCCAGATGTACCGAATCGCGCAACAAACCCCATGTGCCCGTCACCACCACGGCCACGATCAGCAGGCTGACTGCCGGATCGAGCCAGTACCAGCCGGTGAACAGCATGATGGCGCCTGCAACGACCACGCCCAGTGAGACGGTCGCATCGGCCGCCATGTGCAGATAGGCGCCACGCACGTTGATATCGTCATGGCTGCCCCGCACGAACATCCAGGCCGACAGGCCGTTGATCGCAATGCCGATACCCGCCACCACCATCACCAGGGTTCCTGCCACGGCGGGCGGCTGGGAAAATCGCAGCGCCGCTTCCCAGGCAATCGCCCCGCACGCCACCAGCAGAAACACGGCGTTCGCCAATGCGGCGAGAATCGATGTGCTGCGCAGCCCGTAGGTATAACGCCCGGAAGGCCGTCGGCGGGCGAGAATCGCAGCCCCCCCTGCCATCAGCAGGCCCATCACATCGGCCAGATTGTGTCCGGCATCGGCCATCAGCGCGGTCGAGTTGGCGATGAGACCATAGGCAAACTCGACCGCCACATAAAGCGTGTTCAAGGCAATCGCGATGCCAAAAGCCCGACTGTTCGGATCGCCGTGATGGTGGTGTTCGCAATGTGCCATTTTTT
>JAJYYO010000058.1 GCA_021800795.1 Pseudomonadota bacterium
GTTGCCGCCGACGGCGGCTGGGTATTGTTGATGCTGATGAGTTCATAAAGTATCCACTAAGAATTGGTGGACACTATGCTCTTAGCTTTCGCTTACACAATCAATGTGAGTCGGCCGGACGCTTACGGTCTTCCCTCGGAATATAAGGCGATAAATCGCCTATTCCTGAATGAAGGGCATTCCCACGAAACAACGGAGCTAAGACCGCAGGGGTCTTGATAAAACAACTAAACATTATCTAAGCGCGGTAAAACATGCGCTAAGATTCTGTTTATCCCACGCAACAACGCAGCCAGTGCTGCTGTTGCTGAATGAAAGCTCCTGTTTCTGATCAATGACTGCAAGTGATTTATCGCTTAGCAGGAATTGAGTAGTTTTATCAGTGAAGGATTGAGGATTGAGAATCACAGGCATGTTATTCCATTCGGTACATACCAGGCTCAAGATTATCAAGCGTCCACTCGCCGATGCGGTAGCGGATCAGGCGCAAGGTGGGAAAACCCGCTGCGGCGGTCATGCGGCGTACCTGACGGTTTTTTCCCTCACGTATGGTCAGTTCCAGCCAACTGGTCGGAATGAGTTTTCGCACACGAACCGGCGGGTTGCGTGACCACAGCTTAAGAGGTTCATCCATCAGGCGCGCGTCTGCAGGCTGTGCAACAAAATCTGACAGATGAATTCCTGTGCGCAACTTTTCAAGTGCATCATCGTCCGGCGCGCCCTCGACCTGCACCCAGTAAGTCTTGGGCAACTTGTGTTTCGGGTCGGTGATGCGATGCTGCAACATGCCGTCATCGGTCAGCACCAGCAAGCCTTCGCTGTCGGTATCCAGTCGTCCGGCGGGATAAAATTCGGGAAGCGGGATATAATCGGCCAGCGTCGGATGCATGCCGTCACGGCTGAACTGGCAGATTACCCCAAACGGCTTGTTGAACAGCAGGATGCGTCCCATTTGAATTCCGATCTATTTAGTAGCGCCATTTTACCGCGTCCCGCCTTGCGCGAATTTCACTTTAAAGAGAAAAATATGACTACCCAGAAAATTATTTACACGATGGTCGATGAAGCGCCGGCGCTGGCCACCTACTCCCTGCTGCCCATCATCCAAACCTATGCCAAAGCCGCGGGCGTCGCTGTTGAAACGCGTGACATTTCGCTGGCAGGCCGCATACTGGCGAATTTTCCGGAAAACCTGACCGAAAAGCAAAAAGTCTCTGATGAACTCAGCGAACTGGGCCAGCTCGCGCTCAAACCCGAAGCCAACATTATCAAGCTGCCGAATGTCAGCGCCACCCCGCCGCAACTCAAAGCCGCCATTCTTGAGTTGCAGTCCCAGGGTTTCAACATCCCGAACTACCCTGACGACCCTCAAAACGACGAGGAAAAAGCGATCAAAGCGCGCTACAGCAAGGTGCTGGGCAGCGCCGTCAACCCCGTGCTGCGCGAAGGCAACTCAGACCGGCGCGCGGCGGGCGCAGTCAAACAGTTTGCCAGGAACAACCCGCACAAAATGGGCGTCTGGAGCACGGATTCAAAGACCCATGTCGCGCATATGAACGCTGATGACTTCTATGGAAGCGAAAAATCGGCCACGGTTTCCAATGCCTGCGCCGTGTGTATCGAACACGTGAGTGAAGACGGCAAGACGACTGTGCTGAAGGAAAAAGTAACCTTATTGGAGGGTGAAATCATCGACGCTGCCGTGATGAGCCGCAATGCGCTGCGTGCTTTCTATGAAGAACAAATGGCTGATGCAAAAAAACAGGGCGTGCTGCTGTCATTGCACCTGAAAGCCACCATGATGAAGATTTCCGATCCGATCATGTTCGGCCATGCCGTGACCGTTTATTTCAAGGACGTATTCGAAAAACACGCGCAGGTATTAAGCGATCTGGGTGTCAACGTCAACAACGGTCTGGGCGATCTTTACGCCAAGCTCGCAAAACTGCCCGATGCACAACGCAGCGAAATCGAAGCCGACATTGTGGCCACTTATGCGACAAGACCTGAGCTTGCCATGGTCAATTCGGACAAAGGCATCACCAATCTGCATGTGCCGAGCGACATCATCGTCGATGCCTCGATGCCTGCGATGATCCGCGATTCCGGGAAAATGTGGGGGGTGGATGGCAAGCTGCACGACACCAAGGCCCTGATCCCCGACCGCTGCTACGCGCGCATTTACCAGATCGTCATTGACGACTGCAAGAAACACGGCGCATTCGACCCCAAAACCATGGGCAGCGTGCCGAATGTCGGCCTGATGGCACAACAGGCCGAGGAATACGGCTCCCACGACAAGACCTTTCAGATACCAAGCAGCGGCAGGGTACGCGTAGTGGATGCGCATGGAAAAACCCTGCTGGAACAGCCGGTCGAAACAGGCGACATCTTCCGCATGTGTCAGGCAAAAGATGCACCGACCCGGGACTGGGTGAAGTTGGCCGTCTCGCGCACCCGCATCACCGGCGCCCCGGCGGTTTTCTGGCTGGACAAGAACCGGGCGCACGACGCCCAGCTGATACAAAAAGTCGAACGCTATCTTAAAGATCACGATACCCGCGGGCTGGACATCCGCATCATGACGCCGGAAGCGGCGATGCAGTTTTCGATCGACCGCATCCGTGAGGGAAAGGACACCATCTCCGTCACAGGCAACGTGCTGCGCGATTATCTCACCGACCTGTTCCCTATCATGGAGCTGGGCACCAGCGCGAAAATGCTCTCCATCGTGCCGCTGATGAGCGGCGGCGGCCTGTTTGAAACCGGCGCCGGCGGCTCGGCGCCCAAGCATGTCCAGCAATTCCGGCAGGAGGGCTATCTGCGCTGGGATTCACTGGGCGAATTTCTGGCGCTGGGTGCGTCCCTTGAACATCTGGCTCTGAAATACCACAATGCGAAGGCCCAGGTACTGGCCGAGACGCTGGATCAGGCCAACGGGCGGATTCTGGAAAACAACAAATCCCCCGCCCGCCGGGTGGGCGAACTGGATAACCGCGGCAGCCATTTCTATCTGGCCCTGTACTGGGCAGAAGCACTGGCAACGCAGACCAAGGATCGCGACATACAGGCGCGCTTCATGCCGCTGGCCAAACTGCTTCTTGATAACGAAGCAAAAATCAATGCCGAACTGATCGCGGCGCAGGGGAAACCGGTGGACATGGGCGGGTATTATCATCCTGAATTCGAGAAAACATCCAAGGCCATGCGACCCAGCGCGACGTTTAATGCGGCGCTGGCCTCCATCGCTTAACGAGGCTACTTTCCCTGGAATTCCCGCCGGTAACTGGAGGGCGAAATTTTCAGGGCGTGAGTAAAATGCTGGCGCAGCGAAGCGGATGAGCCGAAACCCGACGTCAACGCGATCTGATCGATAGGCTCATCCGTCGTTTCCAGCAATTGCTGGGCCAGTACGATACGCTGATTCAACAGCCAGCTGCCGACCGTCACGCCCATCACCTGCTTAAAGCGCCGGGTAAAGGTGCGGCGCGTCATTAAAGCGCGTTTCGCCAGACTGTCCAGACTGTGCGGCTGATCGAGATTCGATCTTGTCCACTCCAGCACCTTCGCAAAGTGATCGATGCCTGAAACGTCCCGCACCGGCTGTTTGATATATTGCGCCTGACCGCCCTGACGGTGCGGCGAGACCACCATGCGCCGCGCAACCTGGTTGGCGACCTGGCTGCCATAACGCCTGCGCAGTATATGCAGGCAACAGTCGATGGCCGCCGCCGTACCTGCCGAAGTGATGATGTCGCCCTCATCCACATAAAGCACGTCTGGATTCACCATGACAGACGGATAGCGCCTTGCCAGTTCGCCCGCCCAGTTCCAGTGCGTAGTCGCTTGTCGTCCGTCCAGCAGGCCGGCTGCCGCCAACACAAACGAGCCCAGACACAAGCCCACGATCAGCGCGCCGCGTTCATGCGCCTGGCGCAAGGCTTCCAGCAACGTCTGTGGCGGCAATTCACCGGTATCCCGCCAGCTCGGCACGACGACAATTTCAGCCCACGCCAAATCGTAAAGAGCATGACTGATTGAGATGGAAAATCCCGCCGAGGTTTGCAGATGAACGCCTTCTGCCGAACAGACCCGCAGCTCAAACTCAGGCATATCCCTGCCCGTGCGATCCCGGCCGAACACCGCACAGGGCACGGAAAGATGAAACGGGCTGATCCCGTCAAATGCGATGACTGCCACAACCGTCACGGTGCCTCCTCTCAGAATGGCCCGATTCTAACGCAGATTGTCATTAAGGCCACTATGCTGCATGAATTTAAAATCTGACAATAGCCCTGCCCGTTTAACTCAACATACTAAGGAGGTTATATGTCCAGCCAGACCCGCCGCGCACTGATCGTGATCGATGCACAGAACGAATACGTCACAGGCAATTTACTGATCGAATATCCGGATATCAATCTGACGCTTGCCAACATCGGTCGTGCGATGGATGCGGCCGGAAACGCCGGCATCCCCGTCATCGTCGTTCAGCAATATGCGCCCGCCGATTCGCCCGTATTTGCACAGGGCAGCCATGCCTGGGAGTTGCACGACAGTGTGAAACAGCGCCCACACGATCACTATCTTGAAAAGAAATTACCCAATGCCTTCACCGGAACGAATCTTGCCGACTGGCTCGCAGCACACCGGATCGACACGCTGAGCGTCACAGGCTACATGACCCACAACTGCGTGGATTCCACCATCAAGCACGCGTTCCATGCAGGTCTGTCCGTTGAGTTTCTTCAGGATGCTTCGGGCTCCCTGCCTTATCTCAACAAGGCGGGCACCGCGAGTGCAGAGGAAATCCACCGCGCCTTCTCAGTCGTGATGCAGGCGCGTTTCGCTGCGGTGATGGATACGGCAGAGTGGATCGGCTTGCTGGATTCCGACCGGGTGGCCGAGCGCGACAGTCCTTATCATTCCAATCAGCGCGCCCGCCATGCCTGATCTACAAGACATACAGCCTGCGGACTTTTCCGTCATCCGCAACTGGCCGCCCTATCCGCCCGAATTTGCCGAATTGAATTACGCGCTGAGGGATGACGGCTGGCTGGACAAATTCCGGCAAAAACCTGCCACAGCTATCTATGTCGCCCGACAGCACGGTGAAATCGTCGCCTTCTCGCTGCTGTCCAAAACCGCTGAATCAAGCGCGGAATTTCGCATCGCGCTGCGTGCCGACAAGCTTGGACGGGGACTGGGGAAAACCGTTGCCGCCCTGACGCTGGCAAGGGGATTTTCAGACCCCGGATTAAACTGCATCCACCTGATCGTCAGGAAAAACAATATCCGCGCTCAGCACCTGTACCGGCAACTCGGCTTCCGTGAGACAGGCAGGGCTCTGATGGAAATCAACGGTAGCCTGATCGATTTCATAGAAATGAAAATATCAAAATCAGAAAATAAAGGGGCCGCTACCCTTTAAAAATAAAGGGGACGCTACCCTTTTTGTGCTAAAATCCAATCATGCCGAGATTACCGAGAACAGTTTTTGCCGGAATACCCCATCACATAACGCAACGGGGCAATCGGCGCGATGACATCTTTTTCACCGACGAAGATCGCAAAGCATATTTGTTGTGGCTCGAGGAATATAGCGATAAAAGCAAGGTTGAAGTGCTTGCGTATTGCCTCATGACCAATCATGTTCACCTGGTTGCCGTTCCGGCAACCGACGATGGATTGCAAAGGATGCTCAAGCCGCTTCACATGCG
>JAJYYO010000009.1:0-40873 GCA_021800795.1 Pseudomonadota bacterium
CAATCCATTCATGCTCCAGAAGCAAATTCAGCATAAACTGCGTGTGATTTTTAAACTCCTTCGGTAACCACCAAACTTGAGGCAACGATACCAATCTTCGGTATCCTTTTAACTTGAGGCAATGCGTGTGGTTGAATAAAAACGTTGAAATTTTTACAGGGGAAGCGGGTAGGGATGGCGCTGGTTTAGATGCCTGATTGTTTGTCGTGAGGATGGGGTATTTGCAACCATGCTGCGTGAGGCTGTCAGTTGCGAATCCAGTTCTGTATATTCACTGCCGGCATCGGTTCGGCGATGCCGTAACCCTGGGCCAGTTCGCAACCCGGTTGCAGCAGCGCCGCGCCATGCTCACCTGTTTCCACGCCTTCGGCAATGACCTGGCGGCGAAAGGCGCTGGACAGCCCCAATATGGCTTCCAGAATGGCCAGATCATCCGGATCGGTCAGCATTCCGCGTACGAAACTCTGATCGATTTTGAGAGTGTGGGCGTGAGTAATGACAGCTTGTTTACATCGCAACAATTCGTCGAGCAGGGCGGGAAAAATGATCTGGAGGTTGCCGAAATTGCGCGGGCTGGGCGGATCAAATTGCGGTCAACGCAAATTTTCTTTCTGCGCGAGCAACATCAGACTATAATCCTGCCCCCATTTGAGAGATTGCTATGCAAAGAACCATGCTAAAGGCCAAGTTGCATCGGGTGCATGTCACGCACTCCGAACTGCATTACGAAGGCTCCTGTGCGATAGACTGCGATTTGCTGGAAGCGGCAGATATCAGGGAATATCAGCAAATCGATATTTACAATGTCAGTAATGGCGAGCGCTTCACGACCTATGCGATACGTGCAGAGCGCGGCTCGGGGCTGATTTCGGTGAACGGTGCTGCGGCACATAAGGCGAATCCCGGTGATCTTTTGATCATTGCCGCTTATGCGATCTATTCCGAACAGGAGTTGCAAGGTTATCGCCCGCAACTGGTCTACGTGGACGAAAACAACCGCATCGTTGCGAAAAGGGGCGAAATTCCGGTGCAGCCGGCGAGTTCATTTTGATTGACCGGACAGGCGTTCACAGGTAGCATTGCGGGACTTTAAAAGCTCACTGGATTGGTTACGATGCGTCGCAAACTGGTAGTCGGAAATTGGAAAATGTATGGTCGTCTGGCGCGTAATCAGACGCTGCTTCAGGGAATACTCGACGGTGTCGGCCAGTTGCGCAATGCGGATTATGCAGTGTGTGTTCCGTACCCCTATCTTGCCCAGGCGCAATCCATGCTGCAAGGCAGCAATGTCGCCTGGGGGGCGCAGAATCTCAGTCCGCATGAAGAGGGCGCTTTTACAGGCGCAGTCGCGCCGGGCATGCTGGCGGATTTTGCCTGTCGTTACGTGATTATCGGGCACTCGGAGCGTCGCGGCCTGTTTCACGAAAGCAACGAGATTGCCGCAGCAAAATTTGCAGCGGCACAGAAGGCGGGGTTGACGCCGATATTCTGCGTGGGAGAAACGCTCTCTGAGCGCGAGTCGGGCGTGACCGAGCAGGTTGTGGCAATTCAGCTTGATGCGGTGCTGTCGCGTTTCGGCGCCGCAGCTTTATCCAGGGCGGTGATCGCCTATGAACCTGTCTGGGCAATCGGTACGGGCAAGACGGCGAGCCCCGAGCAGGCGCAGGCGGTGCATGCCTTCATTCGCCGGCGAATAGCACAGCAGGATAGTCAGGTAGCGCAGGGATTGTGTATACTCTATGGCGGCAGCGTGAAACCCGCCAATGCGGTGGAATTATTTGCGATGCCCGACATAGACGGTGGTCTGATCGGCGGCGCCTCTTTGGTGGCTGATGAGTTTGTGGCGATTTGCCGCGCAGCCCAATAATAATTAGTGTGGAGTAGTGTGTGGAAACAATAGTTTGGGTATTTCATCTGGTGACGGCAATTGTGTTGTGCGGTCTGGTTCTGGTGCAGCACGGCAAGGGGGCTGATATGGGTGCCGCTTTTGGTACCGGTTCGGCAGGCAGCCTGTTCGGCTCGGCCGGTTCCGCGAATTTTTTGAGTCGTAGTACGGCAGTTGCGGCAGCCATATTTTTTGTGACCAGCCTGACGCTGACTTACCTTTATTCTCACCCCGCAGAACAGCAAGGCGTGATGGACAGGGTGAATGCAGCGGCTATTAAAACACCTGTATCCGCCCAGGCTCCGGCTGACAATTCAAAAATCAGGGAGATTCCGAAATAGCAATCGCCTGAAATAAGCAATAAATACAATAAATAATAATTACAAATAATATGCGGTTGTGGTGGAATTGGTAGACACGCAAGCTTGAGGTGCTTGTGCTCGTAAGAGCGTGGGAGTTCGAGTCTCCCCATCCGCACCAGTTTAAAAGCAGCAAAACAAGCTGATACCCGAGCGTATCGGCGACCTTTAAATCAATATAGTTCTGGTTTGGCTCCCCGTAGTCATTTCATGAATTCTGTACAGAGGGGGGGAAGCTCAATGTTGGAAAACTATTTTCCGGTACTGTTGTTCATCTGTGTCGGTCTGCTGTTTGGTATTGCTCCTGTCGTTATGGGAAGGCTGGCTGCGCCGCATCGTCCCGACAGCAAGAAGCTGTCTCCATACGAATGCGGCTTTGAGGCCTTCGAAGATGCGCGCATGAAATTCGATGTGCGTTACTACCTCGTTGCCATTCTGTTCATCCTGTTCGATCTCGAAATTGCCTTCCTGTTTCCCTGGGCGATTGTCACCAAGGAAATCGGCATGTTCGGCTACGTTTCCATGATGATCTTCCTGGCTATTCTGGTGGTAGGTTTTATCTATGAGTGGATGAAAGGAGCGCTGGAATGGGAATAGAAGGCATACTGGAAAAGGGCGTCGTCACGACCACGCTGGACACCATTATCAATTACACGCGTACCGGCTCGCTCTGGCCGATGACTTTTGGCCTGGCCTGTTGTGCCGTGGAAATGATGGAGGCCGGTGCTGCGCGTTATGATCTGGACCGCTTCGGTATCGTGTTCCGCCCCAGTCCACGGCAATCCGATGTGATGATCGTGGCAGGTACCTTGTGCAACAAGATGGCGCCGGCGCTGCGCAAGGTGTATGACCAGATGTCGGAACCTCGCTGGGTGGTTTCCATGGGTTCCTGTGCCAACGGCGGCGGCTATTATCATTACTCCTACTCGGTGGTGCGCGGATGCGACCGCATCGTTCCGGTCGATATATACGTTCCCGGTTGCCCGCCGACGGCGGAGGCGCTGCTGTTCGGTCTGATTCAATTGCAGAACAAGATCAAGCGTACCAATACCATCGCGCGCTAGGCCTCTATATGATGACGAACGATAAACAATCACTGCAGGAAGTGCTGAAGGATTTGCTGGGCGACCGGATGGTTTCAGTGCAAGAGAAGCTGGGCGAGACAACCATTGTGGTCAGTGCGGTTGACATGTTGCAGGTGTTCACTCTGTTGCGCGATGCGGCCGACTTGCGTTTCGTCCAGATGATGGATCTGTGCGGGATGGACTATTCCGAATATGGCGATGGCGAGTGGGCGGGTAAGCGCTTTGCAGTCGTCTACCATCTGTTGTCCCATCTGCACAATCGGCGGTTGCGCGTGCGCGTGTTTGCCGAGGAAGATGATTTTCCGGTGATCGCATCGGTGATCGATATATGGCCGTCTGCCAACTGGTTCGAGCGCGAGGCGTTTGATCTGTTCGGAATCGTTTTTACAGGCCACCCGGATTTGCGTCGCATCCTGACGGATTACGGCTTTGTCGGCAACCCTTTCCGCAAGGATTTTCCGCTTTCCGGACATGTCGAAATGCGCTACGACCCCGAACAGCAGCGCGTGGTTTACCAGCCTGTGACGGTAGAGCCTCGCGAAGTTACGCCGCGCACCGTGCGCGAAGAAACTTACGGTAGCCACTGAGGACGCGTTTATGCCTGAAATCAAGAACTACACAATGAATTTTAGCTGCGGCCGCCCTGCGGGCGTTTGTTTGCATCGGTTGTCCTGCGCAGAAATTCATCGTGTGTTGGGGGTGAGATAATCATGCCGGAAATTAAAAACTACACAATGAATTTTAGCTCCGGCCGCCCTGCGGGCGTTGATCTGTCCAAATTGTCCTGCGCAGAAATTCATTGTGTAGCAAGAGGTCGTTATGCCAGAGATTAAAAATTACACAATGAATTTTGGACCGCAGCACCCGGCAGCGCACGGTGTGTTGCGTCTGGTGCTGGAGCTTGACGGTGAAGTGGTGGTGCGTGCCGATCCGCATATCGGATTGCTGCATCGCGCGACTGAAAAGCTGGCCGAACACAAGACTTATTTGCAGTCTCTGCCGTATATGGACAGGCTGGATTATGTGTCCATGCTCAGCAACGAGCATGCCTATGTGATGGCGATCGAGAAGCTGGCCGGGATTGAAGTGCCGCTGCGTGCTCAATACATCCGTGTCATGTACGATGAAATCACCCGCCTTCTGAATCACTTGATGTGGCTGGGTGCGCACGGTCTGGATATCGGTGCAATGACCGTATTCCTGTACTGCTTCCGCGAACGCGAAGATCTGATGGATGCCTATGAAGCGGTGTCGGGCGCCCGCATGCACGCGGCTTATTACCGGCCGGGCGGTGTATATCGCGACCTGCCTGATAGCATGCCGCAATATGAAGCATCCAAAATTCACAATGCCGCTGCGGTTAAAAAGATGAATGTGAACCGTCAGGGTTCATTGCTCGATTTTCTGGAAGATTTTACCAGGCGCTTTCCGAACCATGTGGACGAGTACGAAACGCTGCTGACGGACAATCGCATCTGGAAGCAACGCACGGTGGGTATCGGTGTGGTCACACCTGAACGCGCAATTGCGCTCGGCATGTCGGGGCCTATGCTGCGCGGCTCCGGCATCGAGTGGGATCTGCGCAGGAAGCAGCCCTATGCCGCGTACGACGAGCTGGATTTCGATATTCCGGTAGGCCGGAACGGCGATACCTACGATCGTTATCTGGTGCGGGTCGAAGAAATGCGGCAAAGCAACCATATCATCAAACAATGCATCAGTTGGCTGCGCGCTAATCCGGGACCCGTGATTACCAGTGACCACAAGTATGCGCCGCCTGCACGTGAGTCCATGAAGCAGAACATGGAAGAATTGATTCATCACTTCAAGCTGTTTACCGAAGGCATGCATATCGCTGAAGGTGAGGCCTATGCGGCAGTCGAACATCCAAAGGGCGAATTCGGTATTTATATCGTATCGGATGGCGCCAACAAACCCTACCGTCTGAAGATTCGGGCGCCGGGATTTACGCATCTTTCGGCGCTGGACGAAATGGTGCGCGGTCATATGATAGCCGATGTTGTAACCATCATCGGCACACAAGACATTGTTTTTGGAGAGATAGACCGATAATGTTATCCTCACTTATTCAAGATCAAATCAACCGAGAGCTGAAAAAATATCCGGTTGACCAGAAACAGTCTGCCGTGATGTCGGCTCTGCGTTTCGTCCAGGATGAAAAGGGCTGGATTTCGACTGACGATATGAGCGACATCGCCGACTATCTGAACATGCCGCAAATCGCCGTGCTTGAAGTGGCGACTTTCTATCACATGTACAACCTCAAACCGATGGGTAAAACCACCATTACCGTGTGCACCAATCTTTCCTGCACCTTGTGCGGCGCCGAAGACACGGTAGCTTATCTGGAATCGAAGTTGGGTATCGGTTTTGGCGAGGTGACGGCGGACGGTAAGTTTGGTTTGCGTGAAGGCGAGTGCATGGGCGCGTGCATGGATGCGCCGCTGTTTACCATCAATAACAAAAAACTGTGCGGGCGTTTGAATCACGAAAAAATCGATCAAATTCTGGCAGAATTGGATAAGTCATGAGAGGTCCGGTCACTCAAACCACGCTGGCTTTTGACCAGCCGTGGACGCTTGAAAATTATCTTAAAGTCGGCGGTTATCAGGCGTTGCGCCGTGTGCTGACCGAGAAAATGTCACCTGACCTGATTATTGCGGAAGTCAAAACGTCAGCCTTGCGCGGTCGCGGCGGGGCGGGCTTTCCGACGGGTCTCAAGTGGAGCTTCATGCCGCGCAGTTTCGAGGGCGACAAGTATATCGTTTGTAACTCCGACGAAGGCGAGCCGGGTACCTGCAAGGACTGGGACATTCTGCGCTACAACCCGCATCTCTTGATCGAGGGTATGGCAATCGCCGCCTATACCATGAATGTCAGGACAGGTTACAACTACATCCACGGCGAAGTTTTCGAGGCTTATGAACGCATGGAAGAAGCGTGCGAGCTGGCGCGCGCAGCCGGTTTTCTGGGCGACAACATCCTGGGATCGAATTTCAGTTTCGATCTGCACAATCATCTGGGATACGGCGCCTACATCTGCGGAGAAGAAACCGCCTTGCTGGAATCCATCGAGGGTAAGAAGGGGCAGCCGCGCTTCAAGCCGCCTTTTCCGGCCAGCTTCGGTCTGTATGGGAAGCCGACCACGATCAACAACACCGAAACCTTTGCCAGCATTCCCTACATCATCAATCACGGCGGCAAGGCATTTCTTGAGTTGGGCAAGCCCAACAATGGCGGCACCAAGCTGTTTTCCGTGACGGGCCATGTGAACAATCCCGGTAATTTCGAGGTGCCGATGGGGACGCCTTTTGCCAAGCTGCTGGAGATGGCCGGCGGGGTGCGCAATGGTCATAAGCTGAAAGCCGTGATTCCGGGCGGCTCGTCCATGCCGGTTCTGCCAGGCGAGATCATGATGGATCTGACCATGGACTACGATTCCATCCAGAAGGCGGGTTCCGGTCTGGGCAGCGGCGCAGTGATCGTAATGGACGAGACGGTTTGCATGGTCAAGGCGCTGGAACGCCTGTCCTATTTCTACCACGAGGAATCTTGCGGTCAATGTACGCCGTGCCGGGAGGGTACCGGTTGGCTGTATCGCATCGTGCATCGTATCGAGCATGGGCAGGGTCGTCCGGAAGATCTGGATTTGTTGCTTTCAGTCGGCGAGAACATTGCAGGTCGAACCATTTGCGCCCTTGGCGAAGCTGCCGTGTGGCCGGTGCAGGGGATGCTGAAGAATTTCAGAGCGGAATTTGAATATCACATCGAACACAAGCGTTGTTTGGTGTAAAGCTATTGGGTGCGCAATGATCAACATTGAAATTGATGGCAAGTTAGTCGAGACCGAACGCGGTTCGACGGTGATGGATGCGGCGCATAAAGCCGGCGTCTATATTCCGCATTTTTGCTACCACAAGAAATTATCCATCGCGGCTAATTGCCGGATGTGTCTGGTCGAAGTGGAAAAGGCGCCCAAACCGCTGCCGGCTTGTGCGACCCCTGCGGCTGAAGGCATGAAGGTGCATACGCATTCCGAGCTGGCGATCAAGGCGCAAAAAGGCGTGATGGAATTTTTGCTGATCAATCATCCGTTGGATTGCCCGATTTGCGATCAGGGCGGCGAATGTCAGCTGCAGGATATTGCAGTGGGTTACGGGGGAGGCGCATCGCGTTACACCGAAGAAAAACGCATGGTCAACCCAAAACAAATCGGCGAGTTGATTTCCACGCTTGAGATGAGCCGCTGCATTCAGTGTACGCGGTGCGTGCGCTTCGGTCAGGAAATCGCAGGGCAGATGGAACTGGGCATGGCCAACCGTTCCGAGCATGCCGAGATCATGAGCTTCGTCGACAGTGCGGTGGATTCCGAACTGTCGGGCAACATGATCGATCTGTGCCCGGTCGGCGCCTTGACCAGCAAACCTTTTCGCTACACGGCACGCAGCTGGGAGTTGTCGCGCCGTAAATCGGTCAGCCCGCATGACGGGCTGGGGGCCAACCTGGCCCTGCACGTCAAGGAAAACAAGGTGGCCAGGGTCGTGCCGGTCGAAAATGAGGCCGTCAATGAATGCTGGATTTCCGACAAGGACAGGTTCAGCTACGAAGGGTTGAATTCTCCCGAGCGTCTGACCAAACCCATGATCAGGCAGGACAACAAATGGATCGAGGTGGACTGGGCTGTTGCGCTGGAATATGTCGCCAACGGGCTGCGTCAGATAGCCGGCAGTGCAGGAGCCGAATATATCGCAGCGCTGGCGACGCCTCACTCAACTTTTGAGGAATTGTATCTGCTGCAAAAACTGATGCGCGGTATTGGCAGCGGCAACGTCGATTTCCGTCTTCGCCAGTCCGATTTCAGTTCGGATGGCAAGCTGACGGGTGCACCCTGGTTGGGCATGCCGGTTTCAGAAATCAATGCCTGCGATCGCTTTTTGATTGTGGGGAGTTTTCTGCGCAAGGATCACCCCTTGCTGGCACAGCGCATACGTCAGGCCGTCAAAGCCGGCGGCGAGGCGAACGTGGTGCATGCCGGCGATGACGATTTGCTGATGAAGGTCGCCAACAAGGCGATTGTCGCGCCTGCCGACATGGTGAATCAGCTTGCGCAAATACTCAAAGCACTGATCGAGGATCAAGGTGCGCCGTCAACTCAATCCTCAGTTCTCAATCCTCAATCCTTACCTGCACTACAGGGTATCGAAATTACTGATACGGCCCTGTCCATAGCAAAAAGTCTGGCTGCCGGAGAGCGTGCCGCAGTGTTGCTGGGTAATTTTGCACAGCAGCATCCTCAGGCCGGTCAGCTCGCATGGCTTGCAGAACAGATTGCCGGGCTGTGCTCTGCGAAATTCGGATTTCTGGGCGAGGCGGCCAACAGCACGGGCGGTTATCTGGCAGGCGCTGTGCCTTTTGCAGCCACCGTGCAGGGCATGAATGCAGCTCAGATGCTGGAAAATCCCCGCAAAGCCTATCTGCTGCTGAACGCGGAGGTCGAACTCGATATGCACAACCCGCAGCTGGCCATTGCTGCAATGCGCAAAGCGGATATGGTGGTTGCCATGTCGGCATTCAAACATCAGGCTATGGACTATGCCGATGTGCTGCTGCCCATCGCGCCGTTCACCGAAACATCCGGCACCTTTGTCAATGCGGAGGGGCGTGCGCAGAGTTTCAAGGGGGCGGTCAAGCCGCTGGGGGATGCGCGTCCGGCATGGAAGGTATTGCGCGTGCTTGGCAATCTGCTGGATGTCGCCGGATTCGATTACAACACCAGCGAAGCGGTGCGCGACGAGTGTCTGTCACAGGGAGCGCTGGCTGACCGGCTTGACAATCACATGGACGACGTGGAGTTGCAAGGAATTCAACCTGGCCCCCTTTTGCAAGGGGGAGAGGCGCAGCCGGGAAAATTTCAGCGCGTTACCGACGTGCCTATCTATTTTGCCGATGCGCTGGTGCGCCGTGCGGCTTCCCTGCAGCAAACCAATGATGCTGCCCCGCCTGTCGCGATGCTGCATGGCGATGAATTGCAAAAACTGGGATTGCAAAGCGGCGATCTCGCCTGTGTCACACAAGGCGGCATAAGCGTGCAATTGACGGTGAAAATAGATGGCAAACTGCCGCGCGGAGTGGTGCGCGTCCCGGCGGGCCATCCGGCGACATCAGGGCTGGGTGCCATGTTTGGTGAGTTGACCGTGGAGCGTGCATGATGGAATGGTTGGAACCCATACAGAAATTTCTGGGGCCTGCGTGGTTGCCCATTTGGACTTTGCTCAAGATCGTGGTGATTGTTCTGCCGCTGATGGGTGCGGTCGCGTATCTGACGCTGGCGGAACGCAAGGTGATCGGCTGGATGCAGATCCGCATCGGGCCGAACCGGGTCGGCTACTTCGGTCTGTTGCAGCCCCTGGCGGACGGTCTCAAGTTGCTTATGAAGGAAATCATCGTCCCGAGTGGCGCGAATAAGTTTCTGTTCATCATTGCACCTATCCTGACCCTGATGCCGGCGCTGGCTGTCTGGGCGGTAGTGCCGTTCAACGCGCAACTGGTGGTGGCCAATATCAACGCGGGTTTGCTGTATATCCTGGCAATGGCGTCCCTCGGAGTGTATGGCGTGATTATCGCCGGCTGGGCATCGAATTCCAAATATGCCTTCCTGGGCGCCTTGCGTTCGGCAGCCCAGATCGTATCCTACGAAATCGCCATGGGATTCGCGCTGGTGACCGTATTGATGGCCGCGCAAAGCCTCAATCTGGGCGATATCGTGCGTGGACAGCACGGTGAACACGGACTTTTAAACTGGTATCTCATTCCGCTGTTTCCGATGTTCGTGGTTTATTTTATTTCTGGAGTAGCCGAAACCAACCGCGCACCGTTTGACGTGGCGGAAGGTGAATCCGAGATTGTGGCCGGTTTCCACGTCGAATATTCCGGCATGGCCTTTGCGCTGTTCTTCCTGGGCGAATACGCCAACATGATACTGGTTGCCTTCCTGGCCTCCATCATGTTTCTCGGCGGATGGCTGTCACCTGTGCCGTTCCTGCCTGACAGCATCGTGTGGATGTTTGCCAAGGTGGCTTTCATGCTGTTCTTGTTCCTGTGGTTCCGAGCGACCTTCCCGCGCTACCGCTATGATCAGTTGATGCGTCTGGGCTGGAAGGTGTTTATCCCGATTTCGCTTTTATGGGTTGTGCTAGTGGGCGCCTGGATGCAAACACCCTATTGGCTGTGGTAGGGGCTGATGAATCGCGTTCGCACGAGGATATGAAATGGAAAAAATAAAAGAATTCTTTAAGACTTTTCTGCTTGTCGAATTGCTCAAGGGGATGGCGCTGACCGGACGGTATATGTTCGCGCGCAAGATCACCGTGCAATTCCCCGAAGAGAAAACGCCGCAGGGCTTCCGCTTTCGCGGACTGCATGCACAACGCCGTTATGCAAACGGCGAAGAACGCTGCATCGGGTGCAAATTGTGCGAAGCCGTTTGCCCGGCGCTGGCAATCAAGATTGAAGTGGCCGAACGTGAAGACGGTACCCGCCGTACCACGCAATATGACATCGACCTGACCAAGTGCATCTTTTGCGGATTTTGCGAAGAGTCCTGTCCGGTGGATGCGATCGTCGAGACGCGAATTTTTGAGTATCACGGCGAAAAACGCGGAGACTTGTATTACACCAAGCCTATGCTGCTGGCGGTAGGCGATAAACATGAAGCGCAGATTGCCAAAGACCGTGCATCGGATGCCAAATACAGGTAGTGAGGATCGAGGATTGAGGATCGAGGATCGAGGATTGAGGCGTGAAGTTTTACTTGCTATCAGCTACTGGCTACATACAGCTTTAAAGGGATGAATTCATGAGTTTTTTCGATGTGGTTTTTTATCTGTTTGCAGTCATCACCACCCTGGCGGCGACAGGCGTGATCGTCGCGCGCAATCCGGTTCATGCCGCGCTGTTTCTGGTGCTGGCTTTTTGCAGTGCGGCCGGGATATGGATGCTGCTGGAAGCCGAGTTTCTCGCTATAACGTTAGTGCTTGTCTATGTCGGTGCGGTGATGGTGCTGTTCCTGTTCGTGGTGATGATGCTGGATATCAACCTGTTGAAATTGCGCGAAGGATTCTGGCGCTGGTTCCCGTTCGGCGCGGGGCTGGCAGGTCTGATGGTTTTCGAGATGATCTGGGTGCTGGGTTCGCGTCAGACATCCGAGGTCTCTGTTGCCGTCACACATGCGGCCGATTACAGCAATACCAAGGAGCTGGGCCGTCTGCTCTATACGCAATACGTTTACCCGTTCGAGCTGGCCGCTGTGATTCTGCTGGTGGCGATGGTGGCCGCCATCGCATTGACCTTGCGCCGCCGTACCGGGGTCAAGACGCAGAATATTTCCGAGCAGGTCAAGGCCAGGAAGGCGGATCGCTTGCGTATCGTGAAAATGAAGTCTGAAACAAAAGTGTAGGTCGGGTTTTAACCCGACAATGAACCAAGGCAGGGTGTCGGCTGAAGCCCGACCTGCAAATAAATCAAGGAAGCGAATGAGAACATGATAACCCTTTCACATTATCTGGTGTTTAGCGCCGTGCTGTTCGCCATCAGCGTGGTCGGCATATTTCTGAATCGAAAAAATGTCATCATCCTGCTGATGTCCATCGAGCTGATGCTGCTGGCCGTGAACACCAACTTTATTGCGTTTTCTCATTATCTGAACGATAGCGCAGGTCAGGTTTTTGTTTTCTTCATATTGACGGTTGCGGCGGCAGAAGCTGCCATCGGACTTGCGATTCTGGTGGTGCTGTTCCGCAATCTGCGCACCATTAATGTTGATGATCTTGGCAGTTTGAAAGGCTGATGTAATGGATATTCAAAGCTATTATCTGCTGGTGCCGCTAGCGCCCCTGCTGGGTGCGATTGTGGCAGGCCTGTTTGGCCGTCTGCTCGGGCGCAAGATGACCCATCGCGTCACCATCGCGCTGGTCGGCGTATCGTTATTTGCCTCAGTCAAGATATTTCAGGATGTCATGGCAGGCCACATGTTCAATGGCCCTGTCTATACCTGGCTGACTTCGGGGGACACCAGTTTCCATATCGGATTTCTGATAGACCGGCTGACCGTCACCATGATGCTGGTGGTGACCTCAGTTTCGTTGATGGTGCATATCTACACCATCGGCTATATGTCGGAAGACGCAGGCTATCAGCGTTTCTTCAGCTATATCTCGCTGTTCACTTTTTCCATGCTGATGCTGGTGATGGCCAACAACTTCATGCAACTGTTCTTCGGCTGGGAGGCGGTAGGCCTTGTTTCCTATCTCCTGATCGGCTTCTGGTACACCAGACCGACTGCCATCTATGCCAACCTGAAAGCCTTCCTGGTCAACAGGGTAGGGGACTTCGGTTTTCTGTTGGGAATAGGGCTGATATTGATGGTATTCGGCACGCTGGATTACGCCGCCGTGTTCGCCAATGTGGCCGGCCATGCGAATGATATGGCGCCGATAGCCGGCATGTCGGTCAACATGCTGACCGCAATCTGTATCCTGCTGTTTATCGGCGCGATGGGCAAATCCGCACAGTTCCCGCTGCATGTCTGGCTGCCGGATTCGATGGAAGGTCCGACGCCGATTTCAGCGCTGATCCATGCGGCAACCATGGTGACGGCCGGTATTTTCATGGTGGCGCGCATGTCGCCGATGTTCGAATTGTCGGATACCGCGCTGTCGTTCGTGATGATCATCGGCGCGATCACCGCGCTGTTCATGGGTTTTTTAGGCATCATCCAGAACGACATCAAGCGCGTGATTGCCTACTCCACCCTGTCGCAACTGGGTTATATGACGGTAGCGCTGGGCGCATCGGCCTACCCGGTAGCCATCTTCCACCTGATGACACATGCCTTTTTCAAGGCCCTGCTGTTCCTCGGCGCCGGCAGTGTGATTATCGGCATGCACCACGATCAGGATATTCGCAATATGGGCGGCTTGAGAAAATATATGCCGATTACCTGGATAACCTCGCTGATCGGTTCATTGGCGCTGATTGGAACTCCGTTTTTCTCAGGATTCTACTCCAAGGAAAGCATTATCGAATCTGTCGGACTGTCGCATCTGCCGGGTTCAGGTTTTGCCTATTTCTCGGTGGCGGCCGGCGTATTTGTCACGGCGTTTTATTCCTTCCGCATGTATTTTCTGGTATTCCACGGCAAGGAACGTTTCGGCCTCGATCATCATGAACACCACGGCAACCATGCCGACGAAGAAGTGTCGTCAGACCACCATCACGGTCTGGCCCCTGGCCAGAAGCCTCATGAGTCATCATGGGTCGTGACGCTGCCGCTGATATTGCTGGCGATCCCGTCTGTGGCGATCGGCTATTTTGCGATCGAACCCATGCTGTTTGGCGGCTATTTCAGGGATGCCATTTATATCGCCCAAAACCACGACGTGATGCGCGAGTTGCATGACGACTTTCAGGGGCCGTTCGCAATGGTGTTTCACGACATGCAGGAGTTGCCTTTCTGGCTGGCGCTGGCCGGTGTGGTCTGCGCCTGGTGGTTTTACATCAAGCGCCCTGATATTCCAGCAGCGATACAGAAGCGTTTTCAGTGGATCTATACCCTGCTGGACAACAAGTATTACTTCGACCGTTTCAATGACTGGTTCTATGCAGGCGGCGCGCGGGGTCTGAGCAGTTTCCTGGGTCAATTTGCCGACAAGTTCCTGATCGACGGATTGATGGTGAATGGTTCGGCCAATCTGGTGGGCAGAATTTCCGGTGTGGTGCGCAGATTCCAGTCGGGCTATATTTATCATTACGCGTTCACCATGATAGTGGGCGTGTTCATCTTGTTGACGATACGAAACTGGTTTTAATCGTAGTGAGTGGCGAGTGGTGAGTTGGGAGTCGGGTTTTCCACTTTACTGCTGCCGGCTTTCAACTTTCAGCTTCATGATTAAAGGAAATACAGTATGATTTTTGGATTACCTGTAATTAGCGTCGCGATCTGGTTGCCGATTCTGTTCGGCATACTGGTTCTGGCAACCGGCGACGATAAAAATGCGCCGCTGGCTCGCCTGCTGGCGCTGGTCGGCAGCGTGCTGGGTTTTCTGGTTACTCTGCCGCTTTACACCAGCTTTGATACCACAACCAGCAACATGCAGTTCGTCGAACTGCACGACTGGATCAACCGCTTCAATATTCACTACTATCTGGGCGTCGATGGCATTTCCATGCTGTTTATCCTGCTGAACAGTTTTTTTACTGTGATCGTGGTGCTCGCCGGCTGGAAAGTTATCGAGAAGCGCGTTGCGCAATACATGGCGGCCTTCCTCGTGATGTCGGGAGTCGTGAACGGCGTTTTTGCGGCACTGGATTCCATCCTGTTCTACGTATTCTGGGAGGCGATGCTGATTCCGATGTTCATCATCATCGGCGTGTGGGGCGGGCCTAACCGTATCTACGCGACCATGAAGTTCTTCCTGTACACCCTGCTGGGCTCGCTGTTGATGCTGGTTGCGCTGATTTACCTGTACAACCTCTCAGGCGGCAGTTTCGCAATTCTGGATTTTCATCGGGTAGCCATTCCGATGACCGCACAGATTTTGATTTTTATCGCTTTTTTCTTCGCCTTTGCGGTCAAGGTGCCGATGTTTCCGGTGCATACCTGGTTGCCTGACGCGCACGTCGAAGCGCCGACAGGCGGTTCCGTGGTGCTGGCGGCGATCATGCTGAAGGTGGGCGCCTACGGGTTTTTGCGCTTCTCCATGCCGATCACTCCAGATGCGAGCCACAAGATGGCAGGCTTCATGATTGCGCTGTCGCTGATTGCGATCGTCTATATCGGTCTGGTGGCGCTGATGCAGTCGGACATGAAAAAGCTGGTCGCCTACTCGTCCATTTCGCATATGGGTTTCGTCACCCTGGGTTTGTTCATTTTCAATGCCTACGGCCTGGAAGGTGCGCTGTTGCAGATGTTGTCGCACGGCTTTGTGGCAGGCGCATTGTTCCTGTGTATCGGCGTGCTGTATGACCGCATGCATTCGAGGAAAATTGCCGATTACGGCGGTGTCGCCAACAAAATGCCGGTGTTTGCAGCGTTCTTCATGCTGTTTGCGATGGCCAACAGCGGCCTGCCGGGAACCAGCGCCTTCGTCGGTGAATTCATGGTACTGATGGGGGCGATCAAGGTGAATTTCTGGTACGCCTTTGCGGCAGGCAGCACCCTGGTGTTCGGTGCGGCCTACACCCTCTGGATGTACAAGCGTGTCATTTTCGGTGCGGTGACCAATCACCATGTTGCAGAATTGACCGACATCAATGCGCGTGAAATATTGATCATGTCGATTCTGGCCATCTTCGTGCTGGGCATGGGCGTATATCCGCTGCCGTTTGCGGAAATTTTGCATACGTCAGTGAATGACTTGCTGGTGCATGTCGCGCAATCCAAGTTGCCGTTATGATAAATACAGTCGTTAGACGTTAGACGTTAGTCGCTAGTCACTAGTTAATTCAACTGCGCACTTTCACTGATGTCTAGCGAGTCAAAACTAAAGTCTAACGACTAGTAACTAACGACTGATTTTTTGAGGTATATATGAATTTGATGGCCAATCTGATACCCGTCGCGGCGGAAATTTTCTTGCTGGTGATGGTGTGTTTCATCCTGATCGTGGATCTATTGCTGGCGAAAAGCAGCAAAATATATACCTATCTGCTGGTTCAGCTTACCCTGCTGGGCTGTTCGCTGATCACGGTCGGCACGCATGAAAACGGCGTGTACTACGCTTTTCACGGCATGTACGTGGATGACCTGATGTCGGATGTCCTGAAAATGCTGAGCTATCTGGGCATATCCATGATGCTGGTTTATTCACGTCAGTATCTGATGCTGCGCGGCTTGTTTACCGGCGAATTCCTGGTGCTGGCGTTGTTTTCATTGCTCGGCATGAATGTGATGATTTCTGCCAATCATTTTCTGACTCTGTATCTCGGACTTGAACTGCTGTCCCTGAGTCTGTATGCCATGGTTGCCCTGCAACGCGATTCGGCGATTGCGACTGAAGCCGCGATGAAATACTTTGTGCTGGGTGCGCTGGCATCCGGCCTGTTGTTGTATGGCATGTCCATGCTGTATGGCGCAACCGGCTCTCTGGAACTGGGTGTGATTTCGCACGCCCTCCAGCAGGGGGTGCAAAATAAACCTTTGCTGGCGTTTGGACTGGTATTTATTCTCTCCGGTCTGGCATTCAAGCTGGGCGTGGTTCCCTTTCACATGTGGGTGCCCGATGTCTATCACGGTGCGCCAACGGCCATGACGATGCTGATCGGTTCCGTGCCCAAGCTTGCCGCCTTTGCCTTCACGGCGCGCATCCTTGTCGAAGGATTGCAGAGCCTGGTCACCGACTGGTCGGGAATGCTGATTGTGCTCGCCATCGCGTCCATGGCGCTGGGTAATTTGTCCGCCATTGCGCAAACCAACCTGAAGCGCATGTTCGCCTATTCGACGATCACCCACATGGGCTTCATGCTGCTGGGATTCATCAGCGGCGGAATCGAGGGTTACGGTTCCGCGATGTTCTATACCGTGGTGTATATGATCATGTCGTTAGGTGCGTTCGGCATGATCATGATGCTGTCCCGCGCAGGTTTTGAAGCCGATACGCTGAATGACTTCAAGGGGCTTAATCAGCGCAGTCCTTGGCTCGCTTTCATGATGATGTTGCTGATGCTCTCCATGGCGGGCATACCGCCGACAGTGGGTTTCTACGCCAAGTTCTCGGTGCTCAATGCCATCGTTCAAACCGGTCACACCTGGTTGGCCGTGGTTGCCGTGATGTTCTCACTGATCGGCGCGTTCTATTATCTGCGCATCATCAAGCTGATGTATTTTGATGCGCCGGAAAGCCATGTGCCCATCGTTGTCGAGTCCGACACCGGACTTTTGATTACGCTCAACGGCGCGGGGGTATTAATCCTCGGGTTGATGCCTGGCACCTTGATGTCAATTTGCGCCGTTTCGGTGCAACAATCACTGCTGCTGCATTAAGCCCCTGATCAGACCGACAATGACTCCCGCACGCAGCGGGAGTATTTATTTTGGGAGATGTTGTGGATTTGCAGGAAACCTGTATCGAATCTGTCGCGGTATACGACGGTTGCCTGTTGCATGTGCGCCGGGACACCGTGCGCCTGCCCGACGGCGGCGTCAGCGTGCGCGAATACATCACCCATCCCGGTGCGGTTGCCGTGCTGGCAATGTTGGACAATGGCAAGCTGATCATGGAGCGTCAGTACCGCTATGGCCCGAGACGCGAATTCTTTGAGATTCCCGCAGGCAAGATTGATCATCAGGAAGATCCGCTGCTGACAGGGCAGCGCGAACTGCTCGAAGAAACCGGCTATGTTGCGAAAGAATGGATACACCTCACCACAACCTATCCCTGCATCGGCTATGGCGATGAACACATTGAGTATTTCCTGGCGCGCGGACTGACTAAACAGCAGCGCAAGCTGGATGATGGCGAATTTCTGGAAGTGTTTGAACTGCCGCTGGCTGATGCGATTGAATGGGTGCGCGAGGGCAGGATCAATGAAAGCAAAACCATCATAGGCGTCTTCTGGCTGGAAAAATATCTGAAAAACTGGCAGGTTTGACTTTATGCACCATTTTGGTGTATTTTCCGCGATTGGCTGGCTGACGCGCACCAATATGACGCGTTGTGTCTGATTAGAGGGCGTGCAGGCGCAGGTTTTCCCTGAAACAGCGGAAATATGCAGGATGGAAAGCGAGTATGGAAAATTTAAAGACCAGCAATGACGTGTTGTTTATTTTGTTGGGCGCCATCATGGTGCTGGCCATGCATGCGGGATTTGCATTTCTCGAACTGGGGACGGTGCGCAAGAAAAACCAGGTCAACGCGCTGGTCAAAATTCTGGCCGATTTCGCGGTTTCCACGCTGGCCTATTTTTTTATCGGTTATGTCATTGCCTACGGCGTGAACTTTTTCAATGGCGCCGAAGCGCTGACGCAAAAAAGCGGTTACGAGCTGGTCAAATTCTTCTTTTTATTGACCTTCGCGGCAGCGATTCCAGCCATCGTCTCGGGCGGCATTGCGGAGCGCGCAAGGTTTCATCCGCAGATGGCGGCGACCTTCATGCTGGTCGGTTTCATTTATCCGTTCTTCGAAGGCATCGCCTGGAACCACCGTTTCGGCATTCAGGACTGGCTGCATAGCAGTTTCGGTGCCGAATTTCACGATTTTGCAGGTTCCGTGGTGGTGCATGCGGTAGGTGGCTGGATAGGCCTGGCTGCCGTACTCCTGCTCGGTGCGCGGCGCGGGCGCTACAACAAGGAAGGACAAATTGCAGCACATCCGCCCTCCAGCATCCCGTTTCTGGCGCTGGGGGCATGGATACTCACGGTGGGCTGGTTCGGCTTCAATGTGATGTCGGCGCAGACGATCAGCAACATCAGCGGCCTGGTCGCGGTGAATTCGCTGATGGCAATGGTGGGCGGCACGCTCGTCGCCTTGTGGGCCGGCAAGAACGATCCCGGCTTCGTGCACAACGGCCCGCTGGCAGGACTGGTGGCCGTCTGTGCAGGGTCGGATCTGATGCATCCTGTCGGCGCGCTGGTAGTGGGTGGCGTGGCGGGAGGGTTGTTTGTGGTGATGTTTACCTGGACGCAAAACCGCTGGAAAATCGACGATGTGCTCGGTGTGTGGCCGCTGCACGGCCTGTGCGGCGCATGGGGCGGAATCGCTGCGGGCATTTTCGGTCTCAAGGCGTTCGGCGGCATCGGCGGCGTGAGTCTCGTCTCGCAGCTCATCGGTACCTTGCTGGGTATTACGATCGCTTTTGTCGGGGGCTATCTGGTGTACGGGGTAATCAAGAAAACGGTGGGTATCCGCCTTGATGCTGAAGAAGAATTCAACGGCGCCGATCTGAGCATCCACAAGATCAGCGCGACGGCGGAACGCGAATCGGGCTGGTAACACAGGTCGTTGTTTCGTGACAATAAAGTCTTGAATATCGGGAATAGTCAAAACAATAAAGTCTTGAACGTGGTTGGTTTTTGATGGAGTTTTAATTTATAGCGGCGACCAGGGCTTGAAAGCTTGGTCGCCGTTTTTGTTTCGCCGAATGTTTTGTTGTAGTATGGTTTTCGGCCAATGCGGACCGTGACGGTTCGCTTAAAAAATGCTCAGATCAGCTTGTGGGAACGTCCGCTTTAAAGAATTCCGAGCGGCGCAAACGACGCGGACTTTCCACAATGCATAACGTCCTCTAGATCTGCGTTATATTCAACGGATCATAATTTCGGCACAATGCCCGGCCAAGAAGGCACATTTGAATGTTTTTCGAATAGCTGGTTAGAAACATGACAAAAGAAAATCAAATAAAATTCGATTTTACCAACCCTTCAGACCCGAAGAACGCCCTATTTTGCTTTACGTTCGCGAGTATGGCGTACAAATCTCAGCCCGAGGTTAAGGAGGAACTTCGCAAAATTGGCTATGACGACACAAAAGCGGTGTTCTTTAAGAGTAGTTTGACAGCAGGTTTTATTGTCGAGATGGATGATGTTATCGCAGTTTCATTTAGGGGGTCATCGACGTGGAGAGAGTGGCTAAATAACTGCAATATGTGGTTACGGCGCACGGAGGATGGTCGTGTACATTCTGGTTTTTGGACTACAGTTGAGCGCATTAGCCCATCCATTTTTGAGATAATTTTGCCACACCTTCGCCCCGGGACAAAGCTCGTTATTACGGGCCATAGTCGAGGCGGGGCGTTGGCTGCATTTTTTCTATTCATATTCAATCGACATGTGTCTTGTAACAAGCTTGGCGATTACCCTGCTGTTGTGCACATGTTCGGGTCTCCTAGAATTTGCGATGGCGAATTTGCCGCCTCTATGAACGGTGAGACCTCTACGGAAAAGCCTTCAAAAACATCATTTCAAAAATTTTGGCAGTCTATGCATGATTTTTCCGTTAATGTTTATAGCTTCATCGCTATGTTCATATGGCTATTACACTTTGTTTTTGTTAGGCGCATGAAGGGGATAGATGACCATCGCGTTAGCAGCTATGAAAAATCGATCCTCGAATTGGTCGTTTGGACTCCTTATGTTCGGCGAATGCAGGCAATGGTCGACGGTAAAAACCTTAGTAGCGACGAAGAAGCAACCATACGCAGCAAGCTTAACGGCACGGAAGTTACAATTATTACGAAAGAAAAACTTCAAGTCGATTTGCAACCATGGCAACAACGTCGCTTGGAAACTATGAAAACGGTTCAAGGTTTCATCGACGGCGATCAGAGCGCAGGGAAAGGCTTCGACGCGCTACTAACTGAGTTTGAAACTCGCCCTTTTAGTCGGACGCCATTAGAAAATATGGAAATCCTTAGTGCATTCTATGTACCAAGAGATGGATTCGACAAATGTATGTCGGCTGTAATCATGAATGCTGTTTTGGGCTGGTATGATGCACTTCGCTTTGCGTCGGCATCCGGTCGTGCAGAAATTGTTCACAATGAACGTTTTTTTAAGATGGCCTTTACTCTTGGGGGTACGGACTCGGAAGCAGTCAATTTCCTACGAAACAACCCAGATAAAATCGCAGAATCGTTGGTGCAAGGTTTTTTGTTTGCAGAAAAATTTAGGGAAACATCTGATTATGATCGTCATTGGCCTTCAGCTTACGGACTAGAGGTGATAATTTCTGCATTAAATGGTTCTTGCAAAGAAATACCTGCCTTGCCTAAAGACCAATGGGATAACGCTTGGGAAGAAGCCAAGCAACAAATATCTGCTTATTATCAAGTGACCACGCCATCAACTATTGAGAACTCAATTGATGTTTCGCATTGAATGACTGACCGCTTCCAGTAATCCTGAATGTCGCAAAGGGTCGGGAACGGAACTTCATGCTTCAACTGGGTAAATGTCAGCTGCCTATCTGTAAGCAGCCATTACTCCAGGCTAAGCCTACAGCCTTCTCAGCAAATTTCCACCGTCCGCAATGGCCGAACACTGGACGGTCAGGCTAGTTCAAAGAAAATTCCTTCAATCGCAGTTAGCCGTTATGATCAATTTTCGGCCAATGCGGACGCTGGCAGTTGTATGAAAAGGACATCAGTACAGCCCCCGGGAATGTCCGCTTAGGAAAATCTCGAATGTGTACTGCAGAGACGATGCAGAAGTTCAAAATTTCTTTCCGAACCTGTTGTTTGCCTGGGTGCAATGAGGTAAAGAAGTCATTTTCAGTCGTAATGCCGGAAGCTCACGTTGTTCTTGCCTGTTTTCTTGACTTCATACATCAACTCGTCCGCCACTTTCATGATGTCAGAGAATGTCCAGGTAACTTTGGCAAAGCCTATAACGCCTATGCTTGCGGTCACGGGTGGAAAATCCTGCAGCGCGTTGTTTACCGCAATGAAGACTTTCCTCCCGACTTCTGTCACAGCCTCGGGGCCGATTTCCGGCAACATCATAGCGAATTCATCCCCGCCCAACCGAGCAAGCAGGTCATTTGAGCGCAGGACGGAACGCAAGGCGTGGGCTATCGCACTCAGTGCCGCGTCACCGATATCATGGCCTCGTGTGTCATTCAGTTGCTTGAAGTTATCCAGGTCAAGGTAGATCACCGACAAAGGATGGCCGTAACGCTTCGAACGCTCGACTTCGGAATTGCCTGCTTCAACGAAACCTCGTCGGTTTTGCAGACTGGTTAGCGCATCTTGCGTGGCGTGCACATATGCACGTTCAAATTGCATGCGCAATTGTGAAAACTGGCGCGCCAGCACCAGCGCCAGCAGCAACGCCTCCACCGTGACCGCCAACAGGCCAAGATGTTCGACGTAAATCGTATGCAGCCCCGCCAGCCTGCCAAGGGAAATGGCCAGTATGCCCAATACAAAGAACACGAGCACAGCAGCCAGATACATCGACGCCGAAAAATGCCCCTGACGATTGCGCACGATGCCGGTCAGCACGCCATAACCCAGAAACAACGCAACCCCGGTACGATCAAGCTCCAGAGACCAGTTAGGTTTGAACAGCGCCAACAGAGCAAAAGCTGCAAACAGGCCGAGCAGCGCCATGCCTAACTGGTATAGCCGAGGATTGGCTACACTCGTGATATCCAGCAACCGCAATACAAACAGAACATAAATGCCATTGGAAAATAAAATGGGAAAACTGATCAGATAGAACCAGTGTAATCCGAACAAATCCGTGTACACCAGCAGCGCCGTACCGTTGTAAAGAAGATTTCCAAGAATAAACAGAGCATAGAACCCATCCGTCGCGTTGCGCCGGATGCCGGCTAGCACGGCATAATAAAACATCAGTCCGAGCAAAGCACCCATGCATAGTAGCGTCAGTGCATCACCCGGCTTGATCGCCTGCTGATAATGTACTAGCGTATCCAGATAAGGTATCGGTTGCGCCAGAAAAAACGGAGAAGAAATCTCCGTTATCAGCCGGTAATGGCCCGGTAGCAGTGTGAACTCGCGGCCATGCCGCAGAAAAAAAGGATTGGGTAGCACACTTTGAATGCCCCCTCCCGCTTCTGCAACCAGACGGCCATGGTCATCGAAAACTCTGTGATGGAACCGGCCTATCACGCTGGAATTTTTGAAATCCACTACCAGTCGCGTTGTCTGCCCAATCTCGAAATTACCTTGCCAGAAAAAGCGGCCACCGGTTTTATTTAACTGATCGACTTGCACCACTCCGGCGCATTGCAGTATCGCCGATCCAGCACAATACGAGTATGACGGCACTTCATACCATTCTCCGTCCAGTTTCAATGGCTGAGCTTTGCACGGTAGCCAGATAAACAACAGAATCAACAGCGCAAACAAGTTAAGCCACCGGACTGTGCCGATCGCGTTAATGAAAAATTGGAACATACGAGGTCCTTAGGAATGAGGGTATCCGAAATTCTGTGTAAGACCGTTATGGCCGAACAACCATTCCAGCACATTCTCTTGCCGGCTGTCGGCGGTGGTCCAGACTTCTCCAGCAGCAATTTTTTTGCGGCCAGAGACTTCTCATGGCGGTTGTCGCCCATGACGATGCAACAAAGCGGTCGTTGAAATTTCAACTCTTCTTGATAGCAACCCGCTCAGTCATCCGAAATCCCGGATAACGAACGCTGTTATGTCTGAGTCTTTTCAGGTCAAAAAACAATCATCGCGATCAATCCGGCAACAATACCTGAAAGCACTACACTGGTGGCAATCACAAGACGGGTTCGCAGACTGAGGACACGGCCAAGCATAGCCAGCGAAGGCAGGCTGACCGCAGGCAGCGTCATGATGAGCGCTCCCGCAGGGCCTGCGCCCATGCCCAATGCAAACATCGCCTGCACAATGGGCACTTCTCCCGCAGTAGGGATAACAAACAGCGTACCAGCGAGTGCCATCGCAACGATCCAGCCGATGCCACTATGCACATCAAGCGCAGGGAAAAGCCATACCCTGGCAGCACCAAGCACAAAAACGAGAACAAGATACTCGGGTACGAGCCTGATCGTCAGTGTCATGAACTCTTGCATCCAACGAGCCAGAAAACCGCCTTTTACAGATTCAACACCAGGGGTTAAACCTTGATCGAGTGTCACCGCTTCTTGTGGTCCTGCATAACGCTCTGCCAAATAAGCAACCCCAAGCACCATCGCGATACCAAACACTATCCTGAAGAGGGTCCAACCCCATCCCAACACGAAGCCCATAAACACCAGGGTCGCCGGATTCAGTATAGGGTTCGACATCCACCATGACACCACGCTGCCGACTGATGCACGGCTTTGACGCATGCCAACGGCAACGGGTGCAGCGCAACAGGTACACATCATGCAGGGAATAGCAAAAATACTGCCCAGGGCGATGCTTTTGAAGCCCAGGCGACCAAGCATTGTGCTCACCCATTGATTCGGCAGCAACACCTTGATGCCAGAACCCAAAACAAGCCCCAGAACAAGCGCTTGCCAGATTGCCTTGCCATAGGCCCTGGCGTAGTTTACTGCCGCGCTCCATGATGCAGGCGGCGCAGAGGTGGATTTCCCCGAAAGAATCGAATCACCTATGGCGTGATGACTCTGAGCGAGAAATGCCTTGGCATAATAGGGAAACCATTTGACATAGGCGAACCCGATAATAGCCACGAGGGCAAAAATCATTGCCCCAGTAAAAGGAGATAAAAATTTGTTGTTTAATTTTGCTTGCATGGGAAATCCATTCGCTTTCAGGCGTATCCGGTTATTGTAGCCAGAGCAGGAATTATGTGTTTTTGAATATCTTCTTATGGGCTGTTCAGGTTGATGGTGGACAGCTACTTAATGTTTCTGAACTGAAATGGCTACCTTCCAACAATCTTGCAAGTGGCGATCAACGCACTTTACCACCTCTCTATCCAATTTCCCGTCTTCAACCTGCTCATTCAATATTTCCATGATCCTGTCCGGGCTAAGCGGGCCGCGATATGGTCGTTTCTGCGCCAAAGCCTGAAATACATCGGCAACCGCCACTATCCGCGCTTCCAGGGAAATCGTGTTCTGATTCAAGCGATAAGGATAACCCGATCCATCCATGCGTTCATGGTGTTGCGCAGCCCACGCAGCGATCATCTCCAGTCCCTTTATATTCTTGAGGATATTGTAGGTATCGAAGCTATGCCTCAGTATTTGAGCGCGCTCTTCTTCGGTTAGCCTTTCCGCCTTATCCAATATCGCATCAGGCAACCTGAGTTTGCCGATGTCATGCAGCAATCCGGCCAACTCCAGCATCTCGCAGGTATCCTGTGGCAGTTCAAATAAGGTGCCGATGAATCTTGCTAACCTTGCCACTCCATCAGAATGCGCCTTTGTGAATGGACTCTTGGCATCGACGACATAAGAAAAAATATGCATGATGTCTCGAAGATCTCGGAAATCCATTTTCTGAGTTGGTGTTTCGGATATCCATGTTTTTGCATAACCTTCTACTTGCTCACCCTCAAGAGAAAGCCAGAAAGCTTCGGCTTTAGCTATGGAAATAAAAGCATCTACCAATTCATTACAAAACCAGTCGCCGCGCTTCTCAAGAATTTTTTCAATAATTTCATGCTTGTAAAGCAATAGATTGGAATTGTCGATTTGGAACGACAAAGATAACACGTCAACTCTGTCCGCCAAAAAAATGCAGTTAGCAGTTAATTTTGTTTCCATTGGCAACTCCATGTCCTTGAGAGCAGACCAATGTGTATGATGATGGCGAACAATCGGAGAAAGATTCTCCAGAATAGGACAGGACTGCAACAAGATGGCGCCAATCTTGCAGTGTTCGGTATCCTTTTCCCATTCGAACTGGGCAAGTCTGGAGTGAACAACTGTTTTTGCTATTCCGATATCGTGCAAGATGGCAGCCTCGAACAATTCATCCAGCCGTTGTCCTTTCCATCCCAGATATTTACCGCACTCGGCGGCTATAAAAGCAACGCGTTTACCGTGACGAATATGTGTAATACCAACCAAATCAAGCGCATCAGACAAGGAGTAGATTGCCTCGTGTATATTGATATTGAATTCCGACACTGATATCCCTTTTAAATATCCAATCGGCAATAAGTTTACCCTCCATCAGTGATGTCCGGTTAGAAACCTTGAAAAAGACTTGACGGAGTGACTCATAGCGCCAGAACCCAAACCTCATTTTGCTAAACCACCCGCCGAAAGCCGCCGTTCAACCCTGAGTTAACCAAGCTTCAAGCTAATCAAGAACCTGCGTGCAGTCCAGATTTTGCTCGGGCACAGCAGTTTAAGGGATAAATACACTGGAAAGTCAGTCTACTGTGGGCCATAATTCGGGCATTAGCATAAAGCAAACGGCAAACTAGGGAAACGCTGAACAAATCATCCGTTCTCCCTGAGCTTGTCGAAGGGTTGATGTAATAATATGATTATTAATGATTTAATCTGGTCATGGTTCGACGGGCTCACCACGAACGGATTAAATCAGCGGCTCCCTAATATTGAAAGAGAGAATGCAGGAGTAATATGCTTCAGCGAAAAGCAACATTATAAAATAGCGACACATTTTTTAAGGGTTAGCGTTCTATGCTCAAAGTAGAGTTGCGCGGTTTGTTTCAGTTGCACCCATCCTACCGCACCTTAATGCAACGTATGGAAGCATTTCTGCTGCTACTTGTAAGCATTCAACTGTTGTCCTGGCTGTTGCCGACATGGTCTGATTTCAAAGGCATCCCATACTACCTCCCACTGCATGTCTTCCTGGAAACAGCATCAATCGTCGTTTCCATGATGGTATTTGCAGTTGGCTGGAACTCACATAGCCGGAGCATGAACGGGAACATAATGCTGCTTGCCAGTGTATTCTTCTCAGTAGGCTTGCTTGATTTTTCACATACCGTATCCTATGTCGGCATGCCGGATTTCATCTCTCCGAATGATTCGCAGAAACATCTCAACTTCTGGCTGTCGGCGCGCTTGCTCGCCTCTCTCGTTATGCTGGCCGTGGCCATCAGACCATGGAAACCGCTCAGATCCAAGGTAACGCGTTATCTGATATTTGGTTCATTGTTGTCAATAACACTGATTATCAATTGGGCAGTGGTATATCACCAAAATTGGTTCCCGGATGCATTTATTCCAGGACAGGGGCTGACGCCATTCAAGAAAAGTGTTGAATACATAATCATCGCGATCGACGTGGTCACGGCAGCGATATTCTTGTCCTTGATGCGCGAACGACAAACATTCAACGTCGTGCTGCTGTTCGGCGCAGTGTGCACCCTGGCGATGAGCGAGTTCTTCTTCACACTCTACACTACCATGACCGGCAGCTATAACGTACTGGGGCATATCTACAAGGTAATTGCCTACTTGCTGATATACCGTGCAATAGTTGTCGAAGTAATTGAAGAGCCCTATTTCCAGCTCAAGCAGACCGAGGAGCAACTTCGAGGTAGCCAACAGTTGCTAAATAGCATTGTCGAGAACATCCCCAATATGATATTTCTCAAGCGCGCCTCTGACCTTCGTTTCGAGTTGTTCAACCGGGCAGGAGAGGCGCTGCTAGGCTATGATCGCTCAACACTGCTCGGTAAAAACGACTACGACTTCTTTCCTCGTGAACAGGCCGATGACTTTGTCGCCAAGGATCGTGCCGTTCTTGCGCAGCAGAGAGTAATAGATATCCCAGAGGAACCCATTACTACTGCACATGGCGTGCGTTTTCTTCACACCAAGAAGCTGACTCTCAATGATGCACAGGGGCAGCCGCGATATCTGCTGGGTATTTCCGAGGATATCACCGATAGCAAACATTCGGAGGAAGAGCTCAGGAAATATAAGGATCATCTGGAAGAAGTGATAGAACAACGAACAGGCGACCTGGTGCTGGCCCGTAATGCAGCCGAAGCTGCCAACCGCGCAAAAAGCATCTTCCTTGCTAACATGAGCCACGAGTTGCGCACACCGCTGAACGCTATTCTTGGCTTCTCCGAGCTGATGCGCAATGATGAACAATTGCGCCCCGAACAACGCGACAACCTTGATATTATCAAGCGCAGCGGCGCACATCTGTTGACCCTTATCAATGATGTCCTGGAAATGGCCAAGATTGAGGCGGGACGTACGCAACTGAACAACGCACCGTTCGATCTCGGCCTCATGGTGCGTGAGGTCGTCGACATGATGGAGCTGCGCGCACGAGGGAAGGGGTTGTCTCTGCTGCTTGATCAATCCTCCGACTTCCCGCGCCACATCAATGGCGACGGGGCGCGCCTGCGCCAGATACTCATCAACCTGATCGGCAATGCCGTCAAGTTCACCCAGCAAGGAGGTGTCACCCTGCGCCTTGGCACAAAACAGCACGCCATGCCACATCTGATCATCGAGGTCGAAGACTCCGGCCCGGGAATCTCTGCCGAAGACCAGCAACGTCTGTTCCAACCCTTTGTGCAACTTGGCAATCGATCTATTGACAATATAGGTACCGGGCTGGGGTTATCTATCACGCGGCAGTTCGTGCAACTGATGGGGGGGCGCATCAGTGTAGAGAGCTCACACGGCAAAGGCTCGCTGTTTCGGGTTGAACTACCTTTGAGTGAAGTGCAGGATACCGACATCATCCCGTCCCAGCGGACGGAAAAAGGCGAGATTGTGGGATTGGCGCCAGGACAAACGCTATACCGCATCCTGATCGTCGAAGATCAGCTAGAGAATCAAATGCTGTTGTCCAAACTGATGCGGCGAATCGGTTTCGAAGTCAAAGTGGCCGAAGATGGCAAGCAGGGCGTGCAAATGTTTCAAAGCTGGCAACCGCACTTAATCTGGATGGACAGACGTATGCCGGTGATGGATGGTATCGAAGCTGCGCGGCGTATCCGTGAACTGCCCGGTGGTAAGGAGGTAAAGATCGTTGCGGTCACAGCCTCGGCCTTTATGGAGCAACGCGATGAAATGCTGGTTGCGGGAATGGATGACTTCATACGCAAGCCCTATCGTTTCAACGAGATATATGATTGTCTGACTAAGCAATTGGGTGTGCAATACACTTATGCCGATGCGCAGGCGGCAGAAGAGGTGAGCGAGGTGGCATTGACTGCGGATATGCTGACGGTACTGCCGCAGGAATTGCGCCGCGAACTGAACGCCGCTGTGGAAACGTTGGATAGCGAGCGCATCAGCGCTGTCATTGAACAAGTGGCATCCTTTGATGTAAAACTGCATAAGACGCTGTTACATCTTGCGGAAAACTTCGACTACCCGGCTATCCTGAAGGCATTAGAGAACCCGCCGGTAACTGTGACATGACAGATAAAATACTCGCCGTCGACGATACGCCGGCCTCGCTGAAACTGCTGACGGATATCCTGAAGGCGGAGGGCTACGAGGTGCGCTCCGCAATCAACGGAGAATTGGCGCTGCGCGCGGCTATAGCTAACCCGCCTGATCTGGTGTTGCTGGATATTCGCATGCCGGCGATGGACGGATACGAAGTTTGCCGGCGTCTCAAGGCTCAGTCTGTCACGCGCGATGTGCCGGTGATCTTTGTCAGCGCCGTGTCGGAAACGGACGAGAAGGTACAAGGTTTCGGGATCGGAGCTGTCGACTTCGTCACCAAGCCCTATCAGCGTGAAGAGCTGATGGCCCGGGTGCGCACCCATCTGGAGCTGAATCGTCTGCGCCACCACCTGGAGGACCTGGTAGATGAACGCACCGTCGAGTTGCGAGAGAACTCGGAACAACTCCTCAGAAGCGAATCCCATTTCCGCGCCTATTTCGAGCGTTCCATGGTGGGCATGGCGGCGTCCAGTCCGGAAAAAGGCTTTCTAGAGGTCAATGAAGCCTTGTGCGCGATGCTGGGGTATACGCGCGAAGAGCTGATGCGTCTGACCTGGGCTGAACTGACTCATCCGGACGACATCGCCGATAACGAAATTCTGTTCAGCCGGGTACTGACCGGCGAAATTAACGAATATACGATGGACAAGCGCTTCATTCGCAAGGATGGTAGCTTCGTTTACGTCCACCTCGCCGCGCGAGCCGTTCGGAGTGCGGACGGTAACCTAGATTACATGATCGCGCTGATTGAGGACATTAGCGAACGCAAGATGGCCGAGGAACGCATTCAACACCTTGCGCATTTCGATCAGCTCACCGGTCTGCCGAACCAGGCATTATTCACCGACCGGATCAACCGCGCCCTCAGTAAGGCTCAGCGCAGCAACCAGCAGTTGGCCGTGCTGTTCCTTGATCTCGATCACTTCAAGAATGTCAATGATACGCTCGGTCACCGCATCGGCGATGTGTTGCTGGTCGAGGTGGCACTGCGCCTGAAATCGGCAGTCCGTGAGGAAGATACAGTGTCACGTCAGGGCGGGGATGAATTTGTCCTGGTATTGCCGGACATCGACGCCGACGGAGCGGCGCATGTGGCTGAGAAATTGCGGGATGTTGTCGCTCATTCCTATCAGGTTGAACAGTATGAACTGAACATTACGCCCTCGATTGGTATCGCCATGTATCCCGACGACGGCGAAAATTTCGAGTTGCTCTACCGGTGTGCCGATATTGCGATGTACCGCGCCAAGCACGATGGGCGCAACAATTACCGGTTTTTCACGCAGGAAATGCAGGCTCATTCAGCGCGCACTTTGCAACTGGAAAACGCGCTGCGCCATGCGCTGGAACGCGACCAATTACGGCTGCACTATCAGCCGCAAACCTCGTTGCAGGATGGACGCGTGATCGGTGCCGAAGCGTTGCTGCGCTGGCAGCATCCCGAGTTAGGTGCGGTATCCCCTGTTGAATTCATCCCGATCGCTGAGGCCTGTGGCCAGATTTTACAAATCGGGGAATGGGTGCTGCGCAGTGCGGTTCAGCAGATGAAGCTCTGGATTGACAGCGGATTGGAGCCGATGATCATTGCAGTTAACCTCTCCGCTGTGCAGTTCCATCATCCTCGCCTGCCTGAATTGGTTACACAGATTCTCGAAGAGGCGATGCTGCCGCCTCAGTATCTGGAGCTGGAACTGACCGAGGGTGTCGCCATGGATGATCCGCTTGGCGCCATAGCGGTGATGGACGTTCTGCACCAACGCGGCATCCGCATGTCGATTGATGATTTTGGCACAGGTTATTCTTCACTAAGCTACCTGAAAAAATTCAAGGTGTACAAGCTCAAGATCGATCAATCCTTCGTACGCGACATTTCTGACGACCCGGAAGACAAGGCCATCGTTGCTGCGATCATCAGCATGGCGAGCAGCCTGAGTATGCAAACCATAGCAGAAGGTGTGGAGACCGCAGGACAGTTGGCATTTCTGCGCAATCAGGGTTGCAACGAAGTGCAGGGTTATTACTTCAGCAAGCCGTTACCTGCTGAGCAATTCGAGGCGTACGTGCGGGGTAAGAACTGAGATATCTTCTGTTTCTGGGGATAAAGACTGTCTCTTATGTCTCGTCAGTACACATTCGAAATTTCCAGAAGCGGGCGTTCCTGCAAGCTGAAGCGACCTCCTTTCCATAAAATCGCCAGCGTCCAGCCGAAGACCAGACGGTCACGAAGCGTTCGGTGAATGGCCGCATAGTCTCGAAGGAGTCATTCAGCAGCGCCTTCTGATTGATCGACTTGTCGCTCAGCAAGGTAAAAACTGATAGCATGGTTGCTTTCTTCCTTGGAAGACGAAATTCGAGGGAGCTTTACATATTTAGAATGCAAAAATCGGCTATTTTTCAAATATGAATCAGCTAGTTAAATCGGATGCGCAATCGGAACTTATTCATGCCTATTTATTTAAAAATGATGGCATTGGTCAAAAGATTGATGCTGAATCCGCACTCAAATGGTTGAAAAATAGCAATGCCACCCCGTCAGAATTTATTTGGCTGCATTTCAGTAATCCCCACAATATCAGCAAAGACTGGCTTCAGTATATTGAATTACCAATGATATTCAAGGAGGTTTTGCATGATGAGAGGCGCTCGTCACGATTGGCCCATTCCCATCAAGGGCTATTTGCTGTTATTAACGACGTCACCTATGATTTGACACGCAAGACACAGCCACAGATCGCCACTTTATGGTTGAGTATTAGACAACGCTGGCTGTTAAGCGCATGGACCAATCCACTGCGATCGGTTGAGCATCTTCTGTCATTGATTTCCGCCAAGCAACCCTTCCACAATCCATTAGCCCTGGTTATACAACTCTTGACCATCCAGGCAGATGTGTTATTCGATATTTTGCGAAATGCCGCAGGTAAGGCAAACAGCATAGAAAACATGCTGTTGGATAACCATCTTCCAAAGCGTGCCGATTTGGGAGGGATACGTCGCGACCTGGTTCGCTTGCAGCGGCTACTGGTACCCGAACCAGCTGCTCTATTCAGGCTGGTTAACCGCCCCCCCATATGGGTGAAAGAAGAGGACGCGGACCATTTGCATTTGGCAACAGAAAACTTTTCTGTCGTTTTGAGAGACATGGCCGGTCTTCAGGAACGTATCAAGTTGTTAGAGGATGAAATCGCAGCGCGAGTCGGAGAACGCACCAACCGGATTCTTTTCATATTGACTTCGGTGACAGTAATGGCATTGCCTATCACTATCATGGCAGCAATGTTTGGCATGAATGTCGGAGGTTTGCCATTTAAGGATAATAATTACGGGTTCTGGGCAGTTCTACTGATATCGTCACTGGTTACTGTGTTTGCGGCATGGTTGATTGTCCGTTTGCTGGCAGATTGAGCCCTTGATCGCCATGTTGCAGATAGTGCACTGTTGAAATGATACGTGAAAAAATCATGCTACTCCCATTGCCATGGCGAACGATTTTCAAATCAGGCTGCCCTGATTTCCATTAACTGAAACGGACAGCTTTGCAAGCTATGCAGCAACTTGATATTTTCGACGACTCAGAGCCGATTCAGCGAGCAAACGATTTGATTGCTGCATTGGCTGCCCTCGATCGGACCGCTTCGCAGCAGGCTTTGCGCGACCTGATGACAGCCGACCCGAACCATGACGGGTTGCACAAGTTTCAGGTGTTGTGCGACTTTATCGACTATTGGATCGGTAGCCCCAATAGATCGGCGTGCTCAGATATCGCGGCAACCATCGTCGAAGAAGAGCGATTGATCCGGGAGCAGATTATTCCGGCAGCGACTGTAATGGGATCGGCCGGTGATACGCTGATTCGCAAATGCTGGGGTGTTTTGGCAAAGTTGTCCGAGAAGGCCGGCATTGATCCAAAGCAGCGTAATTGTTTCGCCGCCGAACTTTATTTGCGTGCGCATCAGTTTCATGACGTCGTGAGGACTGCCCAAAAAATACCCGGCGCGGATATGCGCGCAGCAGCACAACGTTGGCTGGGATTGGGATATGCAGGTTGTGGCGAAACGGGATATGCCAGAAGCGCCGCGTTACGATTTGCCTGGTTGTCGCCGCAGGAGCTTGACGGCTTTGTCGATGAAATGCGCGATACAGAGCTGGCGCGCGACTGGAGCCGTTGCCAGGCCGATCTGGAGGATCTCGACGCAACATGGTTCCCCGCCTGGTGTGCAAATGAAAAAGTGGCCGGCATTCCTGTACTGGATAATTTCCCGGTCAATGACGGAAGCTCGGCATATCGACTGGTCGTGAGCCTGGGGTTGCGTGAGCGGAAGGGTATTTGTCGCATGGTATTCGAGGAAAGGTCGCGCCTGAAACGGTTGAACGAAAGCTTCTTTGTTTATTATATGAAGCGCCGTGCCGACCTGCATCCTCGTATAAAATAAGCAAATTCTAGCCGGTTTTGAGTGTCCTCTGGAGTGCATTCAGAATGGCAACATGGCATGCTGGATTGTGCCAACTTCCAACCCGAAGTGTCTTTCATCATCAGGGGTGGCTGCAACTGCAATGCCCGTTGGGTTAGAGCAGAAATCTACCGTTTGCCAAGGGTGGTGGTTTCTCGAAAGCAAAATGCAAAACTCCGACACCGTGGATTAGTAGCCGGAAAGCAGACCTTCACGAGTGTTCGCAATGTCCCGGAACCGGAGACTGACGAACGGCTGTTGGCGGGAAGTGTAATAACAGGGTTGTTACGACGATTGAGGCACGCTGTTCAAGACTGTTCAGGCGTGCCAGAATGTTCCGGGTGGCGGACATTGTTCAAGAATTTAAAGCGCGCCCCGAAAATCACTGCACGTAACCGATTGATTTTCCGTTACCCATGTTCAAGACTTTATTTTTACGAAGCAGTCATCGTCCGGAAAGGCTATGATATTTCATCGCGGAATCAATGAGGAGACGATGATGGACAAGCAATTGCCTGAAGTGGAAATGGTTGCATGCGATATTTGCTGCAAGGAAGTGCCGAAATCAGCGGCAAAAATATCTGAAGCGGTTGATTATTTTGCTTATTTTTGCGGGCTGGAATGTTACGAGAAGTGGCGGGATGAAGTTAAGCAGGTCGAAACTGACCAGAAGTAGTCGATCCTGCCGGGGTGGGCGGATCACGGGATTCCGGCAGGCTGCTCGGTTGGCATGGCGGGGTTGCCCCGCATGTCCTGTTTGAATTGATTTCGTTCCTCCGGTGACATTTTTTTGAATCGTTCGCGCATTTCCTGGCGGCGCGCGGCGCGTTCTTCGGGAGGCAGGTTTTTCCAGTGCTCCTGCATCTTCGCGCGGATGTCGGCCCGCTCGCCGGGCGACATGTTTTGCCAATGTTCGCGCATTTTTTTGCGGCGTTCCGCACGCTGCTCCGGGGTCATGGACTTCATGCGCGCCATGCGTTCCTGAATTCCGGTTGCGGGTGAGCCGACGATCTCGGCGGACATTGTATTCAGGCTGAACGAGGCGATGATGCCGGCAGCGATCACAACCTGCCAGTTGGCAAGCGTTGTTAGCTTGCCTGGTGGAATGAGTTCGATCATCGTTTTGATAATGCTATTCATGAGTCACGTCCGGGTGATTGATCGAATCTGATGCGCTTCGAGGTACGAGGCGCCGGGTAGATATTATGTTTTAATTGTAAGCGAAGTGTTTTCGCCGGATGCGACTTTGTAACAATTTGTTTCAATTGCCGCCTTTCGTGCTCTGTCTGTATCATGTGATCATGACCATTACACAACACATCCTGATTGTTGACGACGATGCGCGGCTGCGGGAATTGCTGCTGCGCTACCTGGCCGAACAGGGTTTCAGCGTCAAGGCCGTAGGCGACGGTGCTGCGCTGGACAAGGCATTGCAGCGCAATCGCTATTCTCTGCTGATACTGGATTTGATGCTGCCCAATGAAAACGGTCTGGCGATACTGCGGCGCCTGCGTGCGGCGGGCGAGAACGTGCCGGTGATACTGCTGACGGCCAAGGGCGATGAGATAGACCGTATCATCGGGCTGGAAATGGGCGCGGATGACTATCTGCCCAAACCGTTCAATCCGCGAGAGCTGGTCGCACGCATTCATGCCGTGCTGCGGCGCAAGGGGGCGCTGCCGATAGGTTCACCCGAAGGCGAGGAGAAGACGGTCGGTTTCGGCGAATGCGAGTTGAATCTGGCGACGCGTGCACTGAGCAGGAAAGGAGGGGTGATTTCCCTGACCACGGGCGAGTTTGCGCTGCTAAAAATCCTGGTCACACATCCGCGCCATCCGTTGTCGCGCGACAAGCTGATGGAACTGGCGCGCGGGCGAGGTCATGATCCGTTTGATCGTTCGATCGATGTGCAAATCTCGCGTCTGCGCAAGCTGATCGAGCCTGACCCTGCACATCCGCGTTTCATACAGACGGTATGGGGGCACGGTTATGTGTTTGTGCCGGACGGAACCAAGCCCTGAGTCCGAAAAATCCGGATGAAACTGTTCCCTGACACACTGCCGGCACGCACCTTTTTGCTGATCGTGGTATTAATCGTGGCATCATTGGCGGCATCGTTTGCCATCGTTCGGTATGCGGAACAGGAACCGCGCAGCCAACAGCTCGCGCAACTGGTGGTGTCTGTGGTGAATCTCACCCGGGCCGCTATTATGTCGGCCGCCCCTGAGTGGCGCGGTGGACTGCTTGCCGAACTGGCCGATTCAGAAGGCTTGCGCGTGCATATCGCAGAAGTTGGCGATGTGCTGGAACCCTTGCCCGATCAGCAGCCTGAATTGCGCAGCATGGTGGAAAAAATACGCCAAAGTCTGGGCGATAACACCCGCTTTGCCTCGCAGCGTAACGGCGTGGAAGCCCTGTGGGTGAGTTTTTTTATCGGCGATGAAGAGTTCTGGGTGGCTTTGCCGCGCGAGCGCATCGAACACCCGGTTTCGCAGGTGTTGCTGGTATGGGGCGGCATCGTGTTGCTGCTGGCTTTGCTGGGCGCCTACTTCATCGCTCGCCAGGTAGTGCGTCCGTTAAGGCGCCTGGTGCTGGCGGCCCGGCAGGTCGGGATGGGCGAGACCCCCGAGTTGCTGCCGGAGCAGGGAGTACAGGAGGTGGTTGAGCTGTCCGCCGCTTTCAATCAGATGTCTGCCGATCTGGCAAGCAATGAACGCGAACGCGCACAGGTTCTGGCGGGCATTTCGCACGATTTGCGCACACCGCTGGCACGCGTGAGGTTAGCCGCCGAGTTGAGTACGGATGAGTCGTTGCGCTGCGGATTGACTGCGGACGTGGAGCAGATGGACGCGGTGATCCGGCAGTTTCTCGATTATGCGCGCCTCGATGAAAACGAAGCTGCCGTACGCACGGATGCAGAGGCGCTGGTCAGGGAGGTGGCGCTGCGTTTTGCCCGGGCAGCCGGCTCGATCAGCCTTGAATTGCAGCCCTTGCCGGCAATCGCTGTCAGACCTTTGCTGCTTAAACGCGCGCTTGCCAACTTGCTGGATAACGCCATCAAATACGGCGGAGGTGAAGTCACCGTGCAGCTTGAAAAACGAGGCGACAGCGTTGCGCTGACGGTCATGGACCGCGGGCCGGGTATCGCAGAAAACCAGCGCGAGGCCGTCAAAAGACCGTTTATCCGGCTTGAAGCCGCGCGCAGCGATGCAACCGGCTCGGGGCTGGGGCTGTCCATCGTGGAGCGCGCCGCCAGGTTGCACGGCGGGCAGTTTCATCTGGATGAACGCGCCGGAGGGGGACTTTCGGCCAGCCTGATACTGCCGCAATAAATCTTATTTCAACGTGATTGCTCAGCGGAAGAAAAAGCTGGTAGCATGAACGCCGCCTCCCGGAAGACGACAATCCGGGAGGAGTCTCGGCTCATAGACTGGAGTAGCCTTACATGTTATGGATAGTCCGGATCGCGTTAAACCGCCCCTACACTTTCATAGTGCTGGCGCTGCTGATTCTGATTCTCGGCCCGCTGGTTTATGTGAACATGCGCACGGACATCTTTCCGGACATCAAGGTGCCGGTGGTGAGCGTGGTCTGGGCCTACAACGGTCTGCCGCCGGATGACATGTCCGACCGCATCGTCACCTATTATGAGAGGCAGCTGTCGACGGCGGTCAACGATATAGAGCACATCGAGTCCCAGTCGCTGCCGGGCATGGCTGTCGTAAAAATTTTCTTTCAGCCTGATGTGAACATCAATGCCGCGGTGAGTCAGGTAACTGCGCTTTCCCAGACCGTGCTGAAGCGCCTGCCGCCGGGTATCACACCGCCGCTGGTCTTGAGTTACAACGCATCGAGCGTGCCCGTGATGCAACTGGCGCTTTCCAGCGACACCCTGCTGGACAACCAGCTGTTCGATCTTGCGAACAATTTTATTCGCCCGATACTGGCCCAGGTGCGCGCGGCCATCCCTTCGCCCTATGGCGGCAAGAACAGACAGGTTCAGGTGGATCTGGACATGCAGGCCTTGCGCTCCAAGGGTCTGACGCCGCAGAACGTGACTGCCGCGATCCTCACGCAGAATCTGATCATCCCGGCCGGCACCGAAAAGATGGGAAGTTACGAGTATAACGTCAAGCTCAATGCCAGCCCGAACGTGCTGGATGAGCTGAACGACTTGCCGATCAAATCGGTCAACGGTGCGACGATCTTGTTGCGCGATGTGGCGCATGTGCGCGACGGGTACTCGCCACAGCAGAATATGGTGCGAGTAAACGGACGGCATTCGGTGCTGACCACCATACAGAAAAACGGCAGCGCCTCCACGCTGGACATCATCAACAACGTCAAGGCGCTGTTGCCACGCGTGATGGCGGGCTCGCCGCCCGGGCTGATCCTCAAGGTGGTCGGGGATCAGTCGGTATTCGTCAAGTCTGCGGTGAACGGCGTCATCCGCGAGGGCGTGATTGCTGCCGCGCTTACCGGGCTGATGATACTGCTCTTCCTCGGGAGCTGGCGTTCCACGCTGATCATTGCGATATCCATACCGCTGGCCGTGCTGTCGGCGATCATCGCGCTGGCGGCAGCCGGGCAGACGCTGAACATCATGACGCTGGGGGGGCTTGCGCTGGCCGTGGGGATACTGGTTGACGATGCCACGGTGACCATCGAGAACATGAACTGGCATCTGGAGAATGGCAAGCATGTGGAAGCCTCCATCATGGACGGCGCTCACCAGATTGTGGTTCCCGCCTTCGTGTCGCTGCTGTGCATCTGTATCGTATTCATCCCGATGTTCTTTCTGGAAGGCGTGGCGAAATATCTTTTCGTGCCTTTGGCCGAGGCGGTCATGTTTTCCATGATCGCCTCGTTCATCCTGTCGCGCACTCTGGTGCCGACACTTGCGAAGTATCTGCTGCGCGCGCATGTTCAGCGTCAGGATGGAGATGAAACCCCGCCGTCGAAAAATCCGCTGGTGAGATTTCAGCACGGCTTCGAAAAAATATTCAACAATATTCGCGAAAAATACAAGGAACTCCTGCATGTGGCGCTTTCCCACCGTGCACCTTTTATCATCGGGTTTCTCGGGTTTGTATTGATTTCCTTCGCGCTGGTACCCTGGCTGGGACGGAACTTCTTCCCCTCGGTGGATGCCGGAGAAATCAAGCTGCATATCCGTGCGCCGACCGGCACGAGAATTGAAGAAACGGCGCGCCTGTGCGATGAGATCGAGCGCCGGATAAGGCATGAGATTCCAGATGGCGAGATCAGGAATATCGTGGACAATATCGGCCTGCCGGTGAGCGGCATCAACCTGACCTACAGCAATTCCTCACCCATCGGGCCCGGTGATGCGGATATTTTGATTTCCCTGAATCAAGGTCACCGCCCCACAGCGCAATATGTGAAGTCATTGCGCGGTCGCCTGGAGGACGATTTTCCGGGGGTGTCGTTTGCCTTTTTGCCCGCCGACATCGTGAGCCAGATACTGAATTTCGGCATGCCGGCGCCGATCAACATTCAGGTAGGCGGCTTTAACCGCAATGCCAACCGGGAATATGCCGCAGCCATCCTGAGCCGGATCAGGAAAGTTTCCGGCCTGGTCGACGTGCGTATCCAGCAGGCATTCAATCAGCCCGAACTGGACGTGGACGTGAACCGTACCCGCGCACGGGAATTGGGCTTGACCCAGAGCGATGTCGCCACCAACATGCTGATCTCCTTGTCCGGCAGCCTGCAGATCGCGCCCAACTTCTGGGTTAACCCGGGCAACAAGGTCTCCTATCCGGTGGTCGTGCAAGTGCCGCAGTACCGTCTCGACACGCTCAATGACCTGCAAAACATTCCGATCTCGTCGAATCAGAATCCGGCATCCCGGTCAGCGTTGCTGGGTGCGCTGGCGACCGTCAGCATGGGGCAGGGCGAAGCCGTGGTATCCCATTACGATGTCGAGCCGACCATCGATATATTCGGCTCCACGCAGGAACGCGACCTGGGCGCGGTGGCGCACGATATAGAACAGATATTGAAGGATACCGCGAAGGATGTTCCGAAGGGATCATACGTCGTGATGCGCGGGCAGGTGAAAGCCATGGATGAAGCATATGGCGGACTGTTGTATGGCCTGCTGGGTGCGATCGTGCTGATCTACCTGTTGATTGTGGTGAACTTCCAGTCCTGGCTGGATCCGTTCGTCATCATCACGGCATTGCCCGCAGCATTGGCGGGAATCGTCTGGATGCTGTTTGTGACCGGTACTACGCTGTCGGTGCCGGCGCTCATCGGCTCTATCATGTGCATGGGCGTGGCCACTGCCAACAGTATTTTAGTGGTCAGCTTTGCGCGGGAAAGGATGCGTGAGGGAGATAGCGGTATGACCGCTGCGCTGGAGGCCGGCTTTATCCGCTTTCGTCCGGTGCTGATGACGGCGCTTGCCATGATGATCGGCATGGCGCCTATGGCAATGGGGTTAGGCGAAGGCGGCGAGCAAAATGCGCCGCTGGGCAGGGCGGTGATCGGCGGGCTTGCCTTTGCCACAATCGCAACGCTGTTTTTTGTACCGGTGATATTCAGCCTTGTTCATAAAGCTCATGAATACGTTGCAAATGTCGGGCACAACGCCGTTTGATTTTTGAATAAGCATGCTCATTTTTTCATGCGCTTTTTGTCTTGCCGAGATGTTTACGGCAGCTGGTTTTATTCGGGTTAAGATGCACCGGCAATGGCATAATGCGAACTGATTGCAACATACAACAGGATTTGAGGAGGCGGAGTTAACATGAAAAGGGATTTGACAAAAGACATTGAAGACCTCATTAAAATTGAGGATGAGCTGGCTGCCGTTGGCATTGAATCGCTCACCGAGAAACAATCTCTCAAGCTTGCAAGGGTGCATGCCGATTTGGCCGCGATAAATGAGGCCAATCCCGGTATTGTCGAGCATGTTCGCAAGGATATTGCGCAAGGCAAGGCCTTGCTGGGACACAAGAATGCCCAGAAAGGTCTTTCCCTGGCCAGGCGAAAACTTTTTCCGCTGGCCATCAGGACGAGTTTCGGTCTGGTTGTCAGTGCGGCTGATATCGCAAAACTGAACAGCGCCGGCGCTGCGATTGGCCGTCATACGCTCATCTCTCTTGAGCAGAACAAGCTCTGCACGCGGACCGAGAGTGGCGATCTGATCCTGCCCTGGGAATGGGCTACTTAGGGGTCGAGAAATAATAAGTTG
>JAJYYO010000009.1:40973-87808 GCA_021800795.1 Pseudomonadota bacterium
TGCCAGATGCGTTTTCCATACTGCTTGGTGATGATGCGCGGGTCGCAGATCATCAGCACACCCCGGTCGTTTTCGTCGCGTATCAGGCGCCCGGCGCCCTGCTTCAAGGTGATGATGGTGCGCGGCAACTGGTATTCCATGAAGGCGTTGCGTCCCTGTCTGGTGATTTGCGCAATGCGCGCGGCCAGCACCGGATCGTCCGGCGGGGCGAAGGGCAGCTTGTCGATGATGACCAGGGATAAGGCTTCCCCGCGCACGTCCACGCCTTCCCAGAAAGACTGACTGCCCAGCAGCACCGCGTTGCCGTGTTCGCGAAAACGCGTGAGCAGTTCATTGCGCGATCCTTCGCCCTGCAACAGCAACGGGTAATCCCAGCCGCGCCGGTCGAACTCGGCCTGCAAAATTTCATGAGCGCGCTGCATCGCGCGCAGGCTGGTGAACAGCATGAAGGCGCGACCTCGGCTGGCTGCAAGCATCGGGAGCGCCGCCTGCACGACGGCCTCGGTATAACCCTCGCTGTTCGGTTCGGGCAGGTTCTGCGGCACATACAGCAAGGCCTGTTCTTCATAATCGAACGGGCTGTCCCAACAGGCGGTTTTTGCCTTCAGCAGACCCATCTCGCTCTGATAATGCGAAAAATCCTGTTTTACGGCCAGCGTTGCCGAGGTGAATATCCAGGCGCGGGCGGTGTTGTCGATCTGTTTCTCGAAGATTTCCGCGATAGACAGCGGCGTGGAGTTCAGTTGCAGCGAGTGGTGAAACACCTCCAGCCAGCGAACCTTGTCGTCGTCCTTGTCGTCCTGCCACTGCTTCAGTAGCTGGGCGAATCCCTGCGCCCTTTGCCAGCAGTTCTCCAGTCCTTCGCTGCGCTCCGCCTGTTTTTCAAGCATGCTGGAAAGCTGCGCCAGTTTCTCGCCCAGCGTCTTGAGTGCGGGGGTGAATTCCTTGAAATTCTCCGTCGCAGTCGCGGGCATCCTGCCTTCCTTCTTGAACACCAGACGCAAGTCGCGCGCGGCCTTGTCCAGTTCGTCGCAGGCTTTGGGCAAAGGCGCAAAATCCTTGGCGGAGGTCAGCGCTTCGATTCTGGTATCCTGAGCCAGATCCAGCAGTTGCGAGGTGGACAGACTCTCGCCGAAGAACAGGCTGGCGGTTTCCGGCAGTTGATGCGCCTCGTCGAATATCACAGTGTTGCAGGCGGGCAACAGTTCCGCAACGCCTTCGTCGCGCAGCATCACATCGGCGAAAAACAGGTGGTGATTGACCACCACGATATCGGCTTTCATCGCCTCGGAACGGGCATGGAGCACGAAACATTCCTTGTGGTTCGGGCATTCCTGGCCCAGGCAGTTTTCACGCGTCGAGGTGACTTGCAGCCAGATCGGCGCGTTTTCCGGCACCTCGGCAACAAAGCTCTTGTCTCCCGTATCGCTCACCTTGGCGTATTTCTTGATTTTAGCCAGATGTTTGATGTCTTCGCGCGTCGCAAAACGGCCATCGGTCAGGGCGTGTTCCAGATGATAGTGACACACGTAATTGGCACGTCCCTTGAGCAGGGCGATTGAAACAGGCGCCTTGAGCGCATCGCGCACCATCGGCAAGTCCTTCTGGAACAACTGATCCTGCAAGTTTTTGGTGCCGGTCGAGATGATCACCTTGCCGCCGCCCAGCAGCGCGGGCACCAGGTAGGCAAAGGTCTTGCCGGTGCCGGTGCCCGCTTCCGCCACCAGAATCGCATTGTTCTTGATCGCCTCCGCGACGGCCAGCGCCATCTCGCGCTGCTGCGCGCGCGGACGGAACGCTGATACCTCGGTGGCGAGCGGGCTTTGTTCGGAAAAGAAACGGGCGACTTCGGCGGACATGGTCATGATAGGAAAAAATTCAGCCGCGATGGTATCGCAAAGCGGGCGGTTCCGGCTGAATAGATAGGTGATTTGACTTGTATTGCTTGCCGGCGCGCAGGTCCGGTGATCCGGGTGCGCGCAGGTACTATCAATATCCTGTCTTGCGCCCTTCTATGGTGGGCAGCTCTTTCTCTGCGATGAGGGCCCAGATCAGACGGGCAATCGTTTCTGAGGCGATGATCGTATGATTGTTGTTCGCGGTGACAAGCTTGCTTCTCAGCTCCGTGCGGACTTCCTGAATGCCGGTCAGATCGAAGATGATGTCAATCTGCTTGCCCATTGCAACGACCTCATCGAGGGGGACGATTTTGATGCCGGCCTGGCTGGCTCTGGCTTTTCCGGGGGTATCAAAAACCTCGGACACACAGGCCAGATTGATACCCCGTCCGGTTTTTTCGAGCATCTCATTCAAAAAGGCGGAACCGATTCTGCCCAAGCCGATTATTGCGATGTTTTGTCCTTCCATGTCGTTTCCCCTTTGTAATTTATATTGTAGTGACAAATACGTTTGGTGAAGCGCAAATAGTATATATCCAATTGCTCAGGTCATGCGATCCGTCTGATTTCATTGCTTAAGCTGTGTTGCAATCAGTCTGGCAGGCGCTGTGAATTTGTGTAGTTTCGTGGTTGTGCGCTATTGTATGGACTGTTCATGGAGGCGGTATGGCAAAGGCAAAAACGATTTATTCCTGTACCGAGTGTGGCGGGCAGACGGCGAAATGGCAGGGGCAGTGCCCGCATTGCATGGAGTGGAACACGCTGGTCGAGTCGGTGGCGGAAGCGGCAGTCAAAGGGGGCAACCGCTTTTCCGCACTGGCAGCAAGCGGAAAAGTGCAGATGCTCAGCGAGGTGGCGGCGGAGGAAATGCCGCGCATACCGACCGGCATCGAAGAATTCGACCGCGTGCTGGGCGGCGGTCTGGTGTCGGGCGCGGTGGTGCTGATCGGCGGCGATCCGGGGATCGGCAAATCCACCTTGTTGTTGCAGGTTCTGGCGCATATGTCTGCAACATTTAATACACTCTACGTCAGCGGCGAAGAGTCGGCGCAGCAGATTGCGCTGCGCGCCAAACGCCTGGGGCTGGATGCGCGCGACCTGCGGCTGTTGCCGGAAATTCAGCTGGAAAAGATTCAGGCGACCATCGCTGCCGATAAACCTTCCGTGGTGGTGATCGATTCGATCCAGACCGTGTACTCCGAACAGCTCACCTCAGCCCCGGGTTCGGTGGCGCAGGTGCGCGAATGCGCAGCCCAGCTCACGCGTATCGCCAAGAGCCGGAACATCACCATCATCCTGGTAGGACATGTCACCAAGGAAGGCGCGCTGGCAGGCCCCCGCGTGCTGGAACACATCGTGGACACGGTGCTGTATTTCGAGGGCGATACCCATTCGAGTTTCCGCCTGATCCGTGCATTCAAGAACCGCTTCGGCGCGGTCAACGAGCTGGGCGTGTTCGCGATGACCGAGCGTGGCTTGCGCGAAGTGAGCAATCCCTCCGCGATGTTTCTCTCGCAACACGGGCAACAGGTCGCAGGTTCCTGCGTGATGGTGACGCAGGAAGGCACGCGTCCGCTGCTGGTGGAGATACAGGCGCTGCTCGACGAGGCGCATTCACCTAACGTGAAGCGTCTGTCTCTGGGGCTGGAGCAGAACCGTCTGGCGATGCTGCTTGCCGTGCTGCACCGTCACGCGGGAATTGCCTGTTTCGATCAGGATGTGTTCATCAATGCGGTAGGCGGCGTGAAAATCACCGAGCCGGGCGCCGATCTGGCGGTGATACTGGCGATGGTCTCTTCTCTTCGCAACAAGCCGCTGCCGGAAAAGCTGGTGGTGTTTGGCGAAGTGGGGCTGGCAGGCGAAGTGCGTCCCGTGCAGCGCGGCCAGGAACGGTTGCGCGAGGCGGCCAAACTGGGTTTTACCCAGGCGATCATTCCCCGCGCCAACGCTCCCAAGCATCCGATTGCCGGGATGGAGATCTTTGCCGTGGAACGCGTGGAGGAGGCGGTCGAGCGGATGCGTTAAAACGCGGCGTGTTGGTGGATGAAGTTGTGCTGTGGGCCGTCTCGCGGTAGAGTGTGACATGGTAAAAAACACCCAGGCTGAATGAACGACCGGGGAAAAACTTTAGGAGATGCGCGATGATGTTGTTAACCGTACTGGTCGCCCTGGCCGTGTTTCTCCTGCTCGCATTCTTTCGCGCGACCGTGCTCAGCTGGGTGCTGGCGATCATGGTGATTGTGCCTGTGGTGGCGATACAGGCACGGCTTTCCGGAACGATTTTGCAGATAGTCTATATCCTGCTGTTTTTATTCATAGTTTTATTCGGTGTTCCGTTTCTGCGCCGCACCCTCGTCAGCGGCGCCGTTCTCAAGCTGTACCGTAAAATTCTGCCGCCGATTTCATCCACCGAACAGGAGGCGATAGACGCGGGCACGGTGTGGTGGGACGGCGAATTGTTCAGCGGTCATCCCGACTGGGATAAGATGCTGGCGTACCCGAAGTGCGGCCTGAGTGCTGCGGAACAGGCCTTCGTCGATACGGAAGTCGAACAGCTATGCGCGATGCTCGACGACTGGGATATCACGCATAATCTGGCCGATTTGCCTGAGGATGTCTGGCAGTTCATCAAGGACAAAGGCTTCTTCGGGATGATCATTCCCAAGGAATACGGCGGGCTGGGATTTTCTGCTCAGGCGCATTCGGCCGTGATTGCCAAAATCGCCTCGCGCAGCGGCACGGCTGCGGTGACGGTGATGGTGCCCAATTCACTGGGGCCTGCCGAGTTGCTGTTGCACTACGGCACCGATGAACAAAAGGAAAAATATCTGCATCGTCTGGCACGCGGACTGGAAGTGCCGTGCTTTGCACTGACAGGCCCTTACGCAGGATCGGATGCCGGGGCAATTCCCGATTACGGCGTGGTGTGCAACGGCGAGTTTGCAGGGAAAACCGTGCTGGGTCTGCGGCTCAACTGGGAGAAGCGCTACATCACCCTGGCGCCCAAGGCCACGCTGCTGGGTCTGGCGTTCAAACTGCACGACCCGGATGGCCTGCTGGGCGGGGAAGCGAGTCGCGGCATCACCCTTGCGCTGATCCCTACCGACACGCCGGGCGTGCAAATCGGTCGCCGCCATTTCCCGCTGAACTCGGCCTTTCTGAACGGCCCGACTCAGGGGCAGGATGTATTTATTCCTTTGGACTACATTATCGGCGGAACGGAGCGCATCGGGCAGGGCTGGCGGATGTTGATGGAATGCCTGGCGGCGGGACGTTCGATTTCGCTGCCGGCCAGCAGCGCAGGCGGCATGAAGCTGGCCGCACGCACCAGCGGCGCTTATTGCCGGGTGCGCCGTCAGTTCAACACTCCGATCGGTCAGTTCGAAGGCGTGGAGGAAGCTTTGGCACGCATAGGCGCGCATACCTACATGGTGGACGCGGCGCGTGCATTTACCGCGCTGGCGGTGGATCTGGGCGAAAAGCCCTCGGTGATTTCGGCGATCATCAAGTACCACGCCACCGAGCGCGGGCGTATCGTCATCAACGACGCGATGGATGTGCATGGCGGCAAGGGCATCAGTCTGGGGCCGGATAATTACCTGGGGCGCAACTATCAGCAGACTCCCATCGGCATCACTGTGGAAGGCGCGAATATCCTGACGCGCACGCTGATGATCTTCGGTCAGGGCGCGATACGCTCACACCCTTACGTGTTGAAGGAAGTCGCCGCAACGCGTGAAACCGATCATGAACGTGCCTTGTATCTGTTCGACGACGCCTTGTTCGGACACATCGGATTTGCGCTCGGCAATGCCGCGCGCAGCCTGGTGTTCGGCCTCACGGCGGGGCGGGTAATCCCCGTGCCCAAGGGGGTGGTATGCCGCCGTTATTATCAGCAGATGACGCGTTTTTCCAGCGCGTTTGCCCTGAGCGCCGACATCGCCATGGCGGTGCTGGGTGGTTCGCTCAAACGTCGCGAGAAAATCTCTGCCCGTCTGGGCGATGTGTTGAGTCTGCTCTATTTGTGCTCGGCAACGATGAAACGCTTCGCGGATGATGGGCGTCCCGTTTCCGATTTGCCGCTGGTGCACTGGGCGATGCAGGATGCGCTGTACAAAATTCAGCAGGCACTGGCCGGCGTGATACAGAACTTTCCGAATCCTCTGGTCGGCATGATGCTGCGCGCGCTGATTTTCCCGATGGGCAGGAACCTGTTGCCGCCCTCCGATCAGTTGGGGCATGAAGTGTCCGCGCTGCTGATGCAGCCGGGTGAGGCGCGCGACCGGCTGACCAAGGGCATTTACCTGCCGAAAGTGCATGATCAACATCATGCACTTTCCCTCTCCCCAACCCTCTCCCGTTCTGCGGGCGAGGGAGCAAACGATCGCTTGCGCGAATCTACCATCTATGATGAGCAGCAGGCAGTCGGTGCGCTGGAGGCGGCGCTTGTCAGTACGCTGGAATGCGAGCCTTTGCAAGCCAGGCTGCACGCCGCGCGCCGCGCCGGTGGACTGAATGCGCTGGAGGAATTGCTGCGCATCGCCGAGGCGCGCGATAGCGGCCTCATCACCGCGGAACAGGCGCTGCTGCTGGAGCGCGACTATGCATTGCGCCGCAAGGTCATCATGGTGGATGATTTCTCGTCCGAAGAATTACAGGCAGGGCATAAGGCTTAATTGGTAAGGAGCTGTTTGATGACAATTGCCGAAAAAATTTATGAAGTTGCCAAACCGCTGCCGGAATCCCTGGCACTGGAAGTGCTGCATTTCATCGAATATCTGAGCCGCAGGAATGCAGATCGAGTCGAGATAACAGATCTTGCGCGTGCGCAGGAAACGGTTATGAATCACGTTTGGGATAATCGGGATGACGAGGTTTGGAATGACGTTAAAACGCTCTGACATCCAATGACCACCTTGCGCGACAAGGTAATATTCATCACAGGTTCCACGCGCGGCATCGGGCGGGAGATTGCGCTGCGCTGTGCGAAGGATGGCGCAAAAGTGGTGATTACCGGCAAGACGGTGCTGCCGCATGACAGGCTGCCCGGCACGATATATTCGGTGGCGGGGGAAGTGGTGCAGGCGGGCGGACAGGCGCTGCCGGTTGAACTTGACGTGCGCGATGAACAGGCAATCGAGACAGCGGTCGCGCAAACGGTGGATCGTTTTGGCGGCATCGACGTGCTGGTCAATAATGCCAGTGCGATCAGCCTGACGGGGACGCTGGCAACTTCTGCCAAAAAACTGGACCTGATGTGGCAAGTGAACATGCGCGCCACTTTCTTGATGTCGCAGGCCTGTATTCCGCATCTGCTCAAGGCCGGCAGTCCGCATATCCTTACCCTGTCGCCGCCGCTTAACATGCAAGCCCATTGGTTCGCGCCGCATCTGGCCTATACGATTTCCAAGTACGGCATGAGCATGTGCACACTGGGTCTGGCGCAGGAGTTTGCGACAATTTCGGTGAATTGTTTATGGCCGCGTAGCACGATTGCCACCTCAGCCATTCAGTACAATTTTCCCGCCGAAATTTTCAGCGCCTCGCGTCACCCCGCCATCGTGGCGGATGCTGCGTATCGGATATTAACGGGCGGCCGCGCCAGCGGGAATTTTTATATCGATGAAGAAGTGTTGCGGGAGGCGGGGGTGAGCGATTTCGGGCAATATGCTGTGTCGCCTGCTACGCCGTTGTTCGACGATCTGTTTTTGGAATAACGAGGGAAAAAAGTGCAGGCTGATGATGTCATTTCACCCGAACAGGCGGGTACGCTGTATGGCTTGTTTCTGGAGCGCGTGCGCCGCACGCCGGATAAACTTGCTTACCGTTATTTTCGGCAGAACGCCTGGCGCGATTTAAGCTGGCGGCAGGTGCAGGCGGAAGTTGCGCGCTGGCAGTCTGCGCTGAGCGGTCTGGGTTTGCAGCGCGGCGACTGCGTCGCGATCATGCTGCGCAACTGTCCTGTCTGGGTGATGTTCGATCAGGCGGCCATGTCGCTGGGACTGGTGACCGTGCCGCTGTACACCGTGGACAGGCCGGACAATGTCGCTTATATCGTGAATGATGCCGATGTGAAGGTTTTGTTGTTTGAAACCGCCGAACAATGGCAGGCCTTGAATACGGTGCGCGACCGGCTGGGCAGCGTGGTGCGTTTCGTCAGCATCGACAATCTGCGTAACACGGGCGAATTGCGGCTGGTCTCAATGGGAGAGTTTCTGCCGAAAACCGCGCAGTTATTGCCAGCTACCCCTTGCTTAACAGACGATCTGGTCAGCATCATCTACACGTCGGGCACCACCGGCAAGCCCAAGGGCGTGATGCTCTCACACGCCAATATGCTCAGCAACGCGCATGCCTGTCTGGACACCTTTGCCGTGAAAGGCGACGACTTGTTCCTGTCCTTTTTGCCGCTGTCGCATACCTTCGAGCGCACCCTGGGTTATTACCTGGCCGTGATGACGGGCACCCCTGTTGCCTATGCCAGATCCATTCAATTGTTGTCTGAAGACTTGCAGAGCATACGTCCAACCCTGCTGATTTCGGTGCCGCGCATCTACGAGCGCGTGTACGGCGCGATCCGTACCAAGCTGGAAGAGGGTTCGCCGCTCAGGCGCCGGCTGTTTTATTTTGCAGTTGATGTGGGTTGGGCGCGTTTTGAGTATCAGCAAGGGCGCGGTACATGGAAAGCCTCTTTTCTGTTCTGGCCGCTGTTGCAAAAACTGGTGGCGCAGAAGGTGCTCGATAAGCTGGGCGGACGGCTGCGTGCGGCTTTGAGCGGCGGAGCGGCGCTTTCGCCGGAAATTTCGCGCGTGTTCGTCGGGTTGGGATTGCCTGTTCTGCAAGGCTACGGGCTTACCGAGACCAGTCCGGTCATCACAGGGAATCATCCGGAGAGCAACTATCCGGACAGCGTCGGGCAGCCGATACGCGATGTAAAGGTGCGTCTGGGGGATCAGAATGTGCTGCTGGTAAAAGGGCCGAACGTGATGCTGGGTTACTGGAATAACCCTGAGGCCACGGCGCAGATGATAGATGCAGACGGCTGGCTGAACACCGGCGATGTTGCGCATATCTCCGGGAGCGGGCATGTCTATATCACCGGGCGCATCAAGGAGATCATCGTCATGTCGAACGGCGAAAAGATTCCGCCTAACGACATGGAACTGGCGATTTTGCATGATCCATTGTTCGATCAGGTGATGATATTCGGTGAGGCGCATCCCTATCTGGTCGCCGTTGCAGTGCTCAATCTGGAAGTGTGGTTGCACTTTGCCAGTGAAGTCGGCATACGTCCCGATATGCCGGAAGCGTTGACGGACAGCCGGGTCGAAGCCAAAGTGCTGCGTCGTATTGCGCGCAATCTGCGCGGTTTCCCGGGCTACGCCAGAGTGAACCGGGTGTTGCTGTTGAAAGAGCCGTGGAGCATAGATAACGGCCTGATGACGCCCACCCTGAAAATCAAGCGCGACGAAGTGGCCAGGCGATATGCCGCGCAAATCAAGATGCTTTATGACGGCCATTAAAAGTGGAGTTCGCGTAGCGATTCGTTTGTCCCCTCTACCGCTTGCGGGAGAGGGTTTGGGTGAGGGAACGGGCATGGCAAATTTTATTTTTAGGAGGGGTACTTGTTATGCCCGTTAGCGTGGATGAACTCACAACCCTGCCTGAACGCCAGCCGACTTTGCGCGTGGTGGCGATGCCGTCCGATTGCAATTACACGGGCGATGTGTTCGGCGGCTGGATCATGGCGCAGGTGGATATTGCCGGCAGCATTCCCGCGCTGCACCGCGCTCGCGGTCGCGTGGCGACCGTGGCGGTCAATTCCTTCCTGTTCAAACAGCCCCTTTTTATGGGCGATATTGTGAGTTTTTATGCGCGCATCGAAAAAGTCGGGCGCACCTCGATTACGGTGGATGTCGAGGTATATGCGCAGCGCGATCCTGAAAAACCAGTTTGCGTGAGAGTGACCGAAGCTACGCTGACTTACGTGGCCGTCGATGAGGCGCGTAAACCACGCGTTGTTCCGCCGGAGGAATAGGCGCAAAAGTTAACCAGCTATTCGCGTAGCGATTCGTTTATCCCCTCTCCCTCCGGGAGAGGGTTAGGGTGAGGGAGAGCGCAGCGAGGGTGCACGGGCCTGGTAGTAATGGAGCGACTGTATCATGGAATCTCAGGCGTTTTTTGCAGTTGGGTATTTTTACAATAACAACAGGGGAGGCGATCGTGAAGTTCAAAAAAACAATAGTGGGTTGTTCGGTATCGGCTGCGTTGCTGGTGATGGCGGGCAGTGCGGCAGCTTCCGGTTTTGCGTTGCTGGAACAGAGCGGCAGCGGTCTGGGCAATGCGTTCGCAGGTGGAGCTGCAAGCGCCGAAGATGCCTCGACCATTTTCTACAACCCGGCGGGCATGTCGCGTCTGTCAGGCAGTCAGCTTGCCGTGGCGACCAGTGAAATCAGGCCTTCGGCGCGGTTTTCCGGCACGGTGACGGGACTTGCGCCGTTGCAGACAGCCGGTGCTGGCACAGGCGGGGATGCCGGGAGCTGGGGGCTGGCGCCCAGCGGTTATTTCGCAATGGAATTGAATGCGAAAACAAGGGTCGGTCTGGGTATTAACGCGCCTTTCGGTCTGCAAACCCAGTACGATGCAAACTGGATGGGCAATTTTCAGGCGATTAAATCCCAGATACAGACCGTCAACATGAATCCGGCCGTCTCGTATCAGATCAGTGACACAGTCAGTCTCGGCGCGGGCCTGAATTATCAGCATATCAGCGGCGAGTTGAGCAACGCAGCAAACTACAGCGCGCTGGCATTTTCCAAAGGAGGGAATGCATTGCTCGGTGCCGTCGGTACAAACAGCTATGGGATGAGCACACTGACCGGCAACGACAGCGCATGGGGTTACAACTTCGGCGCGCTGGTTGATCTCAGTCCGCAAACCCGCATCGGCATGGCCTACCGCTCGAAAATCAGATACAACTTGAGCGGTACGTCGAGTCTGACTAATGTGCCGGGTGCATTGCTGGCTGCTGGTTTGCCTCAAGCCCAGTCTGTCACTGTGGCGATGACAATGCCTGACACCTTTTCGTTTAGCGGTTTTCATAAGCTTGACGATCAATGGGACTTGATGGCGGACGCGACCTGGACGGACTGGAGTGTTGTGCAACAACTCAATGTTCTGGCTGCGAATGGCTCGTCTTTGAGCAATACGCCTTATAACTGGAACAACACCTGGCGTGTCTCGGCTGGAGCCAACTATCACTACAGTGAAGCGTGGACTGCGCGCATGGGGGTAGCCTATGATCAGTCGCCTACATCCGATGCGTTCCGTAACGCGCGCATTCCGGACGGCAACCGAACCTGGTTGTCGCTGGGCGGACAATACAAACCTGACAAGCAGAGCGCGCTGGATTTTGGCTATGCGCATCTGTTTGTGAACAGCGCGGCGATCAATCAGCTTCAGGCCGCCGCAGCGGGTAATTTGATCGGCACGTATAACAATAGCGTGGACATCCTCTCCGTGCAGTATGCGCACGGTTTTTAAGGTTTCATGATGCCTGCGACGGGAAGCTAAGGAACCGCTGATTTATTCGGTTTTGTCGTTCCCGCGTAGGCGGGAACCCAGTTAAATAAAGGCGCTGGTTCCCCGCTTTTGCGGGGAAGACGAAAAGCGGGAGAGAGCCAGGAGAGAGAGGGGGACGGGCATGGCAGGTTTAATTATCAGAAGCGGTTTTTTTGCCATGCCCGCTAACCTTCCCGTTTTTTTGAATGATCGTTCTGGAGTGTTGTTATGAGTATCCGTAAAGTGGCTGTGCTGGGCGCGGGGGTGATGGGTGCGCAGATCGCAGCACACCTGGTCAATGCCAACGTCGAGACGCTGTTGTTTGAATTGCCGTCGAAAGAGGGCGAGCCGAATGGCAATGTCAACCGTGCGCTTGAAGGATTGAAGAAGCTTGATCCCGCACCCATCGCCAGTCCGTCCAAAGTTGTTTTCATTCAGGCCGCCAATTACCGGCAGCACTTGGAACTGCTGCGCGAATGCGACCTGGTGATCGAGGCGATTGCCGAGCGCATGGACTGGAAGTCAGACCTGTACCGCAAGGTCGCGCCTTTCTTAAGCGAACAGGCGATTTTCGCCAGCAATACTTCAGGGCTTTCCATCAACCGGCTGGCCGAGGCCTTCCCAGAACAGTTGCGCCATCGCTTCTGCGGCATACATTTTTTTAATCCGCCGCGTTACATGCATCTGGTCGAGCTGATCGCCTGTCGTGACACGGAGGCGCAACTGCTGGACGGGCTGGAGACTTTTCTCGTTTCCACCCTCGGCAAGGGTGTGGTGCGTGCAAAGGATACGCCCAACTTCATCGCCAACCGCATCGGTGTATTCTCCATGCTCGCCACCCGTCATCATGCGCAAGTCTTTAATCTCGGTTTCGACATGGTCGATGCGCTGACCGGGCGTTATCTGGGGCGCCCCAAAAGCGCGACCTTTCGCACGCTGGATATCGTAGGTCTGGATGTATTCGCGCATGTGGTCAATACCATGCGCGAAAATTTGACAGACGATCCCTGGCACAAGCATTTCGAGCTGCCGGACTGGTTCGCTTATCTGGTGGGTCAGGGCTCGCTGGGGCAGAAGACAAAACGCGGCATTTACCAGAAAATAGGCAAAGAAATACGCGTGCTTGATCTGCACACGAATGAATATCGGTTGTCGGATGCCAAGGTGGACGAAGGCGTGAAAAACATCCTGCGCGAGCGCGACTGGGCAAAGAAGTTAGCCGGGTTGCGAAGTAGTCCGCATCCGCAGGCGCAATTTCTGTGGGTGGTGTTTCGCGATGTATTACATTATTGCGCGTTGCAACTGGAATACATTGCCGATAATGCGCGTGATCTGGATTTTGCGGTGCGCTGGGGATTCGGCTGGGATAGCGGCCCGTTCGAGATATGGCAGGCCGCCGGCTGGCAGCAGGTGGCCGGCTGGATTTCGGCCGATATTGAGGCGGGACGCGCGATGTCCGATGTTCCGTTGCCCGTCTGGGCTGCCGATCTTTCACGCACCGGCGTGCATACGGCACAGGGCTCCTATTCGCCCGTTGCCAAGACACAGCAGGCCCGCTCCGCACTCCCCGTTTACCGTCGCCAGCTTTTTCCGGACCGGCTGATCGGCGAAGAACATCGGTACGGCGAGACGGTGTTCGAAACGGATGACGTGCGCATGTGGCATATGGGGGATGGCGCGGCCATTCTCAGTTTCAAAAGCAAGATGCACACGGTAAGCTTGGAAGTGCTGGACGGCATGTTGCGCGCGGTGGGTGAAGCGGAGGCGAATTTTTCAGCGCTGATTCTGTGGCAGACCGAGCCGCCGTTTTCCTACGGGGCGAACCTGCTGCAACTGATGCAGGGCGTGCAGGCGCCGGAAACAGGCATGTTCGGCAAACTCAAGCAGGCGGCGAGCCGCGTCAAATATACCATCGCGGGCGGCGGCGGATTGAATGAGCTGCTCAATGCGGCGACCGGCAATGTGCCGCGCGTCGAGGCGGTGGTCGCCAAGTTTCAGCAGGTCTCCATGCGCCTGAAATATGCACTGGTGCCGACCATCGCCGCCGTGGACGGGCTGGCGCTGGGCGGCGGCTGTGAGTTCTCCATACACTGCACGCGCATCGTCGCCACCCTTGAGAGCTACATCGGTCTGGTCGAGGTCGGCGTGGGCGTATTGCCCGCAGGCGGCGGCTGCAAGGAGATGGCGCAGCGCGCAGCCCTTGAGGCGCAGCGTTTTTCCAACGACAACCGTATCGATGTTTTCCCTTACCTCAGACGCTATTTCCAGAATATTGCGATGGGCGAAGTATCCAAGAGCGCCGAGATGGCGCGCGAGATGGGCTATCTGAGAGCCTCCGATCGCATCGTGATGAACCGTTTCGAGCTGCTGCATGTGGCGCGAGAGGAGGCGCGTGCGCTGAATGCCACCGCCTACCGTCCGCCGCTGGCGCAACGTCAGATTGCCGTGGCCGGACGCACCGGCATTGCCACCCTGAAAGCGGCGATGGTCAACATGCTGGAGGGCGGCTTTATCTCCGATCACGATTACAACATCGGCTGCCGCATCGCCGAAACGATGTGCGGCGGCGACGTCGATGCGGGAACTTTAGTTGACGAGCAATGGCTGCTGGACCTGGAGCGCAAAAATTTCATGGAACTGCTCGCAACCTTCAAGACCCAGGACCGGATCGAGTACATGCTGAAGAACAGCAAACCGCTGAGAAATTAGGATTCGGACCGCAATGCCGCAGGGGCATTCCCACGCAACTACGGAGCTAAAGCTCCTGTTGCTGAATGAAGGGCATTTCCCGCACAGGGGTTACGCCGTTGTTGCGTGAAGGATTCAGGGTGTGCTGGGAGAAAATTGGATACATGCCGCGCAGCAGCGTGCGGTGCGGGCGGTGAATACGGCGTTGATCGAGTTGTACTGGCAGGTGGGGCAGTTCATCAGCCGCAAGATCGAGCAGGCGGAATGGGGGTATAGTTCGGCGGTCGCACTTTGTTGGGTTACGGGATGAAGCCGCTAACCCAACACACGCCGGGGTTGCGCGGCTTTACCCGCAGCAACTTATTTCAGATGCGGCAGTTCTATGAGGGTTATCGGGATGACGCAATTGTCTCACCACTGGTGAGACAATTGCCGTGGACGCATGCAATGAGTAATTGAGCATGAATTTCTCAATTCTTGAAATGAGAATGCTCCGCATATGCTGTTTGCATACAGCATATTTTGGCAATGCGGTTGGGATGGAGTTGGCTTGATAGGGATTGAAAATATATTGAATAGGTAGTACTTTCGCATTTCGCGAATTGCGAAAGTAGATAATGGGGTCGTCTCATGCGTCGTCCGGTCAATCGTCAGCCCGCTCTCAAAGCGCAAGATTTCTATCTGCTGTTGGTGTTGCTGTCCAAGCGTGGCGATGCATTAACTTATCCTGAGCTGGCGGCATTTGCGGGGCTTTCGATGTCGGAGGTGCATGGTGCTCTCAAGCGTGTTGAGCAGGCGCGTTTGCTGGCGTTTGTTGATAAGCAGCCGCAGATCATCACTCCCGCGTTCAAGGAGTTTTTGTTTTATGGCGCGCGCTATTCTTTTCCTGCGGCAAGGGGGGGGATGGTGGGCGGTGTACTTACGGCTTATGCAGCCGCACCACTCAATGCGCTGATTGCGCCTTCGTCTGATCCTCCGCCAGTGTGGCCGTATGCAGAGGGGGGCGCGCGCGGAATTGCGTTGATACCGCTTTATCCAAGCGCGCCGGCGGCTGCGCTGCGCAGTCCGGTGTTGTATGAGAATCTGGCGCTGTTTGATGCTTTGCGCATGGGCAATGCGCGTGAGCGCAACCTTGCCGAGAAGCTGTTCAAGGAGCGGCTTTGAGCCCCCAAGATCCCAATGTGCAGATGGTCGAGCTTGTGGCTCAGGCGTTGGGAGAGCTGTGCGATGAGCTGGTGTTCGTGGGCGGCTGCGCAGCAGGTTTGTTGTGCACGTCGCCGAATGCACCGCCGCCCCGTGTGACTTATGACGTGGATGTTGTGGCCGAGGTGGCTGGGCTACCGGCTTATCATGCGTTGGAGAAGCAGTTCGCGATTCGCGGCTTTGCCAGAGATGTCTCGCCGGGCGCGCCGATTTGCCGTTGGCGTTTGGGTGAGGTGGGGGTTGATTTGATGCCGACCGAGGAGCACATTCTGGGTTTCGCCAATCGCTGGTATCCATTGGCGATTGCGAGTGCGTCGATAGTCTTGTTGCCAAGCGGCAGGCAGATTCGATTGATTTCTGCTCCGGCTTTTCTGGCGACGAAACTGGAGGCCTTTGCTTCTCGGGGGCGCAGCGATCTGATGTCCAGTCATGATTTCGAGGACATCATCAATGTGATCGATGGGCGGCCCGGCATCGAGGTGGAAGTGGCAGCAGCAGGGGATGAGCTTGCGGGCTATTTGGCAGCTCGCTTTGGTGAGATAGGTGGTCATCCAGATTTTAAAAATACGCTGCCGGGATTGGTGGTATATGACGAATTGTATGAAGACAGAATACGTCGGGTGCGAGAACGGATAAATTCAATCGCAGCTGTTATGAAGTGAATATTCTCGCTATATCGGGAAGTGTTCGTTGCCGGTGAATTGATATTTACGTGGGTAGAGTTTTGAACGATTTAAAATTCGTGCTGACAAGGAGAGCCTCATGAGCAAACAAGTACAGGAAGCCTACATCGTTGCCGCGACGCGTACGCCGGTCGGTAAGGCGCCGCGCGGCATGTTCCGCAACACCCGCCCCGACGATCTGCTCGCGCATGTAATCAGCAGCGTACTGGCGCAAGCGCCTTCGCTCGATCCGTCTGCCATTGGAGACGTGATCGCAGGCTGTGCGATGCCGGAGGCGGAGCAGGGCATGAACGTGGCGCGCATCGCGCTGCTGCTGGCAGGATTGCCGGACAGGGTGCCGGGGTTGACGGTGAATCGCTTCTGTTCTTCAGGTTTGCAGGCGGTGGCGCTGGCGGCGGATCGCATTCGTCTGGGTGAGGCCGATGTGATGCTGGCGGCAGGGGTCGAGAGCATGAGCATGGTGCCGATGATGGGCAACAAGGTGGCGTTCAATCCGGCCATTTTCGAACACGAAGAATATTACGGTATCGCCTATGGCATGGGGCTGACGGCGGAGAAGGTGGCCGAGCGCTGGCGCGTGTCGCGCGAGGATCAGGATGCTTTTGCGTTGCAGAGTCATCTGCGCGCGTTGGCGGGTACCAACAACGGTGAATTCGAGGAAGAGATCACACCTTGCAACATTACCGAACGCGCAGCGGACATGAACAGCCGCGAGCTGATCAGAAGCGAGCGCATGGTGTCGCAGGACGAAGGGCCGCGCGCGGATACCTCGCTGGAGGCGCTGGGCAAATTAAGGACGGTATTTGCTCAAAACGGTTCGGTGACGGCGGGCAACAGTTCGCAGATGTCGGATGGTGCGGGCGCAGTGTTGCTGTGCAGTGAAGAAGCGCTCAAGCGCTACAACCTTACGCCGATCGGAAAATTTCTGGGCTTTTCCGTGGCAGGCGTGCCGCCGGAGATCATGGGGATCGGCCCGAAAGAGGCTATCCCGCGCGCGTTAAAACAGGTTGGACTGAGTTTAGGCGACATGGGCTGGATAGAACTCAACGAAGCATTTGCCGCCCAGACGCTGGCGGTAATCCGTGAGGTCGGTCTTGACCCTGCCATCGTCAATCCGTTAGGCGGCGCGATAGCCTTGGGCCACCCGTTGGGTGCGACGGGGGCGATTCGCACTGCAACCTTGTTGCATGGATTGCGGCGTCGCAAGCAAAAATACGGTATGGTGACGATGTGTATAGGTGCCGGCATGGGGGCAGCAGGGATATTCGAGGCTTTTTAGGGCGGGCAGTGTAAACTGCCAGACATGATGTAATGAGAGCCGCAGGGGAGGCGCCGATGAAGAAACTTTTACTGATTGCGTTGTTTTTCTGCCTGAGTTTGAGCGCCCGGGCATTTGAGTTGAACGGAGTGCAGCTGGAGGATAGTGTGCATCTGGGTAACAGCAATCTGTTGCTGAACGGTGCGGGCGTACGCGAAAAGTATTTTTTCGATTTGTATGTGGTGGCATTGTATCTGAGTGCGAAAAAAAGCAGTTTGGAAGAAGTGCTGGCTGATGCGAAGGAACAACGCATCGAGCTGTATATGCTGCGCGGAATGAGAGCGGAAGACATGTTGTTCAGAATCAACCGCGGCATAGAGAATAACCTGACGGATGAAGAGTTGCGTGCGCTGAAGGGGGAACTGCAAGAGCTTGAAAGCATCTTTCATCAGATGCATGAGATGAAAGCGGGTGATATTCTGCTGCTGGATTATCAGCCGGCTATCGGCACACAGATCACCGTGGACGGGGTGCTGCGCGGCACCATCCCCGGCAGGCAGTTATATTCCGCATTGCTGAAAATATGGTTGGGCGGGCAACCCGTCCAGCATGAACTCAAACTGAAATTACTGGGTGGACTGTAGGTGAGTGAGGCTGAGAGGCTCAATGCGGATGCGCACGCTGCCGGCATAAGCGGCGTGGATTTGCAACTGCGGGCGCAGGGCGATGCCTGGTATGAACTGGTTTCGGCGCGCTGCCCACACCTGTTCGCCGAGGTGCCGGTGTTTATCGGCCACGCGCAGTTGCAACAAATGAAAGACGTGATTGCGGCGGTGGAACGGGTGGTGAATTGTGGCAAATGGCAAGTGGATAGTGGAGAAGGGGGAAGGGAAAAGGGGGAAGGGAAAGCCAAGGGCGTGTTCTACGGTTACGACTTTCATCTGAACGGCGAGGGTGCGCATCTCATTGAAATCAATACCAATGCAGGCGGCGGATTTTTAAATGCCTTGTTGGCGGACAGCCGGTTGCCGGGTGAGGCGGTGAGCGATGCCGATCTTGAGCGGGTGTTTATCGAGATGTTCCAGAGCGAGTGGCAGTTGCAACGCGGGAATGCGCAGCTTGACTGCATTGCCATAGTCGACCAGCTGCCGGAAGAACAGTATCTGTACCCGGAATTTTTGCTGGCGCAAGCTTCGTTCGAGCGTGCAGGAATCGGGGCCTGTATCGTGGAACCTTCCGGACTCAGGGTGCGGGATGGCGCTTTCTATGCCGGAGAGCAGAAGATCGACATGGTCTATAATCGCCTGACGGATTTTTCATTGCAACAGTATCCGCTGCTGCTGCATGCATGGCAGGAAGACAGGGTAGTGCTGACGCCGGATCCCGCACACTATGCGCGTTATGCAGACAAGCGCAATCTGGCGCGACTGACCGATGTGCATGAACTGCATGAGCTGGGCGTAAGCACTGCCGATATTGCCACCTTGCAAGCCGGTATTCCGCACACCTTTGTGGTGCGACCGGAACTTGAAGAGCGCCTGTGGAGCGAGCGTAAAGGTCTGTTTTTCAAGCCCTGTAGCGGTTACGGCAGTCGCGGGGCATATCGCGGCGATAAACTGACCCGGCGCGTGTTTGGCGAAATTTTGAATTCAGACTATGTCGCCCAGCAACTGGCCCCTCCCGGCGAGCGTTGCGTGGCCGATGGCGTGTCGCTTAAATACGACGTGCGCTGCTATGTATATGACGGAAAAATCCAGCTGGCAGCAGCGCGCCTTTATCAGGGACAAACGACCAACTTTCGCACGGCGGGCGGCGGCTTCGCACCTGTACGTGTGGTCGGGTAGAATGTACGCATGTTAATCAATTCGTTTTTTGCAATCGGCATGGGCGCAGCCTGCGGAGCGTGGTTACGCTGGGGGCTGGGCCTGTGGCTCAATCCGGCGCTGCCTCAGTTGCCGCTCGGCACGCTGGCTGCCAACCTGATAGGCGGTTATCTGATCGGTCTTTCGATCGCCTTCTTCATGCAGCATCCCGGCCTGTCTCCGGAATGGCGCTTGCTCATCATCACCGGCTTTCTGGGCGGACTGACTACTTTTTCGACTTTTTCGGCCGAGACAGTCACGCTGTTGCTGCGCGGTCAATATGTGTGGGGTGTGGGCATCATCGCAGCTCACCTGGGCGGATCTTTGCTGATGACGGTGCTGGGCATACAAACTTTCAAGTATCTGCATGGGGGGCAATGATGAACATGCTGGATTTTTACGTCGCTGAAAAAGAGCATCATGAAGGCATGCCGCTGTACGAATGGCTGCTGGAGGAGGGGCGGGCAATCGGCATACCGGGCGGTTCCGCATTTCGCGCGATTGCCGGCTTCGGCCGTCATGGCACGATGCATGAGGATACCTTCTTCGAGTTGGCCGGAGAGCTGGCGGTGAAAGTCGAGTTCATCGTAGACGATGAACATGCCGACAAGCTGCTGGGTGTTTTGCATGAACAGAATATGAATATCTTTTACCTGCGCAGTGCCGTGCAGGCGGGCATCGCCTGAGTTTTTTGGAGGACATGATGGGAAAAGCCGTATGGATGCTGGTGTTGTGTTGTCTGTCTGTTGCTTCGGTGCAGGCTGAGGTGGTGGGCCGCGAGGTGAATTATCAGGCGGATGGCGTCACCCTGAAAGGGTATATCGCCTATGACGATGCCTTCAAGGGTCGTCGTCCTGCGGTACTGGTGGTGCATGAGTGGTGGGGACATAACGCCTATGCGCGGCACCGTGCCGATATGCTGGCAAAGCTGGGTTATACGGCTCTTGCGGTGGATATGTATGGCGATGGGAAGCAGGCACATCATCCCGATGAGGCGGGAAAATTTGCCGCCATGGTGAACAATAACATGCCGCTGGCACGTGCGCGATTTGAAGCAGGCATGAATTTGCTGCGTCATGAACCGACGGTCGATGCCGGCGAGCTGGCCGCGATCGGTTATTGTTTCGGCGGCGGGGTCGTGCTGAATATGGCGCGAGAGGGTGAAGATTTGAAAGGGGTGGCAAGTTTTCACGGTATGTTGAGTACGAACAATCCTGCTCAACCCGGAAAAATCAAAGCGCGCATCATTTCCTTTTCCGGCGAAGCCGATCCGATGATCAGCGCCGGCAGCGTCGCCGCCTTCAAACGGGAAATGGACAATGCGGGCGCGAATTATCGTGTCGTCACCTATCCCGGCGCACAGCATGCCTTCACCAATCCTGAAGCGGATGAACTGGGCAAAAAATTCAAACTGCCGCTGTCCTACGATGTTGAGGCCGACAAGGACTCCTGGCAGCAGGCGACAGTGTTTCTGCGCGAAGTTTTTTCAAAGTAGGTCGTGAGGCTCAACGTTTGTTGCGAAACTTGATGTGCCGGATGTCGCAGCACAGACGGCAAAACTGGAATGAATTGGTGAGTTCATGAACGTGGCGGGACTCATCTCGCAGTATGGCTACTTTGCGCTGTTTGCGGGCGCCTTGCTGGAGGGTGAGACAGTGCTGATACTGGCCGGATTCGCCGCGCATCAGGGTTATCTGCAACTGCACTGGGTGATACTCGTCGCACTGCTGGGCGGTTTTCTCGGCGATCAGTTCTATTTCTGGATGGGAAGGCGGCACGGCGCGTGGGTATTGTCACACTTTCCCCGTCTGATCCCCGTGTTCGAACGCGCCAATATGTTGGTAGAACGCTACCATGAGGTGCTCATCGTGGGTATCCGGTTTTTATACGGATTGCGCACGGTGGGGCCGATGGCGCTGGGGATGAGCGTGGTTCAGGCGTGGCGTTTCATGGTATTCAACTTGCTGGGCGCGGCCATCTGGGCTGTCGCTATAGGCGGGGCGGGCTACCTGTTCGGCAATGCGCTGGAGCTGTTCATGCAGGATGTCAAGAAGCTGGAGCAAACCCTGCTGGTCGTTATACTGTTGGCAGGTTTTGCCATATGGGGCTGGCGACGCCACAAGTTTCGTCAGAAATTTAAGGAATAAACCTAAAAACGCAGTTAACCGTTCCCTGCGGCTGAGTTTGAGAGCATGCGCTGAGGCGGGCCAATGCTGACCATTGTCTTCTCCTGTGACCAGCATCTCTTCCCTGATCGGGCGGCGTAGCACAATGATGCGCCTCGGGTGAGTTCAGCCGGTCAGTGCCAACGCGCTGTCGCGGCCTTCCCAGCCCTGACCCGCATCGCCCCAGCCATTCTCCCGGAACAAACGCCCGATGTGGCGTTTGACGTTTTTGCTCAGCTTGAGCTTGAACAGATAAGGCTGCAGGCGTTCTTCCGGTGCGCTCATCAGCGGGTCATTGCCCAAGGCGCAGTCGCCGCGAACCAGCGCAGGTTGACGCGCCACCGGCAGATCGTCCAGTATCTTCAACAATCCCGGTTGGGTGTGTTTGACCGCATGTTCATTTAGACGAGGGCCGACCCGGTTTCTTCGGGTTGTAGGAAACCACCGCGCCTTCCTGTTTTGACTGCTTCAGTTTTGCCTCACCCAGCGGGTGACTCCTCGGTTAGCCCTCAAACCCATATTCTGCCTGACTTGCAGCCGATTTACATAGGGTCAACTGCGTTTTTAAGGATCAATGGAAGACATGCTATGTTTATAGACTTGGATTTCCTGGATTGATGCTTTCATCAGGTAGTGGCGGAACAGGTCGCCGAAAGTCTTATCGGGTATGCTGCCGTTCTTTCCTGATATAATGTCAACTTCGAACGGGGCGGCTCATTCTCTAGCTTTCGCCTTGACGGTGAATACTTTGCTCTTGGTTACGCCATGTTTCTCAATGAATACTAGCCACTTGTCGCCGTGCGCTCTAACGGAGCGCCATGATAGATTCCCTGAAGGAGTTGTGAGTGGTGAGTACTGTAACATGTTGAAAAAGTGAGGGAAGCGGTGGGTATTTGCAAGGGGTGCGGTAGCCAAGAAAAAGGCCATAATCCTTTAGGATCATGGCCTTATCTACTAAATACTGGTGCCCGGAAGAGTGAAGGTGGCGCAAGCGCGACCCCGGCGGCACCGGATGCCCTTCGAGTCCAGACGCTGCGCAAGCAGTTGCTTCGCTTTCTGGGCGCAAAGAAAAAGCCAGCTTGCGCTGGCTCTATCTTGTTTTTGGTGCCCAGAAGAGGACTCGAACCTCCACACCTTACGGCACACGGACCTGAACCGTGCGCGTCTACCAATTCCGCCATCTGGGCAATGCTTCTTGCTGAAGCCGCGCAATTTAATAGTTAAAGGACAATTTGTCAATGAAAAAGAAAAATAATTTACGTTTACAGGACCCTTTTCTGGAACGCGAGCGTGAACAATACGAACATCCGCTGCCGAGTCGCGAATTCATTTTGCAGATTCTGACCGAGCAGGGTGCGCCAATGAGCGATGATGAACTGCTCGATAAACTGCTGATTGAAGAGGATGAAGAAGACTTGTTTTCGCGCCGCCTGAGGGCGATGGAGCGCGACGGTCAGATCATGCGCAATCGCAAGCGTGCGATTTGCGTGATGGACAAGCTGGATCTGATCAAGGGAAAAGTGCAGGGGCATCCTGACGGTTTCGGTTTTCTGATCCCCGAAGACGGCAGTCCCGACATGTTCCTGTCCGAAAAGGAAATGCACCAGGTGTTGCATGGCGATGTGGTGATGGTGCGGCAAGCGGGCGTGGATCGTCGCGGCCGCCCCGAGGCGAAGATCGTCGAAGTGCTGGAGCGTGCCAACAACAAGGTCGTCGGCCGCTTGTATGAAGAGCACGGCATACAGTTCGTGGTCGCGGAGAATCGTCGCATCACTCAGGATATTCTGGTGGCATCCGGTGAATCGGACGGCGCCAAAGCGGGTCAAGTGGTGATCCTTGAGATTCTCAAGCATCCTGACAAGCACGCGCAACCGATCGGGCGCATCGTTCAGGTGCTGGGTAATTATGCCGATCCGGGTATGGAAATCGAAATTGCGTTGCGCAAGCATGATCTGCCGTACGAGTTTCCCAAGGATGCGGAGCGCCAGGCAAAGGCAATTTCCCCCGTGGTTTCCGAGCAGGACTGGGCTGGGCGTGAGGATATTCGCCATCTGCCGCTGGTGACTATCGATGGCGAAACCGCACGCGACTTCGACGATGCGGTGTTCTGCGAGCCTGTGAAGGGTGGCTATCGGCTGGTGGTGGCGATCGCCGATGTCAGTCACTATGTGCAAAGCAATGACGCGCTGGACAGGGAGGCCATTCTGCGCGGCAATTCAGTGTATTTCCCGCGCCGCGTGATTCCGATGTTGCCGGAGGAGCTGTCCAACGGCCTGTGTTCGCTCAATCCAGAGGTTGATCGCTTGTGCATGGTGTGCGACATGCAGGTCAGCACCAAGGGTGATATCGTGAAATACCGTTTTTACCCGTCGGTGATGCATTCCAAGGCGCGCCTGACTTACAACCAGGTTGCGGAAATGCTGGCAGAGCCTGATGGCGCGTTGGCTGCGGGCAATGCCGCGATTGTGTCGCATTTGCAGCACCTTTATGAGTTGTTCCAGAAGTTGTTGAAGGCGCGCGAGAAACGCGGCGCGATCGACTTTGAAACGGTTGAAACGCAGATGATTTTCACCGATCAGGGCAAGATCGAACGCATCATTCCCGTGGTGCGCAACGATGCGCACAAGCTGATCGAGGAATGCATGCTGGCGGCGAACGTGTGTGCGGCGGGATTTCTGCACGAGCACGATCATCCTGTGCTGTATCGCATCCATCAGGGTCCGACGCCGGAGAAGCTGGAAGCCTTGCGTGAATTCATGAAGGAATTCGGTCTGGGACTGACCGGAGATGATGAACCGCAAGCGGCGGACTATTCAAAATTGCTCAAACGCATCAAGGGACGTCCGGATGCGGCTTTGTTACAAACCGTGATGCTGCGTTCCCTGCGACAGGCCAAGTATGAGCCCGAAAACATCGGCCACTTCGGTCTGGGATATGATGCTTATACGCATTTCACCTCGCCGATCCGCCGCTATCCCGATCTGCTGGTGCACCGCGCGATCAAGGCGGTGTTACAGGGCAAGCAATACAAACCTGCGCAGAAATGGGCCGAACTGGGTATCCATTGTTCGATGACTGAACGCCGCGCCGACGATGCGACGCGCGATGTGGAGGCCTGGTTGAAGTGTTTTTATATGCGCGATCATCTGGGCAGCGTGTTTACCGGCACCGTCTCTTCGGTGACGAGTTTCGGCATGTTCGTCTCGCTGGACGATTTGTATGTCGAGGGGCTGGTGCATATCTCGGAGTTGGGCAAAGACTACTTCCACTTCGATGCTGCCAAACACCATCTGCTGGGCGAACGTACCGGACAGAGTTACCGTCTCGGAGACCGCGTGCAAGTGCGCGTGGTCAAGGTGGATATGGAAAGCACCAAGATAGACTTTGTGTTGCATTCGGAAGCGGAAGAGTCTGAAGGCGCGTCAAAGCCGAAGAAAAAATCCAAGGGGCGCAAATAGCATGGCTGATTTGCGGCTCATTTACGGCTTCCATGCCGTGACCTCGCGCATCCGGCAGAATCCGGACGGCGTGATGGAAATCTATCTGCAATCGCAGCGCCAGGATCAGCGCATGCGCGATTTGATTGCGCTGGCTGAAACCTGTGGCGTGCGGGTCATTCCGGTGGACAGTGCGCGTCTGGACGGTATGGCGGGAGGCGCCCGGCATCAGGGGGTGGCGGCACGCGTGGATGCAGCGCAGCGCGTGCAACATTTGTCCGATGTGCTCGATACGCTCACCGAGCCGCCGTTGTTGCTGGTGCTCGATGGCGTGCAGGACCCGCATAATCTGGGGGCCTGCCTGCGCAGTGCAGATGCGTTTGGCGTGCATGCCGTGATTGCGCCGAAAGATCGTGCGGTGGGCATCACGGCGACGGTTGAAAAGGTCGCCTGTGGAGCGGCGGAAACGGTGCCCTATATCACGGTCACCAATCTGGCGCGTACCCTGCGTGAACTCAAAGAGAGCGGCATCTGGGTGGTCGGCGCGGCAGGGGAGGCCAAGCAGGACTTGCACAGCTTCAGGCATGCCGGTGCGCTGGCGCTGGTGCTGGGCGCGGAAGGCGAGGGGCTGCGCCGTCTGACGATGGAGACCTGCGATGAGCTGGTGCGCATTCCCATGCTGGGCAGCGTGGAAAGCCTGAATGTGTCGGTGAGTGCCGGTATCTGTCTGTTTGAGGCAAGACGTCAGCGGGTGGCTGTTAGTTAGGCATGGCTTGGCTATTGATGGCGGTTATGTTTCTATATCAAGGAATATATCGATGAAAATAAGTACCGTTGCCCTGACGCTTGCCTTTTTAGCTGTGAACATGGCACAAGCAGGCGAATTGGCTGCTGCAGACTCTACTCCCGCTACGCTGGGTGAGAAACCACGGGTGTTGGCTCCGGTCGAGGAGGCAAAACCTGTTGCAGCAGCAATTGTAATTGAGCCAACTTTCAAGACGCTGCTGGAAGACAGGCCGGTCACTTTTACGGGGGGCAATTTTGATACTGATTCGGTCAAGCTGTCTGCCGATGCAAAGATCAGGCTGGATGAGGTGGCTGAATTTGCCAAACTGTATCCGGGTGCGCAATTGAGTATATCCGGGTATACCGATTATCGGGCAGGCAAGTCCCAAAAGGTCTACAACCGGAAATTATCGGAACGTCGAGCCGCCGCATTCAAGGCAGCGCTGGTCGAACGGGGCGTTGCGGCTGGGCGCATCAGCACCGGGGGGTTCGTATTTGCTCGGCCTGTTGCAGACAATAAAACTGAGGCCGGTCGTGCGCAGAACCGTCGGGTGGAAATTCGCTCGGTGATCAAGGAAGAAAAGCGTGTGCAGGAATAATTTGTTTTAAAACGGGGAATCTTGCACATGTTGTATTTTTGCAACAACAGTTATACATGTCAGCGATTGGGATAGAATGTTTTCGAAATATCGCATCGGGTCGATTTTTTAAGAATTTTAATAAATAAAAAGGATGGCATGATGAAAAAAAGCACAATGACAATCGCACTGGCAGCCGCACTGCTGAGCATTTCCGTTGCACAAGCCAGTGAATTTTCCGGCGGTTTGATCGGCGCCAAGGCCGGTTCGAACACTTCCGATATTGGCGGAGCGGGTACGGCTGCAAGTCCAACGGCCAATTCAAAGAGCCCGAGTACCTACGGCTTTGAGGCCGGCTACAACTGGGATATGAGCACTAATTTCCTGTTGGGCGTGGATGGTTTCGCAGATTTTAACCAGAATAAAACACACAATACTGTTCCTGTTGGCAACTTGGGTTACCGCAGCGACGTATACGGCCTGGATCTTAAGCTGGGCGTGCCGTCAGGTGACTGGCTGCCCTATGCAAAACTGGGTTATGGTTCGGCTAGCCTCAGAGGTGGTCAGGCGATGGGTACCGGTTCAGGCGCCCATCTGGGCCTGGGTGTGGAATACAAGTTCGCCCCTCAATGGAGCGTGGCAGGTGAGTACACGACTATTTCCGACAAGTTCAATAACAATACCCAGAAGTTAAATAACAAGAACTTCACGATCGGTGTGAATTATTACTTCGAAAAACCCTATGTTGCGCCTGTAGTCGCTGCCGTTGCAGCACCGGTCGCGGTGAAGGAGGAGGTCAAGCCGGCTCCGGTTGTTGCGCCGACGCCAGTCCCCAGGAAGACGGTTTTCGCTGCTGATTCCACAGCGGACTCCCTGTTCGATTTCGGCAAGGCGGACGTGAAGCCTTCCGGTAAAGCGGCGATTGACAAGTTTACTGCCAACCTTAAGGGGGCCGACTATGAATCTATCAAGGTGACGGGACACACTGACCGGATTGGTTCGCATGCCTACAACGTGAAGCTTTCGACGCGCCGCGCCGAAGCGGTCAAGGCCTATATGGTTGAATCTGCAGGAATCCCGGCAGACAAAATTGAGGCCGTGGGTGTAGATGGATCGGATCCCGTGACGAAGCCCGGTGAATGCAAAGGCAACAAAAAAACCAAGAAACTTATCGCTTGCCTGGCGCCTGATCGCCGCGTAGAAGTCGAAGTTGCCGCGACGCGAACATCAAAATAGTTTAGTAATTTTTGCATGTTCTGAAAAAGCGGGCTGGTAACAGCCCGCTTTTTTTATGTAACGGCACGCGGCATCTTTCTGCTGTCATATATGATATGCGTCTATAACTTTATATAACCTGCTATGAAACTGGCAATTGCACAAATCAACTGTGTGTTGGGCGACCTGACAGCGAATGCTGCCAAAATTCTGCGCTATGCCGAGGAGGCCAGGCTTGCCGGCGTGCAACTATTGCTGACGCCCGAACTAAGTCTGTGCGGCTATCCGCCGGAAGATTTGTTGCTGCGCGATGGATTTTTAGCGGCTTGTCAGGCGGCTTTGAGCGAACTGGCCAGTCAAATTCACGGTGTTACAGTGATCGTGGGGCATCCTCATGAAGTGGATGGGAGGCGTTATAACGCGGCGTCTGTTTTGCGTGACAGGCAGGTGGCGGCAACTTATCACAAACATTTTCTGCCCAATTACTCGGTGTTTGACGAAGAGCGTTACTTCGACTGCGGCAGTGCTCCGCTGGTGTTTGAATTGGCCGGCATTCGATTCGGGATTAATATTTGCGAGGATGTGTGGAGACCGGAGGCGGCGCGGCAGGCACGCGATGCGGGTGCGCAAGTATTGCTGGTGTTGAACGCATCACCTTATGCGGTGAACAAGCAGGCATCGCGTTACGATGCGCTGCGTCAGCGCGTCAGTGAAACCGGACTGTCTGTCGTCTACGCCAACCTGGTCGGTGGACAGGACGAGCTGGTATTTGACGGCGCATCCTTTGCGATGGATAACGCAGGGAAGCTGACGGCGCAGAGTGGTGTTTTTGCAGAAGAGCTGTCTTTGCTGGAGATGTCCTGCGACGCTCCCGCCGGAAAACTAACGGTGCTGCCTGATAGGGATGCGGGTGTTTACCGCGCCCTGTGTCTGGGTTTGCAGGATTATATCGGCAAGAATGGATTCCCGGGTGTGCTGCTGGGTTTGTCAGGCGGCATCGATTCCGCACTGACGCTTGCCATTGCGGTCGATGCGCTGGGCAAAGATCGCGTGCATGCAGTGATGATGCCCTCACCCTATACTGCGCAAATCAGCCTGGATGATGCGCGCGAAATGGTGAATATTCTCGGTGTGCAATACGATGAGTTTTCCATAGAGCCGATATTGCAGGATTATCTGACGACGCTCAGGGCGAGTTTTTCCGGGCGCGCGGAAGATACCACCGAAGAAAATCTGCAGGCGCGCATACGCGGCAATTTGCTGATGGCCTTATCCAACAAGCTGGGTTCGCTGGTGCTGACCACCGGCAACAAATCGGAAATGAGTGTCGGATATGCCACTTTATATGGCGATATGGCGGGCGGCTTCTCGGTGTTGAAAGATGTGAGCAAGATGCGGGTATATCGTCTGGCGCGTTACCGCAATACGCAAAGTTACGCGATTCCTGAACGTATTATCACGCGTCCGCCCAGCGCTGAACTGCGTCACGACCAACTGGATCAGGATAATTTGCCGCCTTATGAGGTGCTCGATGCCATTATGGAATGTTATGTTGAAAAAAATCTGTCCATTCCGGACATCGTCGCGCAAGGTTTTTCGGACGCGGATGTGCGGCGTGTGGTTCGCCTGATACGGGGCAGTGAATACAAGCGCCGTCAGTCGGCGGTTGGCGTACGCATTACCGAACGCGGCTACGGCAAGGATTGGCGTTATCCCATTACCGTGCGCTATCAGGATGGCTATTGAGCAATCGAATTCAGAGCGGTCGCATGCGCGATCTGTGTGGAAAATAAATCTGTAGCCCTTATCCTTTCTTTTGCTTGCAATATTTGCTATAATCCGCGGGGTTTACAGATGGGCTTAGTGCCCGTTTTTTATTTGTGGGTCGCAATCTATGGATGTGGTAAAGCTGGTAGAGAAAACGGTGGCAGGACTGGGTTATGATCTGGTGGATGTCGAGCGTACCGGGCGCGGTCTGCTGCGGGTGTTCATAGACAAGCCGGATGGCATTGCAGTGGAAGATTGTCAACTGGTGAGCAATCAGCTGACCCGCTTGTTTACCGTTGAAAACGTTGATTATGACAGGCTGGAAGTATCTTCGCCGGGACTGGATCGCGTGCTCAAAAAGGAAGCTGATTTCGTCCGCTTTGCCGGTGAAAAAGTACAGATCAAGGTGCGTATGCCGATAGCGACCCGCAAAAATTTCACCGGCATCATCGGGGAGCTGAATGCAGGCGTGTTGCATTTGGATGTGGATGGTGTTCAGGTCGAAATTGAGCTGGCTAATGTGGACAAGGCGCGTTTAGTGCCGACTTTTTAGAATTTAATGCTCGCCTATAGCGGGCGTATAGCCGGAGAATGGTATGAGTCGTGAAGTTTTGTTGCTGGTGGATGCATTGTCTCGTGAGAAGAATGTGGACAAGGAGGTTGTGTTTGCTGCGCTGGAGTCGGCGCTGGCATCGGCTACCAAGAAGCGTTTTGAAGACGAGGCCGATGTGCGTGTTGCGATTGATCGCAACACGGGCGAATTTGCATCCTTTCGACGCTGGGAAGTGATGGACGATGAAACATTCGAGACGCCGGATTTGCATATCAAGCTGGAAGAAGCGAAAAAGCACGATGCGAATGTACAGCTGGGCGAATTTATCGAAGAGCCGCTGGAGTCTATCGACTTCGGGCGTATCGGCGCACAGGCGGCCAAGCAGGTTATTTTCCAGAAGATACGCGATGCCGAGCGCGAACAGATTCTGGCCGATTTCATGGATCGCAAGGAGCATCTGGTTTCCGGCACTGTCAAGCGACTGGAACGGGGCAGCGCGATTGTAGAATTTGGCAAAATCGAGGCGTTGTTGCCGCGCGATCAGATGATTCCCAAGGAAAACATGCGCATCGGCGATCGTGTCAGGGCGCATTTGTTGCGCGTCGATCGCGGCCCGCGCGGGCCTCAGGTTATCTTGTCGCGCACATCGACGGATTTGCTGATCAAACTGTTTGAGCTGGAAGTGCCGGAAATTGAAGAGAATCTTCTGGAAATCGTCGGCGCTGCCCGCGATCCCGGCTCGCGTGCCAAGATTGCAGTGCAATCGCACGATCAGCGCATCGATCCTATCGGTACCTGTGTGGGGATGCGCGGCTCGCGTGTGCAAAGTGTGACCAATGAACTGGCGGGTGAACGTGTGGACATCATCCTGTGGTCGGAAGATCCGGCCACTTACGTGATCAACTCACTGGCGCCGGCAGAGATTTACAGCATCGTAGTGGACGAAGAGCGTCACAGCATGGATGTGGTGGTCGAGGAGGAAAATCTGGCGCAGGCGATAGGCCGTGGCGGCCAGAACGTGCGCCTTGCGAGCGAGATGACCGGCTGGGAGCTGAATATCATGACGGTTGAACAGTCCCAGGAGAAGCATGACCAGGAGTTCGTCAAAACGCGTGCTATTTTCATGGAAAAGCTGGATGTCGATGAAGAAGTTGCCGATATTCTGGTGCAGGAAGGTTTTGCTACGCTCGAAGAGGTTGCTTATGTGCCGGTAGAAGAGATGATGGAAATCGAGACATTCGACGAGGCGACCATCACCGAATTGCGCAGTCGTGCCAGAAATGCCTTGTTGAACGCGGCACTGGTCAAGGAAGAGAAGCTTGAGCACGGTATCGATGATTTGCTCAAGTTGGATGGCATGAATGATGAGCTTGCGCGGGTGTTGGCTGCAAAAGGCGTGAGTACGCAAGAGCAGTTGGCTGATCTGGATGTGGATGAGTTGGTGGAATTGTCCGGTTTGCCTGCCGATGCAGCCAACGCGCTGATTATGGCGGCGCGTGCGCCCTGGTTTGTGTGAGGGCGGTTTACAGCTCAAGTGATTTGCGAAAATTGTATGTATCATCGGGGCGGCTTTTTGGCATGCCCGTTGGAGTTGTTTAAAGGATGGTAATGGGAAAATTAGACGTAACACAATTTGCGGCCGAGTTGGGTTTGACGGTAGCTACCTTGCTGGAGCAGTTGCATGCGGCGGGCGCAACTCAGACAGGTGCAGCGGATGCGGTATCTGAAAAAGACAAGGCGCAGCTGCTTGATTACCTGCGTCAGTCACATGGCGCTGAACAAGCTGCCAGGAAGATAACGCTTACCCGTCGTGAAACCACGGAAATTCAGAGCTCGGACAGATCAGGTCGCGCGCGTACCATTCAGGTGGAGGTTCGCAAGCGTCGTGTCGTCGCACCCATGTCCATCGAATCCGTTCAGGCGACCGCGCCTGTGGTGTTGACCAGTGCTGAACAGGTTAAGGTGCTGGGTAATGATCAGATGCTTGCCCGCGAACAAGAAGCGAAATTACAGGCTGAACTGGCCGCTCGCCAGGAAGCCGAACTGCTTGCCCGTCAGGCCTTCAATAAGCGCCGTGCAGAAAAGCTGGCTCAGAGCGAAGCGCCTGTTGTCAAGCCGGTCGTAAAAGAAGCCGCTGCGGTTATTGCCGATGTCCTGCCTACTACAGTCGCAGCCGATTTGACTCGGGTTGACGATGCTGTCAAACCGGTTGAGGAAAAAAAGGCTCAGGACAAGGCTGCGCAAGGTACCTTGCATAAGCCGACTGTGCGGCCCGGAGACAAGGTTGTCAGGCCGGACAGAAAGCCCAAGGCCGAAGTCAAGGCCGTGCCTGCTACCCGCGATGATATGCCGGGTAAACGTACGCCAGGGAAACCTGCAACACGCGTACCACCCAAAACGGCGAGCAAGGAAAAGTCCTGGGCGATGCCGGTTCGTGCGCCCAAGCACGGCCGTCATGGCAGGCACGAGGCTGACGAAGCGGCCCATGCATTTACCCTGCCGACTGAAGCGGTGGTGCGGGAAGTATCCGTGCCTGAAACCATAGTGGTGGCCGAGTTGGCGCAAAAGCTGTCCGTCAAGGCGGTTGAAGTCATCAAGGAGCTGATGAAGCTGGGCATGATGGTGACCATCAATCAGGTGCTGGATCAGGAGACCGCGATGATTGTGGTGGAAGAGCTGGGTCACGTTGCCAAGGCGGCCAAGCTAGATGATCCGGACGCGTATCTGATGGACGATGAAGTGCATCACGATGTCGAACCCGAGCCTCGCGCGCCGGTGGTCACCGTGATGGGTCACGTCGATCACGGTAAAACTTCCTTGCTGGATTACATACGCCGCACCCGTGTGGTGTCAGGCGAGGCGGGCGGCATTACCCAGCATATCGGCGCCTATCACGTTGAAACCCCGCGCGGCATGGTGTCTTTTCTGGATACGCCGGGTCACGAGGCGTTTACCGCGATGCGTGCACGCGGCGCCAAGGCGACCGACATCGTGATTCTGGTGGTGGCGGCTGATGACGGCGTGATGCCGCAGACGAAAGAGGCAATCGCGCATGCCAAGGCGGGCAATGTGCCGCTGGTGGTCGCGATTACCAAGGTGGACAAGGCGGATGCCAATATCGAGCGCGTCAAGCAGGAGCTGGTGTCCGAAGGCGTGGTGCCTGAAGACTGGGGCGGCGACTCGATGTTTGTCGAAGTCTCGTCCAAATCGGGTCAGGGTATCGACCAGTTGCTCGAAGCGGTGTTGCTGCAGGCCGAATTGATGGAATTGAAAGCGCCGCGTGATTGCAATGCCAAGGGTCTGGTGATTGAGGCGCGTCTCGACAAGGGCAAGGGGCCGGTTGCGACCGTGCTGATTCAGTCGGGCACCATGAAGCGGGGCGATGCCGTGCTGATCGGCTCGGTGTTCGGCAGAGTACGCGCCATGCTGGATGAAAACGGCAAGAGCGTGCTTGAGGCGGGGCCGTCCATCCCGGTTGAAATTCAGGGTCTGTCGGAAGTACCGGAGGCGGGTGAAGCCTTGATGGTGCTGTCGGATGAGAAGCGTGCGCGTGAAATCGCCCTGTTCCGCCAGGGCAAGTATCGCGGCGTCAAACTGGCTCAGCAGCAGGCGGCCAAGCTGGAAAACATGTTCGATCATATGGCGGAAGGCGAGGTGCGCACCCTGTCGGTCATCGTGAAATCCGACGTGCAGGGTTCGGCAGAAGCGATTGCGCAAACGCTGCAAAAGCTCTCTACCGATGAGGTCAAGGTCAACCTTATCCACAGCGGCGTCGGTTCGATCAACGAGTCTGACATCAATCTGGCGCTGGCGTCCAAGGCTGTTTTGATCGGTTTCAACACCCGTACCGATGCGCCGGCACGCAAACTTGCCGAATCGTGCGGCGTCGAGATACGCAATTACAGTGTGATTTACGCGATGGCGGACGATATCAAGATTGCCTTGTCCGGCATGCTGGCGCCCGAGAAAAAGGAAAGCATCCTGGGGCTGGTTGAAGTGCGTCAGGTGTTTGTGGTCTCCAAGATCGGCACCATTGCCGGTTGTATGGTGCTCGAAGGTGTCGTCAAGCGCGGTTGCAAAGTTCGCGTGATGCGCGGCAACGAGATGATCCATGAAGGCGAGCTGGATTCGCTGAAGCGCTTCAAGGATGACGTTAAGGAAGTGCGTGCGAATTTCGAATGCGGTTTATCGGTCAGGAATTTCAATGACCTTCAGGTTGGCGACAAGCTGGAAGCCTATGAAATCGTTGAGGTTGCGCGTTCTCTGTAATGGCTAATTTTGCGAGAACAGACCGGGTCGGTCAGCAAATTCAGCGTGAAATCGCCCAGTTGGTGCGTCTGGAAATCAACGATCCGCGCGTGAAGCTGGTCACCATTACCGGCGTTGAAGTGGCGGGTGATTATTCGCATGCCAAGGTTTTCTTCACGCGTCTGGATGGCAAGCATCAGGAGGCTCAGGAAGGGCTGGATCGGGCTGCCGGCTTTTTGCGCAGCCGTCTGGCGCACAGCATCAAGCTGCGCATCATGCCGCAACTGCATTTTGTGTTTGACTCGTCGGTTGAACGCGGCAGTCACCTGTCGCAACTCATTGATCAGGCGGTAGCCAGCGATTTTCATCTTGACGAAGAAAAGTAATCAACAATTTGCCAGAGTCTGGCGTCCGCTTGATGGTGTGCTGCTGTTCGACAAGCCGCTGGAACTCAGCTCAAACACCGCACTGCAAAAGGTTCGCCGCCTATTTCAGGCAGAAAAAGCAGGCCATACCGGCACACTGGATCCCCTGGCAACCGGCTTGCTGCCGATTTGTTTCGGTGAGGCGACCAAGTTTTCCTGCGAATTGCTGGATGCGGATAAAACTTATGTGGCGCGTTTGCGTCTGGGGCAGACCACCGCGACCGGGGATGCGGAAGGTGAAATCACATCAGAACAAGCTGTTGATTTTTCGCAGGCCGATCTGGATGCGGTATTGATGCGCTTTCGCGGTGAAATCGAGCAACTGCCGCCGATGCACAGCGCCTTAAAACATCAGGGTAAGCCGCTTTACGAATACATCCGCCAGGGAATTACCATCGAGCGCCCCGTGCGGCGCGTGGTGATACACGAACTGGTTCTGAATCGCTGGGCGGGCGTCGAGATGGAAATCTTGGTGCGCTGCAGCAAGGGCACCTACGTGCGCACCCTGGCTGAAGATATCGGCGCGGCATTGGGGTGTGGCGCACATTTAATTGCGCTGCGCAGGACGTCCATCGCGCATTTCAAGCTGGCGGATGGCTATGATCTGTTGCGATTGACTGCGATGAGTGATACTGAACGAGACGCCTGTCTGCTGCCGCTGGTAAGTCTGATGCCTGATATGCCTCGATTGAACCTGGACGTTGTGCAAATCAGGCGATTGGCGCAGGGCCAGCGTTTGGGACTGGATACCGGTCTGCCGGATGGCAAGGTCGGATTGTACGGACCGCAAGGGTTTATCGGGGTAGGGTTGCAACAAGCTTGCCGCATCGCGCCTGTACGACTGCTGTCCAACATTGCCAGACAGGCTGCCACCATGGATTTAACAGAAGTGGTTGAGCAATAAACGTATTTGAGAGTACAATGTAGCACTTTTTTTAGGAGAGCAAAACCAATGGCAATTACCGCCGCGCAAAAAGCGCAAATCGTTACCGACTATCAACGTGCCCCCGCTGACACGGGTTCACCGGAAGTACAAGTGGCTCTGATCACTGCACGTATTACTTATCTGACAGATCATTTCAAGGATCATGCCAAAGATCACCATTCTCGTCGCGGTCTGCTGCGACTGGTCAGCCGCCGCCGCAAATTGCTTGACTACCTGAGGAGCAAGAACGAAGCGGGCTACCAGATCCTGATCAAGCGTCTGGCAATTCGCAAGTAATCAAGCGGGTCGCAATTGCGGCCCGTGTCGTTTAGTCTCGTCTATTTCGTGTGACGCGATGGCGCGTCATGCATGCCAAAAGAGGTTTATCTTGAGTCAATTCAAAAAAACAATCGCGTTCGGTAAGCATCAACTGACCCTTGAAACCGGTGAAATTGCCCGTCAAGCGGGTGGTGCAGTTCTGGTCAGTCTGGACGATACCGTGGTGCTGGTCACCGTGGTGGGGCGCCGTGACGCCAAACCCGAACAGGATTTTTTCCCGCTGACAGTGGATTATCAGGAAAAGACTTATGCAGCCGGCAAGATTCCCGGTAGTTTTTTCAAGCGTGAAGGGCGTGCCAGCGAAAAGGAAATTCTCACTTCGCGTCTGATCGATCGCCCGTTGCGTCCGCTGTTTCCGGAAAGTTTTTACAACGAAGTGCAAATCATCGCAACCGTCATGTCGTCTGACAGCGAGATCGATTCCGATATTCCTTCGCTGATCGGTGCGTCTGCTGCGCTGGCTATCTCGGGTATTCCTTTCGATGGTCCGATCGGCGCCGCACGCGTGGGTTATTTCGACGGTCAATACCTGCTCAACCCAACGGCGACTGAGCTGAAGACTTCGCAAATGGATCTGGTTGTCGCAGGAACAGACCGCGCCGTGCTGATGGTTGAATCCGAAGCGCAACAGTTGTCCGAAGAAGTGATGCTGGGTGCGGTGATGTTCGGCCACGAACAGATGCAGGTCGTGATTGCCGCCATCAATGAAATGGCCGATGCGGTCGGCAAGCCTGCGTGGGATTGGGTAGCACCTGCCAGGAATGAAGCGCTGATCGCACAGATTGCAGAACTCGCCGAAGCTGATCTGCAAAAGGCTTATGCCATTCGCTCCAAGCAGGAGCGTACCGAGGCACTTTCCGCCATTCACAGCAAGGTAATGGCGGCCGTATCGCCTGATCTGGACAAGAACAGCGTCAATGAGTTGTTCGGTGCGCTGGAAGCCAAAATCGTGCGCGGACAAATTTTGAGCGGCGAACCGCGCATCGACGGTCGCGATACGCGCACCGTGCGCCAGATCACCATACGCAACAGCGTGTTGCCACGTACGCATGGTTCCGCGCTGTTTACTCGTGGCGAGACTCAGGCTGTCGTGGTAGCGACATTGGGCAGTATGCGTGATGCCCAGAAGGTCGATGCGCTGCAAGGCGAGTATTCAGATCGTTTCATGCTGCATTACAACTTCCCTCCGTTTGCGACTGGTGAAACAGGACGTTTTGGCAGCCCAAAGCGCCGCGAAATCGGTCACGGTCGTCTGGCCAAGCGTGCGCTGGTTGCGGTGCTGCCTAACGAAGAAGATTTCGGCTACGCCATCCGTATCGTGTCGGAAATCACCGAGTCGAATGGTTCAAGCTCGATGGCGTCTGTTTGTGGCGGTTGTCTGTCCATGCTGGATGCCGGTGTGCCGCTCAAGGCGCATGTGGCCGGTATTGCGATGGGCCTGATCAAGGAAGGCAACCGTTTTGCCGTGTTGACCGATATTCTGGGTGATGAAGATCATCTGGGCGATATGGACTTCAAGGTGGCCGGTTCTGAGAACGGTATTACCGCCTTGCAGATGGATATCAAGATCAACGGCATCACGCGCGAAATCATGCAGGCTGCATTGAGTCAGGCGAAGGAAGGCCGTTTGCATATACTTGGCATCATGAAAGACTCCATGTCAGGCGTGCGCAGTGAATTGTCGGAGTTTGCGCCGCGCATGATCAAGATGAAGATCAATCCTGAAAAAATCCGCGATGTGATCGGCAAGGGCGGTGCGGTGATCCGTGCCCTGACTGAAGAGACAGGTACCACCATCGATATCGATGACGCAGGAAATATCACCATCTCCTCTGTCAACGCTGAAGCGGGTGAAATTGCCAAGAAGCGCATCGAAGATATTGCCATGGATGTGGAAGTGGGCAAAATCTATGAAGGTCCGGTGGTCAAGTTGCTCGATTTCGGCGCACTGGTCAATATTCTGCCGGGCAAGGATGGCTTGTTGCACATTTCACAGATCGCGCATGAGCGTGTAAACAGCGTAGGCGACTTCCTCAAGGAAGGTCAGGTAGTGCGTGTGAAACTGCTGGAAATGGACGACAGGGGCCGCATGAAGCTTTCCATGAAGGCGCTGTTGCCGGCGCCTGAAGTTGCCGGTGCATCGATTGCCGAGTAGCGGTAATAGAAGTCAATAAAAAACCCGCTTCGGCGGGTTTTTTATTGTGCATCGTTAATCACAAACTCAAAAAATGCAGTTGCCCAGGAAATGCCGAGCTAGTACCGGCCGTTCGGACAGCCCATTCAGTGCCAATCCTGCTCAGCCAGCGTCACACAGGCTCCTAGACGGCAAATACAAGTTTTGCAGATGCTGACAGTGGACTGCTATTTTAGGATAGTATTGCCCACCTACCCCTGCGAAAGTATCGTATCTATTCTGTATGAACGACAATAATCCAGCCAATGCCAGCTATCTGCGGCCTGAGCAACTCCGTGTCGGGATTTTTGTGAAACTGGAATTGCCCTGGTTCAAACATGGTTTTGCGCGCAGTGCCTTCAAGATCAGCAGCGAAAAACAGTTGCATGAGGTGCTTGCCTTGCGCCTTCCGCGCTATTGCTACGACCCCGAGCGCAGCGATGCACCGGCAGTGGAGCTGTCAGGTCAGGAATCCGCCGAAGCGATAGCGCCGACGACTGATGAACATGAGGACAGCGATAATCCGCAGCTTCTTGGTCGCAGCGACGTGCCAGCAGTGGAGCAGCCAGGAAAGGCGTCCTCTGAGACGATGCCGCCGACGTCTGTCTATCCGGATGTCAACGATGCACAGGTACTTCTGAACGAACAGCAGCGCGCAAGGTTTTTGGCGCATCGAGAGCTGAGAATAAAAGAGGTCGAAAAATCATTTGTTAAGGCCGCCGATGTATTAAAGAACCTCAACCGGGACCTGTTTTCGCAGCCGAAGGAGACACTTGAAGAAATGCGTGTCCTTGTCGATGAAATGTCCGCGGCTTTCCTCGAAAGCCCTGATGTCACCTTGCACATCATGGGAGAAAGTGTGGGTGGAGAAGACGCCTACCATCATCCACTGAACGTCGCGATACTCTCCATGATGTTGGCAAAGGATCTCGGTTTTACGTCCGAGATGGCGCAAGAACTGGGAATCGGTGCGTTGGTTCACGATATCGGCCTGATGAAAATTCCGGGGCGAGTATTAATGAAGCCGCTTGAGGAATACACTGGCCCGGAGCGCAACTTGCGCGCCATGCACGTCGAGTACGGTATCGAGATCGGACGCAGTGTCGGATTTTCTACGGACGTCCTGGCGGTCATAGCGCAGCATCATGAGTTTGCAGATGGCAGCGGATACCCGAATTCACTGAAGGAAGCCGCGATGACGCCTGCCGCGCGCGTGGTTTCGCTCGTCAATTATTATGATAATCTTTGCAACCCGATCAGCCTTTCCAAGGCGATGACCCCGCATGAGGCGCTGTCATTAATGTTTGCACAACGCCGCAGCAAATTTGAAGCACGAGCGATGGCACTGATGATCCGCTGTCTGGGGGTTTATCCACCCGGCTCAATCGTACTGTTGTCCAACGATACACTTGCCACCGTTATTTCCATAAATCCGAGGATATCTACTCGTCCCTGCGTGTTGGTCTATGACGAGAAGGTGCCGAAAGAGAAGGCGACAATACTCAACCTTGAAAACGAACTGAAAATCAGCATTAAAAAATCCATCCGCCCGGCGACACTGCCACCCAAAGTGGCCGCGTACCTGAACCCGCGCAAACGAGTGACGTATTTTTTCGATAGCAGCAAGCAGCCGGAAAGCGCTTAAATGGATGCTGCCGGTCAGTTATTGAATGCGTCGAATGAGATTCTCATTCTTGTCGATGAGAAGACGCTGAAAATACTTGCCGCCAACCGAGCCACGTATGAATTTCTGGGATATAGCCGCGAATCGCTGATCGGCCTCCCGATCGGTGAAATTGAGTGCGCACTTTCCGATATTTTTTTCTGGGACGAAGTGCTGAGTCAACGTGGCAGCAGTGAGACGGGAGGGGCTTATCGCTGTTTGGGCGGGTCGATTCTTGAAGTGACTAAAACGGCCATTCTGGCCATGGATTCAGACAGCCTGTTTGTCGTGCGGGCAAATCCTGTCGGACACAGGAAGCAAACTGAGGACGAACTGCAGGGGATGAGTTCACGCCTGAGTGCAACGCTGGAGGCCATTGCGGACGGCATTCTGCTGGTTGACAGCGAAAATACCATTTTGAACATGAATCACCGTTTTTCGAAAATGTGGGGACTGCCAAAGGCACTGCTGGAAAACCACGACGATGCAGGTATCTTCGCATACATGTCCAGCCAGCTCAGGCCGATGCCGGAGGGCGCCCAAGTTTCACTCATGCATCTGCGGGATGCCGATGATGCCGCCATTGACACGCTCCATCTACAGGACGGCCGCATTTTTGAGCTGATGTCGCTCTCGGCGCGTTCCCGGGAACAGATTGTCGGACGGGTGTATTCCTATCGTGACGTTACCGAATACAAACGCGTCGAGAATCAGTTGCGCATCTCCGCCACCGTCTTTGAGTCTCAGGAAGCCATGTTGATCACCGACGCCAATGCCGTGATACTTCGAGTGAACCGTGCCTTTATCAACATCACCGGTTATGCTGCTGAAGAAGTCATTGGCAAGAACCCGAGGATACTCAGCTCTGGCCATCATGATGCCAACTTCTTTGCGACAATGTGGAAGTGCATTCAGCGCACAGGTCGCTGGGATGGCGAAATCTGGAACCGGCGCAAGAACGGCGAAATCTATCCGGAGCGTCTCGCCATCAGTGCAGTAAAAGCCCATAACGGCAGCGTCACGAATTACGTTGCCACAATCAGCGCGATCACCATGAGCCGTGATGCGGCGGATGAGATCCAGCAACTGGCATTTTATGACTCTCTCACGCGCCTGCCTAACCGGCGGCTTCTCATGGACCGCTTGCAGCAGGCATTGGCTTCCAGTACGCGCAGCGGCCGGAAAGGTGCGCTGCTGTTCATTGACCTGGACAATTTCAAGACCATCAACGATACGCTCGGTCATGACATCGGGGATATGCTCTTGCAGCAGGTTGCACAGCGTCTGGAGTCCTGTGTGCGGGAAGGCGATACCGTAGCTCGTATTGGCGGTGACGAGTTTGTGGTGATGCTGGAAGACTTGAGCGAACACACCATTGAGGCGGCTGCGCAGACAGAAGACGTCGGCGAGAAAGTTCTCGCAGCACTCAACGAACTATACCGGCTTGCCTCGCACGAACACCACAGCACCGCCAGCATCGGCGCCACTCTGTTCAACGGCCACCAGCAGGTAATTGATGATCTTTTGAAACAAGCCGACATCGCCATGTATCAATCCAAGAAAGCCGGTCGCAACACCTTGTGCTTCTTCGACCCAAAGATGCAGGAGTCCATCAACGCCCGTGCAATCCTCGAAGACGAATTAAGAAAAGCACTTGCGTATCAACAATTCCATTTATATTACCAAATCCAGGTTGATAGTTCGCACCGTCCATTGGGAGCAGAGGCATTGATCCGCTGGATACATCCTGAACGCGGTTTGGTGTCTCCCGCTCAATTTATTCCGCTGGCGGAAGAAATGGGGCTGATTCTGCCTATCGGCCTATGGGTGCTGGACACGGCCTGCGCCCAGCTCAAGGCATGGCAGCAAGATACGCTCACCCGCGATCTGGTTCTGGCGGTGAACGTGAGTGCAAAGCAATTCAACCAGGCGGATTTCGTGTCGCAAGTGCGAGCTACCGTACAACACCATAGTATCAACCCGATGCGGCTCAAGCTGGAGCTGACGGAAGGCCTGTTGCTGGAGAATATCGAAGGCATCATTGCAACGATGAATGCGTTGAAAGAAATCGGCGTCCAATTCTCGTTGGACGACTTCGGCACCGGCTACTCCTCCCTGCAATATCTCAAACGGCTGCCGCTTGATCAAATCAAGATCGACCAATCCTTCGTGCGCGATATTATCGTTGACAGTAGTGACAAGGCGATCGTAAGCACTATCATCGCCATGGCACACAGTCTGAGTCTGAATGTTATTGCAGAAGGTGTGGAAACGGAAGATCAGCAACAACTTCTCCTGGCCAGCGGCTGTAGCTGTTATCAAGGATATTTGTTTGGTAAGCCGATGCCGATAGCACAGTTCGAGGCAATGCTAAAGCAAGGATACAGGCAGTGACTATATGCATCATAAAAAGCGAGGATGAGGCGACGAAGGTAGTATAAGTGGTGTGGCTGGAATCTGAAGACGAAGCCAGCTACCGTTTCTATTTGGAATTAGAATGGCAATATCAGGTGCGGAGCGGCCTTCAGAAGTATCCTGCGAAAATCGTCTTGAATTCGTTTCAGTGCCGCTTCGGTATCTGCCTCGAAGCGCATTACGATGGCCGGTGTGGTGTTGGACGGGCGCGCGAGACCGAAGCCGTCGGCATATTCCACGCGCAAGCCATCCAGTGTGAGGACATCTATTGCATCGGTAAAATCGGCTGTCTTTTTCAGTTCCGCCAGCAGCGCGTAATTTTCACCTTCGTTCGTGGGGATATGCAATTCCGGCGTCGAAAATGCGTCAGGCAGCGCGTTGAGCGTGGCGCTTGGATCAGCCACGCTACTTAAAATCTCCAACAGGCGCGCGCCGGCATACAGGCCGTCATCGAAGCCGTACCAGCGCTCCACAAAAAACAGATGCCCCGTCATCTCCCCCGCAAGCAGCGCGCCGGTCTCTTTCATCTTGGCCTTGATCAGAGAATGGCCGGTCTTCCAGATAGTCGGTTTCCCGCCGTGTTGCCGTATCCAGCCGAACAGGTGACGGGTGGATTTGATGTCGAAGATGACCTCAGAACCCGGATTGCGGCTCAGCATATCGGCAGCGAACAGCATCAACTGGCGATCCGGATAGATGATTTTGCCGTCGAAGGTGACTACCCCCAGACGGTCGCCGTCGCCGTCGAAGGCAAGTCCGATTTCGCTGCCGTTGACTTTTAAGGCAGCAATCAGATCGCGCAGGTTTTCCGGGTCCGAGGGGTCGGGATGATGGTGAGGGAAGTTGCCATCCACTTCGCAATACAGTTCATGCACAGTGCAACCCAGTTGGCGATAAAGCTCGGCAACATAGGCGCCCGCCACGCCGTTGCCGCAATCCACCGTGACGCTCATCGGTCGCGCCAGTTTTACATCCGATATGATGCGTGCGATATAGGCGCGGGCAATGTCCTGCTGGCGGTAGCTGCCGCAGCCGTACGAGTAATTCTCCTGTTCGATGCGCAGTCGCAATGCCTGGATGGCGTCGCCGGACAGCGTTTCTCCATCCAGCACGATTTTAAGCCCGTTGTATTCCGGCGGATTGTGGCTGCCGGTGAGCATCACCGCAGAGTGAGTGTTCAGGTGGAAGGCTGCGAAGTACACCATCGGCGTTGCCACGCAGCCCACATCGATTACGTCTATGCCGCTTTTGATGATACCTCGCGCAAGCGCGGCATTCAGTTCAGGGCCTGAAAGGCGTCCGTCGCGGCCGATGGCAATCGCTTTCTGCCCGCGGGCAACAGCCTCCGAGCCGATGGCCTGACCGATGGCTTCCACCATATCCGGCGTGAAGGTCTTTCCCGAAATGCCGCGTATGTCATACGCCTTGAAGATGCCCGGCGTCATGCGGGGATGATCTGAATAATTTTTTCCCAAACCTTGTCGGGTGTGAGCTGGTTCATGCAGTTGAAATGCCCCAGCGGGCATACCCGCTTGAAGCAGGGGCTGCACGCAATGTCGAGCCTGACGACCATGGCCTCATTGGATAGCGGCGGGGTGAATTGCGGACTGCTGGAGCCGAACAGGGCGATCATGGGGCGATCAAGCGCGGCTGCCAGATGCATCAGGCCGGAATCGTTGCTGATGACAAGTGCGGCACAGGACAGCAGCGCGATGGCGTCAAGCAGATCGGTGCTGCCGCACAGGTTGCGGGTAGTCTGATTGCCCAGCGCCACAATGTTGTCCGCGACCTCGCGGTCTTTAGAAGAGCCGATCAGCCAGACCGCGTATCCTTGTTCTTGCAGGCGCTGGGCGGTTTCGGCAAAATAGGCGACCGGCCAGCGTTTTGCGGGACCGTATTCGGCGCCCGGACAGAATATCGCGACGGGCTGATCAAGGGAGAGTCCCAGTTTTTGCAGCGTGGTGTCAACCTGCTCTGCCGAAACGGTTAGTTTCGGATTGCTTAACGGGCGCGGAATCTGGTCGTCACGGGTTTCTGCCAGTTGTGCGAAGCGTTCCACCATCAGCAGCAGCGCGGTCTTGTCCAGTTTGCGCGCATCGTTGAGCAGCCCGTAGCGCATCTCGCCGACAAAACCGGTGCGCAGCGGAATGCGGGCTAAAAACGGCACCAGCGCCGATTTCAGAGAGTTGGGCAGTACGATGGCCTGATCGTACTGTGATGCACGAAGTTGCACGCCCAGTCGGTAGCGTTCCTTAAGACTCAGCGCACCGTGCGGGAAGGGATTGACGATGGTCTCGTCCACTTCGGGGAGCGCATGCAGCAGTCCCGCCGTCCAGGCGGGGGCGAGTACGTCGATCCGGCATTCCGGATGGCGCTGTTTGAGGCGCATCAGCATCGGCTGCATCAGCATGCAGTCGCCCACCCAGCTGGGAGCGACAACCAGTATTTTTTTCATAACGTCATTCCCGCGCAGGCGGGAATCCAGCCGTTTATTGAAACGCTGCATAAACTGCTAGTGGTGCCCCTTGGGCAGTTCACCTGTCAGTTTGTAGTGCGTTCCGCAATACGGGCAGTGCGCCTCGCCGTCATCATCGAGCGCAAGCCGCACCTTGGGGTGGGCATTCCACAGACTCATGTTGGGCATCGGGCAGGTCAGCGGCAGATCTTCTGCCGTGATTTCGATGTGACGCTGGGTGATTGCTTGATCGCTCACTTTTGCTCTCCTTGTAACGTGAAACTCGCCTAAGCGTTCGTTTGTCCGGCTCCGCCCCCTCGCTACGCTCTCCCCTCTGGGATAACCAGCGACTTGCCCGCTTGCTGGCTTATAACCAACCACTTGGCAACCGTCTTTGGGTTGCTTAGTGGGATGGCTAGTTGTTTCATCAGTCGATTGGCTATCAATGATGGCTTGGGCTTTAGCACTTAGCCAGAATTTAGTTGTTCTATCAGTTGTCTCACCAGAGGGTTTGGGTGAGGTGAACGGTCAAGGCAAATTGGTAACTTGCCATGACCGTTATACGTAGCTCAGCCAGTCGGTGTGATCAGGGTGACGGCCTGCCACGCAATCGAAGAATGCCTGTTGCAGACGGGCGGTGACAGGCCCGCGTGAACCCGTGCCTATGCTGCGCTGATCGAGTTCGCGGATCGGCGTGACTTCGGCGGCCGTGCCGGTAAAGAAGGCTTCTTCCGCACAGTAGATTTCGTCGCGTGTGATGCGCTTTTCGATCACCTCGATATCCATTTCGCGCGCCAGCGCGATCACGGAGTCGCGCGTGATGCCTTCCAGACACGAGGTCAGGTCAGGCGTGTACAGTTTACCCTTTTTGACGATGAAAATGTTTTCCCCGGCGCCTTCCGCGACATAGCCGTCCACGTCCAGCAGCAGCGCTTCGTCGTAGTTGTCGTTGGCAACTTCCTGGTGCGCAAGAATCGAGTTGGCGTAAGTCGTCACCGACTTGGCGCGGCACATGTTCACGTTGACATGGTGGCGGGTGAAACTGGAGGTCTTCACGCGGATGCCCTTTTGCATGCCCTCGTCGCCCAGATACGCGCCCCACGGCCAGGCGGCGATGGCCACATGAGTGGACAGCGTCGTGGCAGCAATGCCCATCGCCTCGGAGCCGTAAAAACAGATCGGGCGGATGTAACAGGATTTCAGATCGTTGACACGCACCACTTCGCGATGCGCTTCCATGACGGTTTCCATATCATAAGGCATTTTCATCTGGAAGATGTGTGCCGAATTGAACAGTCGTTCGGTGTGTTCTTTAAGGCGGAAGATCGCCGTGCCGGCTGCTGCCTCGTAGGCGCGCAGCCCTTCAAATACGCCCATGCCATAGTGCAGCGTGTGGGTCAGCACATGGGTGGTGGCATCGCGCCAGGGTACGAGCTTGCCGTCGTACCAGATAAAACCGTCGCGGTCGGACATGGACATATTCAGTTCCTTAAGATGTGTCAGTTGCAAAACATGGATTCTAGCAGCCTGGCGGAATTTTTGCAGCGACAGGCTGCGTGTTTGTAGGCAGGTTTATGAAGTGCAACATGTGCATCGGGTGAATTGCCATACGTAAAAAAGCCAGGCACATGGCCTGGCTAACTGCTGTTCCGGCAACTATTGGAGGGATAGTGTGTCGAATTTCAGCCAAAATTTTCCGTATTCACATATTCAGCCGAAATCAGCGTCCACCAGTCTGTCGCCAGACCTTTCAACACATACTCATAGGGCAGCCAGCCGTAGCCGCCGTCACCCCACCCTGTGCCCCAGGAGTTGCGGATCAGCAAGGCGCCTGTGGTGGCAACAGCGCCTTTGGCGGTATTCTTGATTTGCAAAGTGTCGTTATAGCCGACCGCCATGATTGCGTGTCCTCCTACAACCTTGTCAGTGGCGACGGGGTAGGGAATGGCCCCCTTGTTGGCGACGCTGGCCTGTGTATAAGAATTGTATACCGTGAAGCCGAACATGGCCGGCAGTCCGGTAGCCAGGTTGGTTTTAATTGCAGTCAGCAACGCTGGTGCAGCGGTGCCTGCCGGATCGAGCCGGTAATACTTCAGCGTCTGGTAGTTTTGCCCGAATGAGTACAGGAATGCGCTGGGCTCGGTGTCATAGTTGGCTACCACATAGGGCCAGTATTCTTCCGGCGGCACGCCGAACAGCACCAGTGCTTCCATGGTGGTGCGCAGGAAAGCGCCGGTGTCGCCGGTCGATTTCAACAGATCGCGGGTGGCCTTGTATAAAAACAGGCGGGAGGCGTCGATGTGTTTGCCATAAGCCTTGCGCTCGAAATATTCGACCATGCCGACGCCGGCATTGGCGGTGCAGGAACCCAGATTGAGCGTAAGCGTCTAACGGTTCCACCTGTTCAGGTGAGCCGGTTCAATGCCGTTGAGTTTTGCGGTGGCGAACAGGCTCTGTATCGCGGCCGCCCGTTTTCCAGCGCGTTCACTTCCGGCAAACAACCAGTTTTTCTTCCCAATGGCGATCGGGCGGATCGCA
>JAJYYO010000010.1:0-66510 GCA_021800795.1 Pseudomonadota bacterium
TGCCGCCGACGGCGGCTGGGTATTGTTGATGCTGATGAGTTCATAAAGTGTCCACTAAGAATTGGTGGACACTATGCTCTTAGCTTTCGCTTACACAATCAATGTGAGTCGGCCGGACGCTTACAGTGAATACAAGCCACCGTACGAAACGGTGGCTTGTTTCGGCGAGACTTTAAAACCAAATATAGATTCTCGCCAAAGTAGGTCATTCCTGGATCAAGTCCAGGACAGGCTTAGACTCCTTACAAACAACCCCCTCCGGAAACGGTGGGGGTTTTTGCTTTAAACCAAAAAATTCTCGACTTGAATTTTCGTTGGTCTGCGATAATTACATACATTGTGTAAATTTTCTTTTCATGCCCATCGTTCGTGTCGCGCTTGATGTACCAATTTCCACCCTGTTTGATTACACGGTGGATGAAACTGTTGTAACTGGCATGAGGGTGGTCGTGCCATTTGGACGCCGTCAGATGGTCGGTGTGGTGATGGAATGCGTTGAAAGTTCGGATTTATCGATTGAGCGCATCAAGCCGGTTATGCAGGTTTTGCACGACAGTGCACCGCTGTCGGCCAAACTGCTCGAACTGCTGCAATTTTGCAGCGATTATTATCACTATCCTATCGGGCCAACGGTTTTGTCGGCCTTGCCGACAAGATTGCGTTCCGATAAGCCCATATCGGTGAAACCGGTTCTGAATTATCGCCTGATCGACGGCGCACCGAATATAGACTCTTTACCGAAACGAAAGGTAATTGCGCGACGCATCGTTGAGAAGTTGCACGAACAAATTTGCAGCCTTGCGCAACTTAGAGCCCTGTCTGCGACGGCGGGCGTACAGCTCAAATGGCTGGAAGAGGCAGGCTGGGTCGAGCAATGCGATGCTTCCCTCCTCCCCCTCGCCAGCGAAGGAGGGGAGAAAATTTCGGCGCATACTTTTGCCAACGCGCATCCGTTGACGAAAGAGCAGCAGCAGGCGGTTGATGCGGTCACCCAGTCTGCGGGTTATGGCTGTTTTTTGCTGCACGGGATTACCGGCAGCGGCAAAACGGAAGTGTATGTGCATCTCATGGATCACATGTTGCAGCACTGTCCTGAGCATGGTCGAAGGGGAGGCGGCCAGGTGTTGTTGCTGGTGCCTGAGATCAATCTAACGCCGCAACTGGAAGGATATTTCCACAGCCGGTTTCCGGATGCAGTGCTTGTGAGTTTGCACAGCGGTCTTTCTGAAAACCAGCGTTTGCATAACTGGCAACTTGCGCAGACAGGTTGTGCTCAGATCGTGCTGGGTACCCGTCTGTCGGTATTCGCCGAGTTACCGAGGCTTGCGCTCATCATCGTGGATGAGGAGCACGACAGCTCCTTCAAACAGCAGGACGGACTGCGTTACTCTGCCAGGGACGTGGCTATCTTTCGTGCAAACCAGAGCGGCGTGCCTATCGTGTTGGGTTCTGCAACCCCTTCACTTGAGAGTTATCACAATGCAACGAGCGGGCGTTACCGGATGCTCAAACTGACCGGTCGTGCGCAAGTCGATGCACGCCTGCCAACAGTCGGTTGCATCAATACCAGCCAGTCGATATTGACGGAAGGCATCAGCGAAAAGCTGTTGCGTGAAGTGGGATTGCGTATAGCACGCGGAGAACAAAGCCTGCTGTTCATAAACCGCCGTGGCTATGCGCCCGTGCTGATGTGCACCGAATGCGGCTGGTTGTCCGATTGCAAGAACTGTGCGGGAAAGATGGTGCTGCATCTCAGGGACAGGCGGTTAAGGTGTCATCATTGCGGTTTTCAGCTACGTGTGCCGACTGCATGCCCGGATTGTGGTCATGCTGAATTAAAGCCGGTGGGTAACGGCACGCAACGCGTAGAGAGTGTATTGCAGGCGCGCTTTCCCGATGCGCGCATCCTGCGGGTGGACAGTGACAGTACGCGCAACAAGCGCGCCTGGCAGAAGATGCGCGAGCAGATTCATGCGAATGAAGTCGACATTCTGGTTGGCACACAAATGCTCGCCAAGGGGCACGATTTTCCCGCGCTGACGCTGGTGGGGGTGCTGGACCCTGACAGCGCGTTGTACAGCAGCGACTTTCGCGCGGCCGAAAAACTGTTCGCCCAGCTGATGCAGGTATCCGGGCGTGCGGGTCGTGCGGATAAGCCGGGCGAAGTGCTGATCCAGACAGCCTTTCCAGATCATCCCCTGTTTCGCTGCTTGCAGAGTCACGACTTTGACGGCTGGGCGGCATTGCTGCTGGCCGAGCGGCAGATGGCAGGTTTTCCGCCGTTCGTATTTCAGGCCATGTTGCGCGCAGAAGGCATGAACGAAGGCGAAGTTTATGCGTACCTGAATCTGGCAAGGCAGGCGGCGCTGAAATTGAAACACCCTGTTGAGATATTCAGTGTCGTTCCCGCATCACTGGCACGCAGGGCTAATCATTTTCGTGCGCAACTGTTGATTCAGGCCACGTCGCGAAAAGCTTTGCAGCAATTCCTGCGCGCCTGGCATCTGGATGAAATGCCAGCCCGTAAATTGCGCTGCTCGCTGGATGTCGATCCGCTGGAATTCTAAAGCTGCGCCGGCGTCGTGAAGCGAATAGGAAAATATGATCGCGACTCCTGATTAGCCATAAAGTTCAGCGCGCGTCATTGCGAGGAGCGAAGCGACGTGGCAATCCAGGTGCTTATATTCAAAATGTCCTTTGACTAACTGGATTGCTTCGCTACGCTCGCAATGACAGCTCATTTTTTTCGCAGCTGAACTTGGTGGCTAATCAGGTCGCGACTTGATTTGCATCAATAAGCATAATCTTATTTTCCGGCATAATGAAAACCGGTGGCAATGATTTAGTCGTGCCCCAAGGCAATTTAGGGATGGAGCGCTGGCAGACATCGAAAAGCCATCAAGGAAGGCAAGGTTCAGGGCGGCGGGCAGGAATTATCCAAGACCATGAAGGGGCTGCCGGCCTTCTTGGCGGAGATGTTCGGGGGCGAGAGTTTGTTCGTGGCCGGCATCATTTTCATCTGTCCTTATGTTGTGGCTGGCGAGCAAGCAGCCGTCACTCTGGGCAGACGGCAGAAAAGCCATCGTCTGAACCTGTTTTCGGGTCAGCGTGGTTCGGAGTACACTGCGTACTGAAGTGTGGATCAACCACGATGCGAACAGGAAATAAATGAGTTATCCAGATTTGATTCACTCCTTGTCACTGATCGTCGGAGATGATGCCGTGCTGACAGGTGAACCGGCGGCATCCTATTGCAAAGACTGGCGCGGTCGCTATACGGGCGATGCGCTGGCTGTTGTTTTTCCATCCAACACGGGGCAGGTTGCGGAAGTCGTCAAGCTGTGCGCCGCGCAGCAAGTCGGCATCGTTCCGCAGGGCGGCAATACCAGTCTGTGCGGCGCTTCCGTGCCTTTGCCTCTGGTGCGGCAAATCGTGTTGAATCTGTCGCGTATGAATCGGATATGCGCAATCGATGCAATCAATTACACCATGACGGTCGAGGCGGGTTGCAAGCTGGCCGCAGTGTATGAGGCGGCAGAAGGGATCAATCGCCTGTTCCCCCTCGGATTGACGGCGATCGCGCCGCATTGCGAAATCGGCGGCAATCTTTCCACCAATGCAGGGGGGATCGGCGTGTTGCGCTACGGCAGTGCGCGCAATCTGGTGCTGGGACTGGAAGTGGTGCTGCCGGACGGACGCATCTGGAACGGGCTGCGCAGCTTGCGCAAGGACAATACCGGCTATGATTTGAAACAGCTGTTCATCGGGGCGGAGGGCACGCTGGGCATCATCACGGCGGCTGTGCTGAAGTTGTTTCCGCGCCCGCAGACAACTTGCACGGCCTGCGTGGCTATCGCTTCGCCTGAAGTTGCGGTGCGTTTGCTCGCCTATCTGCGATCGGCTTGCGGGCCTGCGTTGAGCGCTTTTGAAATCATGTCGCGCAACTGTCTGGACCTGGTATTCAAGCATATCGAAAATACGCAGGAGCCTTTCAAGAAGCCGTATGAATGGTATCTGCTGATCAAGATGGACGATGTGCCGCAAATCGAGGTGCGCAACGCGCTGCTCGGTTTCGGAGATGAGATATTGGCGGTGGGGCTCGCCTGCGATGCACGGCAGGCTGAACTCTGGTGGAATCTGCGCAAAAATATCAGCGAGGCCCAAAAGCGGGAGGGTGTGAGCATCAAGCACGACATTGCCGTGCCGGTGAGCCGCATCGCGGATTTCATCGCAGGAGCGAATATCGCGCTGCGCGACAGATTCACAGGGATACGCATTGTCGCGTTCGGTCATATGGGCGATGGCAACGTCCACTATAACGTGTCCATGCAGGATGCCTCCGTCAATACTGACTTTATCGCTCAGCATGAGAATGAGGTGAACCACATCGTTTACGGGGTGGTGCGCAAGCTAAACGGCAGCATCAGCGCCGAACACGGTCTGGGACAACTCAAGCGTACAACCATCCGCGATTACAAAGACCCGCTGGAGCTGGAAATGATGCGCACCATCAAACAGGCGTTTGACCCTGAGGGACTGATGAACCCGGGTAAAGTCATTTAACCGGTCCATTTGGTTTGCTGTCTGAATAAGGCGGGGCGGTTCTTACATTCCAACGTTGGTTTCGCGGCTCACGCGGGCGGTCAGAGTTGCAGTATTTGGCATAATGTCCTCACTATTTGAACGTTCGCAATAATAACTGCAGCATCAACCGTGTAGCGGGTGCTCAGTAATAAACTGGCGCAGGGCTGAATCCAGACGGGTCTGCCAGCCGTCGCCTGTGTCGCGGAATTGCGTTACCACGTCACGCGACAGGCGAATGGTGATGCGTTCCTTGGTTACTGCTGACTTCGGTCGGCCAACACGAACCAATGGTTTTACCTTTGCCCACTCCTCGTCGGTGTATGGCATGGCATCCGGGTCTGACATGGCTGCCGCCGTAATGATGGCATCCTCTTCAGGCGTGGGTAGTATGAGTGTGCGCCCTGAGCGCGTTTTAATCGTTTGCGGCATAGTCTTTCACCTCTTTGTTGTTGGCCTTGCGTAAGCTGATAATTCGCCGACTGTCGGCGCGATATACGAATGCGGCGAAGTACAGACGATCACCCAGCGGTACCAAAGCAGATAGTCGCTCTTCACCATATTCATATCGCGTGTCTGTCCAGATCATGGCGCTTTCCCAATCCAGTTTAGATGCAACCGCCAGTGAGACGCCATGCTTATCGAGGTTACTTGCGTCATTAACGTGAAGCTCGCGTAGCGATTCGTTTGTCCTTTCCCTCGCTTGCGGGGGAAAGTTTGAAAGGGGGAAACGGGCATGGCGAGCTTCATTATCAGGGATGGCATCATTGTCATGCCCGTTAGGTTGGATCGAATGTGATGTCCATGTACTTATTGTATGCACAAAAATAACAGAGCGCAAGCACTTGTTGTGCGATTATCGACTTGCCGTGGCGCTACGACATCAGAAATAAGTGATTTTTTCAGAATGAGGCTGACAAAATCCGTCACATCGCTGCCAGAATCCGGCAGTTGCTGTTTGCGAGATATCCGCGCTTTTTAGGTCGTCCGCGTGACACAAAAAAATAAATCCGGCTGCCAAGCCGCACCAACACTGACATCCTCAATCCTCAATCCTCGATCCTGTATTCTCTGGCACGGCTATTGCTCTATAATCATCAAGGCGAATCGGTGACCGAACCAGTTTTGCCGAATGACCGGATTAACACACTTTAAACAGGAGCTTAGAATGAAAAAAGTACAAATGGTTCAAGCAGGGATGACACGTGCACGTGTCAACTCGCAACAAGGTTTTACCCTTATCGAATTGATGATTGTCGTGGCGATTATCGGTATTCTGGCCGCGGTTGCGATTCCGAGTTACCAGAACTATACCCGTAAGGCGGCATACACCGAAGTGATCATGGCTGCCGACCCCTACAAAATTGGCATTGCAGACTGCTTCTCCAGTCTGGGCGATTTGGGTTCATGTACCGCAGGCAGTAACGGTGTTCCGGCAGCTATCACTACCGGTTCCGGTGCAGTTGGTTCCATTGCTGTTACAGCGCCAGCCACTGGTAGTACTTCGTCAGGTGTAATAAAGATTAATGTTATCCCGACAAACAACTACAAAGGCCTTCTAACTGGAGATAATTTTATGATTGATGGAACTATCACCGCAGCAGGCACTACGAACACCTATAATCTTATCTGGACTACCGATTCAACCAGTGGCTGTCTGACCAAGAACTACTGCAAGTAATGTACTGCCGGGCCTGAGTGAAAATCTTCAGGTCTGAAACCGAACCCCTCCCTTCTCGGGGAGGGGTTTTTTCATGAGGGGTGTTTCATGAAGACGCTGCTTAAAAAAAATATTACGTTTCTGTATATATTGGCCATCCTTGTCGCGGCAGGCGGTCTGTACGGGCGGTTTTTGTCGAGTCCCATCGTCTTTGACGATTTTTACATGTTCGCCGGGAACACGCTGGCGGATTACGGACATTCCTATTTTTCCTTCACGCTGCGCTGGCTTCCCTATGCCACTTTGGGCTGGACCTGGAATACCTTCGGCGAAAACCTGATCTGGTTCCGTCTGGGTAATCTTTTATTGCACGCGGCAACAGCCGTTGCGCTGTTTTTTTTCCTGAACAGCCTGTTCGAGACGGTTTTACCGCAGGAAAAAGACCGTTTATCCCATGCAGCTTATGCGTTCTTCGGCGCGCTGCTGTTCGCCTTGCATCCGGTCGCAGTTTTTGCCGCAGGGTATCTGGTGGAGCGCAGCATCGTAATGGCGACGCTGTTCGGCCTGCTGACACTGTATGCCTATCTGCAAGGGCTGCTGCTGAAAAATAACCGCTGGTTCGTCGCCTCGGCCTGCTTCTATTTTCTCGCGGTGTTCTCCAAGGAACATGCGGTGATGATCCCAGCTGTGGCGCTCGCATTAACTGTATTGGTGGAATCTCCCTCGAAGGCGCTGTTCAAGCGCATCGCCCTGCCGTTCATATTTTTTGCGCTGATCGGCATTCTGATCATTTTAAAAAGCAAAGGCGTTCTCGGTGCTTCCTACGAGCCTTTTGCGCTCGATATGCTCAAGGACTTGTCGGATTCCGGAGAAAAAATCGATCGCGCGCAAGCCTATCCGTTGAGCATCGCAACGCAAAGCCTGCTTTTCTTCAAATACCTGGGCTTGTGGCTGCTGCCCAACCCGATCTGGATGTCGGTGGATATGCGCGAGCCCTTCGCATCCAGCCTGCTGGACTGGCATTATCTGCTGGCGATGGCGGGCTTTCTGGCTTATGGCGGTATCGCGTTATGGCTTTTGCTGCAAAGAGGCAAAAAAGGGCTTGCTGGTTTCGCGATGCTGTTCCCCTGGCTGCTGTTTGCCACGGAGTTTTCCACGGTGCGCATCCAGGAATCCTTCGTGCTTTATCGCAGTTACCTGTGGATGTCAGGCATTTTTGCAGCGCTGCCGGTATTGTTTTGTCTCGTTTCCGCCCGCAAGGCGGCGATCTGGCTGGTGTTGCTCTGTTTATTCTACGTTCCGCTGTCGCTCGACCGATTGCAGGACTTCTCGAATCCGCTTTACCTGTGGGACGATGCCGCGCGGCTGGTGGAACGCAAGCAGGATTTGCCCGGCGTGGCAAGAATCTACCATAATCGAGGCATCTCATTTGCCCATGTATTCATGAAAACGAAAGCGCTTGAGGATTACAACACGGCGTTAAGGCTCAAGCCCGATGACAGTTATACCTATAATGATCGTGGCGCGCTTTTTTACGACTGGGGAAAGTATCCTGAGGCGATGCGCGACTTCGACAAGGCGATCTCGCTGGAAGCGGATGTCGGGCATTTTTACTGGGCGCGCGGCAAGGTTTTCGAGGCGACCGGAGATATGAGCTCCGCCCAAACTAATTACCGGCAGGGTTGCCAGTTAGGCGAAAAACGCGCCTGCGACAAGCTGGCTGGAATGAAGGGCAAGTAGATTTTGCTAAGCCATCGCTAGCCTTGCCGGGCCTTGATACTGTGCCACGGTCGCGTCATCAGTCAGCAATGTAATCCCTTCGACCATTGCCTGCGCAATCAGCAGCCGGTCGAAGGGGTCTTTGTGTATCGGTGGCAAGACATCAATCGCAACGGTATGCTCACTGAGTATCGGGAGTTCGCAATATCCGTTGTCGATCAGCACAGTAGGATGCGGTGACAACCGCATCGCTCACGTCATTCCCCAAGCTGCGTTCATATCGCCACCGCGAACGATGCGGTTGTCACCGCATCCTACGCCGCATCAACGTACCAACTCCTGTATCTTGCGGTTCGCACCCTGCAGTTTTTTGAACAGCGCCAGCACCGCGAATGATGCGGTTGTCACCGCATCCTACCGGGTTTATATGGCGGTTTTCTTGGTAAAGGGGACGCTACCCTTTTACTATAGCCCCAGCTCACTATGGGAACCGAGCCGCACAAGTCGCATATTGTCGGCGTCTGGTTTGTGGTAAATCAATACCAGGTCAGGCTTGATGTGGCAGTCGCGGTGATCCTTCCAGTCGCCAGTGAGCGGATGGTCACGAAAACGCGGTTCAAGAGGTTGATCGTTCGCAAGACAATCTACAACGGGAAACAAGTCATCATCAAGCGAAGAGCGGTGCCGGCCTTTGGCTTCGCGCTTGTAGTCTCGCTTAAATTGGCCGGTCCATTCAATCGTCCGCACGGAGTGCTTTTTTCAATTCCGCAATACTGTTGGCGCGAGGCAGATTTCCGGCGCGAGCCTCCATCATGGCCGCAATAGTGACGGCATTGGGAACCAGAGGGTCAAATGGCAGTGCGTGTTCATGTGCAATTCTTGTTAGCAGCATTCGCACTGCATCGGACACAGTGAGACCCATAGCGGCCAGCACGCTCGCTGCCTCTTCTTTGATGGCTCCATCAATGCGGGTTTGTACCAGTTGGTTTGCAGCCATGATCACTTCTCCTTGTTAATTTGAATTACATTGTAATGCATTGCGAGTGGCAGCACAAACATTGGGACGCAAATTGGGGCGCAATATTGGTAAAGGGGTAAAGCGCGGTAGGATGCGGTGACAACCGCATCGCTCGCGTCATTCCCCGGTTGAGTTTATATCGCCACCGCGAACGATGCGGTTGTCACCGCATCCTACTACAGCATCAACGTATCAATTCCTGAATCTTGCGGTTCGCGCCCTGCAGTTTTTTGAACAGCGCCAGCAGCAGTGCTTTATCCATATAGGATTTGACTGTGGCATTGCTTTGCAATCGCGCGATGCCGGTTTTGTCGATTTCTGCAACGATCAGCTCTCCATCGGCGACGACGGTCGCCGAGCGTGAAATGCTTCCGCTGGCAAAGAAAGTCCCCTCGCCTATGCATTCTCCGCTGACTATTTTACCGACTATTTTTTTGTCGCAGTAAACGGTGACCGTGCCGAACAGCACGACGTAGAAGGTATTTGAATCATCTCCTTCCGAGGTGAGGCAGTCATTAGCGGTAAATTTGCGGATTTCGGCCTGTTCGGAGATGAGCTTCAGCCATTCGCCGGGAACGGGATCGAAAAAAGAACACTTGCGTAATTCTCGCAAACGTTCGCTTGCATCGTCGTCAAGGCGCTTGGTGAAATTGGCAAGACTGGCCTCGATGGATAGCATGGCGTCGTCGAAGTTGTTCATTTTTGTCCCCTGTGCTGATCTATCCGTAATCTGTGCGTAACTTATCACAAGCCGCAACCGGCGTATATTAATTCGCGCTCAAACCGCAGTCACGCCTTTCGGCGAGATAGCTACGCGGTCATCATGAGCTGCCAGTACGCTCATTTTACGCAATACGATTTTCCGGAACCAGCCGCTTGCCAGCAGCGGCTCATCGCTGATGACTTCGAGTTCCGGCGTGGCGAGCAAGACTTCCTCGAATACCACATCCATGCGGGTGGCGATGCGGCGAGAGAGAGGGTTAAGCAAGCGGCGCAGGGGCGCAGATTGCCCGGGCCGCAGGAATTTGTCGAGCAGGATGATGCCGCCGCCGGGCTTCAAGACGCGTGCGGCTTCAGTCAGGCATCGCGCGGGTTCCGGCACCACGGCGGTAATCAGGTGCAGCACGACATGGTCGAAGTGCTCGTCGCTAAAGGGTAAGGCCATGCTGTCGCCCAGCACCCAGTCCACCTGCAAATGGGCGCCGCGAGGGCGGGCTCGGGAGAGCATCGCCGCATTGAAATCGAGCGCGGTATAGTGATGCAGGGCAGGCAAGAAAGGCAGATCCAGACCCGTGCCGACACCGCTCAATAACACCTTTCCAGCCGTGTCGACCGGCAAGGCGCGCAGCGATTGTTTGCGCGGTTCTCGCATCGCGCGTTCGATGACGGCATCGTAGATCGGCGCGATCAGGCTGTAGCTGCTGCGTAACCGGGGATTGCGAAGATAACTCATGTCGTGTAATCCAGGGCGATGCCGGCGAAGACAGCAGCGCCGAACCAGTTGTTATGCAGGAATGCCTTGAAGCAGGCTTCGCGGTTTCTGTTTTTGATGAGCGAGTAGTGATACAGCGCGATGGCGGATGCGATTGCCAGTCCGGCGTAATACAAGCCGCCCAGATGCGCAATTTTACCTGCCCAGGCCAATAATGCCAGCGTCGCGGCATAACAGCCCATCACCGCCGTCACGTCGTATTTGCCGAAAAACAGCGCCGATGAGTGGATGCCCAGATGAATGTCGTCATCCCTGTCCACCATCGCGTATTCGGTATCGTAGGCGATCGACCAGAACATGTTCGCGCTTAAAAGTATCCACGCTACAGGCGGTACGGCATTCAGCTGGGCGGCAAAGCTCATCGGGATGCCGAAGCCGAACGCGATGCCCAGATAGGCTTGCGGAATGGCCAGAAAGCGCTTGGTGAACGGATAGCTGCCGGCCAGAAAGACCGCCGGAACAGACAGCAACAGAGTCAGCGTATTGAGCGGCAGTATCAGCAGGAAGGAAATAACGGCAAGCGTCGCTGCCAGCCACAAGGCTTCGCGTGGCGTAATGCGTCCGCTGGTGACGGGGCGGTTTTGTGTGCGTTCGACATGACGGTCTATGTCGCGGTCGGCATAGTCGTTGATCGCGCAACCTGCCGAGCGCATCAGCAGGGTACCCAGCGTAAAGATCAGCACGATGTGCCAGGCCGGTGTGCCGCCGCCTGCGATCCATATTCCCCACAGCGTCGGCCATAACAAGAGCAGGATGCCGATGGGGCGATTCAGCCGGGTGAGCTGCATATACAGCGATAAGCGTTCAATAAAAGTCATTTCAGGATCGAGGATCGAGGATCGAGGATCGAGGATCGAGCGTGAGGCGGCGCTGTCACACGATCCTCAATCCTCAATCCTAGATTTAATATGCCGGGCAAAAACACTTCCGTGACCAGCAGCGGTTTATTGTGCAGATAAAACAGGGATCTGCGCGCCCAAAGCCTGCCAGGCGGATAGGACAATATGCCAGCTGCGCGCCGGTACAGCGGATGATGCGGGTGCAAGGCCTTGTAATGCAATGGCAGACGGGCAACCATCGGATGCGAGAACAGCAGCGCGCCCAGCGGTTTGTTGCCAAGGTTGCGCAAACCCTGCCAAGCTCCGCGCAACGCTGTGGCAGCGCAGGCGCTGTGCGCAAATACCACGGGTTGCTTATCGGCGCACAGGAAAACTTCGCGCGACCAGGCAAGCTGCCTGGTGGCGATCCCCAGCAGTGCCGATTCATCCGGTGCAATGAGCGCCAGGCCGCTCTTCACGTTGCGCACGGAAAAATGCTCGCAGTGCTGCATAATGCGCTGCGTCAGCGAACCGCGGTCACGCAGCCAGGGCAGCAATTCTGCTCCGGCTCCCAATGTCGCGCTGCTCCAGAATGTGTCGTTCATGTGAAACTCGCGCAAGCGTTCGTTTGCCTCCTCGCCCTTTGGGAGAGGGTTGGGGTGAGGGAAGCGGGCATCATGGTTTTTATTATCAGAGGTTGCATACTTTTTCATGCTCGCTATACGTGCAAATAGTCATGTTTGTTTGCCATCCAGCGATGCAAGTAGCCGCGCGCAGCCTCCGGATAGTCGCGCAGCAACTGATCGGCGACATCCCTTGCCATGTTCAATAAATCTTCGTCAGTTTCTATATTGGCAAAACGCAACATCGCCATGCCGCTTTGCCGTGCGCCGAGCAGTTCGCCCGGACCCCGCAATTGTAAGTCCTGTTGGGCAATCGCGAAGCCGTCCGTGTTCTCGAAAATGACTTTCAGGCGTGTACGGGCCAGTTCGGACAGCGGTTTCTGATAAAGCAGGATGCACAGGCTTTGCGCCGCGCCGCGTCCCACGCGTCCGCGCAACTGATGCAGCTGTGCCAGCCCCATGCGTTCGGCATGATCGATCACCATCAGGCTGGCATTCGGTACATCCACGCCGACTTCGATGACGGTGGTTGCGACCAGCAACTGGAGTTCGCCGGTCTTGAATGCGGCCATCACGCGCACCTTTTCGCTGCTGTCCATCTTGCCGTGTACCAGGCCCACGCGCAGTTCGGGGAAAGTCCCGGTGAGCATTTGGTGTGTTTCCAGCGCATTTTGCAATTGCAGCACTTCGGATTCGTCGATCAACGGGCACACCCAATAGGCCTGCTGTCCGGTCATGCAGGCGGCGCGCACCCGCTCGAATACCTCGTCGCGGCGCGCTTCGCTGACCAGTTTGGTAATCACCGGGGTGCGACCCGGCGGCAATTCGTCTATCACCGATACGTCCAGATCGGCGTAATAGCTCATCGCCAGCGTGCGCGGAATCGGCGTGGCGCTCATCATCAGCTGATGCGGTTCGGCGGATTTAAATTGTTCATCAGGCCGTTCGTGGTGAGCTTGTCGAACCCTCTGCGCAGTAAATTCATTCCCTTCGACTAGCTCAGGCGGGTGTCCGACCACCAGGTTTATGGGGCGAACGGATTTTTCGGTCTTGCCTTTGGCATGAAGGGCCAGGCGCTGCTGTACGCCGAACTTGTGCTGCTCGTCCACGATCGCGAGCCCCAGTTTGTGGAAACTGATCTGTTGCTGGAACAGCGCATGCGTGCCGATGGCAAGCAGCGTTTCGCCCGATGCGATTTTGTCTGAGGCTACCCGCTTGTCTTTTTTCTTCAGGCTGCCGGACAGCCAGACCGGCGTCACGCCTAGCGGCGCCAGCCAGTCACCGAGTTTCAGGTAATGCTGCTCGGCCAGAATTTCGGTGGGTGCCATGAAGGCGACCTGATAGCCGTTCTCGATGGCTTGCAAGGCTGCGAGTGCGGCGACGATGGTCTTGCCGCTGCCCACATCGCCCAGCAGCAGACGTTGCATCGGATGCGGTTTTGCCAGATCGCGGCTGATTTCGCTGAATACTTTCTGCTGTGCGCCGGTCAGTTTGAACGGCAGGTTTTTCAGGAGTGCCGCGGTGTAACGGCCCGTCTGTTTGAGAGCAGGCGCCACGCGATTGCTGCGTTCACGATGATGCACGCGCATCGAGAGTTGCTGGGCCAGCAACTCGTCGAACTTGATGCGTCGCCAGGCGGGATGCGTGCGTTCTTCCAGAGAACTCGCAGCAATATCCGGCATAGGGTTATGCAGCACATTAAGGCTCTCTGAAAACCCGAGCAAATTCAAGTTGTTGCAAATTTCCTCAGGCAGGTAGTCCGGCGTAGGCAGCACTTCGAGTGCGTTGGCGATCAGTTTGCGCAACGCGGTTTGCGACAGTCCGGCTGTGGCAGGATATACCGGCGTCAGACTGGTTTGCAACGGTGTCTCGTCGTTCACCGCACGGCATTTCGGATGCACCATCTCCAGTCCGTAATAACCCATGCGCACCTCGCCGACGGCGCGTATCTGATTATCCACGGCCAGCAGTTTTGTCTGGCTGGGATAGAAATTAAGAAAGCGCAGATACAGCTCGCCGCTTGCGTCCTGCAGGCGGCAGATCAGCGTGCGGCGCGGGCGGTGGGTAATCCCGGCGTGCGTGATGACGCCCTGTACCTGTGCGGTTTCGCCGGGTTCCACGGCCGCAATCGGCGCGAGATGGGTTTCGTCCTCGTAACGGATCGGCAGATGCAGCAACAGATCGGCACGATGGTGGATGCCCAGCTTCGCGAGATTCGCCAGCGTGGCAGGAGAGATTTTCGCGGGGGAGGTCAATGCACTCTCTTGCCTGATGAGCGGCGGTGCAAGTCAGCTCTGAATGACCAGCACGCCGTCCATTTCCACCAGTGCGCCACGAGGAAGCGCTGCGACACCCACCGCAGCACGCGCAGGGTAGGGTTGCTGGAAATAGCCCGCCATGATTTCGTTCACCTTGGCGAAATTCTTGAGATCGATCAGAAACACATTCAGTTTTACAAGGTCGCTCAGACTCCCGCCGGATGCGGCGGCTACGGCGCGCAGGTTCTGGAATACGCGGTGTATCTGTTCGTCTATGCCTTCCACCATCTGCATGGTGGCGGGATCGAGGCCGATCTGGCCTGAAAGATACACGGTGTCCTTTACGCGTATCGCCTGAGAATAGGTGCCGATTGCGGCGGGGGCGTCAGGGGTCTGGATGAATTGTCTGTTTGGCATGTTGAAAATCCTGTCTGTATGATGGTTGATCTCAGACGGCGATTATAACCGACGCGCGTATTTCAGCGGCTAACGCAAGCTTCGCTACACGGCAATCTTGAAGATCACCTTTCGAATAAAGCTATCGCTGACCAGCGGTGCGTGGGCATCTTCGGGGAAAAAGAGGCAGAAATGATCCGGCGGCGTGGCGACCCAGATTGACGGCGCATCGTTGAAGAATCGTATGTCGCGCTCCGCGCTGTATTCATCCACCGGGTCGTTGCAATCGGCCAGCGTCTTCCAGCCCATCTCGTCCGTTCCATCCAGCACCAGCTGAATGTCTATGTAACGGCGGTGACATTCCAGCTTTGCATCGTCGCGCGTGCGCCCCGGCACATGCTCCACGATGGCGAACAGATCGTCGCCGACAATCTGATAAACGCCCGGCATCAGCGCATGCAGGTCCGTGTTGCGCATATACTCGAACGCGCGCGGAAACAGCGGATGCAGCGCCGCATAGCGGTCGGACTGGGAGAGGGTGGAGAAGATCATGGATTAGGCGCTTCCAATCAGGTTGGGTTATGCTTATAAAAACCTTGCAATCATGCCTTTAGATAAATCGCCCTGCAACGGTATCTGAACTTTATGGCCGCTGCCGGGGGCGGTCGTGATGGATTCGCCCTTTGCGCTTTTCATATTGGAAAGTTCGATGATCCGGTTGCCGGAAGGGTGGATGATCTCCAGCCTGTCGCCGACCTGAAACCGGTTTTTCACATCGATCTCCGCATAGCCGCCTGCGCAGGATACGATATCGCCGACATATTGCTGGCGGGTGCTCTCGGAGTGACCGCGCATATAGTTCTGCTGTTCGTGAGTATGATGTCGCTCGTAAAAACCGTCGGTGTAGCCGCGGTTCGCCAGCGCATCCAGCGCACCCAGCAGGTTCAAATTGAATGGACGGTTGGCTACCGCATCGTCGATCGCCTGACGATACACCTGAGCGGTGCGCGCAACGTAATAGATGGATTTGGTGCGGCCTTCGACTTTCAAGGAATCGATGCCGATCTTTGTCAATCGTTCGACATGTTCCACCGCGCGCAGGTCCTTGGAATTCATGATGTAGGTGCCGTGCTCGTCTTCCATCACCGGCATCAGCTCGTCCGGGTGATCCTGGCGCGAGATCACATACACGCGGTCGGCCATCGGATGACGCGGTTGTCCGCCGCAATCGGACAGCGCGGACTGGCTCAGTGCCTTGTCGAAATCGAAGTCCAGCTTTTCCACATCGCCGGTACCGTTCTCCTCGGCATTGTCCATCTTGTAATCCCAGCGGCAGGAGTTGGTACAGGTGCCCTGATTGGCATCGCGATGATTGAAGTAACCGGACAGCAGGCAGCGCCCCGAATAGGCGATGCACAGCGCACCATGCACAAACACTTCGAGTTCCATGTCCGGGCATTGCTGGCGGATTTCCTCGATCTCGTCCAGCGACAACTCGCGCGACAAAATCACGCGGGTGAGTCCCAGCGACTGCCAGAATTTCACCGCCGCGTAATTGACGGTATTGGCCTGTACGGACAAGTGCACCGGAATTTCCGGCCAGCGTTCGCGCACCATTGCGATCAGCCCCGGATCGGCCATGATCAGTGCGTCGGGGCGCATGCTGATCACGGGCTCCATGTCGGCCATGTAAGTCTTCACCTTGGCGTTGTGCGGCATCAGGTTGCTGGCGACGAACAGTTTCTTGCCCAGCGCATGAGCCTCGGCTATGCCGGTTTGCAATTCTTCGAGCTTGAATTCGTTGTTCCTTGCCCTGAGTGAATAGCGCGGCTGTCCGGCATACACGGCGTCCGCGCCGAAAGCATAGGCGGCGCGCATCTTGTCCAAGGTGCCTGCCGGCAACAACAGTTCGGGTGCGCGCAAGGTGTTCATCAATTTGAAACTCGCGTAAGCGTTCGTTTGTCCCCTCCCCCCTCGGGGGAGGGTTGGGGTGAGGGAAGTGTGCTATGCACGTTGGATAATCCCAGTCTTTCGCATATCGCCAGGCAGGGTTTCGCCTGATTGAGCGTGTAGAAATGCAGACCGGGTGCGCCGCCGGTAAGCAGTTTTTCGCACAGGCGGGTTACCACGTCCAGACCGAAGGCTTGCACGGATTCATTGTCGTCGCCAAAACCCTCCATGGTCTTGCGCATCCAGCGCGGGATTTCCGCACCGCAGGCATCCGAAAAACGCGCCAGTTGCGAATAGCGCACGATGGGCATGATGCCCGGAACGATGGGCGCAGTGACGCCCAGTTTCCGGCATTCGTCGACAAAGTGGAAATAGCTGTCGGCGTTGTAGAAGTACTGCGTGATCGCGGAATCGGCGCCCGCATCGATCTTGCGCTTGAAATTGAGAATATCGTCGCGAGCAGATTTTGCCTGCGGGTGAAACTCGGGGTAGGCGGCGACTTCCAGATGGAATTGCTCGCCGGTCTCGCTGCGGATGAATTGTACCAGTTCGTTGGCATACTGAAATTCACCGGCGGTTGCCATGCCGGAGGGCAGGTCGCCACGCAATGCGACGATGCGGCGGATTCCAGCATCGCGATAAGTCTTGAGTATGGTGCGGATATTCTCGCGGGTGGAGCCGACGCAGGACAGGTGCGGCGCCGCCTGAAAACCTTCTGCCTTGATTTGTATCACGGTTTCCAGCGTGCGGTCGCGTGTCGAACCGCCTGCGCCGAAGGTTACCGAGAAGAATTCGGGATGCAGCGTCGCCAGTTGTGTGCGGGTGCTGGCGAGTTTTTCCACGCCTTCATCGGTCTGGGGCGGAAAAAATTCAAAACTGATATGTGAGTTGCTCATTATTTTCTCATCAATTGTGCTGCGGCTGCGGACAGTGCCCAGGAAAACACGCTGTAGAGCAATGCGCCCAGTACGCCGTGCCAGAAGCTGTCGACCAGAAAGCCGCGTAATACCGAACCTACCAGCCAGAACAGCAGGCCGTTGATCACGAAGATGAACAGGCCCAGGGTGAGCAGCGTGACCGGCAGGGTGAGCAGCAGCAGGACGGGGCGGATCAGCGTATTGACCAGCCCCAGCAGGAATGCAGCCATCAGTGCGGCGGCAAAGCCGTCAACATGGATGCCCGGCACGTAATTCGCCACGGCGATCAGCGCCAGTGCGTTCAGTATCCAGATCAGTAGAAGCTTCATGTAGGATTGAGGATTGAGGATTGAGGATTGAGAGAAAACCGGTTGTTTTTATCTCAATCCTCGCTCCTCGATCCTGTTTTAGTATCGGTAGTGGTCCGCCTTGTACGGGCCTTCCTTGGGTACGCCGATGTAGGCCGCCTGCTGGTCGGTCAACTCGGAAAGCTGCGCATTGAGCGTCGTCAGTTGCAGACGCGCGACTTTCTCGTCCAGGTGCTTGGGCAGCGTGTATACGCCGATCGGATATTCGGCCGTGCGTGTAAAGAGTTCGATCTGCGCGATGGTCTGGTTGGCGAAGGAGGAAGACATCACGTAGGACGGATGACCGGTGCCGCAACCCAGGTTTACCAGACGACCTTCGGCCAGCAACAGGATACGGCGGCCAGACGGGAAGATCACGTGATCGACCTGCGGCTTGATGTTTTCCCACTGATATTGCTTCAATGAGGCAACATCGATTTCGTTGTCGAAGTGGCCGATGTTGCAGACAATAGCCTGGTTTTTCATCTTTACCATGTGGTCGTGGGTGATCACATGGTAGTTGCCGGTGGTGGTGACAAAGATGTCGCCGTGCTCGCAGGCGTAATCCATGGTTACCACGCGATAGCCTTCCATCGCCGCCTGCAGTGCGCAGATCGGGTCGATTTCCGTGACCCATACCTGGGCGGACAGCGCGCGCATGGCTTGTGCACAACCTTTGCCCACATCACCGTAACCGATAATGACAGCGACCTTGCCCGCGATCATCACATCGGTGGCGCGTTTGATGCCGTCTACCAGCGATTCGCGGCAGCCGTACAGGTTGTCGAACTTGGACTTGGTCACCGAGTCGTTTACGTTGATCGCAGGGAATTTCAACTCGCCGCGTTCGTGCATCTGGTACAAACGATGTACGCCGGTGGTGGTCTCTTCGGTCACGCCCTTGATGGCGGCAAGACGGGTGGAATACCAGGTTTTGTCGACAGCCAGCTTGGCCTTGATTGCGTTATACAGGCAGATTTCTTCTTCGGAACCCGGGTTGTTCAGCAGCGATGCGTCTTTTTCAGCGCGCGCGCCCAGATGCAGCAACAGCGTTGCATCGCCGCCGTCGTCCAGGATCATGTTGGACAGACCGCCGTCTTTCCATTCAAAGATGCGGTGGGTGTAATCCCAGTATTCGGCAAGCGTCTCGCCCTTGACCGCGAACACCGGCACGCCGGTCGCGACGATGGCGGCGGCGGCGTGATCCTGTGTGGAGTAGATGTTGCAGGAAGCCCAGCGCACTTCGGCGCCCAGCGCGGTCAGCGTTTCGATCAGCACGCCGGTCTGGATGGTCATGTGCAGCGAGCCTGTGATGCGTGCGCCTTTGAGGGGTTGGCTGGCGGCGTATTCCTTGCGGATGGCCATCAGGCCAGGCATTTCGATTTCGGCGATAGCCAGTTCCTTGCGTCCCCAGGCAGCCAGGGACATGTCGGCGACGATATAGTCGGTGAATCCGTTTGCAACAGCGTTCATAAAAACTCCATTCATTGTGTTGGTTAATGAATAGGTGCCGTTGAAACAAAATCATTACTCCGAGCCTGACGGGGCGTTCAGAACCGCTGCAGCACCTCTCGGAGGAGGCGGATTATAAACGCAAAAAATATTTTTGGCTAAGTACTCAAATAATAGAATGATTCCAAATGCACAAAACCGTACTCAGACCAAAGTCCGGGTACGGTTTTGTGTGTGGAACAAGCGCCGCAGGCGTAGCCTTACAGGCCAGCGTCATTTAAGGTGTTTTGGCTACAGCGCACATCTGCTACGCAGATATGTGCCTACGCCGAAATACTGACAAACCCCTACGGGGCGGGCTTATAGCCCGGCATCCGCGCGGAGCGCGGCTGCTTTGTCAGTATTTTCCCAGGTGAATTCGGGTTCTTCGCGGCCGAAGTGACCGTAGGCAGCGGTTTTTTCATAGATGGGGCGCAACAGGTCGAGCATTTGCACGATGCCTTTCGGGCGCAGATCAAAATGACGCAACACCAGTTCGGTCAGTTTTTCATCGGAAATTTTGCCTGTTCCATAAGTGTCGACCATCACGCTGGTGGGTTTTGCAACGCCGATTGCATAGGAAACCTGCACCAGGCACTTGCTGGCAAGGCCCGCCGCAACGATGTTCTTGGCGACGTAACGACCGGCATAGGCAGCCGAACGATCCACCTTGGAGGGGTCCTTGCCGGAAAATGCGCCGCCGCCATGAGGCGCTGCGCCGCCATAGGTGTCCACGATGATCTTGCGACCGGTCAGTCCGCAATCGCCTTGCGGGCCGCCGACAACGAAACGACCGGTCGGGTTGACCAGAAAGTTGATATTGCCCTTGATGAGTTCTTTAGGCAACATCGGCATGATGATGTCTTCGATCGCCGCTTCGCGGATCGCTTCCAGGGTCATCTCCGGCGCATGTTGCGTGGAGAGCACCACGGTGTCGATGCAGTGCGGTTTGCCGTCTATGTAGCGGATGGTGACCTGTGACTTGGCGTCAGGGCGCAGCCAGGGCAGACGGCCATCGTGGCGCAATTGCGCCTGACGCTGTACAACCTGATGTGCCAGGTAAATGGCCACCGGCATCAACGTCGGCGTTTCATCGCAGGCGTAACCGAACATCAGCCCCTGGTCACCCGCACCCTGATTTAAAAAGTCATCCGAGGCACGATCCACGCCCTGAGCGATGTCCGGGCTTTGCTTGTCGTAAGCGACCAGTACCGCGCAACCCTTGTAGTCGATGCCGTATTCGGTGTTGTCATAGCCGATGCGCTTGATGGTGTTGCGTGCGACCTGGATGTAATCGACATTGGCAGTGGTGGTGATTTCGCCGGCCAGAACCACCAGCCCGGTGTTGGTCAGCGTCTCGGCAGCTACCCGTGCATACGGATCTTGCGCTAGAATTGCATCCAGAATCGCATCGGAAATTTGATCCGAAACCTTGTCGGGATGGCCTTCGGACACGGATTCGGAGGTAAACAGAAATTCACTCATGGGTTGCCCGCTTGTTTGTCAATAAAAATGCATTCTATCAAATTCCCTAAAACTTGGTAGCATTGCGCCTATGACTACTTTTATATTTAATGTATTTTTCAAATTGCTCTCGTCGTTGCCGCTGAGTGTGTTGCATCGCATGGGTGCGCTGCTCGGTCGGCTGACCTATGCGTTATCCGGGCAGTATGCGGCGCGCATGAGGGAAAATTTGCTGCAGGCGGGCTTTTCTTTGGATGAAGAGCGGGGCCAACGCCTGTTGTCGGCCAGTATTGCCGAGGCTGGCAAGGGCATCATGGAATTGCCCTGGGTGTGGGGTCGATCCTACGAGGAAGTGTTGAGCCGCGTGCTGGCGTGTCGCGGGCTGCAGCATGTGCAAGCCGCTCAGGCGAGTGGCAAGGGCATTATTTATCTGACCCCGCATCTGGGATGCTTCGAAATGTGCGCATTGTATCTGGCAAAGCAGGCGCCGATCACGGTGCTGTATCGTCAGCCCCGGCTGCTCTGGCTGGAAGGGGTGATGCGCCGGGGGCGCGAGAGGGGGCAGGCCAGACTGGCGAAGGCGGATTTAAGCGGCGTGCGACTGATGTATAAGGCATTGAAACGCGGCGAGGCCATCGGCCTGCTGCCCGATCAGGTGCCCAGTCAGGGCGAAGGGGAGTGGGCAAATTTTTTCGGGCGGCCCGCCTACACCATGACGCTGGTGGGCAGGCTGGCACAGTCAAGCGATGCGACCGTGGTGCTGGTCAGCGCCGAACGGGTGGCGGGCGGGGCAGGTTACGTGATTCATTTTGAACCGTTGTTGCTCGATTATTCGCTGTCGGTCCCGCAACAGATCAATACGGCGCTGGAGAAGATGATACGGGCCTATCCTGCGCAATACCTGTGGAGTTATAACCGCTATAAAGTCTTGCACGGTATGCAGCCGGCGGTCAAAGAGCTTTGATGCTGATGCGATTCGGCATTTTCATCTTGTGGCTGATACATTTTCTGCCGTTTCGTGTCATCGTCTCCATAGGCAATGGACTCGGATCGTTGCTCTACCTGATGGCAACCGACAGGCGTCGCGTGGGCGAGATCAACCTGAAACTGTGTTTTCCCGAGAGGGACAACAAGGCGCGCGAGCAGCTTCTGAGAGATCATTTCAGGATGTTTGCGCGTGGATTGATTGAGCGCAGCATCCTGTGGTGGGCGAGTGCCGAGCGCATAAATGGTCTGATCCGCGTCGAGGGAATCGAACATTTTGAAGCGATCAAGGGCCAGCCTGCCATCCTGCTCACGCCGCATTTTGTCGGCATGGATGCGGGCGGACAGTGGATAGCTCAACATACCGATACGGTGTGCATGTATGCGAATCAAAAGAGCGTCTACATGACGGAGCTGTTGCTGAAAAAGCGCGCGCGTTTCGGCAAACAACTGCTTTATTCGCGCCAGCAGGGGCTGCGTGCCATCATCAAGGGCATGCGATCAGGCATGCCGTTCATCTATCCCCCGGATCAGGATCAGGGTGTCAAGGATGGCGTGTTTATCCCGTTCTTCGGTGTGCCTGCCGCGACCATGACCTCGGTGTCACGCATTGCGCAGATGACGGGTGCGATCGTTGTGCCCAGCATCACGCGCGTGTTGCCGGGCGGCGCAGGTTATATTCTGACCTTCTATCCTGCATGGGAGAATTATCCGAGCGGTGACGATGCTCAAGATGCGCGGCGCATGAACGAATTCATCGAGTGTCGTGTGCGGGAAATGCCGGAGCAGTATTTCTGGCTGCACAGGCGGTTCAAAACCAGGCCGCAAGGCGAAGAAAAATTTTATTAGCTGGTAGCCTGTAGCTTGTAGCCGTCGAAGTACCTTTTTTGCTACTAGCTACTAGCTCGAATGGAGTTGTGATGAAATATAAAGATCTGCGAGACTTTATCGCGCAGCTTGAAAAAATCGGCGAGCTCAAGCGCGTCAGCCTGCCAGTCTCTACGCATCTGGAAATGACGGAAATCTGCGACCGCGTGCTGCGTGTACAGGGTCCGGCGATACTGTTCGAGAAACCGGCAGGACAAACCATGCCGGTGCTGGCCAATCTGTTCGGCACGCCGCGCCGCGTGGCATTGGGCATGGGCGAGGAATCGATTGCGGCGCTGCGCGAGGTGGGAAAATTGCTCGCCTATCTCAAGGAGCCTGAGCCTCCCAAAGGATTGAAGGATGCCTGGGAAAAATGGCCGGTGTTGAAACAGGTGCTCAACATGTCGCCCAAAATATTATCCAGCGCGCCCTGTCAGGATGTGGTGTGGGAAGGCGCGGAGGTGGATTTGAGCAAGTTACCCATTCAGCATTGCTGGCCTGGCGACGTTGCACCCTTGATCACCTGGGGGCTGGTGGTCACCCGTGGCCCTGACAAGGCACGCCAGAATCTGGGCGTCTATCGCCAGCAGGTGATCGGACACAACAAGGTCATTATGCGCTGGCTGGCGCATCGCGGCGGTGCGCTGGATTTTCGCGATCATTGCCTGAAGCACCCCGGCGTGCCGTTCCCGGTTGCGGTGGTGATCGGCGCCGATCCTGCCACGATACTGGGGGCGGTAACTCCCGTGCCGGATTCGTTGTCCGAATACCAGTTCGCCGGACTGTTGCGCGGCAGCAAGACCGAGCTGGTGAAATGTCTGGGCAGCGATTTGCAGGTGCCGGCCAGCAGCGAAATCGTGCTGGAAGGCGTGATTCATCCGGATGAGATGGCCATGGAGGGGCCTTACGGCGACCATACCGGTTACTACAACGAGCAGGATAAATTCCCTGTGCTGACCATACAGCGCATCACGATGCGCCGCGATCCCATCTATCACTCCACCTACACCGGCAAGCCGCCGGACGAACCCGCGATGCTGGGCGTGGCGCTCAACGAAGTGTTTGTGCCGCTGCTGCAGAAGCAGTTCCCGGAGATAGTGGATTTTTATCTGCCGCCCGAAGGATGCAGTTATCGCATGGCGATCGTGTCGATCAAGAAACAGTATGCCGGGCATGCCAAGCGGGTGATGTTCGGCATCTGGTCTTTTTTGCGGCAATTCATGTATACCAAATTCATCATCGTGGTGGACGAGGATATCGACATACGCAACTGGCAGGAAGTGATCTGGGCGATTACCACTCGTGTCGATCCGGTCAGGGATACTTTGCTGGTGGAAAACACGCCGATAGACTATCTTGATTTCGCCAGTCCCGTGTCGGGACTGGGCGGCAAGATGGGGCTGGATGCGACCAACAAATGGGTAGGTGAGACGCAGCGCGAATGGGGTACGCCTATTGTGATGGATGAGGCGGTCAAGCGCCGTGTGGATGCGATGTGGGGTGAATTGGGGCTGTAGAGAAGCCGATAAAAGCAAAGCCTTGTTAGCGTTTTTCCAGCCATTCGATCAGTGCATCCTGCGCGGGTTGGCCGTATTTCGCGTTGGGGTGATTGATGATGAAAACCATGATCCATTGCTTGCCGCTTGCGGCGTGAACATATCCGGCGATGGATTTCACGCCTTCCAGCGATCCCGTCTTGAGATGGGCGTGCCCGGCAATTTCCCCGTCCTTGAAACGCCTCTTTACCGTGCCGTCCATGCCGAGTATCGGTAAGGACGCTTCCAGTTCAGCGGAATAAGGGCTGAGTGCGGCGCGATTGAGAATGTCGGCGAGGTGATGCGCACTGATGCGTTCCGTGCGCGACAGGCCCGCACCGTTTTCCAGTACGAGTTCGGGAAATTGCCGGTTGCCCAGCCATCGCGCGATGGCTGAAACGCTGCGTGCAATGCTGGCAGTTCCTCCGTCAGTCGCACCCAAAGTCAGAAACAGTTGCCGTGCCATCGTGTTGTTGCTGAACTTGTTGATGTCGCGAATTATTTCCGACAAGGGCGGCGAGAGGTGGGTGGAAAAAACGGGCAGGGAGTCTGGTGCGAACCCCGTTTTTACATGACCTTGAATCTGCCCGCCGAGCTCTTGCCATAATGCGGCAAACACGGCGAAAAAATAGTCATCAGGCGGCAAGAGAGAAAAATAATCCTGCGCTTCGCCGCACAGAGCGGGGATTTTGCCTTCCAGCACGATGTTGCGCCCTTCCAGATGCGACTGGTAGGCGTCTTCGCCGTTGCACGGTAGGCGGGCGTCGGTGGTGATCCGGTTGATCAGGTGATAGCCATGCAATTCGGGTTCCAGCAGTGCGGTGGTTTGATTGCCGTCCGGCAGTAAACGCAAGTGCAGGGCGTTCAGATTGAGCAGCAGGGCGTCAGGGCCGACGTTGTAGGCGCGATTTGGCTTGTTGTCGAATGCAGAAGGATCATAGTGATCGTCTTGGAAAAAGCTGTTATCGAGCACGATATCGCCGCGAATCTCGCGCAATCCGCGCTGGCGAAGCTCATGCAGCCACAGCCAGAATTCTTCTATGGTCAGCTTGGGATCGCCATAGCCTTTAAAGACAACATTGCCGTGCAAAACGCCGTTCTCCAGTTTGCCGTCAAGATAGGCTTCGGTCTTCCAGCGATAGGCAGGCCCTAAAATTCCCAGTCCGGCATAGGTTGTCAGCAGCTTCATGGTTGAGGCGGGATTCATTGCCTGCGTGGCGTTCAGACTGATGAGCGGACGAGGTTTGCCTGCTTCGCGCACTTCCACTGCGACGGCATTAAGCGGGATGTTTGCTTTTTCGAGTTCAGTTCGGACTGAGTCCGGCAATGGAATTGCATTTGCATTCAAAACGGACGATAACAATATGCAGAGTAAAAGTGCGCAAGGCCAAAAAACAGCGTCATTCCCGCGCAGGCGGGAATCCAGTAGAAAAAAACATTCCGCGTAGCGGTCGAAATATTTATGTTGTCCCGCGTTGCGGGAGCGTTTTAAATTATCTGGATTTCCGCATGCGCGGGAATGACGTTCAAATAAAATAGCTAGGAGCCTGTCGGACTTCTTTCGCGAGTGCGACGGGGATGATTTTTTTGTAGTGCAAGGAACGGTAAAGCGCCGTTTGGTCATTCCAAACAAGCAAGCCGCAACGCAGCAATACGTAAAAATCACCCCGTCCCGGAGGGTTGTCAGCAAAAATGGCGTCTGCGGCGTTACAAATCTTGACAATGGAATAACCATTGTCTGCAATTTGTGCCTTGCATCCATCCATTTTTTGCCGACAACGCATCTCGCGAAAGAAGTCCGACAGGCTCCTAGATTCATGTCAGTGTCTCGATGATGTTTTTCGTGCGCGTGAGCAGAATATGCATTTCTTCATCAGAGATAACGTAGGGAGGCATGAAGTAAACCGTGTTGCCCATCGGGCGCAACAGCAGCTCGTGCTGTAATCCAAGCTGAAAGCAGCGCTGTGCAAAATCCGCATGCGGAGACACCACTTCAAACGCCCAGATCATGCCGGTGTTGCGCCAGTTTTTAACGAAGGGCAGTTCGCGCAGCGGTTGTGCGATGCTGTTGAGAAAGGCGGCCTTTTGCCGATTGGCAGCCAGCACATTGTCCTGTTCAAAAATATCCAGCGTTGCAAGAGCTGCGCGGCAGGCCAGCGGATTGCCTGTATAGGAATGCGAATGCAGAAAGCCGCGCGCGGTCTCTGTGGCATAGAAAGCCTGATAGATTTTGTCGGTCGTCATCACGATCGACAGGGGGAGGTAACCGCCGGTGATGCCTTTGGAAATCAGCAGGAAGTCGGGCGCGATCCCGCCCTGTTCGCAGGCGAACATCGTGCCTGTTCTGCCCATGCCGACGGCAATCTCGTCGGCGATCAGATGTACGTCATATTTATCGCAAAGCTGGCGTGCCAGCTTGAGGTAGATCGGGTGAAACATCGCCATGCCGGCGGCACCCTGAACCAGCGGCTCGATGATGAAGGCGGCAAGCTGTGCGTGATGTTGCTGCAAATGTGTTTCAAGCGCCTCTGCGCAGCGCAGCGCGCAGGTTTCACTTGTTTCGCCTTCTGCAGCATTGCGCGAGTCAGGGCTCGCGATGGTTGCCTGTTGGCGGATCAGCATGCCATAAGCATCGCGGAACAGGGCTACATCGGTCACTGATAAAGCGCCCAGGGTTTCGCCGTGATAGCTGTTTTGCAAACTGATGAACTGCACTTTGTCAGGCTGTCCGGTATTGCGCCAGTAGTGTGCGCTCATCTTGAGTGCGATTTCGGTGGCCGATGCACCGTCCGAACCGTAGAAGCAGTGACCGAGGCCTGGCGGTGCAAGTTCACGCAGACGCTCGGACAGCTCGATCACGGGCTCGTGGGTAAAGCCTGCAAGCATCACGTGTTCCAGTTTTTCCAGTTGGCAGCGGATGGCGGCATTGATGCGCGGGTTGCTGTGACCAAACAGATTGACCCACCATGAGCTGACTGCATCCAGATATTTGTTTCCGTCGTAGTCATGCAGCCATACCCCCTGTCCGCGCGCAATGGGCATCAGTGGAAACGTTTCATATTGTTTCATCTGCGAGCAGGGGTGCCAGACGGCGGACAGCGAGCGACTGATCAGATCGGCATTGGTTGGCGTGTTTTTTTGCATCGGTGAATCATAGCGAATTTTGCGGCCTGTGCGCAGAACTTCAGTTTATTCGACAGACGAATTGATCGTCGAAAAAGAAGGCTTATGTTATTGGAATCATGCCGGCTGGCCGGCTTTGCAACGGTGAATAAAGTATCTGCGAAAAATGAATATTTTAACAATATCGTGACAACTACACCCGCTTCGCTTTGAGTATTGCTCCATCTGTGGCATTCTTCGCTCTTTAATATGCACTAAATGTATCGCCCCGGTGTTTGAGGCGCGGCAGTTGGAGGATGGCAGTAATGAAATGTGTAGATGATTTCCGCCTGCGCTTAGGTTCGCGCGAGTTGGTGCCGATTATGATAGGTGGGATGGGGGTGGATATTTCTACCGCCGAATTGGCTCTGGTGGCAGCGCGCCTGGGCGGCGTCGGGCATATTTCCGACGCCATGCTGCCGACGGTGACCGATAAGCGTTACAAGACAAAGTTTGTCAGCGACAAGCAAAAACAATATAAATTGAACATCTTGCAGGCGGATAAATCGATCGTGCAATTCGATTTGGCACAGGTCGCGGAAGCTACGCGTCTGCATGTGCGCAGCACGATGGAGGCCAAGCGCGGCGATGGCATGATTTTCGTCAATTGCATGGAAAAGCTGACCATGAACGCGCCGCGCGAAACCCTGCGTACGCGTCTGGTTACCGCGCTGGACGAGGGCATAGACGGCATCACCCTGGCAGCCGGATTGCATCTGGGTTCTTTTGCCATGATGCAGGATCACCCGCGCTTCCGCGATGCGCAATTGGGCATCATCGTTTCGTCAGTGCGCGCCCTGCAATTGTTTCTGCGCAAGAATGCCAGGCTGAACCGTCTGCCTGATTATATCGTGGTGGAGGGGCCGCTGGCCGGTGGGCATCTGGGCTTCGGCATGGACTGGGCGCAATATGATCTGCGCAGCATTGTTGCCGAGATGCAGTTGTTTCTCAAGACTGAACATCTGGATATCCCGGTCATCGCGGCAGGCGGCATTTTCACCGGCAGCGACGCGGTAAGCTATCTGGAGACAGGCTCAGCGGCCGTGCAGGTGGCGACACGTTTTACGGTTGCCGATGAGTGCGGCATTCCTGAAAAGGTGCAGCAGGAGTATTTCAAGGCCAGTGAAGAAGATATCGAAGTAAATATGCTGTCACCCACCGGTTATCCGATGCGCATGTTGAAAAATTGCCCGGCGATCGGTTCGGGGATACGCCCGAACTGCGAGGCTTTCGGTTATCTGCTGGACGGTAACGGCGGATGTGCCTACATCGACGCCTATAACCGGGTCGTTGCGGCAAATCCTGACGCCAAGAAAATTTCCGTTCCCGACAAGACCTGCTTGTGCACGCACATGCGCAATTATGATTGCTGGACTTGCGGGCACTATACCTATCGGCTCAAGGACACGACCCATCGCAACGAGGATGGTAGCTACCAGATTTTGTCCGCCGAGCATGTCTTTCACGACTATCAGTTCAGTAAGGATAACAGGGTGGCGCTGCCGCCGAGGAAATAAATTTTACCTCTGCCCTTGAAATTGCAAGCCGCTATCCCCATTGTTAGCGCTTGCAGGCGGAGCATCTTGCGTTTCGCCTCTGCATTTAATTTAACCCATTGATTCAGGAGAAATAAGTATGAAAATTCGTCCTTTGAACGATCGCGTCATCGTCAAGCGTATGGAAGAAGAGCGTAAAACCGCTTCTGGTATCGTGATTCCCGATGCGGCTACCGAAAAGCCGGATCAGGGCGAAATCATCGCCGTGGGTAAAGGCAAGGTCGGTGACGACGGCAAGTTGCTGGCGATGACCGTTAAGGTAGGCGACCGTGTGCTGTTCGGAAAATATGCCGGTCAGGCCTTCAAGATGGACGGTCAGGAATACATGACCATGCGCGAAGATGACATCATCGGCATCGTCGAAGCCTAATCCAAGCTCAAATCGTCGGTGATGCTGCGTTGGCTTCCTCACTCGTTTCTGGCCGTGCTTGATGCACTGTCTTCGTCACGGGTTTGTTGCCGCCTTGCCTCACCCAAGCTTTGAACTTGGCTCAAGATTACTGAATTTCTAGGAGAAATAAACATGGCAGCTAAAGACGTAAAATTCCACGACGCCGCACGCAATAAAATGGTGGTTGGTGTGAACATTCTGGCCGATGCAGTCAAGGTCACGCTGGGTCCCAAGGGACGCAACGTGGTGCTGGATCGCTCGTATGGCTCACCTACCATCACCAAGGACGGTGTCTCTGTCGCCAAGGAAATCGAGCTGAAAGACAAGTTCGAAAACATGGGCGCGCAAATGGTCAAGGAAGTGGCAAGCAAAACTTCCGATGTGGCCGGTGACGGTACCACGACTGCAACTGTATTGGCGCAATCCATCGTGCAGGAAGGCATGAAATTCGTTGCCGCCGGCATGAACCCGATGGATCTGAAGCGCGGGATCGACCAGGCGGTTATCGCTGCGGTCGCCGAGCTGAAGAAAATTTCCAAGCCTTGCACAACCAGCAAGGAAATCGCCCAGGTTGGCAGCATTTCCGCCAACTCCGACACCGTGATCGGCGAGAAGATCGCGGCTGCGATGGAAAAAGTCGGCAAGGAAGGCGTCATCACCATTGAAGACGGTACCGGTCTGGAAGATGAACTGGACATCGTCGAAGGGATGCAGTTCGATCGCGGCTATCTGTCACCATACTTCATCAACAACCAGGATCGTCAGTTGGCGCTGATGGAAAACCCGTACATCCTGTTGCATGACAAGAAGGTTTCCAACATTCGCGACCTGCTGCCCATTCTGGAACAAGTTGCCAAGGCCGGACGCCCATTGCTGATTATCGCTGAAGACGTAGACGGCGAAGCGCTGGCAACACTGGTTGTGAACAACATCCGCGGCATCCTGAAGACGGTTGCTGTCAAGGCGCCGGGTTTCGGCGATAGGCGCAAGGCCATGCTGGAAGACATCGCGATTCTGACAGGCGGTACCGTGATCGCTGAAGAGGTGGGTCTGACACTGGAAAAGGCAACTCTGGCTGAACTGGGCCAGGCCAAGCGCGTTGAAGTGGGCAAGGACAACAGCATCATCATCGACGGCGCGGGCAAGGAAGATGCAATCAAGGCGCGTATCGGCCAGATCAACAAGCAAGCCGAAGAATCGACCAGCGACTACGACAAGGAAAAACTGCAAGAACGCAAAGCCAAGCTGGCTGGCGGCGTTGCAGTGATCAAGGTCGGCGCTGCGACTGAAGTCGAAATGAAGGAAAAGAAGGCGCGCGTGGAAGATGCATTGCACGCAACCCGTGCCGCGGTTGAGGAAGGCATTGTCCCCGGCGGCGGCGTCGCTCTGTTGCGCGCCAAGGCGGCGGTTGCCGGTCTCAAGGGCATCAATCATGACCAGGACGCCGGCATCACGATCGTGCTGCGCGCGATGGAATCGCCTATCCGCGCCATCACCCTGAACGCAGGCGATGAGCCTTCGGTCGTGGTGAACAAGGTGCTGGAAGGCAAGGGCAGCTTCGGTTACAACGCGGCTACAGGCGAGTATGGCGATATGCTGGCGATGGGTGTGGTTGATCCGACCAAGGTGACACGCGTTGCATTGCAAAATGCGGCGTCTATCGCCGGCCTGATGCTGACCACCGCATGCATGGTTGCCGAATTGCCGGAAGACAAACCGGCTGCCGGCGGCATGGGCGGCGGCATGGGCGGTATGGAAGGCATGATGTAAATAGTCAATCGTTGCTGGATTGATCTCGCAAACCCCGCTCCGGCGGGGTTTGTCATTTGTATTGCTGTTCTCGGTAAAGTAGGTATAATGCGCGGCTCTCAAGCTTGAAAGCGTTGTTTTCAGGTGCTTGCAGAATGTTAAAAATGGCCTGGTAGCTCAGTCGGTAGAGCAGAGGATTGAAAATCCTTGTGTCGGTGGTTCGATTCCGCCCCGGGCCACCAAATAAATAAAAGGCTTGCAGCGATGCAGGTCTTTTTGCTTTTCTACAATTGCAGATGTTTTTCTACAATTCTCATTTCAGAGGCTCAACTTTCTCGCCTTTTCTGTTCCGTGTGTAGTGCTCAGTCATGGCGCGTGTCTTGTGTCCAAGCAGCTGCTGTGAGCGTGCCAGATCATCCGTGTCAGTTGCAGTCTTGGCGCGAATGTCCCGAAACTGAAAGTCAACTCCTGCCGCTTTTCTGGCATTGTCAAAACGCGAGCGCAACGTGGCATAGCTCAATCGCTGGCCGTTCCCGTTCTGCAACATGGCATCACCACCCATGACGCTGTGCTGACGCCCCAGGATGCGCTGTATCAGCGTTGCCAGTTCGCCCACAATGTTGATGCGCAGTTTCTTGCCTGTTTTATTTTGGGTGAATAACAGAGATCCTTCACGAATGTCGCTTCTGTTCAGTTTTAGCAAGTCTGCCGGCCGCTGTCCGGTGAGATAGGCTAAATCCATCGCGTCCTGCACGGTGTAGTGTGCTTTTTCCCAAACATCGAAAAATTCAGTATCTTCGATATATCGGTCTCGGCCTGTTTCGCGGTGGCCTTTGACGCCGGCGCAAGGGTTTGGCGCATCGGTGTAACCCCATGCCCTGGCGCAGTTGAAAATATGGCTGAACAGGGCTTTTTCGCGGTTGGCGCGAGTTGGTGCAACTTGGCCGCGTTGGTCCAGGTAGCGTTTGACATGGTGCGGCTTGATTGCATCTATCGGCATAGTGCCGAACACCGCTTCAAGCCTGCTCAATTCCTTCTCGTTGTCACGCTGGGTCTGTGGTGCTTTGGTTGGGAATACTTCCTTGCGGTAGCGTGCGGCCACGTTCCTGAATTCGCTGCTGTTACGGTCAAACGGTTCGCATTCGATTTCAGCCCAAAGGCGTTTTGCAATGGACAAGTCCTGATCGAGCTTCGTCCACTTGCGCGGCATGTCGGTTGAGACGTGGTAATACATTTTGCCTTTGAGATTCATCCTCGGTGGCAGGTTGTGATTGATTGTGCGCTTGCGTCCCATGAGTGGTGTTACATCGCGCCCCAGTTCGGCTCCGGTGCTGCCGGCGCAGTGTTCGTGATTGCGCTGCCGCATAGACGCGCCTGCACGTGTTCACGCGATACCCTGGCGTGTCCGTTTGCACCGGTGGCGAAGAGGAAACCGTTAGCCTTCAGCCAGGCGATCTGCTCGGCTTTGCGCTTGCGTTCGGTCAGTTCTGCCAGTTCTGATTGAGTAAGGAAGATCATCATTTCACCTTACGATACCAGGACGTGTACGGCGTGCAGATCGTTTGTACATCAGGCGCGATTGATAGAGGCTGGCGTGTTTGTATGTTGGGTCAATTTGGCGGATACGATTGTGCAATCTCATGAGCGTGATACTTGCATTGATGCTCATGTCAGCGTTGCTCGTGTGAGGGCTGATAAAACGTCTTGGTTTCATGCTGTTTTCTCCTTGAGTTGTTCGGTTGCTGGTGAAAAAGGAATAATTCTGGCTGTGGCAATTCGGGACATCAGGCCGATGATCGTGTCCTGCATGGCGGCGAGTTCATCCACCACGCCCTGGGCGACATACATCTGCCGCAGCTTGGTGTTTTCTGCCTGTGCTTCATCGAGCAGGGCTTGCAGGCGTGCATTCTCTATTCGCAGCTCAGGCGCTTCGCCGCGCTGGAACGACAGGACATTCAGCTGCCCAGGTGAAAACCCTTCGCCGCCCACGTCCGGCGACATCAGGTTGCCGGTTTCGCTGACGAACCAGCCATCCCAGTCTGCATGTGTGAATTTGAATCTCATGCTTTCGAGTACCAGGCGCAGCAGTTCGAAGGCGATGAAAGGTATCTGGGTGTCGCCGTTCTCCCATCTGTCAAGCGTGCGCAGTGATACGCGCATATAGGCGGCGCACTGTTTTGGTGTCATGCGAAGCATCGTGCGCATGTGTTTGAAGTTTTCCGGCGAAACTGTGAAGCATTGCGATAGCTGCACCCATTGCGGGTGATAGCCCGGGAAAGCCTCGTTGATTGCTTGCGAGCTGGGCTCAATGGCCTGCATCCAGTACGCCCAGCTGGTTTTGTCGCTGGGTTGGTGCTTCTTGGTCTTTTTAGTGGTATTCTTCATTCAGCCTTCTCCTATCAAGGCGAGTTGCGCGCCGGTGCTTGGCGGTTCCGGCGCGTAACGCTTTCTAAGCGTCCAATAAGTGCCAATTCCCGCTGAAATGCCCCTTGTAGAAATACACACCCTGGTGTGATGCTGGGCGTTGTGCAAGGTCTGCCAGCAGTTCTTCCACAGCTTCCCTTCCGAACTCGGCCGCTTGCAGCACATTCCAGCGTGCATTGCGGCTCAGTACCAGCTTCCACATGTCGTGATTCAGGATAATTACCAGCTCGCGTTCCGGCATTTCCTCGGCGGCGATTTCTTCGTCTGTTTTTTCTTCTTCAGGCAGTACCAGCGCCTTGCGCAACTTGGGCGACCAGAACAGCTGACGCTTCCCCTTGAACTGCTTGGCGTACTCGATGAACAGTTCGCCGGCGCCCGTATCGCCTTCTGCGAAATCTCGCAGCAGCGTGAAGGGAGTCCGTCCACTGAGACGGCGGCCAATTTTGGCGTTTCCCTTGGTGAGTTCGTGTGATGCGCCCCAGTGCGAGTCCGTCAACGTCTTGGATGCGGTGCTTGGCTCATGTCCGAACTTGGCGACGTACTCGGCGGCGTAATCGCCCGCCTGAACGTCAAAGGCATACAACAGCATTTCATTCACCTGGTCACGATCTGCCAGCCCGATCTTGATGAGGGTATTGATCCATACCATATCCAACCGCTTGAGCAGTTCCAGCTGATCGGGTGAGGCGAACACCAGCGTATGGGTGTGTGGATGCCAGCCGTTCGCGCCGTGAGTGACTTCCAGCGCGCGGATGCTGCCCAGGCAGCCAGCTTGTTCCAAGATGCCTTTGTATGACCTGCTGTTCTTGAACTTGGTTTGAGCTGTTGAAAACAGCTTGAGGTTATCGGCCAGCAGGTGATTCAACTGGTGAGGAAATGTCTGGCTCATCAGGTAAACCTTGCCGCCCGTCTTCGCCCAGGCGCTGATTGCGTTCTGTAGCTCGATGCGGCGTTGTTCTGTGATCTTGGCGGCACATATTGGGCAGTGCCACACGCTACCGCAGGTGGACAGGTTGCCAAATGATGCGCCCTTGTCGCCCGTGCGGAACACGCTCACGCCGTTTTCATTCATGCAGCTGCGCTGACAGTGCTTGACCCGTTCGCCCGGGAGCAGGCCTTGTGCTGTGCGCTGCAACTGGTAACGCATCCGGCGCGGTGCATCTAAGGCTTCGCTGCCTGTTTTCCGTTTTGGTTTTTGGCTATCCGGAGCGTGTACAGTATTCGCATATATACCAAGAGAAGCACGGCCTGCTGGTTTTGCCTCCTGCTGGCGGTTGTAACCGGGGTTCATAGCGTCACTCCGCGCTTTATCAGCTCACGGTTGATGACCAGTGCGCGCTTGATTTCTTTTTGTGCAGCTTCGAGCTTTTCCAAGCCTTTGGGCATGCCAAGGAAAAAACAGGCGCCATCGATCAGCCTTCCGGCTTCAGAGTTGCGCTCCTTGAATTCTTGTAGCAGTTCATCATCAGATAGTCTGGGATGGGGTTGGCGGTTTGTCATGATTTTCCTATCAGGTGTTGAAGGCGTTACGCGAGGGGCACCACGGCGCAGACACAGTCAGTGCTGTCTGACAGCTTCTGGGAGCGGCGTAGGGCATCCTGGTGGCGCGCATAGCGGCGTGCAAAGGTCGGCAGGATGCTGGTGCAATCCCAGCGCCTTCCGGTTAGCTTGGCTTCCCGCTTGAGTGCGGGCGACTCCGAATAGAAGTCGCCGGTTTCGATATTGAGGACGGCGTACATGGCGGCTACACCTGGCGAGGCTGGGCAGGTGCTGCGGGCTTTTTGCTTTGCGCTGCTGCGATTGCCAGGACGACCAGCGTTGCCAGCACGAAAACAGCAGCCTTACCGCCGCCGCCAGAAAGCATAGATACAGGGCAGGGGGCGCTCATTCTTCACCATCCGTTTCTTCGTCGGTGGATTGCTCATCTGCTTGCTGGTCGGCCAGCAGTGCAGTGCTATACAGGCTGCCAATCAAATCGGCCTGTGTTTTTGGTTCTGCTTTTTCAGGCAATGGAGCCAAGATGTTCCGGCCTTGCAGTGTTCTGAAAAGCAGGTAGTTTTCAGCCATCAAACCGTAAAGCTCTTTCGTGTCGGTATCAGTCTTTTCTGAATAGGTCGAAAGGAAGCCGCTTTCCAGCGTGTGTTTCATCAGTTCGGCTATGCGCGCATCGTTACTGTCCATGCGTTCCAGGATTGAATCGACCTGATCCTGTGGCAATGACTGGTCAACTACAAACCGGCAGGTTTGCAATGGCGTGACGATGCCGACGCCTGGCTGTGATTTTGGTGTGTTGGGTGTGTCTGGCTTGGCCTCAATGTCGTTGAAGTCGATTCCGTTGCCTTCATAGAACATGCGAAGGTTTTCAAGAAAGGCCATATCCGGGATAAACCGGCCCGTCTCAAAATTCTTGAGTTTGTGGCCTGGTAGCTGACTTTGCTCGATAACGTTGGCTTGAGTTAAGCCGAGTTGAAAACGGGCTGCGCGGGATTGCTCAGCCGTGATTGGTAGTTTTGATGGGATTTTCATTTGCAGCTCCTTTGCTATTAAACGTAGCTATTTGCTACGATGGTTTAACTCTAGCAAAGGCTATCAAAAAAAGCAACATGCTTTTTTAAGTAGCATGTAATGACGTAAAAAAACCGGGCTGATTCCTCACCCGGTTAATAAAAGACTGAAATTTAATTAAAGCTTTTTGTCTGAATTCTTACTTTCTAGTATTAAACGAAGGTCATCAGCTACGTCCAAAAAAGTCCGATCTGCATGTGCTTCCATCAGCTTATCAAAACTCTTACGTTCGCCGCGCAGCATTCCAATCATGATCTGCACAAGCGCAATACTTTGTTCCGGTTCCAAAGAACGAAGGCAATAAACTGCCCGAGCTAAAAACTCAGGTTCTGATTCGGCAACACCGCCATAGTGTAAAGAATCGGCCTTAATGTCGAATGGGTCGTCATCACCATAAATAAAATAAGAAGGAGAAACTCTGAGCACTTCGGACAAAAGTCGTATTTCTTTAACTCCAGGTCGATTGATGCCAAGCTCATACAATGAAATCACACCTCTGGATAATCCCTTACCATCCTTGTCGGCAAGTTTGGTTGAAGAAGCTAGTTGATCCTGTGTTAGGCCTTTAGCTTTGCGCTGGTACTCAAGACGCTTCCCTATTTCGCTTTCTGGCTCAGATGTGCTAACCCCCAACCCTCCGTCCACTTCATTAGCTAACCGTTCCAGACGGCGCCAGCTTTTCAGCTTATCTAGATCTAAAGGTTCTGGTTCTTGTTTTTTTGACATGGCGGTTTTTAAGTTGAAACGTGTTGGTTGTCTTGGTAAAACTAGCTGGAAGGCCTCTAGTTTATTGGCTTCCAGCTGGTTGCCGTTATTCTTATCAAGCGCATTATTGCAGGGTTGTGGACAGTGCGCCAGTGCCGGCAATCTGGCCGGCCAGCATTGCCATGAATGCCGGTGATCGATGCGGTGTTTTGTCCAGGTACAGGCAGAAGCACATCAAACCAAAACCGTTTTGCAGAAGGGTGATCTACGCTGATTTACAGTGTGGCGATGGGGTGGACTCCAGAAATTCACCGTAGGCCATGGGCGTTCCGCTCTTCATGCCGGACAGACTTCGCGGGGTGACCGCTCAGCCCCGAAAATGCGTAACTTACGTGCCGGAAATCAGCGCGGTGTACACCCTAAAAAATCGCAGTATCTTTGGTGATGCGTGGCGAGAGATTGTCAGCCCAGCACAGATTTGGTCGACGATCTTGCCATCCATTAGATCCTTTGCAATGAATTCTCCCGTTGCGACACCGTTGACAAGCTTAGTGGCTTCCTCAATTCGGGAGTGAGCATAGCTCACGTAGCTGGTGCGGGTAACGAAAGGGTGATCGCCTGGATTCAGAATGAAAGTGGGATCATGCGGAAGTGCCGGATTCAACGTGGATAAGCTGGTTAACAGTACGCAGACTTTTCCGTTCTCAGGATTGTTAACTGGATCAGTGAGAAGGATGAAAAGGTGGTTCCTATTGATGTCGTGCGCTGGGCCCGATGGATAAAGCAGCGTTGCCCGCCGAAGGGGCTGGAACAAACTCATAGTCTGGCAAAAAGCCTGTCTAGTGAGCGCTCCGTTTCAATACGTGCACCGAGTTCGATTGCGGTTTCATCTGACTTGCCTAACGCACGGAACACAGCCTCGTAGGGGATGGGCAACGATGAGCCGTTCGGATCTTGCCACTCAGGGCAGGATTTGTGAGTGTAGTCACGAATTGCCCACTGGTTCATGTGACCAAATTCCTTCCAGACAGAGTCAAGCGTTTCTATATCTGCAGCGCTTAATTCATCCAGTGCGTCTGGCAAGGCTGGGCGTTTCAGTGTAACTTTGTGATTTGCCTTGTCAGAAATCCACGATTCCCATCCGTTCTCACATGACTCAACATCGCCATCGATTAGGTTCAATGTCATAGAAAGAACTGGGCCGTGTGGCATGGCAACGATGCAGTCACCAGAAATCGGGAAGCCATAAAGCTCCATTGACTGACGATCGGCAAGGTAGAGAAGCTTCATGAGCTTCAGATGAGGCATGCATTTCTCCCCTCTGTCTAACAGGTAGGCAGCCATCTGAGCTACTTTGCGCTCATTAAACATGGTTTACTCCTTGTGTGGTGACAGAAAGTTGATGTGGGATATAACGGCATAACATGCACGTAGTTTAACGCATTTTTGCAGGTTGAAAATTTTTGATGCAATTTTGCAACAAGTGTCATGCAAATTCTCGTCTACTAAGGCAAAAAAGCTGGAATTACTACATCATCGCTTTTATGCGGCTGTTGTTCTACAATGCGCGCGATCAATGAGCAATGACGGGCCTTACAAGCAGGCTGTTTTTTGTGATTTGTAGAACAGGCAGGACGTAACTGCTTGTATTAATTTGGCTTGGGTTCGGATTGAAAATCCTTGTGTCGGTGGTTCGATTCCGCCCCGGGCCACCAAATAAATAAAAGGCTTGCAGCGATGCGAGCCTTTTTGCTTTGTGGTGTAAACGAAATGATTCAAACTTCAGAAGAAATCCGCACCGGCGAGACACCGGTCAGCGCCGATGGAATCGTGCGCGAGGTGAAACGCCGTCGCACCTTTGCGATCATCTCTCACCCTGATGCGGGTAAAACCACGCTGACCGAGAAGCTGTTGCTGTTCGGCGGGGCGATTCAGATGGCGGGTACCGTGAAGGCGCGAAAGAGCGGGCGGCATGCCACCTCGGACTGGCTGGAAATCGAGAAACAGCGCGGCATTTCCGTCGCGAGTTCGGTGATGCAGTTCACCTTTGACGATTGCGTGATCAATCTGCTCGACACGCCGGGTCACCAGGATTTTTCTGAAGATACCTACCGCGTGCTGACCGCCGTGGATGCGGCGGTGATGGTGGTGGATGCGGCCAAGGGCGTCGAGGAACAGACCATCAAGTTGCTGGAAGTGTGCCGTTTGCGCAACACGCCCATCATTACCTTCATCAACAAGATGGATCGCGAAGTGCGCGAACCGCTGGAAGTGCTGGACGAAATCGAATCCGTCCTCAAAATCAAGTGCGCGCCGGTGACCTGGCCGATCGGTATGGGTAAGCGCTTTCAGGGCGTGTATCATCTATTGAACGATCAGGTGCTGCGATTCATGCCGGGTGAGGCCAAGGCGGGGCAGGAAGTCGAGACCTTGCAGGGTGCGGAGATCGATCAGCTGGCTGCGCAGTGCCCGTCCGAGATGCAGACCATGCGCGATGAAACCGAACTGGTGATGGGGGCAGGTGCTTCGTTCGATTTGCAGGAGTTTTTGCGCGGTCAGCAAACGCCGGTGTTCTTTGGTTCCGGTGTGAACAATTTCGGCGTGCGTGAAATATTGCGCGCGCTGGTGGACTGGGCGCCTGCGCCCTTGCCGCGTGCGACCGATGTGCGCATGGTGCTGCCAACCGAATCCGCCTTTACCGGTTTCGTGTTCAAGATTCAGGCCAACATGGACCCGAATCACCGCGACCGCATCGCTTTCATGCGCGTCTGCTCGGGGCGTTACTCCTCGGGAATGAAGGTCAAACATCGCCGTACCGGTAAGGAAATGAAGCTGGCCAACGCGGTGACCTTCATGGCCAATGAGCGCACGCGCATGGATGAGGCTTATGCGGGCGATATTATCGGCGTTCACAATCACGGCCAGTTGCAGATCGGCGACGTGCTCACCGAAGGCGAAGCGCTCACTTTCAAGGGTATTCCTTATTTTGCACCTGAGCTGTTCAGTCGGGCGCGGCTGCGCGACCCGATGAAGGCCAAGCAATTGCAAAAGGGTTTGCGCCAGTTGGGTGAAGAGGGTGCGGTTCAGGTTTTTGAACCATTGACAGACACCAGCAATCCGCTGATCGGCGCGGTAGGGCAGTTGCAGTTCGAAGTGGTCGAGCATCGCCTGAAAGCTGAATACGGCGTGGATGCGGTGTTCGAGCGCGCCGGGATACACACGGCGCGTTGGGTGACCTGTAGCGACGCGGCGCATCTGGCCGAATTCGTCAAAGCCAACCAGAGTCGTCTGGCGAAGGACGTGGACGGCAACTATGCCTATCTGGCCGACAGCGGGGTAAACCTGCGTCTGGCACAGGAGCGCTGGCCCAAGGTACAGTTTCATGCAACCCGAGAGCACGGTCAGCAACTGAGTTGAGCATCAGCCGCAGTCACTGGGGGTCGAGAAATAATAAGTTGAACATTCGCTGCTGCACATCCCTTTGTCGCAAGCCTGTGAATAACACAACGGCGCGTCGTGCTTCGCGGGCTGCATCGTAAATAAACCCCGGCGATTCTCCAACTTATTATTTCTCTGCCCCTAAGGATATGTAATTTGGCTGTAATAAGTTTACAGTATCGTTGAGCCGCTTATTTACCCGGATTGTCTCTGTGTTAACGTGAAACTCGCGTAAGCGTTCGTTTGTCCGGCTCCGCCCCCCTCGCTACGCTCTCCCCTCCGGGAGATAACCAGCGACTTAGGCATCGTTCTCAGATGCCTTAGGCGATGGTTAGTTGTTCTATCAGGGTTTGGGTGAGGGAGAGCGCAGCGAGGGTGCCCGGGCATGGCGAGTTTCATTATTGGGGGTGGCTACATGCCATGCCCGTTAGGTGCTCTTTGCATATGGCTGTCGTTATATCTGTCCTGCTTGTTGAAGATGACCCGATGATAGGCCAGAGCCTGGTTCGAGCGCTCAATGATGCCGCGATGGTGGTCGACTGGGTTAAGGATGGAATTAAAGGCCAGCAGGCAATCGAGTCCGGAAGCTATACGCTTGTTTTGCTTGATTTGGGACTTCCCGGCAAATCGGGATTGGACATCCTGCAATCGATGCGCACTCGGGGCGATCGCACTCCCACTTTTATTATCACGGCCCGGGAGAAAATTGATGATCTTGAGACCGGGCTGGATATGGGCGGTGACGATTATCTCATCAAGCCATTCAGCTTTAATGAACTGTTGGCAAGAATTCGCAGGGTTTTGCGCTGGCACGGTAAAGACACAACGATTAGCAACGGTGAAATCGCGATAGAGTTGGCGACGCACAAAGTGACTTACCGAGGAACAGCGCAGTTGGTGTCCGTTAAGGAGCTGGCGCTGCTGAATGCCCTGCTTGAATATCCCGGGATGATTCTTTCTCGCAGCCAGCTTGAGAGGCACTTGTATGGGTTGAATGAAGAGGTGGAGAGTAATGTCGTCGAAGTGTTGATTCACGCTTTGCGTAAAAAATTCGACAGTGAAATGATACGCAACGTGCGTGGCATCGGATGGATGGTAGTAAAACACGTGTGATGATCTCTCTGAAGAAACAACTCATCGTCTGGTCAGTCGGACTGTTGACTGTGGTAGGGTTGCTTGCGGGCGGTTTTTCCTATTTGCTTGCACGAGAAGGCGCGAGTATTTTTCTGGATTACCAGTTGCGTTTGTTCGCAGGAAGTGTTGACGAAGGCTCGCAGTTGCCGGCAATGCAGGCAAAATTCCTCAGGGAAAACCGGAAAGAGCAGAGAAACAGTTTTGTGATACAAGTATGGACTGCAAGAGAACCGGTACGTTCGTCTCGTCCCAACTTTGAACTTCCGATAGAAAAATCTACCGGGTATGCAGATGTCTCATATCGAGGCGAAAAGTGGCGCGCTTACACTATCGTCTATCCTGAACGCACGGTACAGATTTCCCAGTCTGACGAAGTGCTTCGCGAAATTGCAGCGGATGCTGCGCTGTGCGCGTTGCTTCCTATTTCAGTGTTGTTTCCCCTGTCATGGGTACTTGTGGTGTTCGGAGTCGGTCGAATTTTAAAGCCGCTTGCCGATGTGACTTGTGCGGTAACGCTGCGGGATGCATCGAGTTTAACGCCTATTTCCAGCAGATGTATCCCGACAGAAGTCGCTCCTTTAATCACCGAGATCAATGGTTTGCTTTTGCGTATTCGAGAATCGATCGAATCGCAGCGTCATTTCGTCCTCGATGCGGCGCATGAATTGCGCAACCCTCTCGCCGCGCTTCAATTGCAAATGGAGAATCTGTCCCAGAGCCGATCGCAGGAGGACATGGATAATCGCATCAGTGAGTTGAGAGCCGGCATACAGCGGGCTTCGCATATTGTCGGGCAATTGCTGAAAATGGCCCGTTATGAAGCGGAAGTCAGGACGGTCAGGGAACGGACGGATTTGGGTGCAATAGTTAAACGCTGCATCAGCGGTTTTGTTCCTGTTGCGGAAAAATCCAGGATAGACCTGGGAATGATACGCGACGAAACTGTATTCATATGGGCCAGTCCGGATGACCTTCACGTGCTGTTCGACAACCTCCTGGACAATGCGATTCGCTACACGCAACAGGGAGGGCAGATTGATGTCAGTGTCGAAGTTTCGGGACAAAAGGCGCTGGTTACCATTACGGATAATGGCCCGGGAATTCCCGATTCTTTGTTGCCGCGTGTTTTTGATCGTTTTTTCCGTGTTGGATGCCATGAGGCTGAGGGGAGCGGCATCGGGCTCGCCATTGTGAATGCGATAGCGAAGCGTGAATCCGCCGAAGTCAAGCTGACCAACAGGGAAGACGCACATGGCCTGGTTGCAGTCGTTTCCTTTAACCTTTTTGAATCTTCTCCCCAGTCGGTTTGATTTGACCGCGCGCTTCTTCAGTTGTAACAAAAAGTTCATCTTTATTTCACGCTGACTTAAGTCTGTCTGCTTAACCTTCTGCATGCGAAAAATTTAGCCATTGAGCGCTTTGCTTGATGTCTGTTTTAATCAAACTAATCAGGGGATAGGAATGCAAATCGGATTTGATTTCAAAATGAAACAACTCGCTCGACTCATGTTAAGCGGTGCGTTGATCGCGACGGCTCAGGCATCTTTAGCTCAGGATGCAGTTGATCTGGGAACGGTGCAGAGCAGCGGTGGCGTTGATGAAGCAGCAACTCAAGGCAAGGCTGCCGCAAGCTATCAGGCGCCCACGAAGGGGTCTTTAGTGGCGACTGAGCCGCAGTCCATCATCAATCAGCATTACATCCAGGAAAACGCAGCACCGGGTTCCAATTATTCAGATATCGCGTCGATTGCGCCCAGTGTGATGAGCATAGATCCAAACGGCCCCGGCATGATGGAAACACAGGCCCTGTCGATGAGGGGCTTCCAGAACGGTCAGTACAACGTGACTTTTGACGGCATTCCCTGGGGCGATTCGAATGATTTCTCGCAACATTCGACTTCGTATTTCATGCAACAGGACACGGGGAGCATCGTCGTTGATCGCGGCCCGGGCGATGCCAGCAATATCGGCAATGCAACTTTTGGCGGAACGATAGCGGTCTCTTCCAAGGATGTCAGTTCAAAGGGCGGCGTCACGCCCTATGCGACAGTGGGAAGTTACAATACCAGGCTGTTTGGAGCGGAGCTGGACACAGGCGTGATGAAAGACGCCGGGGACAGCAGCGCCTTTATCGACTACAAGAATTTTCAATCCGATGGCTATCTGACCAATGCAGCTCAGCGTCGCGAGAATCTGTTCTTCAAATACATCAGGCCTGTAGGCGACGACTCGGTGCTGACCTTGGTCACCATGCAAAACAAAATTAAACAAAATGTGGCTTTGGGCACAACTGCCGCGAATATGCAGAAATTCGGCACTAACTTCGGTCTCAACAACGACCCGACCAGCCAGGATTATGCCGGTTACAACATCGACAACATCACTTCCGATTTTGAGTACGTCGGCTTGAAAAGCCAGCAGGGCAGCTGGGCGATAGACGATAAGCTTTACACCTATGCCTACTATCACAATGGGTCCAATGGCGTGGACCCCGGTCTTGGGCAGGCAAATGGCACCAGTTACGGCGCAAATAACGTCCCGGGCCAGTTGATGACCATGAATTACCGGTCGGTCGGCAATACGCTGCGCCTGTCCAAGCCTGTGGGGTCAGGGCTGCTTGATTTGGGGCTGTGGGTTGACCACCAGTCCAACAACCGCTCCCAGATTGAGGTCGATATGACGCTGGGTGGTGCAATAAACCCGATGGGCGGCGGTGTTAACGGGATAGACCGGTTAATGACCGATACACTGACCACCATACAGCCCTATCTGCAATATGAATGGAAGCCGACGAACGATTTAACCGTGACACCCGGAATGAAGTATGTGTCTTTTACCCGAACGCTGGATGCGACGGTTAATCAGGGCGCAACCGGTGCACCGTTGAATACTTCACAGACCTGGACTAAGGCATTGCCTACATTGACGGCGCGTTACATGGTTCAGCCGGATCTGTCCGTCTATGCGCAATATGCGCAGGGTATGCTGGCGCCGAATATTAACGCCTTTTATCCGACCAAGGGTACGGTTGCCACCAATCCGTCCACGCTGGAACCTGCTCAGTCAACCAATTATCAGGTGGGTTCGACCTGGAACAGTAATCGGTTGACGCTGTCCGGTGATATCTATCTGATCGATTTCTCGAATCAAAATACCCCGGTGCCGTGCGGGATTTATACCTGCTATAACAATACGGGCGGCGTGAAGTACAGTGGCATTGAGGGCGAGGGTACTTATGTGGTCGGTGCGGGCGTCAGTCTTTATGGCAACTATGCCATCAACAATTATTCTGTAAGCACAGCCGGCACGGTATTGCAGAACATACCCAAGAATACCGCTTCGGCTGGCCTGATTTATAACCAGGGTCCGGCGTATGCTTCGCTGATTGCCAAGGAAGTCGGAAAACGTTACAGCGGTGTTGATGTCAACAACAATGCGATCCCTATGTCTAGCTATACCATCGTGAACTTTGCCTCAAGTTATGCACTTAACAAGAGCGATATGCTCGGTAAAGACGCCAGGGTTGGATTTCAAATCAATAACTTGCTGAACAGGAATTCTATCTACGCGTCGTTTGCCAATGATGCAAATGGCAACCCGATGTTCTATGCGATACCGACCCGCGGCTTCATGCTGAGCCTGTCCGTCGATATGTGAAGGTTGGCAAGTTGTTTAATGTGAAATTGTTTAACGATTCGTGCGTCCTCCAACGCTTCATGAACGTGAAACTCGCGAAAGCGCTCGATTGTCCGGCTCCGCCCCCCTCGCTACGCTCTCCCCTACGGGAGATAACCAGCGACTTAGGCATCGTTCTCAGATGCCTTAGGCGATGGTTAGTTGTTCTATCAGGGTTTGGGTGAGGGAGAGCGCAGCGAGGGTGCCCGGGCATGGCAAGTTTGCGAGTTGATGCCCGCAGGGCCGAGAATCTTTACATTATTCGGGGTGGCTACTGCCATGCCCGTTTGATTAACCCTTATATGGCTATCATCTACCACTATTATGAATATTAACCATATCTTTGCACTTGCCAACGAATCGGGCGGAACGCTCTATTTGATGGTTTTGCTGCTGTTGGTCGCCTTGACGGTGATCATTGAACGAAGCCGCTATCTGTCCAATATGCTGGAGGGTGGAACAGAACTGATCAAAATGCTAAAAGAGGGAGAAGGGAAGATTTCCGGTTTAATCCTGCCCGGCAAACTCGCGCAGTTGCCTCATGCCCGCCTTTTCGAAATATTGAGTGCTGAAGCCACCAGTGTTGACCGAGCCAGTCTGGATGGACATCTCGAAGAGGCCATCATGCACGAAGTGCCGACACTGGATCACTCGCTGTGGATGCTGGACACCGTGATCACGCTGGCTCCGCTGCTGGGGTTGTTTGGCACGATTATCGGCATGTTCAATGCGTTTCATGCGCTAGGCGACGTCGCGAATGACGCGACACAGGTCACGGGCGGCATTGCCGAGGCGCTGATTGCGACGGCTTCCGGGCTGTTCATCGCAATGATCGGACTGGTGTTCTTCAATGCCTTGTACACGCGCGTTCGTGTCATCATGCATCAGCTTGAAACAATCAAGATCATGTTGTTAAACCGTTATGAGCAGTTCGACGGGAAGTTGCCGTCCGGGCAAGGCGCGATCGGCGTAATCCGCGCTCAGGCGAGGGGTTGATATGAGGTATATGGCAACCCGCAAGGCGCGCATCGAGATCATCCCGATGATCGATATCATGCTTTTCCTGCTGGTGTTTTTTGCAATGCTTACGCTGCGCATGATTCCCACCTCGGGTCACGTGACGAAATTGCCGACAAGTTCAACGGCCGTCGCCATCCCGCCGGCGAAATTGCTGGTTGAAATCAGTCAGGACGGCTCGCTTCTGGTGGAAGGCCGCGTCCTGACGCCGGCGCAATTGACCGGTCTGCTGCGTCAGCGCGGCAGCAATAAAACCGCCGTGACCATTGCGGGCAACGACACTTCTTCGCTGCAGCAGGTGATGAGCGTCATCGACGCGGTCAAGGCAGGGGGCGCAACCGAGATCGGCCTTGCCGCACGTACGGCTAAATAACCGCAATGCCTATACAGTATAGTCGTCATCCATGGCAGGCTTTCAGTCTGGCAGTCCTCGTTGAAGTGATTCTGCTGGTTGGTGCAGGCGTCCTGCTGGCCGGGGTTGCCGTGAAAAAGCCCGTGCCGGAACCTGTAACCATCACGTTGCTAAATGCAGAAAAACAACCAGTGAAGCCGCTCGAAAAACCGCACGCCGAGCGGCCGAAACCGAAAGTGATGCAGCCCAAAGCGCATCCGCAAATGCCAACGCCGCCAGTGACGCCCCCGCTCCCTGCGCAGCCAGTGCCGGCGACACAGATGCCAACTGCATTCACCCAGCCTGTGCCGCCGGAACCAGCTCCTACGCCTGTCGCTGACACGAGCAAGGCCAAGGCAAGCGAACTTTATGCGGCGAAAGTACACGCGGCAGTGCAGGCTGCCCATCACTATCCGCCTGCTGCGGCTGCGCTGGGATATACCGGACGAGTGCGCGTTGAGTTCAACTTGCGCGACGGCATCCCGGGTAATCCGCGTATCCTGGTTCCAAGCAAAATCGGCATGATAGATCGGGCTGCTTTGAGTGCAGTACAAAACGCGCACTATCCGGCGCCGCCTGCTGAGCTGCGGGGGCAAGATATGCTTTATCAGGTGTGGGTCGAATTCAATCGCGAATAGAGGAGTTCAATTCATTGAGACGTTTAACGCTCGCTTCGCTTATCCTGCTTGCGAGTGCCGGTGCGGCACAGGCAGGCACGGCTTTCGTCGTGCTGGGGGAAAACGGCAAGCCGGTGGCCAGGCTGGTGACGGCGGATGCGCATTGTCCGCTGATCCGCTTCGATGCACGTGAAGTGCGGATGGATGTGCGCGCGCGACCGGCACTTCTGCCATTGCGGCCTACAGGTTCCTCGCCTGCCGACTCCAAGCCATCCGTATTTCCTCTGCTGACTTGTGAGAAAAACATCCCGTCCGGCACGCGACGCGCCATGATAGGCGATCTTCTCCTGCCCTTGCCTGCCAGGGAATTCAAACGGATCGTGGTGATCGGCGATACGGGCTGTCGCCTGAAAAAAGCTGACGGAGCCTATCAGGCGTGCAATGACGAGAGCCTATATCCATTTGCCAGGGTTGCGGCGGCGGCTGCGAACTGGAAGCCTGATCTGGTTGTACATGTGGGGGATTATCATTACCGTGAAAATGCTTGTCCTGAGGGTAATCCAGGCTGTGCAGGCAGCCCATGGGGATACGGTTGGGATGCATGGCAGGCCGATTTCTTTACGCCCGGCGCAACGTTGTTGAAAGCGGCGCCCTGGGTCATGGTGCGCGGCAATCATGAATCTTGTGCGCGAGCAGGGCAGGGCTGGTGGCGCATGATGGATTCGCGTCCGCTGCTTGCGGGGCGCGATTGTAACGATGCGGCCAACGACGACCGGGGAGACTTCAGCGATCCCTATGCTGTCCCGTTGGGCGGCGGTGCACAATTGATTGTCATGGATACGTCGAACACCCTCAACGGCGCCCTTACGCAAGGCGACATTCGGCGGATCAAATATCGCGATTTGTATAAAAAGCTCGAAACATTATCGCGTCAGGCGGATTTCAATATTGTTGCTAATCATCATCCGATACTGGGCTTTGGCGCCTATCGGGACAAGCAGGGCAGGGTGAACCTGTATCCCGGCAATCAGGGTATTCAATCTGCATTCAGCGCCATTAACCCTCTGATTCTACCGCCGCGTATTGATGTGTTGCTGTCCGGGCATGTCCATGCATGGCAGGAAGTGAGTTTTTCGAGCCCGCATCCTACGCAGTTTGTGGCGGGTTTTTCGGGCACGATGGAAGACCTGGTGCCGCTGCCTGAACAGTTGCCGGAAGGTGCTGCGCCGGCACCCGGCGCCATGGTTGAGCACATGAGTTCATGGGTCAATGGATTCGGCTTCATGACGATGGAGCGAAAAGGATACCGGCAATGGGATGTCAAGGTGCGGGACACGGAGGGGAAAATACGCAATACCTGTGCCATTGACGGCAACCGTTCCGTCTGCGATCTGACGCAAGTCAAATAGAAATTTCCGGCACGATTACACCCTCCTGACTGGAATGTCGGCCAGTATCGGTCATGAACTCAATGCTGATTTTCAGGCCTAAAAACCTTGCGCAACTGACAGGCTTGCTGAAACCGGTACTGATGGTGCGCGGTCAAAAAAATGCCCCTGAACCGTCAAGGCCAGGGGCGAAGTTCTTAACAATTTAGGGAGAGTTAAGATACCCATCCAGGGGGGGAGATGGGTGATAGCTTGCGCTAACTGAATACTCAGGCAAGCATATTTGCAAAAAGTTCATCAAAATATAAAAATATTTAACAGATCACCACAAGCTACTTGCCGATGACTTCACCGCCCAGCGCGCAGGTCAGGTCGGTCAGCATTTTTGCCAGTTCGCCGGTCATCAGCGTGAAATCGAGCTCGAACATCTCGTCGGCAGAGTCGGCCAGCGCGGTCGACTCTTCCTTGATGATGTCCAGGAATTCCAGCCGCTTGATTTGCAGTTGTTCGGTCAGCACGAAAGAAATTCTGCTGTTCCAGGTGAGCCCCAGACGGGTTGCGCGTTTGCCTGCCGCAATATGGGATCGAATCTCTTCACCCTCCAGCGCATGGTGGGCATAACGGACGGTCGCGCGGCTCTCCCCGGTGGCGCGCAGTTCCAGCTCGCGGTCTATGGTGAAACCTGCCGGAGCATTATCGCCGACAAGCCAGTCAGTCATGGCGGAAATAGGGGAGAGTTCGGTGTGCAGCGCTCTGAGAGGCAAATCATCCAGCGTCTTGTTTAAAAACTCCAGCAATTCTTCGGCGCGTGCGATGGATGCGGCGTCGATGATCAGGCGTCCATTGACAGGATCCAGCCAGACATAGGTTGTGCGCAATAGTGTAAAGGCTTTGGGGAGCAGTTCTTCGGTGACGGCTTCCTTGATGTTTTTAAGTTCACGGCGGCCGACTTTGTAGCCCTGTTGTGCTTCGATGTCGGTGATGCGCTCTTTGGTAAAGCGGTTGATGACGGAGGCAGGCAATAATTTTTGCTCGACCCCAAGCGCAAACAGGATTTGCCCGTTGGCTGCGTGAACCAGGCGGTCGTCGCCGCGGCAGGAAATCCAGCCGAGATTCTGTTTGTCCAGGCCGCTGCAAGGCTGTAGCGGTTTGAGCGCCAGTTTTTCCGCCAGCGTCTCGGCGGTAATCGCGCAATCGGCGGGCAGACGATAGATGAAGATGTTTTTAAACCACATGTTGGAATTCCTTAGTGAAACTGCCGATTATACAGAGCAAATAAACCGCAAGTCCTGATTTGATAAATTGAATGTCTGCACGGAGCCGGTGTCCGTCGGCGATATGGTATGCTCATCGGAAGTTCAGTTAGCAATGATTCATTGATGAAATTCCTTTTGCTGTTTTTTATGTTGCTTGTCAGCAACGCGTGGGCCGATCAGGATGACGATTTTCTGGCTGCTCGCGATGCGTTTCGCACAGGCGATGCGGCCAGATTGGCTACCCTGGCGCTGCGCCTGCAACACACCCCGCTGGAAGTTTATACTGCCTATTACCAGTTAAGGTTGAATCTGGAAACGGCGGATGTCGGTGTCATCAGAGATTACCTCGCGCGCCCCGATGATACGCCGCTGATCGACAGAATGCGTGCGGAGTGGCTGAGGATGCTGGGCAGGAAACAGCAATGGGAGCTGTTTGACAGCGAGTATCCGCGTCTGATCGGCGACGATACCGAACTGAACTGTTATGCATTGCAGTCGCGCATGAGAACACAGGAGTCATCCGTGTTGCGTGAAGCGCATGATTTGTGGTTCAGCGCCAGGGATTTCCCCCAGAGTTGCACTGTGCTGTTTGATGCGGCGATACAGACCGGCGCGATCAGCAGTCAGGATATCTGGCTGCGGCTGCGGCTGGCATTGGAGGCGGGCAACCTGTCGCTGGCCAAGTCGCTGGCCGGACGGCTTACGGGGAATCATGCGGTGTCGGCAGCGTCATTGGAACACGCGATGGACAATCCCGCGCGTTATCTTGAGCGCGCCTCTTTTGCGAGCGCGGGCCAGCGGGTCGCAGCCTTGTTCGCCCTGCAACGGCTTGCCAAACAATCGCCCGATACGGCTTTCTCGCATTGGGAAAAAATCCGCATGCGCTTTCCGGAAAGTGAACAGCGCTACTTATTCGGTTGGCTGGCTTTTGAAGCGGCGCGCAAACATGATGGCCGCGCACTGCAATGGTACAGCCAGGCGGCCCAGTTGAACGAGCAACAATCCGCCTGGCGGGTGCGCGCTGCGCTGCGTGCAGTGGATTGGCCTGCGGTGCTGTCTGCGGTTGAGGCGATGACCGACGCCCAGCAGGGCGATGCCACCTGGCGATACTGGAAGGCACGCGCGCTGCAAGCCACGGGCCGCCGTGCAGAAGCGTTGGAAATTTTCGCGCCCCTGAGTGCGGAACATACCTTTTACGGGCAACTGGCCGGCGAGGAATTGTCCGATACGCCAGTGCTCAGCACCACGCCAACTGCTTATCAGCCCGACAAGCAGGATATTGCGACAATAGAAAATTTGCCCGGGGTGCGTCGCACGCTGGCCTTGTATCGCATGAATCTTCGCACCGATGCGCTGCGCGAATGGGCATGGGTGACGCGCAATTTCAACGATCATGAGTTGCTGGCTGCCGCGGAAATTGCCAGACGAAATGAGATGTACGACAGGGCCATCAATACCGCCGAAAAAACCGTGCTGGTGCATGATTTCAGTCTGCGTTATCTGGCGCCTTATCGCGCTGCCATGCGCGCGCATATTCGCGAGAATGGCCTGGAAGAGGCCTGGGTTTATGGTTTGATGCGTCAGGAAAGCCGTTTTGTGACATCTGCAAAGTCCGGCGTAGGAGCGTCAGGGTTGATGCAGATCATGCCGACGACGGCGCTGTGGATCGCAAAAAAGCTTGGGCTGAAAGATTATCGCGCATCCTTGCTTCATCAACTGGATACCAATTTGACTTTGGGCACGTATTACATGAAGAATATGCTGTCGTCGCTGGACGGCAGCCCGGTGCTGGCGTCGGCCGCGTATAACGCAGGGCCGGGCAGGGCGCGGCGCTGGTGTGCAGAGACGCCACTGGAAGGCGCAATTTATATCGAGACGATCCCTTTCGATGAAACGCGTGATTATGTGAAGAAGGTGATGAGCAACACCATGTATTACGCCCGGGAATTCGGCACGCCATCCCGTTCGCTGAAGTTGCGTCTGGGCGTCATCGCCGCTAAAACGTCGGCTGTTCCGGATGACAACTCGCCGGGTGTGACGCCATGAGCAAGGTTGCAGAAATTTACTGCGTGGGCGGTGCGGTGCGCGATCGGCAGCTTGGATTGCCGGTTGTCGATCATGACTGGGTGGTGGTCGGCAGCACGCCGCAAGCCATGGCGGAGCAGGGTTTTTTGCCGGTGGGGCGCGATTTTCCGGTATTTCTGCATCCGGAAACGCATGAGGAGTATGCACTGGCGCGTACCGAGCGCAAAACAGCAAGCGGCTACAAGGGTTTTTCCGTCTATGCCGCGCCCGAGGTCACGCTTGAAGAAGACTTGTTGCGCCGCGATTTTACGATCAATGCCATCGCGGAAGACTCAGAGGGAAATCTGATCGATCCGTATCACGGCATGGATGATTTGCGTGCCGGGATTTTGCGCCATGTAAGCGCTGCATTCAACGAAGATCCGGTACGTATATTGCGGGGAGCCCGTTTTGCGGCGCGCTTCGGTTTTGCCATTGCACCTGAGACGCTGGCGCTGATGCGCGACATGGTGAACAACGGCGAAGTGGATGCGCTGATTCCCGAGCGTGTCTGGCAGGAGCTGGCGCGCGGACTGATGGAGAAAACCCCTTCGCGATTTTTTGAGACTTTGCGTAGTTGCGGCGCGTTGCGGAAGATCATGCCCGAAGTGGATGCGCTGTTTGGCGTGCCGCAGCCTGAAAAATATCATCCGGAAATCGACTGTGGAATCCACACCATGCTGGTGGTGGATGATGCGGCGCGCCACGATTATGCGCTGGAAGTGCGTTTCGCCGCACTGACTCATGATCTGGGCAAGGCCACTACGCCCGGGGATATTTTGCCGCGCCATATCGGTCATGAAGTGCGCGGGGTGGATCTGGTAAAAACACTCACGCAGCGTTTGCGCGCGACGGGCGAGTGTCGCGATCTGGCGCTGCTTGCCGCGCGTTATCACGGGGATATTCATCGCGCACAGCAATTGCGCAGCGACACCATCATCAGATTGTTTCAATCGACCGATGCATGGCGTCGCCCGGCTCGTTTCGAGCAGTTGCTGCAAGCATGCGCTGCGGATGCGCGCGGAAGATGGGGGCATGAGCAGGATGCCTATCCGCAAGCCGACTACCTGCTGCAGTTGCTGGCGGTCGCACGCGCGGTTAATGCGGGGGAGATTGCCGGTGCGTGCCTGGATAGCGCTGCAATTCCGGCAGCGGTGCAACAGGCGCGTATCAGCGCAATCGAAAATCTGGTGAATCAGCAACACGCGTAACGATCGAGGTCGCGCAGCACTTGAAGAGGTGAAAACGAAAGAGCAGTGGCAACTGCTGCTGAATGAGGGTTGCACCCACTTTCAGGGGTATTTATTCAGCAAGCCGTTACCGATAGCGCAGTTTGAGGCGCTATTGAAGCGGGGTTGACGCTTTTTAACGTGAAGCTCGCGTAGCGATGTCCGGCTTCGCCTCCGCGCTCTCCCCTCCGGGAAATAACCCGTTTCGCCTCATCTCACGGGGAGAGGAGGCGAACGATAATAGCACACCCGAATCGCCGCGCAAGTTTTCCGTTAATCCGCCTGTTTGCGCAAAAAAGAGGGGATGTCATAGGTATCCACACCGGATTTTTCCATCGCATCCACTGCGGCACGGCGGCCGCTGCGCATGATGGTGGGCGTTTCCAGTTCCATGTAATTGACATTGGTCATCGGCTGATCGTGCGTGCCGGTTCTTTTGTAGTCCTGATCCACATAGACAATTGCGGGCTTGGCCATTTTGCGTTCCAACGGCAAACCGAGACCCGTTGCAACCACGGTGACGCGCAACTCATCTCCCATCGATTCGTCAAACACCGAACCCAGGATGACCGTCGCTTCTTCGGCGGCGAATTGTACGCAAGCCATCACTTCTTCCATTTCCCTGACCTTCAAAGAACTGGTGGACGTGATGTTCACCAGCACGCCGCGCGCACCGGTCATATCTACGTCTTCCAGCAAGGGACTGGCGATGGCGCGTTCAGCCGCCATCCTTGCGCGATCCGGCCCTGAGGCTACGGCGGAACCCATCATCGCCATGCCGTTTTCCGACATCACCGTGCGCACGTCGGCAAAGTCGACGTTGATCAGGCCAGGTACATTGATGACTTCGGCGATACCCGCAACCGCCCCCTGCAACACGCCGTTTGCCGCCTTGAATGCTTCAGGCACCGTGACATCGTTGCCCAGCACTTCCATCAGCTTGGAGTTAGGCACGATGATCAGCGAGTCCACATGCTCATGCAGCGCCTTGATGCCTTCGGCGGCGAAGCGCATGCGATTGCCTTCGTAAATGAACGGCTTGGTCACCACCGCTACGGTCAGGATATTCATTTCGCGGGCAATTTGCGCAACGATAGGCGCAGCACCGGTGCCTGTTCCACCGCCCATTCCGGCTGTGATAAACACCATGTTTGCGCCGGTGATTATCTCCTTGATGCGTTCGCGATCTTCCTCTGCGGCAGCCCGACCTACCGACGGCTTGGCGCCTGCGCCCAGACCCTTGGTGATCGCAGCACCGATTTGCAGCTGTGTGCGCGCCTTGCTGCGATTCAATGCCTGCGCATCGGTGTTGATGGCGATAAATTCCACGCCCTGCACGCCCTGCTCGATCATGTGATCGACCGCATTGCCCCCGCAGCCGCCGACACCGATCACCTTGATGACCGCATCCTGAGATTGTGCTTCCATGATTTCAAACATCTCTGTCTCCTTTTTATGACAAAATTTTAATTGATCAGACTCTGACCGCTCTTAACCTAAAAACTGAATCCTTCACGCAACAACTTGGGGCATAGCCCCTTAGTTGTGTGGGGAATGCCCTTGCGGCATGGATCTTTTTCTAAAACCACGACTTCATTCTTGCCAGGACATCGCTAAACGAACTTGATTGTTTGCGTGTCTCTTCATTGTTCTTGTAGTGCTCCAGGCCGTATAACAACAGGCCTACCCCGGTCGCCATGCGTGGCGTTTTCACCACATCCGACAAACCGCCGACATACCTGGGGATACCCAGCCTGACCGGCAGATGGAAAATTTCCTCGCCCAATTCGACCATGCCCTGCATGGCGCTGCTGCCACCCGTAATGACAATCCCCGAAGACAGCAAATCATCGAAACCGCTGCGTCGCAGTTCCGCCTGCACCAGTGAATAAAGTTCTTCCACGCGCGGCTCTATTACTTCAGACAGGGTTTGCCTGGACAACATGCGCGGGCCGCGTTCGCCCACGCCCGGCACTTCGATCACGCCGTCATCCGCCAGCTGGCGCAGTGCGCAGCCGTGTCTGATCTTGATGTCTTCGGCATCCTGGGTCGGCGTGCGCAGCGCCATCGCGATGTCGTTGGTGATCTGATCTCCGGCAATCGGTATCACCGCGGTGTGGCGTATCGAACCTCCGGTAAACACCGCGATGTCGGTGGTGCCGCCGCCGATATCCACCAGACACACGCCCAGATCCATTTCATCCTCGGCCAGCACCGCACGACTGGAAGCCAGTGGTTGCAGGATCAGCTCGTTCACCTCAAGTCCGCAGCGGTGTATGCATTTCATGATGTTCTGCACCGCCGCTACGGCCCCCGTGACGATGTGCACTTCCACGTCCAGCCGCATCCCGCTCATGCCCAGCGGCTTCTTGATGCCGTCCTGTCCGTCTATGCTGAATGCCTGCTCAAGCACGTGCAATATCTGCTGATCGCCCGCCAGACTGATGGAGCTGGCCGTCTCAAGCACCCGCTCTATGTCGGCCTGGGTGACTTCCTTTTCCTTGATTTTCACCATGCCGCGAGAATTCGTGCTGCGTATATGGCTGCCCGCGATCCCGGTATGCACCGCACTGATCTTGCAATCTGCCATCAGCTCGGCTTCCTCCAGTGCGCGCTGAATTGCCCCCACCGTCGCCTCGATGTTGACCACCATGCCTTTCTTTAAACCGGAGGATTCGTGCATCCCCATGCCGATCACTTCCAGCAAGCCGTCATCCCTGACTTCGCCTACGATGACCACAATCTTGGACGTGCCGATGTCCAGGCCGACCACCAGATTTTTAGCATCCCTGTTTCTGCTCATCGCATGATCTCCACATCAGAAGACAGAGGACAGGGGGCAGAGGACAGCCGTCTATTCCCCGTCAGCGCTCCGGTGTCCTTAACTTTTAATATTTTCATCCCTCAGTCCTCCGATTTCTGTCTTCTTGTCTGACGGCAAATCCGTTGCGATAGCGCATATCCACATATTTCACTCCCTCTGTATTCCGCCATGCATCTGTCTTCTGAACAGCCACGAATCTGGCCAGGCGTTCATCCATCGCTTCACGTCCCAATTCCACCACCATGTCATTGCTCAAATGCAGCTGCCAGGCATGACGCGGCGACAGGGACAACTGGGTCACCTGCAAATGCAACGGCGCGAGTTGTTCGCTGAACTTTGCATATCTTTGCGCCACTTCCGCAGAGCTGCCATCCGTTCCGATGAATCTTGGCAGTTTCTGCGTCGTTTCAGCCACAAACACTACGCCCTGGCTGTTTATCAGCGCTTCGTCATTCCAGTGCGCGATCGCCTTGTATTCTTCTAACTGCACCGCCAGCCGGTTCGGGAATTCGCGGCGTATGCTGACGCGGCGCACCCAGGGCAGCTTCTCCAATGTCTGCCTGAGACTGTCTATATCCACCGTAAAGAAATTACCCCGCACTTCATGTCTTACTGATTCCAGCACCGCAGCGGCTGCCACATGTTCGGGTGCGGCACTCAGGCGCACGCTCTTGATGGGCAGCAATTTCGGCATATGCACTGCGTAATGCACCGCGCCGTACAGCGCCGCCAACACACTGCAAGCAAACAGTGCATTAGCGATACTGCGCAGCAGGGGGGCGTTATCCCACATGGGCCAGCTCCAGCACACGCAACACCAGTTGCTCGAAGCTGATGCCCGCCTTGCGCGCCGCCATCGGCACCAGGCTGTGATCCGTCATGCCGGGCGAGGTGTTCGCTTCCAGCACGTAAGGCTGCCCTGACTCGCTCATCAGAAAGTCCACCCGTCCCCAGCCTTGTCCGCCTATCAAGGCAAATGCCAGCTTCGCAAGTCTCTGCATTTCCGCTTCCTGAGTCGCAGCCAAACCGCTCGGGCACAGATAACGCGTGTCATCGCGCAGATATTTCGCCTCATAGTCATAGAACTCATTGACAGGCTCAATCTTGATGACCGGCAAAGCTTGTTCTCCCAGTATCGCCACGGTGTATTCGCCGCCGCCGATAAAGCGCTCCGCGATCACCAAAGGGTCGTGCTTCGCAGCGCTCGAATAGGCCGATTGCAATTCGACTGTCGCCTTGACCTTGCTGATGCCGACGCTGGACCCTTCATTGGCAGGTTTCACGAACAGCGGCAGCCCCAGTTGTTGCACGACGTCGGCACCGTTGCTTTGCTCGGTCAACATCACGAAATCCGGGATAGGCAAGCCACCTGCCTGCCAGACCAGCTTGCTGCGCCATTTGTCCATGCCCAGCGCGGAAGCCATCACGCCGCTGCCGGTATACGGAATCCCCAGCAACTCCAGCGCCCCCTGTACCGTACCGTCTTCACCAAAGCGTCCGTGCAGCGCGATGAAAACGCGATCGAATCCTTCGTCCAGCAGCGCCTGCAAATTTCTCGTGGCCGGATCAAACGCATGGGCATCCACACCGCTGCGCTGCAAGGCAGCCAATACCGCGGCGCCGCTTTTAAGCGAAACTTCACGCTCGGCGGAACGACCGCCTAACAGCACCGCAACCTTGCCGAAAGAACCAGGATCGAGGATCGAGACCGCAAGGGTCTTCCCCGCACAACTAAGGGGCTGCGCCCCAAGTTGTTGCGTGAAGGATTGAGGATTGAGATTCTGGTTATCCATGTTTCGCATACTCGCCGATAATTTTTACTTCAGGGTGCAGCAGCACCCCGGTCTGTTTTTCCACTGTCTCACGCACCAGAATGATCAGGTTTTCAATATTTGCCGCCGTGGCGTTGCCGACATTGACAATAAAGTTCGCGTGCTTGTCAGATACCTGCGCACCTCCGATACGTCTGCCTTTCAGCCCGCACATTTCGATCAGGCGCGCCGCATGATCGCCAGGCGGATTGCGGAACACCGAGCCTGCATTCGGCAAACTCAGCGGCTGGCTCACGATTCGTTTTGCCAGCAGCTCCTTGATTTGCCTGCGCGCCGTTTCACCATTTCCCTGCTCGAATGAAAGCCATGCGCCGACAAAAAACTCTTCAGAGGAATGAGGAGCGAGGAACGAGGAATGAGAAAAACCAGCCAATTCCCCGCGATCCTCAATCCTCAGTCCTCGATCCTGAATTCTGGCCACGCTTCTGTAGCCAATTTCGTATTCCTGCGGCGTACGCTCGATCAATTCGCCGCTGCGCGTCATCACCTGCACCTTCACCACGTGCTGCCAGGTTTCTCCCCCATAGCATCCCGCGTTCATCGCCAGCATGCCGCCCAGCGTGCCGGGAATACCGGCAAAGAACTCGGCACCGCTGCGCCCGTGCAAGGCGGCAAAGCGTGCCAGTTTCGCACCCGGCACACCGGCCTGTGCGTAGATCAGGCCATCTTCCTGAACGGCCAATTCTTTCAGCGCGCCGTGCAGCAGCAAAACCGAACCACCGACTCCGCCGTCGCGCACCAGCAGATTGCTGCCCAGCCCGACGACCAGCAAAGGCTCATCGGGTGGCAGGCTGCACAAAAACACCCGCAAATCATCCAGGTCGACAGGCTGATAAAACCGCGCCGCCATTCCGCCGGCGCGCCAGCTGGTGTGGCGGCTCATGGGCTCGTCGAAACTCAACTTGCCCCGCAAACCAGAGGACAGAGGACGGAGGACGGAGGACAGGCGTGTTGTTGCCGCTACGCGGCAATCTATTGATGCAGGCGCAGCAATGCTGCCCACCGCCTCTGTCTTCTGTCTTTCACGCAACAACTCGGGGCTTAGCCCCTTAGTTGTGCGGGGAAGACCCTTGCGGTCTCTGTTCTCTGTTACGTTCATGTCTGCGCCATCTGTTTGATTGCACCCGGCACGTTGCCGATAGAGCCCGCACCCATGGTCAGCACCACATCGCCGTCCTTTACCAGTTGCAGTATGGTCTTCGGCATGTCGGCAATCTGCTCGACAAATATCGCCTCGCTTTGTCCCGCCAGTCGCAACGCGTGCATCATTGCGCGGCCATCCGCTGCCACCAGCGGTATCTCTCCTGCCGCATACACTTCCGCCAGCACCAGTACGTCCACGCCGCACAGGATTTTCACGAAGTCCTCGAAAAGGTCGCGCGTACGGGTATAGCGATGCGGCTGGAATGCCAGCACCAGACGGCGGCCCGGAAACGCGCCGCGTACCGCCGCCAGCGACGCCGCCATTTCGACCGGGTGATGACCGTAGTCATCGATTAACGTAAAGCTACCTCGTCCGCCAGAGGACGAGGTGACGTTTGCTCTTTCACCCTCCGGGGGATAACCAGTGACTTGCCCGTTTACGGGCTTAGTCAAATGGCTAGTAGTTTCATCAAAGTTGGATAGAGGGAGCGCAATTTCTCCGTAGCGCTGGAAACGCCTGCCCACACCCTCGAATTCACCCAGGGCGGCAACAATGGCTTCATCCGCCACGCCGATTTCCAGCCCGATAGCAATGGCAGCCAGCGCATTCAATACATTATGGTTGCCCGCCAGATTGAGGGTAATGTCGAGATCCTTGGGTGTGCCGTTTTGTCGACATTGCGCGGTAAACAACATCCGGCCCCCCTGTGGGCGCACGTTTACCGCACGGATCTGCGCCGCCTCGCTGAACCCATAGGTGGTCACCGGCTTGGTGATGCGCGGCAAAATTTCCTGCACATGGATGTCGTCCACACACAGCATGGCGCGACCATAGAACGGCAGATGTTCGACGAAATCCACGAAGGCCTGCTTGAGGCGCGAAAAATCATGACCGTAGGTTTCCATGTGATCCGCATCGATATTGGTAATCACCGCGAGTATCGGTTGCAGATACAAAAAAGACGCATCCGATTCATCTGCTTCCACCACGATGAATTCTCCGGTGCCGAGCTTGGCATTGGTGCCGCTGCTGTTGAGTTTGCCGCCGATCACGAAGGTCGGGTCAAACCCGCCTCTGGCCAACACGCTGGCAGCCAGCGAAGTCGTCGTGGTCTTGCCGTGCGTACCGGCGACCGCAATCCCCTGACGCAGACGCAGCAGTTCGGCCAGCATCATCGCGCGCGGCACCACCGGAATATGGCGCGTGCGAGCAGCCTGCACTTCCGGATTGTCCTGGCCCACAGCGGTGGATACCACCACGACATCGGCGTTCTTTACATTTTGCTCGTCATGACCGACGGATACCGCGGCGCCCAACTGGCTCAGGCGTTTGGTCGCCGCGTTTTCGCTCAGATCAGAACCGCTCACGGCGAATCCCAGATTGAGCAATACCTCGGCAATGCCGTTCATCCCCGAGCCGCCGATGCCAACAAAATGGATGTGCTTGATTTTATGTTTCATTTTGTCTGCATGGGCGCGATTAATCGCGCTCCTATGCTTCTCCTTTCTCGACTATTTCGGCACATATCCCAGCCACCGTATCTGCTGCATGGCTCTTGGCCGCATTGCGCGCCTGTTGCGCCATCGCCATTAATTTTTCCCGGACAAGTTCTCTCAATAACTGTGCGAGCCTGTCCGCATTCAGTTCTGACTGCGGCAGCAAAATAGCCGCTCCTCGTTCGCTCAAGAAACGTGCGTTATGCGTCTGGTGATCGTCCACCGCAAACGGAAACGGAATCAACAGGCCGGCCACGCCGGCTGCCGCCAGCTCAGCCACGGTCAGCGCACCGGATCGGCAAATCACCAGATCAGCTGCTGCGTAACTTGCCGCCATATTTTCGATGAAGGGCTGGATGTCAGCCTGTATGCCCAGCTGGTTGTACAAAGCTACAACCGCGGTGTGATGAGCACGGCCTGTCTGATGCACTACATTGGGACGCACATCTGCCGGCATTTTCGCAAGTGCTTCCGGTACGGCGTCATTGATGGCCTTCGCCCCCAGACTGCCGCCCACCACCAGCAGGTTTAGGCGGCCTGTGCGTTTTGCATAGCGCAACTCGGGCGGGTCAATATTCACAATTTGACCGCGCACCGGATTGCCGCACCACAGCGCGCCGGGCAACACATCCGGAAAACCCGTCAGTACGCGGTTCGCTACATGTGCCAGCACCTTGTTGCTCAGACCCGCAATTGAATTTTGCTCGTGTATCACCAGCGGAATCCTCAGCGCGGCGGCCATCAAGCCGCCCGGAAATGTGATATAGCCGCCCATCCCCAGCACCAAGTCGGGTCTGACGCGCATCATCGCAATCAGGCTCTGCCACAACGCTACCGCAAGATTCAGCGGCAGCAGCAGCTTGCGCAATATACCCTTGCCGCGCAGACCCGAAAAACGCACTGTCTCCATACGGTAGCCGTGTTTCGGCGCCAGATCGGCTTCCATGCTGTTCGGCGCGCCCAGCCAGGTCACCTGCCAGCCTTCACCACGCAACACGTCGGCCACCGCAAGAGCCGGGAATATGTGCCCGCCCGTGCCTCCGGCCATAATTAATATAGAGCGGCTATTCATGGCATTTCTCTGAGATGGGCACATTTCTGCCGAAGGCAAAAATATGGCCCCCGGTTCCACCTGCCATAATTAAAATGTTTCGGCTCACGAAGCACCTCCTGAGTCAGAGGAATAAGGATTGAGGATTGAGGATTGAGGATACAAGTCGTTGTGTGCCGCGTCGCGGCACACTTTATCAAAGACGCGGCGCAGCCGCGACAATGCTTCTGTCCTCCGCCCTCTGTACTCTGTCGCCTGATTCATATTGGCAACCCCCGTGCAATCCTGCGATTTTGGCTACGCCTTAAAGAAAGATTGGAGATTATAATTTTCACAATGGCAAGCAACGGGCAAGTCGACGGTTTTGGCTGCGCCGAAACAGAAGGTTGGAAATTATTGAATTTCATATTGGCAACCCTCTGGCCAACCTTCTGTTTTCATAATCCACTCTGAGCAGCACAGCGGCGGCGATGCAATTGACCACCACGCCACTGCCGCCAAAGCTCAGGAAAGGCAAAGTCAAGCCCTTGGTGGGCAGTACGCCCATATTCACGCCGATGTTGATCGTCGCCTGCACGCCTATCCATACGCCGATGCCCTGCGCCACCAGTGCGGAAAAGTTGCGCTCCAAAAACGCGGCGTGACGACCGATCTGGAATGCGCGTATCACTACCAGCGCAAACAGCAGAATGACGCAAACCACACCAGCCAGCCCCAGCTCTTCTGCGATGACCGCCATCAAAAAGTCGGTATGCGCTTCCGGCAGATAGAACAGTTTCTCCACACTGGCGCCCAGCCCCACGCCGAACCACTCGCCACGACCGAAGGCGATCAGCGCATGACTGAGCTGATAACCCTTGCCATACGGGTCTGCCCAGGGGTTCATGAAGCCGATCACACGCTGCATACGGTAGGGCGATGAAAATATCAGTGCGGCAAACGCCAAAGGCAGCGCCACCAGCAATGCGCCGAACACCTTGACGTTGAAACCGCCCAGCCATAAGGTACAAATGGCGATAGACAAGACCACCACAAACGCGCCCATGTCCGGTTCCTGCAACAACAAACCGCCTATCACCACCATGACCACGAACATCGGCATAAATGCCCTGATGAACAAATGCGCTACCGCACCCTTGCGCACCGTGTAATCGGCGGCATACATCACGGCAAACAGTTTCATCAACTCGGAAGGCTGTAAATTGATCACAAACAGCGACAGCCAGCGGCGGCTGCCGTTCACTTCACGACCGATATGCGGGATCAGGACCAGCAGCAGGAGGACTGAGCCTGCCAGAAACAGATAAGGCGCATAGGTCTGCCATAATTGCACCGGCAGCTGAAACGCGAACACGCCGGCTATCAGGCCGACGGCGATGAACATGCTGTGGCGCGTCAGATAATAGGTAGCCTGGTGAGCCGTGAACTTGCTGCCCTCGGCGGTGGCGATGGATGAGGAATACACCATCACCAGCCCGATGGAGAGCAGTGCAATGAATACCCAGATCAGCAGGTTGTCGTACTGAGCCTGCGGCGGCGGGGTTCGCGTCCGGACAGCGAAAGGGTGGGGGTGCAACCCCCGGGTACCCATCGGCGTACTCCTTGCGGGTGCTAACGAGGCCATGTCGACTCCTTGGTCAGCTTTCGCACTTCGGCAATGAAAACTTCGGCGCGGTGCGCGTAATTGCGGTACATGTCGAAACTTGCGCAAGCCGGAGATAACAGCACGGCGTCTCCCGGCAATGCCAGCATGGCGGCCTGTCCGACGGCCTCATTCATGTCTTTTGCATGCACCACCGGTACTTCGCAGTCCTGCAACGCCGCCGCTATCTTTGGCGCATCGCGGCCTATCAGCACAACTGCGCGTGCGTGTTGAATCACGGCAGACTTTAAGGGGGAAAAATCCTGTTCCTTGCCCACGCCGCCGGCAATCAGCACCGATTTACAACCCATGCCTTCCAGTGCGGCGACGGTCGCGCCTACATTGGTTCCCTTGGAGTCGTCATAAAAGCTCACCCCATGCAGTTTTTCGACCAGTTCTACGCGATGCGGCAAGCCCTTGAAGCTCTTCAAGGCTTCCAGCAATACCGGCATCGGTAAATCAATTGCCCGGCACAAGGCCAGCGCGGCCTGGGCATTGGCAAGATTGTGCAGCCCGGCGAGTTGCAGTTCGGAGGCCCTGATCAGGCGCCGACTACCCTGCACCAGCCAGATTTCTCCGCCATCTCTTTCAATGCCAAAATCAACTTCACGCCCGGGCAGGCCCAGGCCAAAGGTGATGTGGTTGTCGCGCAGCATTGCCATGACGCGCGGGTCGTCCCGGTTCAACACCTGCACGCCGCAATCCTTGAATATCCTTTGTTTCGCTGCCGCGTACTCATCCATGTCTGCATAGCGATCCAGATGATCTTCGCTGATGTTCAGCACCGTGGCCGCATCCGCCTTCAAGCTGAATGTCGTTTCCAGCTGAAAGCTGGACAACTCCAGCACCCATATTTCAGGCTGTTGCTTACCCCGTGCCAGCACCGCATCCAGCACCGCAGGCGATATATTGCCCGCCGCCACCGCATCACGGCCCGCTGCCCTGCACAGGTGTTCCACCAGGCTGGTGACGGTCGTCTTGCCGTTCGAGCCGGTAATCGCGATAACACGAGGATTGAGGATGGTGGATTGAGGATTGAGTTGTTGCGCGAATAGCTCGATGTCGCCGATCACGGGAATGCCGGCTGCCACAGCACGTGACACGAACGGGTCGCGCAGCGGCACACCCGGACTGATCGCGATCAGATCGATGCCGGCAAATAATGCATCATTGAATGCCCCGCAAAATACTTGTTCAGGGGAAACCAATTTGCCAACTTCATCCAAACCCGGCGGAACGACGCGGCTATCCGCAACGCGCAAGTTCGCGCCCATCCGTGCCAGCCAGCGCACCATGGATATCCCCGTCTCACCGAGACCGAGCACCAGCACAGATTTGTTTGCCCAACTTTTCAATACAACTCCCTAAATTTAGACGCTCGACGCTAGTTGTTAGACGTTAGTTAAAGCTGAGTCTGCACAACGGACAATGCCAACTAGCTACTAACGATTAGCTACTGATTTCTACTATCTGAGCTTTAACGTCGCCAGTCCCAGCAGGACCAGCAACATGGTGATGATCCAGAAACGCACGACCACCTGCGTTTCTTTCCAGCCCTTCAATTCATAATGATGGTGCAATGGCGCCATGCGGAACACGCGTTTTCCGGTCATCTTGAACGAGGCGACCTGTATGACGACCGACAAGGTTTCCACCACGAACACGCCGCCCATGATGAACAACACCAGTTCCTGACGCACAATTACGGCAACCACCCCGAGTGCTGCGCCCAACGCCAGCGCACCGACATCGCCCATGAACACTTCGGCCGGATAGGCGTTGAACCATAAAAATGCGAGTCCTGCGCCTGCTATTCCGCCGCAGAACACCGCCAGCTCACCGGCGCCCGGGATGTAAGGTATGCCGAGGTATTTTGCAAACACGGCGTTGCCCGCCACATAGGCAAATAACGCCAGCGCGCTGCTCACCATCACGGTAGGCATGATCGCCAGACCGTCCAGACCGTCGGTCAGATTCACCGCGTTGCTGGTGCCGACAATCACGAAATAAGCCATGGCGATGAAAGCAAAGGCGCCCAGCGGGAACACCAGGAATTTCAGGAAAGGCACGATCATTTCGGTCTGCGTCGGCAGGCTCGCGGTATTCCACAGATAAATCCCGACGACCAGCGCAATGATGGACTGCCAGAACATTTTGGCTTTGGCGGACAAGCCCTTGGGATTGCGATGTACCACCTTGCGATAGTCATCCACCCATCCGACCACGCCAAAACCCAGCGTGGTGAACAGCGCTACCCATACGTAATGGTTGCGCAAATCGCCCCACAACAAGGTAGTGATGGCAATTGAGGTCAGGATCAGCGCGCCGCCCATGGTGGGCGTACCCGCCTTGACCAGATGGGTCTGCGGCCCGTCCGTGCGCACCGACTGACCGATTTTATAGGCGGTCAGCTTGCGTATCATCGCAGGCCCTACCAGAAAAGAGATTCCCAGCGCTGTCATGGCGGCCAGTACCGTGCGCAGTGTGATGTAATTGAATACGCTGAAAAATCGTATATCCTGCGCCAGCCATTGTGCGAGTGCCAGTAGCATCAGTGAACCTCCTTGATTTGAGAAGCGCCTATGCAATAGGCAACCACGCGTTCCATTTTCATGAAACGCGAGCCCTTAACCAGCACAGTTGTACCGGCATGCAGTTCTTTTTTCAGGGACTTCTGCAAATCCTCAATGTTTTCAAAATGTTGTGCATTATCGCCAAATTCGCGCGCGGCAATGCGGCTCAACTCACCCAGGGTGTAGAGTTTTTCGATGCCGGCCGTCCGCGCCGCAATGCCGATCTCGGCATGGAAATCGGCCGCGTTCTCGCCCAGCTCGCCCATATCGCCCAGCACCAGTACACGATGTCCGGATGCGTCTGCCAGCACCGCAATGGCGGCGTGCAGCGAAGCCGGATTTGCATTGTAGGTATCGTCTATCACCACTGCGCCGCACCTTGCCTGCTTGCGCTGCAAGCGCCCGGTCACACCGCCAAATTTTTCCAGGCCTGCGGCAACGCTCTCCAGAGGCAGATTCAGGGCAATCGCCGCTGCCGTTGCCGCGAGCGCATTGCGTGCGTTATGTTCACCGGGCACTTGCATGTTTACGGTGAAATCGCCCTTGGGCGTTTGCACGGCAAGTTGCAATCCGGTTGCCAGCGGGCGCCATATTCCGGACACGTCGGCTTCGCTGTTCAATCCAAATTCCAGCAACGAGTTCGCGCCGGCCAGACTGCGCCACAGCGGCGCGTATGCATCATCGGCGTTGATGATCGCACTGCCGCCGTACTGCAAGCCTGCCAATATTTCTCCTTTGGCACGCGCCACCGCTTCCAGCGAACCCATGCCTTCGAGGTGCGCGCCGCTGGCATTGTTGATGAGCGCCACCTGAGGGCAGGCAATCCGTGTCAGATAATCGATTTCACCCGCATGATTCATGCCCATTTCGATCACCGCATAGCGGTGCCGGGCGTTGAGTTGCAGAAGCGTCAGCGGCATGCCGATATCGTTGTTGAGATTGCCGAGAGTGGCCAGCACCGCCTCATCGCTGCCGGCTGCTGCGCGCAGAATGCCGGCTGTCATTTCCTTGACTGTGGTTTTGCCGTTGCTGCCGGTGATCGCAACCAACGGAATGTCAAACTGATG
>JAJYYO010000010.1:66610-87551 GCA_021800795.1 Pseudomonadota bacterium
GGCTTGCGCGATAAAATCCGCACCATCGAAATGCTCGCCGCGCAATGCCACATACAGATCGCCGGGCTGAAGCCCGCGGGTGTCGGTGGAGACTGCAAAAAAACGCACATCTCCGTCTCCCGTAATCTGCCGTGCATGCAATACGCGCGCAGCTTCAGACAACTGCATCATTGAGCACCTCCCATTCCTGCTGTCGCCAGCGCGCGCCGGGACACCGCCACATCGCTGAAGGGGTGCCTGACTCCCTGTATTTCCTGATAATTTTCATGCCCCTTGCCCACTATCAGGACGATATCGTTTATCCCTGCCATTCCAATGGCATACGCTATCGCTGCTGCGCGATCCGCCATAATGACGTGATTTTTCAGTGTCATGCCGCTCACTACCTCATCCATGATCTGCTGAGGATCTTCGCTGCGCGGATTGTCGCTGGTGACAATGCAGGTATCCGAAAACTTTTCCGCAACACGTCCCATCATGGCGCGCTTGCCTCTGTCCCGATCACCGCCGCAGCCGAATACGCAGATCATCCTGCCATTGGCGGCAGCGTTAATTTCCCGCAACGCCAGCAATACTTTTTCCAGTGCGTCCGGCGTGTGCGCGTAGTCCACGATGACCGCAGGCTGACCTTCACTGCCGACTCTCTGCATACGCCCGGGCACAGCCGCCACCTTGCTCAACGCGCGCAAGGCAGGGCTCAGTTCAACATCACTCACCAGCAATACCGCCAGCACACCCAGCAGGTTGGCTGCATTAAAACCGGCAATCATGCTGCTTTTCAGCTCACCGGCTCCCCAGCTTGATCGGATATCCAAGCGCATGCCCTGTCCGCTCATCTCCAGCAATTTGCCGTACACCATGCGCATCCCGTGACGCTCGGCCTGATGAAGCGCCGCCTCGGACAGGCCATAGCCTATGACTTCCAGATCCTGATCGCGCAACTGCAAGGCCAGTTCGGCGCCGAATGCATCGTCAAGATTGATCACGGCAAACTTGAGCGTTTGCCAGTCAAACAGTCGGCGCTTGGCGGCTGCATAGCTTTCCATATTGCCGTGATAATCCAGATGGTCGCGGCTCAGATTGGTCAGCAGCGCCACGTCAAAACTCACACCGTTGACGCGGCCTTGCGTCAGGGCGTGCGAAGATACCTCCATCGCCACCGCCCTGGCATCCCTGGCAAGATACTCAGCCAGCAGTCCATGCATCCGGATCGCATCCGGCGTGGTATTGGCGGTCGCCTGCAACTCGCCTGAAAAGCCGTTGCCCAGCGTGCCGATCAACGCGCACTTTTTTCCTGCCTCATCCAGGCATTGCGCTATCCAGTGGGCGCTTGATGTCTTGCCGTTGGTGCCTGTCACGCCCACCATCCACAGATGTTCGGAAGGCGAACCATAAACAGAGTCTGCCAGCCATCCGGCCTTGTGACGCAAATCTGCAACAGCCAGATGTGGTATATGCCATGCGGCATCCCACACAAAATGCTGCGCTTCGTGCGAATGTCCGGACAAAATCTTTTCGTAGATCACCGCATTCGCGCCGCGCGCGATTGCCTGAGCGATAAACCGGCGACCGTCCGACTTTGCGCCCGGATAGGCAACGAAAGTGTCTCCTGGTTGAACTTCGCGACTGTCCGTCACCAAGCGGACGACAGGCGGCAGATGACAGAAGACTGAAGACAGAAATGCTGTCGCGGCTGCGCCGCACTCCCAGTCTGTCTTCTGTCCTCTACCCTCTGTCCTCTGGATCATCACACCTCCTCCCTGACTATCTCTCGGGGTGGCGGTGTGACGTTATCCAGCGGCGCATCATTCGGCACATTCAACAGATGCAAGGCCTCACCCACCACCTTGCTGAACGCCGGCGCTGCGACCTGTCCGCCGTAATATTCCCGGCCTCCCGGCTCGTCTATCATCACTGCGACGATCAGACGCGGCTTTGATACAGGCGCCATCCCCACAAACGAGGCGACATATCGATTGATGTAGTGTCCGCCGTCCAGCTTGTGCGCGGTGCCTGTTTTTCCCGCCACCCGATAGCCCGCTACCTGTGCCAGCGGCGCTGTGCCGCCGGGCAGTACCACTGATTCGAGCATTGCGCGCAACTCGGCTGCGGTTTTTTCGGAAAACACCTGATGACCGATGGCCGGCCTGTCCAGTTTGAGCAGGGAGATCGGCATCAATTCGCCATCACCGGCGAAGATCGTATAGGAGCGTGCCAGTTGCAAAAGATTGACGGAAATGCCGTGGCCGAATGACATGGTGGCCTGTTCTATCGGTCGCCATGTCCTGGCATCGCGTAATTTGCCGATGGCCTCGCCGGGAAAATGGCTCCCGGTATGCGCGCCGAATCCCGAAGATGTAAAAGTCTGCCACAGCGCTTCCGGTTGCAGCGACAGGGCGATCTTTGAGGCCCCCACGTTGCTGGATTTCTGTATTATTTGCGACACGGTCAGGGTGGGTTCCGGATGCGTGTCGTGTATTTTTCGATTGCCGACGGTAAACACGCCATTCTCGGTATCGATCACCGTGTCCGGCCTGACACGGCCCAGATTCAACGCGGTTCCGATGGTGAACGGTTTCATCGTCGAGCCGGGCTCAAACTCATCGGTCACGGCGCGATTGCGCATCGCCTGCGCGCTGACATTCATGTGATTGTTCGGGTTGTAGCTCGGATAGTTGGTCAGCGCCAGCACTTCACCGCTCTGCGCATCAAGCACCACAATGGCGCCCGCCTTGGCCTGATGCTCCTGTACGGCCAGTTTCAATTCACGATAGGCCAGATGCTGCACCCGGCTGTCCAGGCTGAGCGCGATGTCACTGCCGGGCCTGGGCGGATTCAGGCTGCCCGCATCCTCGACTATGTGTCCGCGTCTGTCCTTGATTACCCGCTGGCTTCCCATCTTGCCCGCGAGCCTGCTTTGCAAAGCCAGTTCCAGACCTTCCTGTCCGCTATCATCCTGCCCGGTAAAACCAAGCACCTGGGCGAACTCGTCTCCGGCAGGGTAATAGCGACGATATTCGCGTTGCAGGGAAATCCCCGGCAGATTCAGGCTGGATACCTTGCCGGACTCTTCCGGCGGGACTTGTCGTTTCAAATAAACAAAGTCCCGCGTCGTATCTGAAAGGCTGTCCCTGATTTCTTTTACACTCATTCCCAGCGCCTGCGCGAGCTGCTTCAACTGCTGACTATTGAGCTTTGCATCCTGGGTATCGTTTATCCTGATATCCGCCGGACTCGCCCACACCGATTCGACGGGCGTGCTGACTGCCAGCGGATCGCCATTGCGATCGGTGATCATGCCGCGATGCGCGCTGACCTCGATGACCCTGCTATAGCGTTGTTTGCCTTTTTCCTGCAAAAAATCATTATGTATTCCCTGCAGATAGACGGCACGACCTACCAGGCCCAACAGGCCCGCCAGCAAAATCGCGAACAGCACCGTCGCGCGCCATCCCGGCAATTTCACCGCGCTGTCTTTTTTCTCTCTGCCCGTGTAATTCATGGTCGCTGACCTGCTTCATTCCCTTGTGGAGAGGTAATCCGTATAAACTCTACCTTCCTGGGCAATTGCATATGCAATTGCTGTATTGCAATTCTTTCCACGCGCGCCGGGGTGGCCAGGGTGCTTTGTTCCAGTTGCAACTGTCCCCACTCCACCTCCATCTGATGGGCGTGTTCCTTTTCCTGCTGCAATGCGATAAACAGTTTGCGCGCCTGATGCTGAGAGGTAACTACGCTCAACGCTCCCGCGATCACCAGCACCAGCAAAATCCCTTGTAAAAATCCGCTACGCAACATCGCTGCGCTCCGCCACGCGCATCGTCGCGCTGCGTGCACGAGGGTTGGCTTGCAGCTCGGCTTCCCCCGCACGCACCGCGCGTCCGACCAGCCTGATTTTTCCATGCGGCACTTCGCTGGCTCGTATCGGTACGTTGCGCGGCAACTTGTCCATCTCCACCAGATCCCGCAAGAAGTGCTTGACCATACGATCTTCCAGCGAATGGAAACTGATTACCACCAGGCGTCCGCCGGCATTCAGATGTGCAACGCATTGGGGTAAAACACCCTCCAGCTCTTCGAGCTCCTGGTTGAGATAAATCCGTATAGCCTGAAAGGTGCGCGTCGCCGGATTTTTCCCCGCTTCACGGGTACGTACCGTCTTGCCAACCAGCTCGACGAGCTGCCGCGTGGTCTGGATGGGTTGAATCGCACGCGCAGCAACAACCGCTCTTGCAATCTGCTTAGCAAACCGTTCTTCGCCATAATCACGTATAACCTCCGTCAGCAGACCTTCGTCCGCCGTTGCCAACCATTGCGCAGCGGTCGGGCCGCGACTCGTATCCATGCGCATGTCCAGCGGCGCATCGAACCTGAAACTGAAACCCCGCTCCGCTTCATCCAGCTGTGGCGACGAAACCCCCAGATCCAGCAGTATTCCGTCGACACGCTCAATATCCAGCCCGCGCAATACTTCTGCGAGCTTCGTGAATCCGCTGTGTTCCATGTGAAAACGCGCGTCGTTCCATTCACGGCCGCAAGCCACCGCGGTCATGTCCTTGTCCAGCGCAATCAACCTGCCGCTCTGGTTCAATCGTTGCAATATCCGCGCGCTGTGGCCGCCGCGTCCGAAGGTGCAATCCACATAAATACCATCCGGCTTGATCGCGAGCGCTTCTACCGCCTCATCGAGCAGTACGGTGGTATGAGTCAACTCCTCATTCACAGCGAAAATCCTTCGAGTTCCGGCGGCAACTCGCCGCTCATCAGCAACAGCGCGGCTTGCTGCTGTGTCTGCCATTTCGCTTCATCCCACAACTCGAACTTGTTGCCCTGACCGATCAGCACCACGCTCTTGTCCAGTGCGGCATAGCTGCGCAGTACAGGCGAAATCAGCACGCGCCCGGCGCTGTCCATCAGCACATCTTCGGCATGTCCTATCAGCAGGCGTTGCAGGGCGCGGCTGCGCGGATTGAACGAAGAGAGGCGGTTCAGTTTGTCGCGTATCGGCAGCCACTCGGGCTGCGGGTAGACCAGCAGGCATCCATCGGCGTCGGCAGTCAGCACCAGATTTCCGGCGCAGCCGTCCAGCAACATGTCGCGGTACCGTGCCGGTATTGCGAGCCTGCCCTTGCCATCCAGATTGAGTTGCGCCGCCCCTTGAAACATTCCTGCTCCCCACAATTACCCACTATTCACCACTTAACCCCACTATATTGAAAAAAAACCGGCAGGTCAAGCGAAAAACATATTTTTTCTTTACAAGACAAGGAGTTAGCGCGGAAATCTGAGAAAATATAAATATGCTTAAAAAGCAATGGATTGGAGAATTAAGCTAAAGTTGTTTGTAATGGAGGCGGGCGGATAACATATCCCCGCTTTTGACAGCGAAGCATAAAGTCGGCGAAAAGGGGGATTCAAAACCGGAATTGTGCCATTCCGGGCGACGGTCTTATTGCCCCGCCTCGGGAAAGCATCCGGTTAATTTGATTTGTCAGTATCTCTTTATTTCAAGCACAAGCGGGCAATAAAAATGATCAGTCGGATAAGGTAAAATAAAATACAGCGCCTTGACCTGGTACGCTTTCACCGCGAACTTGACCGCCGTGGCGGTGCACGATGCGCTGTACCGTGGCCAAACCGATACCTGTGCCTGGAAATTCACGGGTCGAATGCAGGCGCTGAAAGGCGCCGAATAGTTTGTCGGCATAAGCCATGTCGAAGCCGACGCCGTTATCGCGTATGAAGAATTCAGTCAAGCCACCGGCGTTACACAGCGCGCCGAATTCAATCTTTGCGTTTGTCATTTTGCCAGTGAACTTCCAGGCATTACCGAGCAGGTTGACCAGCGCTACGCGCAGCAGTTGTGCATCTCCCGCTGCGAGCAGTCCGGATTCGATGCGCAAGTCCACCTGGCGCTGCGGTTCGCTTTTCTGAAATTCCGCAAGCACGTCGGCGACGAGCGCGCTGAGATCGACGGTTCTGCGACGCATTTCGGTACGTGTTACGTGCGACAGGGTGAGCATGTCATCGATGAGATGTCCCATACGCTTGGTGGCGGTGCGCACGCGGTTAAGATAATCCTTGGCCTGATCGTCCAGCTGGTCGGCGTTATCCTCAAGCAATGCCTGGCTGAAACCGTCTATGGAACGCAGCGGCGCGCGCAGGTCGTGCGACACCGAGTAGCTGAACGCTTCAAGTTCCTGATTGGCGGATTTGAGTTGCTGATTGGCCATCTGCATCTTCTGCGAGCTTTGAAAGATTTCAGCCTCCATCTGTTCCAGGCGGGCGCGCATCTCGATGGTGTCGTCCGCTGACCGCGACTTTTGCAACACAAACTCTGTCACGTCTTCCACCCGATGGATAATGTACTCGACCCTGCGGTCCGCTCCGAGTACAGGTGAATTGATCGGACTCCAGTAGCGCTCTTCGAAGGTGCCGTCAGGACGACGGACGTCATATTTCTGGATGGACATGGTGTCGGTGGCGGCGGTCTGGCGCACCCGGTCGAGGGAGGCGAACAGGTTGGAGGTGCCGGTGGCGGCTGGGTCGCCGGGGTTATCGGGAAATACTTCGAAAAGACCATGGCCGATGATCTCTTCGCGTTTGGTCATGGTCGCCTTCAGGTAGGCATCGCTGACGGCGAGGATTTTAAGTTCGGGGGCAAGGACCAGGTAGAGGCCGGGCAGCGACTCAAAGAGATTCTCGAAGATAGCGCGGCTGCGGAGCAGCTCTGTTTCTGCCTCAGCTTTTTTGCGCTCGGTGATGTCGCGCAGAACGGCGGTGTACACGATGCGATCGCCCTCTACGATCCTGGAAATGCTCGCCTCAGCCGGAAACACGGAGCCGTCGGCACGCCGCCCGGCGACCTCGCGTCCTCCGCCCATTACGCGCATCGATCCCGGTTCCCGGCCAAAGGCCTGAATGTGCGCGCGGTGCCTGGCGGCGACTTCGGTGGGCAGTAACAGATCAAGCGGCTGACCAAGCACGTCGGACGACGCATACCCGAAAATCTGCACGGCAGTACGATTGTAGGCGACGATGCGTTGATCTTCATCCACGCTGATGATTGCGTCCGCCGCCAGGTTGACGATGTTGGTGAAGCGCGCTTCGGCGCGGGCGGCTTCAGACTGGCGCAACTGCAAGTCGCGGGCCATATCGTCCAGGCTTAGGGCGAGCTGTCCGAACTCGTCCGGAGTATGCGGCAGGTCGGTGCGCGCGCTGAGGTCGCCTTGTCCAAGACGGTGAGTCGCTTTCAGCAATGCATTCACCGGGCGCAGCACCAGCGCCCGTCCACCCATCCATGCCAGCGCGATTACGGCGGCGGTAACCAGCGACATCAACAGCATGGCACGCAACAGCATGGTGTTTGCGACGGCATAAACGGTATTCGCGGGAATGCCGGCGCTGACATAGACTTGTTCAGCGCCGGCTGAATAGACGGGTTTGAGCACATGTAAACGCTCTACCCCGTCGACACCGGTTCCCAGTAGCGTTGCTTCACGCCTGCGCTCGAGGATGGCCTGGCGCATGAGGCCGTCCGGCAGCGACTTGCCTGTCCATTTATCCGGATCAGGCTGACGGGCCATAATGGTGCCGTGATTGTCTACGATGGTGAGCGTGGTGCCTGCAGGCAGGCTTATGGTGTCGGTCAGTCTTTTTGCCAGAGTGCCGAGATCGAGCGCGATGAATACGACTGCCAGCGGTTTGCGGGCGGCGTCCAGTACCGGGTATGCCAGGTTGACGCTGAGCTTGCCGGTCACACGGCCGAGCTGGTAGGTGCCGAAGACAAAATCGCGCGTGCGCATGGCCTCGCTGAAATAATTCCGGTCGGAGAGATTGACCTGACCTGCAAAAGGGAGCGCGCTGCAGCGCAGTATGCCGTCCGGACTTATCACGCCGAGATTGGCGTAGAGTGGATTTTGTTTGTGCAGGTCGGCGAATGTGCGGTTGCACAGCGTCGTCCATTCAGGACGGCGCACGATGGGAAACTGCGCAAGATTGAGCAATTGTAGCCGACTAAATTCGATGAGGTTTTTTTGTTCCAACGCGACCAGATGCAACAGGGAACGAGCCTCTCCCCGGGCGTTGTCAGCGGCTTGTTGGCGTGCCTCGGAAACCGAATAAAGGATGAAACTATAAACCGGCAGGAGGGTGAGAAGCAGAAGCAGCAACAATCTGCCGCGCAGGCTCGCAACTCTGTGTGTCCATATGCCGGCTGGTTTGTCCGATTCCTTTTGCACCTTGCCTCGCTTTTTTGTCTGTATAAGCGGAGAATTCCTGATCAATATACTCAGGAATGGGCGCGGATGCAATCATGCGAATTATTTTAGCTAGAAATCCGGGAAGCATATTTGTCCCGGGCGGCGCGTTGTGGTGGTTTAATTAACGGTCAGCAGCGCATTTGCACCCTCTGTTCGAGTGCGCCGACCACTTCGGCAATGACGGAGGTCCAGTCTCCCATGCCAGATTGGCGAAACAGTCGCATGACCCCCGGATACCAGGGCGTATCGCAGCGCTCTGTCAGCCAGCGCCAATCCGTTTTATATTCGGGCAACAATAGCCAGCAGGGTTTGCCGAGTGCGCCGGTCAAATGTGCCGCCGCCGTATCGACACAAATCACCAGATCGAGGCAGGAGATGGCCGCGGCGGTATCGGCAAAATCCGCCAGTTGAGAGCCGAGTCTGACGAGAGGCAGGTTATCGGGCGGCATCTCGTTCTCGCCTGCGCCCTTTTGCAGGCCGATAAAAGTCACCCCGGCGACAGACCAGAGCGGCGCCAGCACGGCAAGCGAGGGCAGGGAGCGATCCGCGTCGTTTTCAAACTGAGGATTCCCCTTCCATACCAGGCCGACACGCAGTCCCTGCTTGGGAATGAACTGCCCCCATTTTTCGATACGTGCGGCGGACGCGTGCAAATAGGGGATGGCTGCCGGTATGGTCTCGATGCGCGTCCCGCAATGGTGTGGAATACTCAGCAAAGGCGTCCAGAAATCCCATCCAGATGAGGGTAGAGGCTCGTCGAAGGAAATAATGCTGTCTGCGCCCGCCAGCGTCGCGAGCAAAGCCTTCAAAGACGGATGGCAAAGCAGGGTGATGGACGTCGCACCCTGTTGCTTTAAAACACCCGCGTATCGGCAGAGCTGAATGACATCGCCGTAACCTGCTTCATGGCATATCAGCATGGACTTGCCGGTAAGCGCCTCACCCTGCCAGCGGGGCGCGGACAGTTGATCGGCAAGCGGTGCATACCAGTTGCGCGCTTCAAGACACTGCCAGCCTTCCTCGAATCTGCCCTGGCGCAGCAGCAGATAGGCGAGGTTGAAGCGGGCCTGCGCATAGCCGTCGTCCAGGAGCAGGGCGGTGCGATGGCACCGTTCGGCCTCCAGTTCACGTTTCATGCAGGCACAGAGTACGCCGAGATTCGACCAGGCTTCGGGTGCGTGTGGCTTGAGTGCGATGGCCTGCCGGTAGGCCGCCTCGGCCTCGGTGAATCGCTTCTGGCGGGCAAGCAGCACACCAAGGTTAAGATGAGTTTGCGTATACGCCGGATTTAACGCGATGGAGCGACGATAGCAGGCTTCGGCGCGTCCATCTTCGCCGCGCTTATCCAGCAGCAGGCCGAGGTTGGCATGGCTTTCCGCAAAATCCAGGTCGATCCGAATGGCTTTTTCAAAGCACGCCTCTGCGCCGGCTGCATCGGCCGCTGCCATGAGGCGCATTCCCTGAAAAAAAAGCGCTTGTGCTGCTGTGCGATCCGGACTCATCATTCACGTATTTTAGCAGTCTGCCGATAAATTGCCTCACGTGTATTTGCACCAGGTAAAACTATTCACAATCAGGCACAATACGGCCATTGGGTGCTGCGCAACTCGACCTAATGGCTGTCTCTGTGCCTCCCGGCAACCTTTCCAATAGACATCACGCCACTTCTGTGAAATTGTTGGTTAGAATGGCGCCTGCACTTCTCAACCGAGGTTCATCATGCCCACTATCAGCATGTTTTATGGAATTGTGATCTGCTTGTATTTCTATGACGATGAACGGCATAAACTTCCGCATATTCATGCAAAATACCAAGGACATGAGGCTTCCTTTTCAATTTTGGATGCAGCGCAGTCATCTGGCGAAATTCCAATTGCCAAGGTGAGGCTGGTGCAGGCGTAGATTGAAATTCATCGCGAATCATTGCTGGCAGATTGGGAATTGGCGGTCAATGGTCAAACACTGTTTGCCATTGAACCATTGCGTTAGGAGGAATGATGGAATCGGTTATTCGTGTGGTGCCGCGTAATGATTTTTCGTTGGAATTGTGGTTTGATACGGGAGATCACCGCTTGTTTGATGCTCGCCCTTATCTGAACAGGGGCGTTTTTACCCGCTTGCAGGATGTTACCTTGTTTAAACAGGCATACGTTTCCCTGGATACCGTGTGCTGGCCGGGCGATCTGGACATTGCACCCGAAACGCTTTACGACCGTTCTGTACCGATAAGCTCAGAGGCGCAATCACCAACAAGCATTGTATTATAGCGTCACGAACTGAAATACTACCGGTCCGAAAGACAAGCGGGCCTGTGCAACTCGACCTCGCTACCGCTCGGGACTCAAACATAACCAGCGACTTGGATGGCGTCTTTTGCCAGCTTAGTCGAATGGCTAGGCAAAGCGTGCTCGTCTAGACCCAACGGTTGTTTGTGACCAGACGTGGCATAAGAACGCACATGTGGAGCGAACCGGCGCTACGCCGCTGTTTGGCGCAGCGTCCAGCGAGCGAAGGGAGCAAGGTTGAGTGCCGAGTCAGGCAATGAGTTTGTCATACTCAGAGTGCAAGCCAACCCATACCTATAGAAACCCACCTTCAACTTCAACTGCGATAGCGCGGTGATGAATGCCGACTCGGGCTGACCACACTTTGCCGACTTTTTTGAAATGTAGTGATGGATGTCGTGGATCGCTCTTGAGCAGCTTGTAGTTCTTGTCTGCGAGTGTGCGGACATCCTCGGGAAGTGCGTCATAGCATTTCCAGAATCGGCTGGCAGTCGAATGCTTCACAGAGGTCGTGTTTTCCCGGCACGATGTCCGGCAAGTGCTTCGTCAATCATAAAATCGAGCTTGCCAGCTTCAGAATCGGTCGCAATCTGGCGATCCCAACGCGCATGCTCATATTCGATAAACCAGTTGCGAAGCGCAGCAAATGACTGGTTGTCGAGATGCTGAATCTGATCTTCAATCAATTGAACGTTTGCCATAGCTTAACCCCCTGAATGTTTGCTCATTCTAGCGCATCTCGCCATCTTATGCCCAACGAAAAGCAGCCGCCAATAAACAACTTAGCCAGGCAGCTAAGAAGTTTTTAATATTGGAAACTTATTCAATATCCGCCACTGGGTTCCCGCCTGCGCGGGAACGACAAAACCGAATAAATCAGCGGTTCCTTAGATTTTTCCAGCATCAAGGGCAAGCAGCGAGAAGCCTACTTCGTCGCCGTGCGCGCAAGCATGGACAGAGATTACAAACCGATGCAGGATATTTTTCGGCGGGTGGCGCAGGCCAGCAGTTAGCGTGCTTTAACCGTTTTCTTGTCGGCGACAGTGAAAAGCGCACGTTCAGCCGCTTTTTTTACGCCTTCAATCGCCATCGAAGAAAGCACGTTGGTACGCAATGCGCGTTGGTAATCCTGTACATTGCGTAAGTGCGGATTGTGTTGGAGCAGAGATTTCGGAGCCATGAGCGCACTATATCTGACCAGGCTAAAATTCTCAACAGCTTACCCCGCCACCCTCAGCACCAGGCCTTTCAGATAGGCGCCTTCGGGGAAGCTGAGCAGCACAGGATGGTCGGCGCCGGCATGCAGGTAATGGATGATCTGCGCATCGACGCCCGCGTCGAGCGCTGCGCCAGCGACGATTTTCTGGAACAGCTCTTCGCTGATGCCGCCCGAGCAGGAGTAGGTGAACAGCAGGCCGCCCGGGCGCAGCAGCTTGAAGCCCAGCAGGTTGATGTCCTTGTAACCGCGCGCTGCCTTCTCAGTGAAGGCGGCAGTCGGGGCGAACTTGGGCGGATCGAGGATGATGAGATCGAAGCTTCTGCCCTGGTCGCGCAGTTTGCGCAGGGCCACAAATACATCCGCTTCCTGCCATCCGGCGCGTGACTCATCCAGTCCGTTGCGGGTCAGGTTTTGTGCCGCGATGTGCAGCGCATCGGCCGATGCATCCATCGACAGCACCGATTTTGCGCCGCCGCGCAAGGCATACAGCGAAAAGCCGCCTGTATAGCAGAAGCAGTTGAGCACGTCGCGTCCCGATGAGAGGGTTTCGGTCAACGCGCGATTGTCGCGCTGGTCGAGATAGAAACCGGTCTTTTGGCCTTCGGCCACGTCAACCTTGAAGCGCAGTCCGTGCTCGATGACTTCGATATTTTCAGGCAGTGTGCCGCGCAGCACGCCGCAGCGCAGCTCCAACCCTTCCAGCGTGCGCGAGTCGGAGTCGGAGCGCTCGTAGATGCACGAAGGATTGCACAGTTCCTGCAGGATGTCGGCGATCGCATCGCGCCAGCGCTCGGCACCCGCGCTGCCGATCTGCATGACCAGCACTTCGCCGTATTGGTCCACGATCAGTCCGGGCAGGTTGTCCGATTCGGCATGGATCAGGCGCATTCCGGTGTTCTGCGTAGCGTTACCCCCACCCTCTCCCCTTGCCCCTCCCACTGAGGCGGAGGGGAATAAATGGATGCGCGCAGCGATTGCGCTTGCAATTTTGCGACGAAAAAAGTCGGCGTCGATGGTTTCATCCTCGCGCCATGACCAGACGCGAGCGGTGATTTGCGAGGCGGAATTGTAGGCGGCCCAGGCGAGAAACTTTCCGTCCGAGTCGCGTACCGGCAGGGTGTCGCCGCTGGCAGGTGCGCCATCGATGCGTTCGACCGCGCCGGAAAAAACCCAGGGATGACGGCGCAGCAACGATTTCTCGCGGCCCGCATTGAGCAGAATGGCCGGTTGCGCGGCAGTATTTCCAGTCAGTGGCGCGCTGCGCGGCTGACTGGTCGACACATCGGACGGACGCGATTCCCGGCGTTTGCGAAAATCGCGATTGCCCTGCGAAGCACGGTGCGGCGTGGACGGTGCACGTTTTGATTTGGTTTTTTCTGTCATGTTGGTGGTTTTCTTTTGGCGCGCGGATGCGCGGCGTCGTATATTTTGCTTAAATACTGAAAGTCCAGATGGGTATAAACCTGGGTGGTGGAAATGCTGGCGTGCCCCAGCATTTCCTGCACGGCGCGCAGGTCGCCGGAAGATTGCAGCACATGGGTGGCGAATGAGTGGCGCAGCACATGCGGATGCACGTTGCTGGTAATGCCTTGTCGGATGCCCCATTGTTTCATGCGCAGTTGCACCACGCGCGGCGAGATGCGGGCACCGCGCTGCCCGACGAACAGCGCGGCTTCATCTGCACTGGCAAGTTGTGCGCGCACGGCGAGCCAGGCTTGCAATGCGTCAATTGCAAAGCCGCCGAGCGGCACGATGCGCGTTCTGTTGCCCTTGCCGGTTACACGCACTTCGCCGGTGTTTAACTCCAGTTGCTCCGGGTTGAGGTTGACCAGTTCCGCCAGTCGCAAGCCGGAGGAGTAAAACAGCTCGAACATCGCCTTGTCGCGCAGTTCTGCAGGTGTATCGGCAGGCAGATCTACCATGCGTATCGCCTGATCGGGCGACAGCGCTTGCGGCAAAGCCTTTGCAGACTTGGGCGCCCGCAAACCGACGCAAGGGTTGTTGTCAAAGCCGTAGTCGCGCAGCAGATAATTAAAGAAACTGCGCCACGCAGACAACAGGCGGGAGAGCGAGCGCCCGCCCAGACCGCTGCTGTGCAATTGCGCGATATAACGGCGGATATGGTGGGCCTTGAGGTCGCTAAGCGGTGTGCCAACGCTTAGCTCGAACAGATGTCGCAGGTCGCGCGCGTAGCTTGTTGCGGTCAGCTCCGAATAGCGCTTCTCATTGCGCAGCCACGCCATGAAGCCGTTGAGGTAGAGCTGATTGCTTCCTTCGGCGAGGCTCAGGACAGGCCCTTTTACCCGGCTCATGACGGCGAATTAGTGATCGAGATACGGGTGCAGCGCGCTGGCTGCCGCTTCACTGATGCGTTGCAGAAACACCGTGCCCATCTCCGGGTAGAAGCGCTGTTTATCTTCGGATGCCAGCACCAGCAGACCGATGGTCACGCTGCCCGCATGCAGCGGCAGATAGGCATAGGAGTGCAGTTGTGTGGCGCTCTCGCCAAACCAGCCGGCTGTGTCGAGAGCGGCCTGATGCAGGCAAACCGGTTTTGCCTGCGCATCGGTGAACATCAGCACCTCCATGCTGGGCGGTGTGACTTGCCACAGGCGCAAGGCAACATGCGGCACGGCGAAGATGTCGCGCAACAGGTGCGGTATCATCTCTTGCAGTGTGGCAAGGTCGCGGCCGGCGAACAGCGCCGTGGTAAATTCGTGTACCTTGTGTTGCAAGGCGTCGTTCCCTTTGGCAAACTCGACCAGTTCGTGCAACTTTTTTTCCAGCATTTTGTTCTTCTCGCGCAAGTCGAACAGTTGTCGCTCGGAAAGCGAAATCGTGCGCCCGCCGTGAGGATGAGGCAAATTGATCTGCGCCAGCGTTTCTGCATGTTCCTCAAAGAATTCCGGGGTGTTCAGCAAATAGTGTGCAACGTCTTCAGAGTTCATGCTCATACCTTATAAATTAATCTCGCCTGTGAATACGCTGATCGCAGGCCCTGTCATCAATACCGGCGTGTCATCACCGTCCCAGGCGATAGCCAGAGTTCCGCCATGTGTGGCGACGTTCACCGGGCTATCCAGCAGGCCGCGCCGGATGCCGGCCACCACAGCCGCACAGGCGCCCGTTCCGCAGGATAGTGTTTCTCCCGAACCGCGCTCGTATACGCGCAGACGCACATGCTGCCTGTCCATGACCTGCATGAAGCCGACATTGACTCGTTTGGGAAAGCTTGGGTGATGCTCGATAAGCGGCCCCAATTTTTCCACTGCCGCCGCCGCAATATCGTCAACGACCTGAACTGCATGCGGATTGCCCATGGATAAAATACTGATCATCAGCGTTTCACCGGCAACGATAAGCGGTTGTATGACTTCAACAGTGCCGCCTGAAAATGGAATTCGCTCCGCCGTGAAAACGGGGGCACCCATATTGACCAGCACGCGCCCGTCTTCTTCCAGGCGGGGACGAATCAGGCCGTTGTGCGTTTCAACCACGATTTCAGGCTTGGAGGTTAATTTCTGTTCATGCACGAACCGCACGAAGCAGCGCGCACCGTTTCCGCATTGTTCCACTTCGCCTCCATCGGCATTGAAGATGCGGTAGCGGAAGTCGGCGCTTGAGTCATGCGCTTTTTCGACCAGCAATATCTGGTCACAGCCGACGCCGAAATGCCGGTCAGCCAGCAGGCGCAATTGCTCCGTACTGAGTGAAATACGCTGGCGTATGCCGTCCAGCACCACGAAATCGTTGCCTGCGCCGTGCATCTTGGTGAACTTTAACAACATAAGTTAGCGCTTCCTTTGACTGTTGTGACGGCAGGCTGAGCATGTTTGACTTCGTCATGCCTGAAACAGTCTGTCGTGTGGTCGTTGACCATGCCGCTTGCCTGCATCAGAGCGTAGCAAATTGTCGATCCGACGAATTTGAATCCGCGCCGCTTTAATTCGCGGCTCATTACATCTGAAACCCCGGTACTGGCGGGCAATTCGGCCGCGTTGCGCCATGCGTTTTGCACCGGCTTTCCGTCGACAAACTGCCAGATGAATTCGGCGAAACTGCCGAATTCGCTTTGCACGCGGATAAACTGTTCTGCGTTGCCGATAGCTGATTGTACCTTGAGTCGATTGCGCACAATACCCGGATCGAGCAACAACGATTCTATTTTATTCGAGTCATAAGCCGCAATGCATGAGGCGTTGAAATTATCGAACAGGGCGCGATAATTTTCGCGTTTGCGCAAGATGGTGATCCAGCTCAAACCCGCCTGTGCGCCTTCCAGAAGCAGTAATTCAAACAGACGCTGGTCGTCAAATAGCGGCACCCCCCATTCGGTGTCGTGGTAGCGCCGATATAAGGCGTCACTGCCCGCCCAGGCGCATCGATTCATGTTTCGCGCTCGCAAAGCGCCGTGCAGTCGCGCCACATGCAGCGATCCATGACTACGGTGATGCCTGACTCCTGCGCGCGCCTGGCAGCTGCCTCGTGGATGACGCCGTCTTGAAGCCAGAGACGTTTGATGCCCAGCCTGATGCAGTCGTCCACAATGGCCGGCACATGCTCGGCGGCACGGAACACATCCACGATGTCGGGCAATTCGGGCAAGCTTGCCAGATCCGGGTAGGCCTGCTCGCCCAGCACCTCCGCGACCATGGGTCGCACCGGGATGATGCGATAGCCCATGCTTTGCAAGCCGTGCGCCACGCGAAAGCTGGGGCGCGATTCGTTTGGCGACAGGCCAACCACCGCCACGGTGTGTATCTGTTTCAGCAGCTGCCTGATTGCTTCTGTGTCCGGATTGGTAAACATCATGAGACAAATATGGTATATGAAAGGTGTGAAGATAGCACTTTTCACGAGTTTGCTGTCATGCTCAGAGGGGCGTCATGGACGGAATGGCCAAAATCCGCTATGCTGCGTGCGCTTTTTGATGTTGCCCTGCGTTTTTTTGTCGGGCATGCTCAGACAGGCTGCATTTTCACCGCAAGCGCCCGTAGCTCATTTGGATAGAGTATTGGTTTCCGAAGCTTGAGGTCATTTGGTCAGGATCGTGTAAAATGACCGTTGGTTCACTTTCGTAGTTTCTCTGCTTTTTCTCAAACGCGCTCGTAGCTCAGATGGATAGAGTATCGGTTTCCGAAGCCGAGGGTCGTGGGTTCGACTCCCGCCGAGCGCACCAAATTCAGACTTGCGGTCATGTGACTTGAGGTCATCGAAATCCCACCAAAAATCTTGGTGACCGTTTGGTGACTACGTAAAATCCAAATAGTTTACTTATTGAAAATTATGACCATCATTCTTGGTGACTATCATCCAGTCAATTGACGATGGCGCCCCACTAATAACAATATATCAGGAACAGAATGTCATCGGGGCGCTGTGTCCGGTATTCGGCCTTATGTAGCGCGATACATAAGGCCGATTATGTAGACTGCTCGATTATGTGGACTGTTCGGTGCGGCATGGCATGGAAGCCTTGTGTAATCTGGGGTTTCAGCGATTGATGTAACGACATGATCGACATAATTTCAATGATCGTCTGAAGTGGTGGCCCCACTTCAGGAGGTCATTATGAAATCCATCTCATCGCACCGGGCTACGCCGAAGGCTCGGTCATCTTCATCATTCCTGGCACATATTGCTGACGAACTACGCCGTTACGATGAACATCTGCGCGACGTAAGAGGTTTGGCGGCCAGTACGCGCAAGGATCGCCTTTACGTCGCGGGCATACTGCTGCAACAGAAGTTCAAGGGGCGCGCCATCAATATATCGCGGCTGCGACCCGATGACGTTCGCCAATTCCTTACCAGTCAACTGGAAGCGCACAGGACAGCTTCCAACGCTTCGCGTCTCGCAGCGGCACTGCGGAGCTACCTTCGCTATCGGGCAACCTGCGGCGATCCGGTAGGCAAGCTCTCCGCTGTCATTCTGAATCCCGTTCACTGGAAGCTGGCGTCGTTGCCACGCGCGCTCAAGCCGGACGAGATCAAGCGCCTGCTGAACTCATTCACCGACGATCTTCGTTGGCCCAAGCGCGGTTACGCCATCATTCGTTGCGCGTTGGATTTGGGGCTGCGGTCGTGCGAGATAGCCAGCCTGAAGATCAGCGACATCGACTGGCGTGCTGGCATCGTAACACTACGAGGTACCAAGTCACTACGGCAGGACGTACTGCCCTTGCCGATGGAAACCGGCCTGGCACTGGTGGACTATCTTCAGAACGAGAGACTGCGTACCGCCAACCCTTCGGTCTTCGTTCCACGCTTCGGTGATCATGATCGACCGATGACCGCTGATGCGGTTCGAGGCGTGATCCGTGCCCCAAACTCAATTGACTCTGAATGGCAGCTTTGTGGCATGATGATAGAAAGGTGTTATAGCAGCTTCGCGCCCTGAGCTGGGAGCCTGTCGGACTTCCGACTATTTACAACGAACCTCTATTAATCTGCTTAATTATTAGGCAAATGTAGCGGTGTTACAGCGATGTTGGAGTTAAATTGCTTAAAAATTTACTCAGAAATCCCTATTCTTCGTCACGACTTATCAAGTCCGACAGTCTCCTGGTCCGTCAAGTTTTTTTGCAGATTCCATGACACTGTTCAGCAATGGCGACCCTCTGCGCTTTAGTGATTTCAAATAGACTGATTCGTCGTAAGGTGTCCTGTTTTTCCAACAACTGTAGATATATGAAGATTAGTGCTGCATTATTGATGATTCTGGCAACTATTTTGCCTATGTCCGGCATCGCGTCAACTTTTTTCTTTCCAGCTAATCACCCTGTATATGCTTCAGGCGATGTACCCAAATGGCTGCATGATGGCCATGGCCATGATGGATATGTTACGGTGACGACTGAAGTGATTCCTGCAAGCAGCTGCGTGCCCTTGTCAAATCATAGTTTCTGGGGGGGCGAAAATACACAGCTCGTGTTATCGGTCACGACCAATGGTTTTAAAAATAAACTAGACGGCAAAGAAATTCCGATTGCCACATTCGATGGAAGGGATAATGGTTCGCAGTGTGCAACGCTGAGTACGCTGCCCATGAATGTTGTGCAGCTTGCATTGCTCGGTACTTTTTCTGTTTTCAATCCCGGCGAGCTGTCTCTGGTTTTAAATGTAAAAAGTGCCAGCGACTCCAAGCAGGATTTTATAGGTTCAGCCAAATTCCTGTTGGGCGCCGCCGCCATGGTCGCGACGGGAGGATCGGCAGCTGCAATTGGCGGGGTTGCCTCGACTGTGGGTAATCCTGTTCTGTCCGAGGCCCAAAGCAGAACAAATAACCTGATGAAGGGCATGGTGAACAGCAAGACCAAGATTACATTGAACTGGCCAAGACTGCGGAGCGGTATAAGATCGATTGAAATTCCTGTTTACCGGTCTGAAAGCAGTCTTGGCAGCTCCGTAGATTCGAAGATCGTGAAATTGCAGACAGATAACAATGCTGAAAAAACCATGCTGTTTACCGTCAGGTTTACGTTTCACTATGTCAGCAGCATGTTTGATACCGCTGCATCGGACGCCAACGGCATACCCAATCCGGACAGCATTGCCGCTTCCGACGTGCTCAATTACCAGATGTCGGGAAGCCCATACGATTTTCTGCAGCTTCTAAATGACTCTTCACCCAGTCTGTTGCAGGCCATTGCGATTGCCGACGGGCACGGTTTAACCGAAGCCTGCAGCATAGGATTGGGCAAGTTGAAAAAAGCCGGCTTAAGCAATATCGATATGGCCATCGTCATGAAATCGTTCATAGACGAGGCTAAGGGTGGGGCAGCCTGGTATGGGAATCCTGCTTTGGTAAAGCGCTGTTTTGCCCAGGTGCCCGAAATCCAGACGTTGTTGGAGAAATTGTACGGTGTCTCCACACCGCAGTTTGTTATCGGTGATGTCCAGGATGGTGTGGGTTTGTCCTATCAAAGTTGGCGAAAAATTATCGGCCCCGTCCTGTCGAACTTCAGAGACGCGCTGACTGCAAAGCAAGACCGCATAAATGTGTTAGCCAGTCTCAATGGCAAGCATGACATCAAGGTTGCTTTCTCGCCTGACATGGAGGGTTGGCAAGCCGCTATCCCGTCCGTGGCCGATCCCTATCCCGGGATCGGGATACTGGCAAACAGGGAGGTCAGGACGATAGGATGTTTTATCTACAAGGAAGCGGACAATCTGAGTCTGCATAATCTCGGTGCGTACTTCATCATGGAAGACATGAGCGAGCATTTCTGGCTCAACGCCGTTAAGCTGTCGCCTGAAGATCCTGACAGAATACTGAGTCTGCATATCTCGGCGCTTTCTGCAGATTGGGAAAGATACTTTGAGTCTTATAACTACCCCGGGGGAGAATGCGCTGGAATACTGGAAAGATATAAAAAAGCTTCGTCTGGAAAATATGCGGGTGACTGACATCCTTAATTATCGACTATCCATATGATAGATAAAGCAATTACAAGAGTTATGTCAGTGAATTATTTCAAGGGTGAATTTGTTTATGCTAATTTTTTCCTAAGGGTAATGTTTCCGAATGAATTATTCACACAATCCAAAACCTTTCGCCAACTGCAAGATATCAGAAGATAACCGAAGATAAAAACTGTAAGATACTTATTCACGGCGGCGGGCGTGGTCCTTGGCTTAGACCATGAAAGCTCGACGCGGTGGGTATCTTTGCAATCACATTAATTTCAGAGTTGTCTGACAATGTCTTATACAGCTCCAAGATTGGCTGAAACCCTTCTATTGCTTGCAGAAATTCGCAGAGGTCATCTGGAGCGTCCAACAGCTTGGTAATCGGCGAAATTATGCGCCTGACAGTGCCTTCGTCTAGTTGATGGTCATTATTTTTGCTCATTCCGCTCTAACGGGCATGGCGAAGTGACCACCCCTGATTATGAAACTCGCCATGTCCGGGCACCCTCGCTGCGCTCTCCCTCACCCATACCCTGGTGGAACAACTAGCCATTCGACTAAGCTGCCAATAGACAGCAGCCAAGTCGCTGGTTATCTCCCGGAGGGCGAGGGAACAAACGTATCGCTACGCGAGTTTCACGTAAGCGTCTAACGGTTCCACCTGTTCAGGTGAGCCGGTTTATGCAGCAGGTTTGATCGGCAGCAGCTCGTCGATACGGCGCATGGTCCAGACGGGGAGTTTTTCCAGTGTATCTTTAAGCCATG
>JAJYYO010000011.1 GCA_021800795.1 Pseudomonadota bacterium
CTTTGAGCCAAGAGAGAATGATAATTTTCAAATGGAACCGGATTAAGACGCGTCGTTTAGGCGACGCGTATCAGGACTTTTAGTCCGTATTTCAAACCCACCGGCTTTAGCCGGTGGTTGTTTAGTCAACTGGGTTCCCGCCTGATGAAACAACTAAGTATTGACTAAGCAATCAAAAAACGATTGCCAAGTCACTACTTATACGCGGGATAAACAGAATCTTGGCTGGCGTCTTTTACCAGCTTAGATAATGTTTAGTCGCCTCATCAACGACAAAACCGAATAAATCAGCAGTTCCTTAGACAAAAAATTCCTTATGTGCGACAGCGCACAGAGCGTCATGGGCGAAAGTGGGATAAAGGCGGCGTATGTATTAAATCACGTTGGCTATGTTTGATTTTGAGCCGGTGAAGGTTTACGTAGTCGTGTTACATGCGGGCGGCAAGTGTTGCGTGGCAGCAATGGATCGGTGGATTGCGCCGATGCTTTTCAGGATCAAATAAAAGGGGAACGAAATGAACAGATTTGCGAGCGTTACCAGACCACTGATGTGGTTCATGGCATTATTGTTTGCCGCTTTGGCGGCAGGATGCGGAGGAGGCGGAGGAGGTGGATCCGCAATTTTGGGTAGCGGCGGTGCCGGAACACCGCCCACGGTGACTGCCGTCGTCCCGCTTGCTAATACCGCGGGTGTGGCAATCAACTTGAAAAAAATCACTGCCGCCTTCAGCAAGGCGATGGATCCCGCCACGCTCACCAACGCAAGCTTTACGCTGGCATGCCCTGCCGCAACGCCGATAACAGGAGGCGTAGTTACTTATCTGGCGGCAGGCAATGTGGCAACGCTTACGCTTCCGGCAGCTAATCTTCCGGTCAGTACCGTCTGTACTGCCACGATTACGACGGCCGCCAAGGACACGACAGGCATGGCGCTGGCCAGTAACTTTATCTGGACTTTTACAACGGGTGCAACGCCAGACACGACGCGGCCCACAGTGACGCTCACCGTGCCTGCTAATCTTGCTCCAAGCGCGCCGACCAACACGGCCATTACCGCAGCCTTTTCCAAGGATATGGATCCTGCAACGATCACCGCAACCAGCTTTACGCTGACAGGGCCTGGCGGAGTTGCCGTAACAGGTGCCGCGATCCCCGTAACTTACTCAGTCGGCAGCAGAACCGCGACCTTTACGCCGGCGGCAGCGCTTGCGGCCGGCACGACCTATACCGCCACGATTAAAGGAACCGGTGCAGCACCGGCCGCAGATCTGTTCGGCAATGCACTGGCCGGCAATCCAGCCTTACCGCTCGTGGCAAACGACTATGTATGGACCTTTACTACCGCAGCGCCGGTCTCGGCGTCACCTGTCTCGGTATTGTCCACCAACCCTGTTAATGCTGCCACTGCGTGTAGCAACAGCAGCATCAACGCGACCTTCAGCGTACCTTCAGGTTTGCGGATGGATCCTACAACGGTCACCACGGGAACCTTTACCGTGATGGATACCACTACATTGACTGCCGTCACCGCGGCATCGGTGGCTCTTGATACCGCTACAGGCACCATTGCGACCTTTACGCCGCTAAGTTCGCTCACTTCAGGCCATGGCTATACGGTCACGATTGTAGGCGGTGCCGCCGGAGTCAAGGATCTGGCCATCCCGGCCAATACAATGACAAGCAACAAGGTATGGAGTTTTACCGCAGGGCCTAATACAGCGAGTTGCCCGGCGCCGGTAGCCCTTAACACCGCGGCGCCTTTCGGAGATTTGGGGGGTACCGCCGGAACTACCAACCAGGGAACTTTAACCGTGGTTACGGGTAGTCTTAGCAGCACGGCTACTGCCACTAGCTCGATCACCGGATTCCACGATTCGGCAAACGATATCTACACGCAAACGGGATCGAATATTGGATTGGTGACCGGGCTGATCTACTCGTGTACCGTTTCTACCACGGGCCCGACGTCGGGTGCCGTAAATCCTGCCTCATGCACGATTGCCACCAATGCCTTAGCCGACGCACAAACGGCGTATAACAAACTGGCTGCACTGCCGGGCGGCGCAGACCCGGGCGCCGGTCAGTTGGGCGGACTCACCCTCGCCCCGGGCACCTATACAGCCGCAGGGGGTTCGTTCCTGCTGACGGGAACTGATCTGACGCTGGATGGGCAGGGCAACGCCAATGCTGTCTGGGTGTTCCAGATGGCGACTACGCTCACTGTGGGCGCTGCTGGAGCACCTCGCAGCGTTATCCTGATCAACGGCGCACAGGCCAAGAACGTGTTCTGGCAGGTCGGCAGTTCGGCTACGATCAACGGGGCGGGCGGCGGCACCATGGTAGGAAACATTCTTGCATCTTCGGCAGTCTCGTTTTCAACCGCCGGCAACGCCGCAATCACGACGCTGAACGGTAGAGCGGTGGGCCTGAATGCTTCGGTGACCATGGTGAACACACACATCAACGTACCTGCCCCGTAGGGTTTGAGGCAGGCCGGCCAAGCTGCCGACCTGCCTAATCAATATCAAAGTCAGGTTGCCGAAAAATGCACCGTAACTTTTGGAGAAAATCATGAAATTTGCTAGAAAAACAGGGACGCTGAGTCTGGCCGTGCTCGCTGCGATCGCCAGCCCATTTGCAGTTGCAGACGATGCCGGCTGGTACGGCGGGGCCAACGTAGGTCAGTCCAGGGCGAAAATAGACGATCCGAGGATCGCCGCACAGTTGTTGGGAGCCGGTCTTACGACGACTTCAATCGTTGATAGCAACCGCGATACCGGCTACAAACTTTTTGGCGGGTACCGGGTCAACAAAAATTTTGCCCTTGAAGGCGGCTATTTCAATCTGGGACAGTTCGGTTATACGACCACCACCAGCCCGCTGGGTAGACTGAACGGGAATATCAAGCTTCAGGGGGTGAATCTCGACGCAGTCGGCATGCTGCCCCTCAGTGAGAAGTTTTCAGCGTTTGGCAGGGTCGGGCTGAACTACGCGCAAGCACGGGATAGTTTCACCAGCAGCGGATTTGTTACTGTGCCCAATCCGAATCCCAGCAAGAGTCAATTGAACTACAAGTTCGGCGCCGGAGTTCAGTACGACTTCACTCAAGCGCTCGGTATGCGTCTCGAAGCGGAGCGTTACCGGATCAACGATGCCGTCGGCAATATGGGCGACATCGACCTTGTATCGCTCGGCCTGGTCTATCGTTTCGGCATGGAAAAGCCAGCGCCCGCGCCGCGCGTGGCGGAGCCTGCCCCGGTGGTCGCAGCGCCTGTGCCGGTGGTCGCTGCGCCTCCGCCGCCCGTTCACAGGAAGGTCGTTTTCGCCGCCGACTCTTCAGCAGATTCGCTGTTTGATTTCGGCAAGGCGGATATCAAACCCTCCGGTAAGCAGGCGCTGGATAAGTTTTCTACAGACCTTGCCGGTGCTGACTTTGCGGTCATCACGGTAACCGGGCACACCGACCGGATTGGTACGCATGACTACAACATGAAGCTGTCCCAGCGCCGCGCCGAAGCGGTCAAGGCTTATCTGGTTGAGTCCGCAGGCATCCCGGCCGACAAGATCGAGGCTACCGGTGTAGATGGGGCTGACCCTGTTACCAAGCCTGGCGAGTGCAAAAGCCGGAAAAGCGCGAAAGCAAGCCGTGCGCTGATCGCCTGTCTGGCGCCGGATCGTCGCGTGGAAGTGGAAGTAAATGCGACGCGTACCGCCAAGTAATTGAATTGACCGACTGTCAAACAGCTCCTGGAATTTCCCATCTTTCAGGGGATGTTTGACGCTCTTCGATTAATCCGTCAATCAATTGCAGGTTTGTTTTCGGCGACACGCTTTATTTGAATAAGGGGATCAAAATGAACATGCTGGATAATTTAAAACTAATCGGTGTTTCGGCATTGCTGTTTGTCGGACTGGCTGCGTGCGACAGGCCGGGACCGGCTGAAAGTGCGGGGAAAAAACTGGATCAGGCGTTTGATCAGGCAGGCAATAAAATAGCCGATACCGCCGATAAAGCGGCCGACAAGCTGGTTGAACAAGGCGATAAAGCAGATGTCGGTATCAAAGATGCCGAGATTACCGCCAAGGTCAAGGCTGCGATTTTTGCGGAGCCCGGCCTCAAGACGTTGCAAATCAGCGTGGATACCATAAAAGGGGTGGTGACCCTGAGCGGATCGGTTGATACGCAGCAGAATAGCGATACTGCCCGTGCGCTGGCCGGTGCAGTGTCTGGCGTACATGAAGTGAATAATCGCCTGGTGATAAAGCCTGGAAAATAGCACCAACTAATCAAGGAGCAACTCATGGAAATTCAAGAAGCCTATAAACAAAAGATGGCGGCACAACTGAAAGAATGGAACGCTCAAATTGATTTGTTGAAAGCCCGTGCGGAAAACGCGGGGGCCGATATGACGGTCAAACGTGCGGAGGTGTTGCATGAACTGAGCGCCAAACAGCGTGCCGCCGCTGAAAAAATGCAGGAACTTGAGAAATCAACGGGCGCCGCATGGGAACAGGTCAAGGAAACTGCCGATAAAATATGGGAGGATCTTAAAGCCGGTGTGGCTGACGCGCATGCCAAATTCAAGTAATCAATCGACAGGCGACGAGGCTGCAAGCGAGCTCCCGGCATCGCAAGCGATCCAGCAAAGGCAGGCGCCGCCATTCGCGCTTTATCCATCCTGTCCATGCATCAACAGTTAACGATGACATAGCTATTTTGCGTTGCCTTCGCGAAAGCCTCTTCCCAATACTCGGGACTGCCCTGCGGGCTGGTGCTCGGGCGATGCCCTCGTTTCTCGTTTTACTCGAAACCGCCCTGCGGGCGTCCTGCATCGCTTTTCGATTGATCCGGCTCCTGGTTGAACCCATGGGGTTTCGTCCATACTCCTTGCGCAATAAAAACTGTCCACAGGGGCGGATTTTTTCCACCATCAGGTTGAAACACCGGCTTCGAGTTGTAATCGAGTCCGGTGCACAGGCAGCTTGCAGATGTAATCCGGGCTACCCCAATCCGGGCAGATTCAGGCTGATTGAGTCAGCGCTTCCCTGAATGAAACTTTTGTCATAATCGTTCAATGGCTTCCATATCGGTTTAGTATTTGGCAACGGTTCCATCCAGACGGCTGGGGCTGCCGAGGAAGGAGGTCACATGAATCCATTGCTTCAAGTTGCACAACAAGGTCAGCGCATATGGCTGCACAACCTTTCCCGAGCGCTGCTGCGCGAGGGGAGGCTGGGCAGGCTGATCGAGGAAGGCGCTGTGAGCGGAGTGACTTCCAATCCCGTCGTTTTTCATCGGGCGGTTTCCGGCAGCCTTCACTATCAAAAGGAGCTGGCACGGCTCAGGGAAAGCGGCCTGAAGCCGGAGGCGCGCTACGAGTCCCTGGCCATCGCGGATGTCCGGGAAGCCTGCGACGCGCTGTCCCCGATATTCGAAGAAAGCCATGGGGACGACGGTTATGTCAGCCTGGACGTTTCTCCATTTCTGGCTCGCGATGTCGAAGGCGCCGTGGCGGCCGGGCAGCGTCTGAATGACACCGTAAACCGTCGCAACCTGCTGATCAGAGTGCCTGCCACACGGGAGGGTTTTGTCGCAGCCGAGGAGCTTGTCGCGATGGGCATCAATGTCAATGTGACGCTGATGTTTTCCCTGTGCCATACGGAGAGTGCGGCGGAAAGTTACATGCGAGGTGCCAGGCGATGGGTGGCGGGTGGCGGTGATCCGGGTCGCCTCAAGTCTGTGGCGAGCTTTTTTCTGAGCCGCATCGATACTGCCGTGGACAGGATACTCGAACGGACAGGCATGGAGGAAATCATCGCCATGCGGGGGCTGAGCGCCATCGCATTGGCCAAGCTCGCCTATTGACGCTACCGGGAAATTTTTCACGGGAGGGCGTTCGCGGATCTGGCCGCTCTCGGGGTGCGCCCGCAGAATCTGTTGTGGGCCAGCACCGGCACCAAAAATCCATCCTACAGCGACGTGCACTATATGGAACCCCTGATCGGCCCGGAAACCGTCAGCACGCTGCCGGATGCCACACTTGCAGCTTTCAGGGATCATGGCAAGGTGGATGCCACTCTTGAGAGGGATCAGGATGATGCCGAAGGCTGGATAGTCGCTCTGGGCCGCCTGGGAGTGGATATGAGCGAACTCGGAGAAGAGCTGCAAGCTGCGGGTCTGAAATCTTTCGAGCTTGCATTCGGCAAACTGTTGAGGCTCACAAACTGAATTAATTACGGGAAAAATCATGAACAAAAAAATCAATACCGCTGCTTTCAATCATGAAAAGCTTGGGCGTGATGTCGGCAGCATCACGCATTCCCTGGCAAACAGATTGACCTATACCATCGGCAAGGATCCGCTGACTGCGACGGACCGCGACTGGTTTCATGCCGTCGCTTATGCGGTAAGGGATCGCCTTGCGGAGTCCTGGATGGAAACCATGCGCAGCTATTACCAGGAAGACGCGAAGCGGATTTATTATTTTTCCATGGAGTTTCTCGTCGGTCGCATGCTGGTAAACAGCCTCAGCAATGTCGGCCTTTATGAACAATGCCGGGAAGCGCTGTCCGAACTGGGGCTGGATCTCGATGAACTGCGCGAAATCGAGCCCGATGCAGGACTGGGCAACGGCGGGCTGGGAAGGCTGGCCGCCTGTTTTCTCGATTCCATGGCGACGCTCGGTTTGCCCGGATACGGTTGCGGAATACGTTACGAATACGGCATGTTCAATCAGGGCATCGAAAAAGGGCAGCAGGTCGAGCACCCTGACAACTGGTTGAGATACGGCAATCCCTGGGAGTTTCCCCGGCCGGAAGTGCTCTATCCGGTGAAGTTTTTCGGCCATGTGTTGGAGTATGTCGATGAGCAGGGCAACGATCACCACCAATGGATGGATGCGGAGGAAGTCATGGCGATGGCATACGATACCCCCATTCCGGGTTATGCCAATGATGTGGTGAACAATATGAGGCTCTGGGCGGCCAAGTCTACGCGCGATCTCAAACTCCAATATTTCAACGAAGGCAATTACATCAAAGCGGTCGAGGAAAAGAACGACTCCGAGAATCTTTCGAAAGTGCTTTATCCCAATGACACCACCCTGATGGGCAGGGAATTGCGTCTCAAACAGCAGTTTTTTTTCGTGAGCGCTTCCCTGCAGGATATTCTCCATCGCTTCAGTAAATTCCACGAATCGTTCGACGACCTTCCCGGCAAGGTTGCCATCCAGCTCAATGATACCCATCCCTCCATTGCCATACCCGAGCTGATGCACCTGCTGATGGACAAGTATCATCTGATGTGGGAAAAGGCATGGGATATCACCAGCAAAACTTTTTCATATACCAATCACACACTCATGCCAGAAGCGCTCGAAACATGGCCGGTGCCTCTGATGGAGCGGGTGCTGCCCCGTCATGTGCAAATCATTATGGAAATCAACCGGCGCTTCCTGAAGGATGTGATGCACAGCTATCCCGGGGACAGGGATGTGGTTCAGCGCATGTCCATCATCGGGGAGGGCGGCGAGAAGTACATACGCATGGCCCATCTTGCCATCGTCGGCAGCCACAGGGTCAACGGGGTGTCGCACATCCACACTGAATTGATGAAAAGTACGATTTTTGCCGATTTCGACCGTTTTTTCCCCGGAAGAATCATCAATCTGACCAACGGAATTACACCCAGACTTTGGCTCAAGCAGGCCAATCCCCTTCTGTCCGAGCTGATTACATCGCGCATAGGAGAAGGCTGGCCGGCCGACCTGGATCAGCTGGAAAAATTGACTCCGCTTGCGGAGGATGCCGATTTCCGCAGCAGATTCCGCGCAATCAAACATGCGAACAAGGTCAGGCTGGCCGGGCTCATCAGGGAGCGCATGGGGATTGAAGTCGATCCGGATTCTCTGTTCGATGTCCAGATCAAGCGGATTCATGAATACAAGCGGCAATTGCTCAATGTGCTGCACATCGTCACCCGCTATAACCGAATCCGCAATAACCCTCAAATGGAGTTCGTGCCGCGCACCATCATTTTCGGCGGAAAGGCTGCTCCGGGTTATGCCATGGCCAAGCTGGTCATCAGGCTGATCCACGACGTGGCGGATATCATAAACAACGATCCTGCGGTGAACAGTCTGCTCAAGGTGGTTTTCATTCCCAATTACGACGTCTCCACTGCAATGGACATCATTCCCGCAGCCGATCTTTCCGAACAGATCTCGACCGCCGGAACGGAAGCGTCCGGTACAGGCAACATGAAGCTGTCCATGAACGGGGCGCTTACCATCGGAACGCTGGATGGCGCCAACGTTGAAATCCGGGAAGCGGTCGGGGAAGACAATATCTTCATCTTCGGTCTCGATGCGGCAGAGGTGGCCCAGTGCCACCTCAAGGGGTATCGTTCCATGGATTATTACGAAGCCAATATGGAGTTGAAGACGACGCTGGACATGATAGGTTCCGGTTTTTTTTCCCCGGATGAACCCGCTCGTTTCGGCGCAGTCGTGGAAAATCTGACCAGCGGGAATGATCCCTACCTCGTGCTCGCGGACTATGTCTCCTATGTCGATACCCAGGAAAGGGTCGATGATCTTTACCGAGACGTCGACGAATGGTCGCGCAAGGCCATTCTCAATGTCTCCAGGATGGGAAGCTTCTCAAGCGATCGCACCATCAGGCAGTATGCGGCGGAAATCTGGGGAGTAAAACCGGTAGCGAGGTAGCCGCAGGATAGAAAAAATACTGTTCCGGAAACGGTGCAGCTGGAATAATTTTTTGTAATGCAACAGGAGAAATATGATGCGCATGGCGATGATCGGGCTCGGCAAAATGGGCGGCAACATGGCAAGACGGTTGCGACGGGGTGGAGTTGAGGTTGTGGGCTACGACAGGTCAGGGGACGTCGTGGAAAAGCTGGTTTCTGAGTGCGGCATGATAGGCGCGGCTTCGGTGGTCGATGCAATCGCAGAACTTGCCTCCCCGAGGATCGTCTGGATCATGCTGCCCAGCGGGGAACCGACGGAAATCCAGATCAGGGAGCTGGCGACGCTGTTGTCCGGCGGCGACATCGTCATCGACGGCGGCAACTCGAATTACCACGACAGCCGGCGGCGGGGCGCATGGCTACGGGAGCGAGGCATCGGCTTCATGGATGCGGGCACTTCAGGCGGCGTGTGGGGGCTGGAAAACGGCTACTGCCTGATGGTCGGCGCAGAGCCGGAGGTCGCAGCGACTGTCGAGCCTGTGCTCAAGGCGCTTGCGCCGGCGCCCGACCGCGGATGGGCGCATGTCGGACCGGTGGGTTCGGGGCATTTCACGAAAATGGTTCACAACGGCATCGAATACGGCATGATGCAGGCCTTGTCCGAAGGGCTCGCACTCATCGAAGGGAAGCGCGAGTTTGCCCTCGACCTTGCCCAGATCACCGAACTCTGGCGCCATAGTTCGGTGGTGAGGAGCTGGTTATTGGATCTTACCGCTGAGGCGCTACACTCGGATCAGAAGCTGGAGGGAATCGCTCCCTATGTCGCGGATTCAGGGGAAGGGCGATGGACTGCCATCGAGGCGATCGATCAGGGGGTGGCCGCCCCCGTGCTGAGTATGGCGCTTCAGATGCGCTTTCTGAGCCAGGACGACCAGGGTTACGGGTTCAAGCTGCTTTCCCTGATGAGAAATGCCTTCGGCGGACACGCCGTGAAAGCGCAGCATGAAAATAACTGATCCCTGCACGCTGGTCATCTTCGGCGCCGGAGGGAATCTCTCCCGGCGCAAATTGATTCCTGCGTTGTTTCAGCTCGAAACTTCGGCACGCCTGCCCGACAATATGGTGATTCTGGCTTCAAGTCTGGATCAGTGGAGCCGTGAACAATGGCTGGAAGAAGTGGCGAAAATGCTGCTCGCAAAATACCCGAACGGGATAGACGAGAAGGCTTTCGAGCGATTCAGGAGCAGGTTGTACTACCACCAGAGCAGCCTGGACGATCCGGAGGCCTACCAGAGATTGCAGGCAATGCTGGAAGAGACGCCCGAGTTTCCCTCGAATATCGTGTTTTACATGGCGGTCAGGCCTGCCGAGTTCATGGCGCTCATCGAGAAACTGACTTCGGTCAACCTGCTCAGGGAAACCAGGGGATGGCGGCGGGTGGTGATCGAGAAGCCTTTCGGCTATGACCTGTTGAGCGCGCAGATCCTTCAGAACGGGCTTTATAAGCATCTGAACGAACCCCAGATCTACCGGATAGACCATTATCTCGGGAAGGGGACGGTGCAGAACGTGATGCTTTTCCGCTTTGCCAATCTGCTGCTCGAACCGCTCTGGAATCGCCATTACATCGACCACGTTCAGATCACGCACTCGGAAACCCTGGGTATCGAAGGCAGGGCGGATTATTACGAAGGTTCGGGCGCGTTGCGCGACATGATTCAGAGCCATCTGCTGCAATTGCTCACGATCGTCGCAATGGAGCCGCCGGTCTCGATCAGCGCCGAACACTTGCGCGACGAAAAAGTAAAGGTGCTGAAAGCCATTCGGCCGATCCCGCAAAATGCGGTGCATGCCCACGCTTTCAGGGGCCAGTATGCAAGCGGCATGGTGGACGGCAAAGCTGTGCCCGGATATCTGGATGAAGCCGGGGTCGCCCCCGGCAGTTCGACCGAAACTTATGCGGCGCTCAAGCTGTTCGTCGACAACTGGCGCTGGATGGGCGTGCCGTTCTATCTCAGGACGGGCAAGCGCATGGCGGAAAACAGTTCCGCCATCTCGATACGCTTTAAAACACCTCCCCAGGATCTGTTGCGCCATACGCGCCGCGAGCCGCCGAAGCCGAACTGGATATTGCTCGGCATCCAGCCGAACGACTGCCTCAAGATGGAAATGCAGGTCAAGGTGCCGGGCCTCGATCTGCATACCCGCACCGTCAGCCTCGATGCGACTTATCACAAGGGCGGCGATCAGGACTACGACGCTTACGAAGGACTGTTGCTCGATGTGATGAACGGCGATCATTCCCTTTTTCTGCGTATCGACGAAGTGGAATGCGCGTGGAGCACCGTGGACCCGATCCTGAAGGTATGGTCGATGGAACGCGATTTCATCAATACCTATCCGGCAGGCTCATGGGGCCCGCGCGGCACCTACCGGCTGTTCGACCGGGACGACCAGTTCTGGCGTCACTCGCTCGATACCGACGGCGGCGATTTGCACGCATTTTAACGACTCACTACCCGCTCGATACAGGAGGATTGAAATGGAACATATCGAAAAGTTGCCGAAAACAAGGGCGGGGAAGTTGCCTGCAGAAAGCCCTGCCGAGGCAAAACCCGCAGTGCGTCGGCGCAAGAAGGTTGCGATCGCTCACGAGGAGCGCCATGGCATGATCGCCGATGCGGCCTATTTTCGCTCTCAAAAGCGGGGTGCGTCGGAACAGGGCGATCATTTTGCCGACTGGCTTGCCGCAGAAGCGGAGATAGACGCGATCATTTCGGGTAGTCAAAGATGAGAACCCGCTTGTCGTGCCGGTAAATTGTTAATAAGTTGATTGCAATCATACTATTGCATAGCTGTTAAGACGTTCTGGCGAGTTTTTCAGGATGGTCAGTGGTTCTCCCAGACCGGTGTTTTTCGAGCGGTAACGGGCGGCATCTGGCATGTTTAGGCATGTTTAGGCGAGAATAACGATGATCTGGGTTAAACTCGCGGTCATGAAAAACGTTCATCTGGTCGTTGCCGATTTATTCCTGCCCAAAGATTTTGCCGCCGAGGCGTGCGCGGGGTTGCGTCTGCCTGCGCTGGAAAGAATTCTGGCGCGTGGACGCAGTGAAATACATCCGGCGATTTCGCTGGAAGAGGCTCTGTGCGGGCTGTTTGCTGTGCCCGGCAAGACGGGGTTGGCAACAATTTCAGCGGCATTTGACGGGCTGGAACGCGGTTGCTGGCTGCGCGCCGATCCGGTGCATGTGCGTTTGCAGCGCGAGCAGGTCGTATTGCTGCCCGATGTGACTGTCAGTGTTGAGGAGGCCGCACTTTTTTGCGCCAGCCTGAACGAGCACTTCGCGGGCCAGGGCATGGCGTTTTTTGCGCCGCATCCGCTCCGCTGGTATGTGCGGCTGGATGCGCTGCCTGACATTACAACGGTGCCGTTGTCGCAGGCGGGCGGGCGCAATATTCACGGCAATTTGCCGGCGGGGCCGGATGCGCGGCACTGGCATCAGTTGTTCAACGAGATACAGATGCTGCTGTTCGCACATCCGCTCAACGAGGCGCGGGAAGCGCGCGGCGAAATGCCGGTCAACAGCGTGTGGTTCTGGGGGGATATGGCAGGGCAAATGCCTCCGCAAAGCCGTATCGAGTGCGCGAGTTCGGATGAATTGCTGGTGGAAATGCTGGCGTCTCAAGCCGGGATTCCCTGCGCATCGTGGCAGCCGACATGGCGCAACCCCCTCGCCCCCGATGGGGAAAGGGCCGGGGAATTGCTGGTCTGGACGGGTTTGCGCAGCGCCTTGCAGCGCGGCGATCCGGCGGCGTGGCGCGATGCATTGCAGGATTTTGAGACCGGTTACGCACAGCCTTTATGGCAGGCTTTGCGAACGGGTAGAATCGCCCGATTAAGGCTTGACGTGCTGGGCGGCGATGGCCTGCGGAGTGTCGCTCTGGCACGCGCCGATAGTTGGTCGTTCTGGAGGAAAACCAGGCGGCTGGCCGAGTATTCTGTAGCGAACGGAATCTAGCGGAGAAATCATGGGTTTCTGGCATACAGCGATACAGTATTTCTGGCGTGAGGAAGCGATTTTTGTGTTCCTGCTGGTACTTGGCCTGTCATTTTTACTGGCCTCTCTTCTCAGGGAAGACCGCAAAAGCGTCGTCAATACGCTGGTTTTCTTTCTTACCTGCAATGTGCTGGCGTTTATCAGCGGGCTGCTGTATGCCTTGCAATTTACCTTTGCTGCATCGGTCTCTCATGAAGCCGCGGTGATCGGGGCAGGCATTGCGGCTATCCGTCTGTCAGGCCTGTTGCTGTTTCGCATCGTGTTGCCCCTGATCCGTTTGCAACCGCCGCGCATCACCGAAGATATTTTTGTCATTATCGCTTACATCACCTGGGGGCTGGTGCGGCTGCGTTACGCCGGACTGGATCTTTCCAGCATCGTGGCGACCTCGGCAATGATTACGGCGGTGATTGCGTTCGCCATGCAGGATACACTGGGCAATATTCTGGGTGGACTAGCCCTGCAACTGGATAATTCCGTTGATATCGGCGACTGGATCAGCCTGGACGAGGTGGTCGGCCGCGTGGTGGATATACGCTGGCGCTCGACCCTGGTCGAGACGCGCAACTGGGAAACGGTGGTGTTTCCCAACAGCCAGCTGATGAAAAACAGATTTCTGGTCTTGGGTCGCCGCAGCGGCCAGCCTGTGCAGCTGCGACGCTGGATATGGTTCGATGTCAGCCTGAATACCACACCGAGGCAAGTGATCGCGGCGGTAGAGGATACTATCCTGCTTGCCGATATTAAAAATGTCGCCAAGTTGCCCGCGCCCAATTGCGTGCTGATGGAAATTGACAAGGGCGTGTCGCGCTATGCCTTGCGCTACTGGCTGACCGATCTGGCACAGGATGATCCGACCGATGCGACGGTGCGCTGGCATGTTTATACCGCGCTGGAGCGCGCCGGCATCCGTCTGGAAGTCGAAAAGAAAAATGTTCACTATGTCAAGGAAAACGAGAAATACGAAGGGGTAGTGCATCAGCGCGAATCGCAGCAACGCGTCAAGACGCTCAAGCGCGTTGAACTGTTTGCACAAATGACCGATGATGAGCTGCGTTCGCTGGCCGAGCGGCTCAAGTATGCGCAGTTTGCCAAGGGTAATATCATTTCCAGGCAGGGTGCGATTGCGCACTGGCTGTATATCATCATCAACGGTGAGGCAGAGGTCTACTTGGAAACGCCGGAAGGTGAGCGGCGCAGCGTGAACGTGCTGTCCAAAGGCAGTTTTTTCGGCGAGATGGGCATGATGACCGGTGCGCCGCGTTCGGCTTCGGTAGTCGCCATAACCGATGTGGAATGCTACCGTCTCGACAAGGAGGCGTTTGCCGGGATCATGCAGGCCCGGCCCGGTCTTGCCGAAGAAATCACGCATATTCTGGTGGAACGGCGCGCACAACTGGACAGCGTGCTGCACCACCTGGATGTCCAAACCAGCCAACAGGAGAAGAGCACACAACACAATGAGTTGCTGGTGAGCGTTAAACGATTCTTCGGTTTGTAGTATCATCGCGCCGCAATCGACGGGGCGCCTGTCGAACGAATTTATTAAATAGTCTGTAGCGAGTAGCGTGTAGCCCACCCATCAGATGAGCTGCCGGCTGCCGGCTACCGGCTCATAGCCAGGGACAACTATGAAAGTTACATTTTTGGATTTTGAAGGTCCCATTGCGGATCTGGAAGACAAGATCGAGCAATTGCGCGGCATGCACGATGATACGGCAGCGCTCGATATTGCGGATGAGATCGCGCAACTGTCGAAAAAAAGCGAAGTCTTGACCCGCGATATTTATGCCAAACTCACGCCCTGGCAGATTTCCAAGGTGTCGCGTCATCCGCAGAGGCCGTATACACTTGATTATATTGAACATTTATTTACAGACTTCGAAGAGTTGCACGGCGACCGCAGCTTTGCCGATGATAAGGCGATCATAGGTGGGCTTGCGCGTTTCAATGGTCAGAGCGTGATGGTGATCGGTCACCAGAAGGGGCGCGATACCAGGGAAAAAATCCTGCGCAATTTCGGCATGCCGCGCCCGGAAGGTTACCGCAAGGCGATGCGACTGATGCGGCTGGCGGAAAAATTCGGCATTCCCATCATGACGTTCGTCGATACGCCGGGCGCCTATCCCGGTGTGGGGGCGGAGGAGCGCGGGCAGTCCGAGGCGATCGGGCGCAATCTGTATGAGATGAGCGAATTGCGTGTGCCCATCATCTGTACCATCATCGGCGAAGGCGGTTCGGGCGGCGCGCTGGCGATTGCGGTGGGCGACGCCATGCTGATGATGCAATACAGCACGTATTCGGTGATTTCGCCGGAAGGGTGCGCGTCGATTCTGTGGAAGAGCGCCGACAAAGCGGAGGATGCGGCGGAGACGCTGGGCATCACGGCGACCCGTCTGAAGTCGCTGGGCATTGTGGACAAGATCATTCATGAACCCCTGGGCGGTGCGCACCGGGATTACGAGGCGACCATGCAGAGCGTGAAAAAGGCGTTGCAGGATGCGCTGAAAACTGCGCAGAATAAATCGACCAACGACCTGTTGCGTGACCGCTTCAATCGCCTGATGAGTTATGGAAAGTTCAAGGAAGTCGAGCTCGGCTGATCTAACGGGCATGGCAAAAAAATCGCCCCTGACGATGAAACCCGCCATGCCCGTTTCCCTCACCTCAACCCTCTCCCAAAGGGCGAGGGGGCCAACGAATCGTTGCGCGAGTTCCACGTTAATTGAGCGCATCGAGGCGGGTTTGCCGCCCGCAGGCAGCGCTGTCATGGTGGGCTTGAGCGGCGGCGTGGACTCGGTGGTGCTGTTGCATCTGTTCAGTCAGCTCGCGCCGCGTTTCTCATGGCAGCTCACCGCCATCCATGTGCACCACGGCATCAGCGCAAATGCCGACCGCTGGGCGGCATTTTGCTCAACCCTTTGTGCGCGTTTGTGCATTCCATTGCATATCGAACGGGTGGATATCGCTCCGCTGAGAGCGCATGGACTGGAAGCGGCCGCCCGCCGTTTGCGCCATGCGGCATTTGCCAATCAGCCATGCGATTATGTGGCCCTGGCGCATCACGCGGACGATCAGGTGGAAACCCTGTTTTTGCAACTATTGCGCGGCGCAGGCGTGCGCGGCGCAAGTGCGATGCCATTTATTAAACGTGTCTCTCAATCCCCCCCCTTGAAGGAAGAGGGTTGGGGTGATGTGCCCCGTTGTCCTGTTTTGCTGCGTCCCCTGCTGTCTTTGACGCGCCAGGAAATTCTGGATTATGCCGCCCTGCATGATCTTGAGTGGATAGAAGACGAGAGCAATGCGGATGAGGGTTACCCGCGCAATTTTCTGCGGCACCGATTGCTGCCTCTGTTGAGTGAAAAATTCCCCGCCTATCGCGAAACGCTGACGCGCAGCACGCGACATTTCGCCGAGGCTGCCGAGTTGCTGGATGATCTGGCGCGGCTGGATGCCGTGAAAGCCATGTCGGCTGACACGCTGTCTGTTGCTGCTTTGCAGACCTTGAGCCTGCCGCGCGCCAAAAATCTGCTGCGCTACTTTCTGCATCAACTCGGCGCGCCTATGCCGCAAGTCGTGCAACTGGACGACATGCTGCATCAACTGTGTGGCGCGCGGGAGGATGCGGTTGTCTGCATCAGTTTTGGCGGCTGGCAGGTGCGCCGCTATCAGGGCAGGGTATATGGGTCGCGCGCCCTGGGTGAATTTAACCGGGGTCTTGTCTTGCCGTGGAGCGGCGAAGACAGACTGGGCTGGCCGGCGACAGGTTCATGCGTCGTATTCGAACATGGTGCGGGGCAGGGCATCAGTCTGGCTAAATTGCAGCGCGCCCCTGTTACACTGCGTCTGCGTCAGGGCGGGGAGTCGCTGCGGCCATCGTCAAACGCTGCAACCCGTACCCTGAAAAACCTGTTGCAGGAGCACCGCATCCCGCCCTGGCTGCGCGACCGTTTGCCGCTGCTTTATTGCGGTGAGGAACTGGCTTGCATGCCGGGAGTTGCGATTGCGGCGGAGTACCAGACTACGGAAAATGAGGCGGGTATCGGGGTGTATCCGGCGGAGCTGTCCTGAAGCCCGGGCCGTGGCAGTCAGATAGGCGGTCAGGAATCGTCTTGTTTTTTTGACCATTCGATCTTTTTCAGTTTGATGAGCGGTTTGCCGGGTATCCCGGTTCCAGGTTCCTGAGCCTCATGCATCAGCGGATGCTTCAGTTCTTCATCGGTCAGTTCGGTTTTTGCCGGATATTTTTTGCTGCTGACCACACCGATCCCGCCGGTCACCCGGGTCTTGTTCTGTTCATTCACTGCGCCGCTATCAACACGGGTTTGCTGTTCTTTGACAGGATTTTTGAGCGGAGAGGGAGCGTCGCGCATTGCTATATCGGCCTGTGGCTTGTCCGAGTGCTTTACTTCGGTAACGCCGGTTTTTAAGCTTTTGGCATGTCTTGTTTCCGCCGCTATTTCCCTTTTGCGTTGCGCAGTTTCAGCATTGATTTCGGCCCGGCGTCGCGCCATTTCGACTTCGAGTTCGCTTTTGCGTTGCGCCGCCGCGCTATTGCGTTCGGATCCGGCTTGCTGCTCTGCTTTTTTCCTGGCCGATTTTTCCGCTATATCCGCCAGCTTTTTAGCCTGAATCTGCGCATTGAGTGCGGCCTTTTCCGAGGCTTGCTGCCTGGCCTGCTCGGCGGCGGCCTGCTCTGCCTTCATACGCGCGGCCTCCGCCAGCGCGGCTTCGGCGGCCTTGATGCGTGCGGCCTCGGTGCGGGCCTGCTGTTGCTGTTCGGCCAGTTTCCGACTCGCGATACCCTTCTCAATTGCGTCCCGCCGAGCCAGATAGGCAAGGCGACTGCTCTCGTCGTTTGCATAGCTCGCTGCGCCGGCAAGCCACTTGGATGCTGCAACGCTGTCCTGTGCAACACCCAGCCCGTTTTCATAACAGTCGCTCAGTCTGGCATGCGCTGCGGCATTTCCCTGGTCGGCGGCCAGACGGTACCACTTGATGGCCTCAACGTAGTCTTGCGGTACGCCCATGCCTGTCGCATACATCTGTCCGGTCTCCAGTTGCGCGGATGAATTTCCCTGCTTTGCGGACAAGGTCAACCAATGCATGGCCTTTTTAAAGTCCTGCGGTACGCCGTTGCCACGTTCATACATCAGGCCCAGATTGGCCTGAGCCTGAGCATGGCCTTGTTCAGCCGCAGCCAGATACCATTGCAAGGCCACGGGGTAGTTTCGCTGGATGATCAGACCCTGCGTATACAGCAGACCCAGATTGAACTGAGCGACCGGATCGCCTTTGGCGGCCAGGGGCAGAAACAGCGTGGCGGCGCGGGCGTAATCGCCTGCCTCCTGCGCCCTTTGCGCCTCTCCCAGCGGTCCGGCCTGCGCGACCCCCGCCAGCAGGAACAGTAACGTGAAACTCGCACAGCGATTCGTTCGTTCCCTCTCCCTCCGGGACGAATACGGGATTTCGGAAAGCATGCTTTCCGCCGTATGAGTCGGCTGGCTGTGTAAAGCCAGTCGTGGGGCGCGAAGCGGGGTTTGGGTGAGGGAAGCGGGCATGCAAAATTCCATCATCAGGGATAGTATTTTTGCAATGCCCGTTAGTGCAATCACTATCTGCATGGGCGATTGACTCACACTTTGCGGTAAAGCGATCTGATGGCAGCATAAAATTCGGCCTGGGTGATTTCGATACCATCGCAAAAGAAGCGCGCAGGGTAAGCGCGGTAGATGTGCTGGTTGATTTTGAATGTTTCGCTCATGATCTCTGCTCCTCAGGTTTTACGCGGCGGGAATAGTATGATGAATTCATCATGAAATTCCAGCCGGTTGATGTCAATATCGGCAACGATCGATAAAACTTTACTTCCTGCATGATTTTCAGGGTGCAGCCGGGTTGCAAGCGCACTGGAAAAATTTCCCGTCGGAGCTTGCTCTGATTTTTGTGGTAACGGCATTTAGAATTTTCCCTGCCAATTTGTTATCATGCCCGAGTCAAACACGAATCAATCTATACGCAATGCAAACCTGTCAATTAAACTTGAAATTCAGCTCTTTTTCCCGATGCGCATCCTGATCAGCAATGACGACGGTTATTTTGCGCCCGGACTGGCCTGTCTGGCCGAGCATCTGTCAAAAGTTGCCGATGTCGTGGTTGTCGCGCCCGAACGAGACCGCAGCGGCGCCAGCAATTCACTGACGCTCGACCGGCCGCTTAAACTAAGGCGCGCCGCCAGTGGCTTTTATTATGTCAACGGAACGCCGACCGATTGTGTGCATCTGGCGGTGACCGGCATGCTCGATTACCAGCCGGATATGGTGGTCTCCGGCATCAATGCGGGTGCCAACATGGGTGATGACACGATCTACTCCGGGACGGTCGCCGCCGCGACAGAAGGTTTTCTGCTGGGCATTCCGGCAATCGGCATTTCGCTGGTAGGCAGTGAGTTGAAAAATTACGATACGGCGGCCAGGGTCGCCAGCGATCTGGTGCAGCGCTTTTCGCGGCAGACGCACCAGACGCCCTGGCTGCTCAACGTGAATGTGCCTGATGTGCCTTATGAACAACTGCAAGGACTGAGGGTCACGAGGCTGGGCAAGCGGCACAAGGCCGAACCGGTTATCAAGGCGCTGAGCCCCACCGGCGAGACGGTGTATTGGGTGGGTGCGGCAGGCGCTGCGCAGGATGCGGGCGAGGGCACGGATTTTTATGCTCTGAGCCAGCACTGCGTCTCGCTGACACCCTTGCAGATAGACCTGACTCAATACGCCCAGATGGATGCGCTGGGCGCATGGCTGGGGCAGAAATGACGCTGCGGCACAACGGCATAGGCATGACTTCGGCCAGAACCCGCCTGCGCATGATAGAGCGTCTGCGCGATCAGGGCATCAGGGACGAGGCGGTGCTCGCAGCGATGTATGAGGTGCCGCGGCATTTGTTTGTCGATGAGGCGTTGGCCAGCCGCGCCTACGATGATGTGTCCTTGCCGATTAACTATGAGCAAACCATTTCCCAGCCGTATATCGTCGCGCGCATGATCGAAGTGCTGCGCGCCTCATCAACCCGTCCGATCAGACGGGTGCTGGAAGTGGGTACGGGCTGCGGTTATCAGGCAGCCGTTCTTGCGCATGTATTTCATGAAGTCTACAGCATGGAGCGCATCGCCCCGCTTTATGAGCGTGCCAGAAAAAATCTGGCCGAGCTGAAAATCAACAACGTCGTCGTGCACCATGCGGACGGCAGTGCCGGCCTGTCGCAGGGCGCCCCCTTTGACGGGATCATCCTGGCAGCGGCAGCCCCTGTGATGTCGGCGGCGTTGCGCGAACAACTGGCGATAGGCGGGCGTATGGTGCTGCCGATGGGGCGTCAGGAACAGTGGTTGTATCTGGTCGAGCGTGAAGCGCGGGGTTTTTGCGAGTCCAGGCTTGAAACAGTGAAATTTGTACCTCTCTTGATGGGAAAAGCATGAAAAGGATTTTTGCAGGTCTGCTTGTAGCGACCTTGCTGGCTGGATGTGCATCGAGCGGACATCGTGCGCCGGTAGCCGAACGCGGCGCAGCGGGTACGAAGAACGTTAAAGAGCCTGTAACGGAAAAATCGACGGATAAGGACTGGCGGCCCAGGGTTTATGTGGTACAAAAAGGTGACACCCTGTTTGCCATCGCCTTCAATTATGGTCTTGATCCGCGCGAACTGGCCGAGTTGAACGGGATACAGGACCCCAATCTGATTCAGGTCGGACAGCAGATCAAGCTGTTTTCCGCTACGACCGGGACTGCCGTTGAAGCTCGTCCGGCCCAGTCGCTGGTGAAAGATCAACCCAAGGTTGTGAAGTATCCATATAGTGAAGCCGCTGTTGCGAAGGCTGAAGCGGTCCAGGGCGAAAGTCCCCGCGTGCCGGTGATTGCCAGAATCGAAGCCAAACCTGAGGTCAAATCTGAAGCCAAGCCTGAGGCGAAACCGGAAACTCAAGCCGGGAGTCAGGCTGGCGGAGAAGATGCGCTGGAATGGAGCATGCCGACTCAGGGCAAGCTGATTGGCGGTTTTTCCGAAGCGGACAATCGCAAGGGCATCGATATTGCCGGCAAACTCGGTCAGCCGATTTATGCCAGTGCGCCGGGCAAGGTTGTATATAGTGGAAGCGGTTTGCGTGGTTACGGTAAGTTATTGATTATAAAGCATAATAAGACTTATCTTAGCGCTTACGCGCACAATGATAAGTTGCTGGTGAAAGAAGGGGATGTAGTCACGCGCGGTCAAAAAATCGCCGAAATGGGTAATTCCGACAGCGATCAGGTCAAGTTGCACTTCGAGGTACGCCGTTTGGGTAAACCGGTGGACCCGGCGAACTATCTGCCACTCGGCAAGCCCTGAGTAATTCCAGTGCGAGGATGCAAGGCAGGCGATAATTTACTGTCCGTTCGTTGTGCTCATTAAATAACTATATGATTATTAACATAATATATTAAAAATTTCATATGAAAAATCAAAAACAAATCGAGAGTCAGGCGGCAGAAAATATTCTTAAAACCATCCGCATCCCGCCTTGTCCCGAGGTGGTATTGGCGCTGATGGAAGAAGCGCGTCAGGATGAAGTGGATTTTACCAGGCTGGTCAAACTCATCAGTGGTGACGTGGCTCTGGCAGCTTCCATGTTAAAAACGGCCAACTCGCCGTTTTTCGCCTTGCGCAACAAAGCCAACTCGGTTCAGCAGGCGGTGTCGGTGCTTGGACTCAAGAATCTGATACAGATCGCGAGGGGATCGGCGCTGCAAAATGCATTGGGGGGCGAAAAAATACATATGGAACGCTTCTGGGAGCGCTCCAATTTCACGGCAGTGGTGGCCGCCAACATGGCGGGCCATGTAGCAGGCATCTCCCGTGAGGATGCTTATACCTACGGCCTGTTTCACGACTGCGGCGTTCCCGTCCTGATGGCGAAATTTTCCGAGTACACAGAAAAACTGGCCGCTTCAAACAGAACCGCAGAGCTCGTCATCCACATCGAAGATCAGCATTACGCTACCAATCACGCCATCGTCGGCAACATGCTGGCCCGCAACTGGTGTCTGCCGGAGTCTATCTGCCAGGCGATACTGGTGCACCACGACCCCACCATTTTCACCCACAGCAATGACCGTATCCCGCCGGTGGCATGCACACTGGTTGCCATACAGCTGGTGTCCGAGCACATAGTCGCGGCCTTCCAGGGTAAGTCTGATGATGCGGAATGGCATCTTGGCGGACAGCTGGCTCAGGATTATCTCGGTCTGAACGACGATGATATGGCGGATATCAGAGAAGATGCATTGACGGAGCTGGAGGAGGCGCGCGCCTACCGCTGATGAGCATACTCAATGTAATCGACCATGACCGCAACAGCGCGGCACTGCGCTACGTTTATCCTGTGGTGTCGCGCCGCGCGGGCGGCGTGTCGGTCGGTATCAATCTCAATCCTAACAATGCCTGCAACTGGCGCTGCATCTATTGTCAGGTGCCTGGTCTGACGCGCGGCAGCGCACCGCCGGTGGATATGGCGCTGCTGGAAGCCGAGCTGCGCGCCTTTTTAACCGAACTGCTGCATGGCGATTTCATGCAGACTCGTGTTCCGGAAGGCGCGCGGCGCATCAACGATATCGCCTTGTCCGGCAATGGAGAACCCACCAGTGCAGCCGAGTTCTTACAGGTCATCAGGCTGCTGGCTCGCGTGCGTCGCGAGCTGTCCCTTCGGCCCGGCTCGGGACAGGCTTTGCCGGACACGCTAAAAACCGTGCTGATTACCAACGGCAGTCTGTTGCACCGCGATGATGTAAAGCTGGGTCTGCGTGAAATGGCTGAAATCGGCGGCGAGGTGTGGTTCAAGCTGGATCGCGCAAGCGAGGCCGGCATGCTGCGAGTCAACGACACCCATGCACGCATCGGAAAAGTGCGCGAGAATCTGATTTTGTCGATCGCCAGCTGTCCGACCTGGCTGCAAACCTGCTGGTTCGCACTGGATAATGAACCGCCGTCCAGACAGGACGAGGACGACTACCTGAATTTTGTGGCAGAACTGCTGCGTGACGGATATGCGCTGCAAGGTGTGTTGCTGTATGGTCTGGCACGCCCTTCGCAGCAGGCCGAAGCGCCGCGACTGTCTGCCTTGCCTGCCAGTACGCTTGAGGCGTTCGCCGAGCGCATCACCAGCCTGGGTTTGCCGGTCAAGGTCAGCGCCTAGTTTTCAGGTATCTGATCAGCATGGACTTTAACCGGGACTATCTGCTGCAATCTCCGATTTTCGCGCCGCTGCATCCGGTTATCGCCACCCTGAAGACTGAGCGATTTCCCGGGCTCGAAGAATTGAATGCGCAGCTTTCGGCTCATCCCATTACCGTGCAAACCGGTCGTGAGCTGCGCTTCGTGGAACAGGCTGCCGGCAAGTTGGCGTTTGAGGCGCAATACGAGCCGCGCTGTTATTTGACGGGTGAGGTACAGACGCGCAGAGATAACTGGCATGATTTACTGAACGCGCTGGTGTGGCTGACCTTTCCCAAGGCCAAGGCGGCGATCAATGCGCGGCATTACCGGGCCCTGACGGCGATTGCGCCGCAGACCGATAGCCAGCGGGGCGCTACGCGCGATACCAATACGCTGCTGGATGAATCCGGGGTAATCGTGGCCTGTGCCGACGACGAATTGGCGGGTTTGCTGCGACATTTTCAGTGGCGTGAATTGTTCTGGCAGCGGCGTGAGCAGGTTCAATCCAAGATGGGATTCTACCTGTTCGGTCACGGCCTGTATGAGAAATCCTTGCAGCCATATATCGGCATGACAGGGCAGGGGCTGCTGCTGGCGGTGGAGCAGGAATTCTTCAACTGGTCTAAAATGCAGCAACTGGCGTATCTGGATAGTCGGGTGGCGGATTATCTTGCCGATGCCGGGCATTGCCTCTCTACCGGCGAGTTGTCTCCTGTGCCCCTGCTGGGCGTGCCGGGATGGTGGGTGGGCAATGAATTTGCAACGTTTTACGAAAATACGGCCTATTTTCGTCCCGGCAGGCGCAAGTCGGTTGCAAAAGCCGAATTTCAGGATTGAACCGGCGAGTAAAAAGAATGATATTTGTCAGCTGGTTGTAAATTGACCGGCGAACAATCATAATTGCTTCGTTTTTTACTTCTGAGGTGAATATGCTCTTTTTTGACATGTTTCGACACGATCCTGAGTACATTGAAATTAAAGCGGGTGAGCTATTGTTCAGGGAGGGTGACCGCGGTGATGAGATGTATATCCTGATAGAGGGGGAGGCTGAAATCACCATTTCAGGGGTGTTTTTCGAAAAGTGTGTGCCCGGGAGTTTTATGGGGGAGCTGGCTGTCATCGACGGCTCTCCGCGTTACGCTACGGTGCGCGCATTGACAGACTGCAAATTTGTCGTCGTTGACAGCAAACGCTTTCATTTCCTGGTGGACGAAGCCCCTCACTTTGCCATCGATGTCATGCGCGTCATGGCGAAGCGAATCAGAAATTGCGATCAGCGCATCCTGGCACAAGCGCAGGGTTCGTCCGGCCGACGGGAACTTGCCGAGGCTTAGGGGTCGAGAAATAATAAGTTGGACAATCGCCGGGGTTTATTTGCGATGCAGCCCGCGGAGCACGACGCGCCGTTGTGTTATTCACAACAAGCGGCTTGCGACAAAGGGATGCGCGCAAATAAGCACCGGCCCACAGGGTTGCTGCGAATCCGTGCGTTTGCGGCGTTGCGAAGCTTGCGAATGGAATAACCATTCGCTGCTCTTCGCGTCTTGCATCCATCGCGGATGCGCAGCAACGAATGTTCAACTTATTATTTTTCGACCCCTTAACCATGAGCAAACTGCCCGATCATGCACGGCTCGACCGCATCGTCACCGAGGCGCGCCGGCTGAGTGAGCTGCGTGAGGCCGGCTATCGCGAACGTGCGCTTAAATTATATCCGTGGATATGCGGGCGATGCGCACGGGAGTTTTCCGGGGTGCGGCTGCGTGAGTTGACGGTGCATCACAAAGACCATAACCACGACAATAATCCGGCGGACGGCAGTAACTGGGAGTTGCTCTGTCTGTACTGTCACGATAACGAACATTCGCGAGTTCTGGATGAGGAACAGCGCAGGCGTGGCGCAGAGAATCAGACCGTGGCAACGCACAATCCCTTCGCCAGTCTTCATGCGATGCTGAAAAAAGAGTGAAATCGCGTGAATTACGATCACGCTTAAAACCACTTTTCAGTCACCCCATCCGTCAGTCGCAGCTGGGGATACGATCGGTGGTCTAGCATTCTGCTCGTTTCAATCTTCAAGAATGTTGCGCGCTTTACGAAAACGCGCATTGCTGGAGTTTATGGTTTTGTCGTCTAGTCCCACGCCCTTGTTCGGAATTTCATTGCAACCCAACGGTGCCTGGATGCCACACACGAGCATAGCTCCCATGGCCGGCGTTCAGGCTGTCATACTCAGATACTGGGTAATGATTGAATTTATCACCATTGGCATTTCGGGCATCAATTGCTCGCCGTGTGATATTCCTCTATGAGCTTTCTCGGCGCAATTCTTCAGCCATGTATCCACATCCTCTTTAAACCAGCCAATGGCGCCGCCTCCTGGTGAAAATTTCTTCGGAAAGGTTGGGGCGTATCGTGGAGAGCGCTCGTTCATCCTGTCATAGATGGCTGAACGTGAAAGCTTTGTGTAATCAATCATTTCAGACAGGCGAAAAATAGAACCAGCCATAATCTACCTCTTTTGCTTGTTGCGTTGTAGCGTGAACTATTATTCAGTCCGAAGCCAGCATTAGGGTGGATTCTATATGAGCCAGTGCATAATCGGCTGGGTTTTAATCGTTGCAGGAGATGCACAAGCGAGGTCATCCTAATTTTGATTGATGAAGTTACTTACCCATATGGATGGCATACCGCAATGATAATTAATTAATCAACATATTGAATAATAAGCGATTTATAGCATTATGCTGGCGGAAGCGGTGAGATTCGAACTCACGGAGGACTCTCATCCTCGCTAGTTTTCAAGACTAGTGCCTTAAACCGCTCGGCCACACTTCCTGTTTTCCTGGCAGTCAGCGTAAGCTGACTTATGAAGGCGCGCATTCTGACGTAAGCCGCGCTGCCTGTCCAGAAAATTTTAGTTTCGTATGCAGTCCGCCCAGTTGTTCGGGGTCTCGAACAGACGGATGCGCTTAAGGCGCAGATGGTTGCCGTAATTGTCCCGATACGCCGGGTTGAGGATGTTGAAGGCGATCTCGGCCAGGTTCTCGGCGGTAGGAACCACCTCCATGATGACGGTTTTGTGGTCGGGGAGGGTCGCCAGAAAATCGCACACCGGCTTATCGCCGCGATAGACCAGAAAAGCATGATCCCATACATTTACCAGTTTTTCCTGAGCGATGCGTTTGACATCGGAAAAGTCCATCACCATGCCTTGCTCGGATTGCCCTTCGGTGTTGATGATCTCGCCTGACAGGGTGATTTCGATCGCATAGCGATGGCCGTGCAGGTGTCTGCACTGGCTGTTGTGGTTGGGGATGCGATGTCCGGCATCGAATTCAAGGCGGCGGGTGATGAGCATGATCAATACAGTTTTTTTGTGTGGCGCGGATTATACCGCGTCAGGCTTTAAATGCTGCGGCATGGCGGATGAATTGTGTGTTTTCATCCTGCGATGGTTCATATCTCAGTGCGATGTAGCGTTCGGCGAGATCTTCGATGGCGGCGGCCAGATCGGGGCGGGCGGCTGCAACGCGTGCTGCGTAATCATGCGGGCCTTCGTGAGGCGCGCGCGGCAGTCCTGCGCGGGACAGTTTGCGGCAAACCTTGAGCCAGGCGGATTGCGTCTTGTCACGTTCGCGTTTGAGCAGGTGGCGCAGCATATACAGAGCGAACAGAGTAATCACGATTCCCAGGCCGGCAGCGAGGTACATTACCTGTTGGCTTAACGACGCCAGGCCGAGGCGCGACAGATAGGCGAACTGGCGTTCGCTGTTGTAGCCGATGACCCACTGATTCCACTGATAGGACAACGCATCCCAGTTCATGCGCAGATCATGCAGCCATTGTGCGCCGCCCATGAGCGGCAGTGCGGTCTCGTCGTTTAGCGCAGTGGACAGGCCGCGTTCCACCCGTTCGGGAGCGATGGCCGCCGTCGGGTCTATGCGCTGCCAGCCTGTGGCGTCCAGCCAGACTTCCGCCCAGGCGTGGGCATCGGATTGACGCACGATGTAATAATTGCCGACTGCGTTATATTCGCCGCCCAGATAGCCGGTCACCACGCGCGCAGGTATGCCTGCCGCGCGCATCAGGAACACGAAGCTCGACGCATAGTGTTCGCAATATCCCTGGCGGGTGGTGAAAAGGAAATCGTCTATGCTGTCAACGGGCTGAGGGTCCAGCGTGTAGTGAAAGTTTTGCTGATGGAAATTGGCGAGCGCCAGCCGGATGACTTCCATATTGTCGCGGCTTTGTTCGTGCCAGCTCATGGCCAGTTGCTGCGCACGCGGATTGAGTCCCGGCGGCAATTGCAGCGCTCGCTTGAGTTGCGTTGCAGATTCCTGCAAATTGGCGTGATAGGTCAGTTCTGAACGCGCCTGATAGCGCAGCCGGGCGTTGACGGGTTCCGGGCTGAGTATTTGAAAATCGGAAGTGATTCTGGCGGGTACGGAAATTTTATCCGGCATCTCCAGCGCGAACAGCCAGTTTTTGTTATGGGGTTCGAGCGTGACGTTGTATTCGACCGGCTGTCCGGTATCTGAAAAATGGGGCGCGACGCCGTGCGTTGCATGGCCGGGGGTCCAGGTGCGTCCGTCGAAGTCCCACAATACCGGCCCGCGCCAGTACATCTGATCGCGGCGCGGCACCTTGCCCTGATAAGTGACGCGAAACGCCACTGCATCCGACAGGCTCAGCCGCCCCAGGCTGCCCGGCGACATCTTGTCGTCCAGTCCGCTGCCGGCATAGGCATCCTGCGGCAAGCCCCACAACGGCCCTTGCACACGCGGGAACAGGACAAACAGGATGAGGGTCAGCGGAATGGCTTGCCACAGCAAAATTGCCGCGATTTTCAGGCGTGATTTGAATGCGCTGCCCGGTGCATGCAGATGTACCCAGACAACCGTGATGACCAGCAGGGTGACGAGCAGGTACAGTCCTGTCAGCAGGCTCTGCGAGTAGAAGAAATTGGTGATGATGATAAAACATAAGGGGTAAATCAGCCCCATCGCATCGCGATTTGTTTTGACCTCCATCAGTTTGAGTGCGGAGAGCAGCATCAGCAGCGTGACACCGACCTCGCGCCCGAACAGGGTGTGAAACTCTACGAGGATGCCGGTAAGGGATGCGACGGTGATGGTTAATAGCAGAGGCCGGTTCGGCAGCGGGCGACCCGTGAAAGCCAGATAGCCGCGCCACAGCAAAAGCATCGTGCTCAAAGCGCTGACCCATAGCGGCAGGTGCGCGGCATGGGGGGCCGTGACCATCAGCACGCACAGCAGCAGGCCGTAGATGAGAGACTTGCTCATGGCTGGTTTGGAAAGGTATCGTTTAGGCCGAACAAGGCAATCCGGCGCAGGCATGCGTCTCGATGTGCGGTGCCGTTGCCTGCGGGAATATTTTCATCGTTCAGACACAGTGCGTAGCGCAGCCCCAGGGAATCGGCATCCAGCACCCAGCGCGTCATGCGGGATAACTTTGCTTCCAGGTCGGATTCCGGCGCATCCGCAATGTTCAATAATAATTCGCCGCCTTCCTGGTTCGCGAACTGCTTGACCAGCAAACCCTGTCCGCGCGCATAGGCTTTCCATGCAATGCGCGGTTGTGCATCGCCCGGAACATAAGTGCGCAATCCGGCGAAATCGTCATCGCCCGCATTGCTGCGTTTTCCGTCGCCATCGGACCCCGACGGCAAGGGTGCCTCGTTGAGCGGTTTCGGATAGACCAGACAGCGCGCATCGAAATGCAGATAGGCCCAGGCGTGGAACAGGCCGAGCGGGAATTCGGTGTACAGCGTCAACCTGCCAGGCATCAGCCAGCCGCGATGCGTAGCTGGCACGGGGAGGAAGATATCGCTGCTCTGTCCTGCGGGCAGATCGAAGGTAATCTTGTTGTCCGAATTGCTTTGCAGTACCAGCTGATAGCGCGGCAAATGCTCGGGATTATTGAAATGCAGCAGAAATTGCGCCTTTCCGCCGCTGTATACGGACTCTGTGCGGCCTGCATGTATTTCAAGGTGTGCCAGATTGCGATAGGCGTGCAGTATGGACATCACAGCCATCATCGCCAGCAGAAAGGTAAGTATGTAGCCCAGACTCAGGCTGTAGTTGATGTCGCCCAGCAGCATCAGTAACAGCACAGAAGCCAGAACCAGACCTTGCCGGGTGGGCAGGATGAAGATGCGGCGTTGCGTGAGAACGACGGTTCCGTGCTCGATTTTCGGGCGGAACAGCCAGTTGCGGAATTTTTGCTTGAGTGCGGCGAACACTAGGGAATCGCCACCGCTTCGATCAGATCCTGAGCCGACTGATATGCACCTGCCGTTTGCAGGCGATGGCTGACCACGCCGGGCAGGATGGTCTGCACGTCTTCGGGAATGACCGCATTGCGGCCATCGATCAGCGCCCAGGCGCGGGCGGCGGCCAGGATGGCGAGACCTGCACGCGGGCTCAAGCCGTGCATATAGCGTGCCGACTCGCGGGTGTGACGCAGGATGGCCTGCACATAGTCGAGTAGTGCAGGGGATACGAATATTTCCCTCGCGCGCTGCTGTAAGCCCAGCAGTTCTGCCGCGTCCATTTGCGGACTGAGCCTGGCGATGATTTCGCGCCGGTCGACGCCAGACAGCAGACCTCGTTCGGCCAGCGCGTCCGGATAGCCCATCTGAATGCGCATCAGAAAGCGATCGAGTTGCGATTCGGGTAGCGGGAAAGTGCCGATCTGGTGGGATGGATTCTGTGTGGCGATGACGAAGAAGGGCATCGGGAGCGCTCGCGTCGCGCCTTCGATGGTAACCTGATGTTCTTCCATCGCTTCGAGCAAAGCGCTCTGTGCCTTGGGGGTGGCGCGGTTCACTTCGTCCGCCAGTATCATTTGCGCAAAAATCGGGCCGGGATGGAATCTGAAGCTGTCGCGCTCAAATACCGATACGCCCAGGATGTCGGCGGGCAGCATGTCGCTGGTGAACTGGATGCGACCGAACTGCAAACCCAGCGTGCGCGCCAGCACATGGGCCAGCGTGGTTTTGCCGACCCCTGGCAGATCCTCGATCAGCAGATGACCGCGCGCGAGCAAACAGGTCAGCGCAAAACGGATCTGCTGCGGCTTGCCGAGTATCGCGCTTTCAGCTTGCCGGATGACGTTGTTCAGGTTCTGGTTCATGGGTTTTCTTTTTTGATGGATGGAAATGGTTTGCTTCTTGCAGTTGCAATCCTCAATCCACAATCCTTGATCCTGTTTTTAAAATAAGATTGCTGCGATCACCTTGCGGTCTTCCGCTACCAGGATATTGTAGGTGCGGCAGGCGGCAGGGGTGTCCATGCACTCCACGCCGATGCCTGCGTTGGTCAGCGCGCGATACAGTCGCGGGTGAGCAAAATGTTGCTGCATGCCTGTGCCCAGCAGCAGTACTTCCGGTTGCAGGGCCAGAAAATATTCGAAATGGCTCTCGCTCAATTCATCAAAGGTGCTGACATCCCAGTCGCTGCGGACTTCTTCCGCCCTTACCACGATGCTGCTCTCGAAGCGCTCCTTATTGACCATCACATGATCGTCCGCGTAGCCGGTGAAAAGCTTGGTGTCGCCGAGATTGGCCAGATGCAGTTTCATAAAACCTCGCGAATAAATAAGACGTAGTGGCGATTTTGGGGCCAGCCTTGCGTGCCGTCAAATCAAAGTGGTGACGGCAAGGCAGCAGGGAGATAGCGCCGCTCGGACGACGGCAATGCTATTCGATTTGCTGTGCGCGTGCTGCGCAGGTAAAATCGCGTTTTTCGCGCCGGTGCGCTGAGTAAACGACAAGTGAAGCCAATTTTAAAGTCCAACAAGCTGTCCAATGTGTGCTACGACATACGCGGGCCGGTCATGGAACGCGCCAAGCAGATGGAAGAGGAAGGCCAGCGCATCATCAAGCTGAATATCGGCAATCTAGCGCCGTTCGGTTTTGAAGCGCCCGAGGAAATCCAGCAGGACGTGATTCTGAATCTGCCCAATTCGTCCGGATATTCGGATTCCAAGGGCATGTTCGCCGCGCGCAAGGCGATCATGCATTACTGCCAGTCCAAGAAAATCGCAGGCGTGGGCCTGGATGATATCTATATCGGCAACGGCGCATCCGAACTGATCGTGATGGCGATGCAGGGACTGCTCAATACCGGGGACGAAGTGCTGGTGCCCGCGCCGGATTACCCGCTGTGGACGGCGGCGGTCACGCTGGCAGGCGGCACGCCGCGCCATTACCTGTGCGACGAAGCCAATGACTGGAATCCCGATCTGGCCGACATGCGCGCCAAGATCACCGAAAAAACGCGCGCCATCGTGATCATCAATCCGAACAATCCGACCGGCGCGTTGTATTCGGATGACATTCTCAAGGAAATCGTGCAGATCGCGCGCGAGCACGATCTGATTATTTTCGCAGACGAAATCTACGACAAGATGTTGTACGACGGAGCGACGCACACCTCGATCGCATCGCTGGCGGACGATGTGCTGTTCGTTACGCTGAACGGACTGTCAAAGAATTACCGCGCCTGCGGTTACCGCTCAGGCTGGATGGTGGTATCCGGTGAGAAGAAGCATGCGCAGGACTATATCAACGGATTGACGATACTGGCGTCGATGCGATTGTGTTCCAACGTGCCCGGGCAATTTGCGATTCAGACGGCGTTGGGCGGCTATCAGAGCATCAACGATCTGGTGATACCCACCGGACGGTTGTGCAAGCAGCGCGATCTGGCTTACCGGTTGCTGACCGAAATACCCGGGGTTTCCTGCGTCAAGCCGAAGGCCGGTCTGTATCTGTTTCCGCGCCTTGATCCTGCGATTTACCCGATTGAAAACGATCAGCAGTTCATACTGGAATTGCTGGAAACCGAAAAAGTGCTGGTGGTGCAGGGTACCGGCTTTAACTGGGTACACCCCGATCATCTGCGTCTGGTGTTTTTGCCTAACGTGGACGATCTGACGGATGCCTTCAAACGTATCGCGCGCTTTCTGGAACATTACCGCAAGCGGCACGGAACATAAGCTTGTAGCGGGTAGCATGTGGCGGGTAGTCAACCCCGCATGTGCTACAGGCCACAAGCTACAAGCTACAAGCTCATTAACAATAGGAAGAAAAATGCAACCAATCAACGTAGGACTACTCGGTATCGGCACCGTCGGTGGCGGCACTTTCACGGTATTGCAGCGCAACGCGGAAGAAATCACCCGGCGTGCCGGACGCCCGATCCGCATCGTGGCCGTCGCCGACAAAAATATGGAGCTGGCAAAACAGGTCACAGGGGGCGCCTGCCGCGTGACGGATGACGCATTTTCGGTGGTGAACGACCCTGCCGTTGACATTGTCATCGAGCTGATCGGAGGCTTAGGCGTGGCGAAAGAGCTGGTATTGCAAGCCATTGCAAACGGCAAGCATGTGGTCACCGCCAACAAGGCGCTGCTGGCCACGCACGGCAACGAAATCTTCAAGGCCGCGCAGGACAAGGGCGTGATGATCGGATTCGAGGCGGCGGTGGCGGGCGGCATTCCGATCATCAAGGCGGTGCGCGAAGGGCTGACCGCGAACCGCATCGAGTGGATCGCCGGCATCATCAACGGCACCACCAATTTCATCCTGTCCGAGATGCGCGACAAGGGACTGCCTTTCGATACTGTCTTGAAGGAAGCGCAGCGTCTGGGTTATGCCGAAGCCGATCCGACTTTCGACATCGAAGGCGTGGATGCCGCACACAAGATCACGCTGCTGGCTTCCCTTGCGTTCGGCATCCCGGTGCAGTTCGACAAGGCTTACATCGAAGGCATTTCCAAACTGGATGCGATCGATATCAAGTATGCCGAGCAACTGGGTTACCGCATCAAGCTGCTGGGCATCACCAAGCGCACATCCGAGGGCGTCGAGTTGCGCGTGCATCCGACGCTGATTCCGTCAAAACGCCTGATTGCCAATGTTGAAGGCGCGATGAACGCGGTGCTGGTGCAGGCCGATGCGGTCGGCGCGACGTTGTATTACGGCAAGGGTGCGGGCGCGGAACCCACTGCGAGTGCTGTGATCGCGGATCTGGTGGATATCACACGCATGCACACGGCAGATCCCGAGAATCGCGTGCCGCACCTGGCGTTCCAGCCGGATGCGATGGTCGATCTGCCGATGTTGCCGATCAACGAAGTGATCACCAGCTACTATCTGCGCCTGCGAGTGGCGGACAAGACCGGCGTGCTGGCCGACATTACGCGCATTCTGGCGGATGAGCAGATTTCGATCGACGCGGTGATCCAGAAGGAACCGCTTGAGGGTGAAAAAGAGGCAGACCTGATCATGCTCACCCATCAGACGCGCGAGAAATGCATCAACGCGGCGATCGTGAAGATCGAAGCTCTGGGCGTAGTGGCGGGCCATGTCACCAAGTTGCGCATGGAAGAGTTGGGGAAGTAAGAGTCTGTCATTCCCGCGAAAGCGGGAATCCAGTCTGTTGATAAGTCCGCGCAGCGGGACAAAAAATTGGTTGTCGGCTACGCCGGATTACATATTGTTGCTGGATTCCCGCCTGCGCGGGAATGACAGCTATAGAGTAGAGAGCAAACGATGAAATACATTTCCACCCGTGGGCTGGCGCCCGCCAAGACCTTCACCGAAATTTTGCTGGCGGGTCTGGCGCCCGATGGCGGGCTGTATCTGCCGGAAGCATATCCGCAGGTGACCCGCGCTGAACTGGAAGCCTGGCGCAATCTGTCTTATGCGGAGCTTGCTTTTGCCGTGCTGTCCAAGTTCGCCACCGACATTCCGGCGGACGATCTGAAAGCCATTATCAGCAAGACATATACGAGCGAGGTATACAGCAACGGCCGCGCGGATTCAGATTTCTCTCAGATTACGCCGCTCAGAACCCTGGCGCCGGGCGTGCATATTCTGGAACTGTCCAACGGGCCGACGCTGGCGTTCAAGGACATGGCGATGCAGTTGCTCGGCAACCTGTTCGAATACGCGCTGGACAAACAACATGCCGAGCTGAATATTCTGGGTGCGACGTCAGGGGATACCGGTTCGGCAGCCGAATATGCGATGCGCGGCAAGCGCGGCATCCGCGTGTTCATGCTGTCGCCCAACGGCAAGATGAGCGCTTTTCAGCGCGCGCAGATGTATTCGTTGCAGGACGAAAATATATATAACATTGCGATCAACGGCATGTTTGACGACGCTCAGGACATGGTGAAAGCCGTGTCCAACGACCACGCCTTCAAGGCGGCGCACAAGATCGGCACGGTCAATTCGATCAACTGGGGGCGCGTGTCGGCGCAGATCGTGTATTACTTCAAGGGCTACTTCGCGGCCACAAAATCGAACGACGAGCAGGTGGCATTCTCGGTGCCTTCCGGCAACTTCGGCAATATCTGCGCCGGGCACATCGCGCGCATGATGGGCTTGCCGATCGGCCAGCTGATCCTCGCCACCAATGAAAACGACGTGCTGGACGAGTTCTTCCGCACCGGCGTGTATCGCCCGCGCGGCTCCGAGCACACCTACGAGACCAGCAGCCCGTCGATGGATATTTCCAAGGCGTCCAACTTCGAGCGCTTCGTATATGACCTGGTCGGGCGCGACGGGGCCAAGGTGCGCGAATTCTGGAGTCGCGTGGACGCGGGCAGCGCGCCCGATACGGCTGCGTTTGACATTAAAGGTACGCCGTACTGGAATGAGTTGCCGAAGTTCGGTTTTGCTTCAGGCAAGAGCACGCATCTGGATCGCCTGAAGACGATACGCGAGATGTGGGGGCAATACGGCGTGATGATCGACACGCACACCGCCGACGGGCTGAAAGTGGGTCTGGAACAGCGCCGTCCCGGCCTGCCGCTGATCTGTCTGGAAACCGCGCTGCCTGCCAAGTTCGAGGAAACCATCGTCGAAGCCCTGGGCCGTAAACCGGAACGGCCCGCCGCTATGGAAGGCATCGAAGACTTGCCGCAGCGTGTGACGGTGATGGATGCGGATGTGGCGACCTTGAAGGCGTTCATTGCCAAAAAACTGTCTGAATAGTTATTCTGGTGTGGGCGGGATGGACGGAAAAATATGAACAACATCATCCTGCTCATTCTGTGTTTTGTCGCCGGTGTGCTGCTGCACCGCTACAAGCGCATGCCGGTCAACACGCCCGCCGTGCTCAACAGCTTCATCATCCACATCTCGCTGCCCGCGCTGACGCTGCTGTATGTGCACGATCTGAAGCTGGGTGCGCACGTCGGTTTGATGGCGGCGATGGGCTGGCTGTTGTTTGCCATGTCGGCCGGGTTTTTCTGGTTGTTGGGGCGCTGGATGAACTGGCAGCGCTCTACCGTCGGCGCGCTTGTACTGACCTGCGGCCTGGGCAATACCTCCTATCTGGGGTTGCCGATGATCGAGGCATATTACGGTCATCAGGGGCTCGCCAGCGGCATCATTATCGATCAGCTGGGCTCGTTCCTGGTGCTCTCCACGCTGGGAATTACCTTCGCCGGGCTTTATTCTTCGGGCCGTCCGAAGTTGAGCGAAATGGCGCAGCGGGTGCTGCGTTTTCCGCCTTTCATCGCGCTGCTGATCGCCTTGCTGCTGATTCCGGTGTCCTATCCGGAATGGATGAGCGTGGTGCTCAAACGCATGGGAGACACGCTGGCGCCGCTGGCGTTGCTGTCGGTCGGTTTTCAGCTGCGCCTGGGGCATCTGGCGGGAAATGGCGTGAAACTGGCGATCGGTCTGGGCTTCAAGCTGGTGCTGGCGCCGCTGGTGCTGTTCATTTTATACGTGCCCCTGCTGGGTGCGCACGGTCAGGCGATACAGATCACGCTGTTCGAATCGGCCATGCCGCCGATGATCACCGCGGCGATACTCGCCACCGAACATGACCTTGACCCGCCCTTTGCCACCCTGATGGTGGCAGTCGGACTGGTGTTCTCGTTTATCACGCTCACTGCCTGGTGGTGGCTGATGCGGGGCGTATGAAAGAGTCGTGAGATTGTTATGTATCAGGATATGCTTGATAAGTTTTTATTGAAGAGTAGTATCCATCCATAACCGGAACCGAAAAAAATCTCAAGGAGGCGGCGATGTTCAAGCGTATTTTAGTTGCAGTAGATGGCAGTCACAGTTCGGAACAGGCTTTGCAGGAAGCGATCAAGCTGACACAAGAAAATCAGGCGCAATTGCGTATCGTGCATGTTATTGATATGGCGAACATCGGCCTGGATGCAGAATTTCCCAATCTGACCGATATTATCGACATGGTCGCCAAAAGTGGACGGGAAATTCTTCGCAAGGCGGAGGAGGTGGCGAAAGAGGGCGGGATTCAGGCCGAAACTCACCTGATTGAAGTTGAGACACTGGCGGGTCGCATCCCGGAAATGATTGCGGCAGATGCCGATGCCTGGCAGGCGGATCTTATTGTGATCAGCACCCATGGCCGCAGGGGTCTGAAGCACCTGTTTCTTGGCAGCGTCGCCGAGGGGTTGGTGCGCGTTGCCACAAAACCTGTGCTGTTGATTCGTGCAAAGTGAATCTGAAACGGAGTTTTTGCGAGTAATATCGGCGACGGCAGCCGACACCGCATCGATTCCTGACACGCTGGCTGCACTCGACGTAAATCCGGAGGCAGGTCTTACGAGTGCGGAAGTGGCCGCACGCCGTAATGCAAACGGTTACAACGAAGTGACCGAACAAAAAGCCCACCCATTCCGCAAGTTTCTCGGCAAATTCTGGGGCGTGTCGGCGTGGATGCTTGAGCTTATCATGCTTTTGTCAGCCATCCTCGGTAAATACTCAGACCTTGCTGTGGTGAGCGCGCTGCTGGTTGTCAATGCCGTACTGAGCTTTATGCAGGAGCACCGGGCAGCCGGCGTCGTCGAAACGCTGCGACAACGCCTGCAGGTCAGTGCACGCGTGCTGCGCGAGTCAGTGTGGCAGGTTGTTCCCGCGCGTGAACTGGTTCCCGGCGACATCATCCGCGTGCGCTCCGGCGACATCATTCCCGCCGATGTGATGCTGCTTGCCGGTGCATTGAGTATTGACCAATCCGCGCTCACAGGCGAATCGAAGAACGCAGACAAGGTTTCCGCACAAGCGCTTGCATCGGGTTCAGTCGTCCGCCGGGGTGAAGGCAACGGCGTGGTGATTCTGACCGGTGCAAAAACCTTTTTTGGTCGCACCACGCAACTGGTGCAGGAGGCTCGTCCTAAGCTGCACATCGAAGCGGTGGTCGCCAAGGTTGTGCGCTGGCTGTTCGTCATTGTCGGCGCGCTGCTAGGCTTGGTGATCGTGCTGTCGCTGATCCGGCATGTGCCGCTGCTCGAAATGATTCCGCTCATGCTCGTGCTGCTGATGAGCGCTGTGCCGGTCGCCCTCCCGGTGATGTTCACGGTCAGCATGGCTGTCGGGGCGAAAGAGCTGGCGCGCCGCGGCGTGCTGGTCACGCGCCTCAGTGCAGCTGAGGATGCCGCGACGATGGACGTGCTGTGTGTGGACAAGACGGGCACGATCACGATGAACCAACTGGCCGTCACCGGCGTGATCCCGCTGGAACATGCGACAGAATCCGATGTATTGTTTGCCGCCGCACTCGCATCACAGGAGTCCAACCAGGACCCGATCGACTTGGCGTTTCTGGCTGCGGCAAAAGAGCGGCACGTCTTTGATAATCCGGCTGCGGTCACGACGATCTCCTTCATACCGTTCGATGCAACAAACCGGCGCACGGAAGCCGTGGTCGAGCAGAACGGCCAGCGGCAGCGCGTGATGAAAGGCGCGGTGCGGACCGTCGCCGAGGCCTGCGGACTCCGGAATCCGGCGATCGAGGCGTTGGAGACGCGGGCCGGCGAATCGGCACTGAAGGGATACCGGACGCTGGCGGTGGCGCGCGGCCCGGAGACCGGGGTGCCGGTATTGCTTGGGCTGGTGACGCTGTTTGACCCGCCCCGCCCTGACGCCAGACAACTCATCGCTGAACTTCACGGCCTCGGCGTTTCGGTGAAGATGCTCACCGGCGATGCGCTGGCGATCGCGAGTGAAATCGCACAGGGCGTGGGATTGACCAATATCCAGCGCGTGTCGGACCTGAAGGCCGCGAGCGCGCAGGCCGGCAACCATGCGGTTGACTTTCTGGCGGGCGCCGATGGTTTTGCCGAAGTGTATCCGGAGGACAAATATATCGTGGTGCAGCAGTTGCAGGCCGCCGGGCATGTGACCGGCATGACGGGAGACGGCGTCAACGATGCGCCCGCGTTGCGCCAGGCCGAAGTGGGTATTGCCGTCAGTTCGGCCACCGACGTCGCCAAGGGCGCCGCAAGCGTGGTTCTGACTGAACCGGGGCTGACAAACATCGTGGCCTTGATCGAGCAGGGGCGGACGATTTATCAGCGTATTCTGACATGGATCATCAACAAGATCAGCCGGACGATCCTGAAGGCTGCTTTCGTGGCCATCGCTTTCATGGTGACCGGCAAGTTCGTCGTTTCCGCCTTTGCGATGTTGCTGCTCGTTTTTGTGCTGGACTTTGCGACGATCACCATGGCTACCGACTACGTTCGGACATCCAAAAAACCGGAGACATGGAACATCGGGGGCTTCATCACGGTATCCGGAGTGCTGGGCGTCGCGATGGTCGCAGAGTCGCTCCTCCTTTTGTGGATCGGCTGGTCAGGTTTCGGTTTGGCAACGGATAACGACGCTCTCTGTACCTTCAGCTTCCTGACGCTTCTTTATTTCAGCGCTTTTTCAAGCGTGTCCGCGCGAGAACGGCGCTGGTTCTGGGGGTCGATGCCCAGCAAGTCCTTCATGGCGGCTCTCATGGCGGGCGCGCTGACAGGCACGGGGCTGACACTTGTGGGTCTCCCGGGTCTGACGCCATTGCCCTGGTGGCAGACGCTTGCGATATTTATCTACGCGATGGCGGCGTGCCTGATCGTGAACGATGCCGTGAAGGTCGCGATGATCAAATGGAAAATGCCTTCTGCGGTGGCATAGAATCTGCAACGCTGCATGGGTTGTGATTTAATTATTTATGCGGGTGCAAGAATCAGCAGGACTCGATAAGGTCCGTGCGCGCCCAGCGTGACGGTCTGTTCGATATCGGCGGTGCGCGAAGGGCCGGAGATGAAATTGACCGATCGCGGCGGCTGTTTGAATTCCCGGCGCAACAGATCCCATGCATCTTCCATGGTCGCTACGATGCGGGTCGGATCGACGATGGCTACATGCGTTTCCGGCAGCAGGCTGGTGGTAGCCGGCGTCTGTTCGCCGCCCAGCAGCAACAGCGTGCCCGTTTCCGCAATGGCGCAGAAAGTGCCGGTTACGCCGACCAAGTCATGGCCATTTGCGGGGCGGGGCTGCATATCGAGGCCCGCCTGACGCCACGGCAGGTTTGTAAGCGACGGCCAGCACACGCCGCGCATCGGCAGGGAATTTTGTTGCAGATAGCGTGCCAGCATTGCCGGCACCTCTGCGCGTTCGCTCGTTTCCAGGATGTCGCTGGATAATTTGAGGGCGCGTTCCGCAAAGTGTGCGAGCAGATTTTCCGGCGGTGGTGGCAGCGGCCCGCGCGGATGTTGCGCAAGATACGCTGCAATTTCTTCACCGGACTCGGCGCAGGCTGTGCGAGCTATCCTGCCGAGTATTTTATCGCGTGCGTTCATAGGCGTTTTCCCTGACGGTATAACTCACGGAAGGTCATGCCCTGTGGTGCGGGAAAGTCGCGGCCGCCGCTCCAGCCGCGCGCACCGGGCAAGCTATGCAGTAATTTTTTTTCACCGCCCAGCAATCGCATCAATCGCACGGCTATGCCGGTCGTCATGCCGTATATTCCCGGGTGCAGGGCCAGCCATGCCCAGGCGCGGAGCAGCAAGGTCTCCTGCCTCGATTTCATGCCCAGTTGCATCTGTTTTTCGCGCAGTTTGCGCAGCAGGTCCGGCAGGGGAATTTTGACCGGGCAGACAACCGCACACGCACCGCACAGGGTCGATGCATTGGGCAGATCAGGCGCGTTTTCCATTCCGCCCAGCAGCGGCGTCAGAATCGATCCCATCGGGCCGGGGTAAACCCAGCCGTAAGCGTGCCCGCCGATGTTCTGGTAAACAGGACAGTGGTTCATGCACGCGCCGCAACGTATGCAGCGCAGCATGTCCTGCATCTCTCCGCCCAACAGCCTGCTGCGCCCGTTGTCCAGCAGGATGATGTGGAAATGCTCAGGCCCTTCATGGTCATTTTTGTCTTTGGTGCCGGTCAGCACGGACACATAGTTGGTGATGGACTGTCCGGTGGCGGAACGGGGTAACAGGCGCAGCAGCGTGCTCGCGTCCTCCAGTGTAGGCACCACTTTTTCGATGCCGGTAATGGCGACATGCACGCGCGGCAATGTCGTCACCAGACGGCCATTGCCTTCATTGGTGACGATCAGGGTGGAGCCGGTTTCGGCTATCAGAAAATTGGCGCCCGAGATGCCCATGTCCGCATTCAAAAAAGCCGGGCGCAATATTTCGCGCGCCTCGCGGCACAACTCTGCGATGCCTGTCTTGCGCGGCAACCGGTGTGTTTTTGCGAACAGATCCGATATTTCTTCCTTGTTCTTGTGTACCACGGGGGCGACGATGTGCGAGGGGGCTTCATGGGCGATCTGCAAAATATATTCGCCCAGATCGGTTTCCATCACCTCGACGCCCGCACGTTCGAGCGCCTCGTTCAACCCGCATTCTTCGCTCACCATGGACTTGGATTTGACGGCGCTGCGCACGCCATGCCCAACTGCGATTTCTGCGACGATGCGGTTCACATCTGCGCCTGTCTCGGCCCAGTGCACGATCGCGCCGCGTTTAGTCGCCTGTTGTTCAAAATACAGCAGCCAGTGCTCCAGATCGTTCAGCACGCGGTCGCGAATTTCTGCCGCCGCGTTGCGCGTCTTTTGCAGATCGTGGATTTCGCCGATGACTGCCGAGCGGCCTTCGACGAAGCGTGTCTGCAAGTGCGACAGGGCTTCCTGCAGCCTTACGTCGGCCAGCTTGATGGTGACCTGGCGCTTGAAGTCGGCGGAGTTGTTCTGCATTACGCCTCCTTGTCAGCCAGGATTTGTGCGATATGCAGCACACGGGTGGTGTGATCCCCGTTGCGGCGCAAGCGCCCTTCGATATTGAGCAGACAACCCAAATCGCCGCCTGTAACGGTGCCGGCATGGCTGTCTGTGATGTGCCGGCATTTGTTGTCCGCCATGCGCGTGGACAGTTCGCCGTACTTGACCGAGAATGTCCCGCCGAAGCCGCAGCAGGCGGTCGACTCCCCCATCTCTTGCAGGCTGACTTCGGGCATGCACGCCAGCAGCGCGCGTGGCTGTTGGTAGACGTCGAGCTCACGCAGACCCGAGCATGAATCGTGATAGGTCAACTTCCCTTTGAAGTTGCCGGGTATTTTTTTCAGTTTGGCAACGTTATGCAGAAAATCGGTCAACTCGAACGTGCGCGATCCCAGTGCGATGAATCTTGCCAGCAGGGCAGGGTCGTCCTTGAAAAGATCGGGGTAGTGCACGCGTATCATTCCGGCGCATGAGCCGGACGGCAGAACGACATAATCGAATGACTCGAATTCGTCGAGGAATTTCAGTGCCAGCGCCTGGGCGGATTTCCGGTCGCCCGAGTTGTAACCGGGTTGCCCGCAGCAGGTTTGTCGATCGGGCACGATGACCTCGCAGTCGGCCGCTTCCAGTAATTCGATGGCGGCAAAGCCAATGCGGGGACGCATGGCATCAACCAGACATGTGACAAATAATCCAACACGCATTGTTTTTCTCCGGGCCTGCGTTGCGAGATGTAACTATACGCCTGCGGCATTGCGCATACGAATTATTAATCCGGCAAAAGCGCTTGTACGCGAAAAGATTTCCGCAAGGGCAGTGTACAATACATCGTGCCTAAGACCGAATTTCGGCTCGCTGGGCGGGGCGCCGATTTTTAGGCGCTGCCCTTTCGCCAGGCAACAACTTAAATTTTATTTAATTTCAGGCTGAATGATTATGAGTCACAATCTTGCCGGTTTGTATTCGATTGCACCTTGTTTTTAACAAGGAGTTCATTCAAAAAGTCATGATCCTCCTGGTGTTTCAGCCGACAGCCATAATTCAGCCAATAGCGAAGAATCTGCAAGTGGGGCCCGCTCCAGACGACTAGAAAGTTCAGTTCAGAAATCATTGTCTTTACTTATATGCATGCAGAACATCCATAAAAAAATCGTCAAACGCCTGTCAATTGGTTGGGTCTTGCTGTCCCTGATCGTCGGCGGTGTGGTCGCCTATCTGGAAATAAAGAAGGTGGATAAGCTGGTGTTGGGGCTGGCCGTGAATGAGTCGAGGCTCTTAACAGACGAACTCGACCGGAGCAGTGCCAGCCATATTGACATCCTGAAGAGCCGGGTAAATGAATTCCTCAAAGGTCATTTCATCGTCATCGAGATCTACGATGAAAACAGGAAACAAATTCTTCGCGAGATTAACCCGCGCGGTGTGGCCGTCGAGAAAAAACTCGAATTGTATTTTCATCCTTTACCGATGGAGGATGCCACCCATTACGATAATTCCTTGATCGACGGGGAATTGCTCCTGCAGTTGTTGTTGCCGCTGCACGATAAGAGCGGGGAGTTGATCGGCTATTTGGGAGGTATCTATCATGTCGATACCGAAACCCTTCGCAATATCGAAATCGACATTATCGGCACCTTGCTTCTGGTGGTTGCGGTTATCCTTATCACGACCGTGATGCTCTATCCCATCATTATTTCTCTCAATAAGGGGCTGCTCAAACTCTCCTTTGAACTGATCAGGGGCAACATCGATCTGATGGATGTGCTGGGCAGCGCTATTGCGAAGCGGGATTCCGACACCAATAGTCATAATTACCGGGTGACTATTTATGCAATTCGTTTCGCCGAAAAACTGGGACTCACCAGCGCGCAAATCCGGAATCTGATAGCAGGGGCGTTTCTGCATGACGTGGGCAAGATTGGCATCAGGGACAGTATTCTGCTCAAATCCGCCAGCCTGACCGAAGAGGAGTTTTTCGTGATGCGCACCCATGTACTGCTGGGTTCTGACATCATCAGCAGATCAAAATGGCTGGAGGGAGCGAAAGACGTAGTGGAGTTTCATCACGAGAAATTCGACGGGAGCGGTTACATGAAGGGGCTGCAAGGGAATGCAATTCCGTTAAATGCAAGAATCTTTGCGATCGTCGATGTGTTCGATGCGCTCACCTCGAAACGCCCTTATAAGCAGCCTTTCGATTTTAATAAGACCATGGAAATCCTCAAGCAAGGCAGCGGCGGGCATTTCGACCCCGAATTGTTTCCCGTCTTCCAGGGGATGGCCTATTCACTGCATCAAGAGATTGCACGTGCTCCCGACAGTGTGCTGGAGGCTATGCTGGGCAGCCTGATCGAAAAACATTTTTTTGAGTTTTCCCCGATGAACCGGTTTCGCGGGGCGACTTAAAATCAGCATTGCTTTTGAAGCGTAAAAAGATGAAGAGGATCAGTTAAATGATGGATTCGCCAGTTACTGAAGATCCCGAATCGCAAAACGGAGGCAATTTGCAATTGCTCAGACTGCTGGGTGTGGCCGTTTTGGTGGGGGTGCTTGGCGCGCTGGCGGTGTTGATGTTCCACAAATTCCTGTTGCTGTTTGAATCTTTTTTGTATATTTCAAACAATGGGCTGGTGGCTGACGCCGCCGGTATGTCTCCCGAAAGACGCATCATTTTCCCTGCGCTGGGCGGACTGGTTGCGGGGCTGATCTTGCAATATTTCCTGATGCGCAGTAAAAATGAGCATGGGTCTGACTACATGGAATCCATCATCGCCGGCCTGGATGTGCCGCTGCGATCAACACTTTTGAAATCACTGTCATCGGCAGCAACCATTATCTCCGGCGGTTCAATCGGGCGCGAGGGCTCAATGGTGCAGTTGTCCGCCCTGTTGGGAGGCTTGTCGGGAAAAGTACTTAAACTGTCCTACAGTGAACGGCGTTTCGCCGTTGCCTGTGGCGCAGCAGCAGGTCTGGCAGGTGCGTACAACACGCCGATAGCCGGCGCACTGTTCGTGGCGGAAATCGTACTGGGTAGTATTAGCGTCGGGAGTTTCGGCCCCCTGTTGCTGGCCGCAGTCATTTCCGATTCGGTGGTGCGCCACATAACCCACGTGGGACCAATTTTCGCCACGACATCCAGTCAACTGCAAAGCATACCGGAACTGCTTTTTGTACTGGCAACAGGAGTCATGGCGGGCCTGTTCGGGCCATTGTTCATTGCTGCGCTGAATAAGGCGCACCTGAAATTTGCATCATTACGCATACCGCTATGGTTGAAAATGGCACTCGCCGGACTCGCGGTCGGCGGCTTGTCGGCGATACGTCCGGAAGTGTGGGGGAACGGCTATTCGACGGTCAATTCCCTGTTGCACCAAGAATGGCTGTGGCAGAGTGTGCTGCTGATCATGCTGCTGAAATTTTTCGCTACCGTGTTGACTTCCAGTTCAGGGGCAGTCGGCGGGGTATTTACGCCAACGCTGTTTATCGGTGCGGCACTGGGCACGCTGGCGGGCGGCATAACGCAGTTTTTTCTACCCTCTGTTTCTGTGACCGCTTTTACATTGGTTGGCATGAGCGCGTTTCTCGCGGCTGTCACCCACGCGCCGCTTACCGCGGTGGTAATGGTCAGCGAAATGACCTCCGGATATGATCTTGTCCCCGCATTGGTGCTGTCGAGTTTGGCAGGTTATTACATCTCGTCGGTGTTACATCCCGCCTCAATTTACGCACGATCAATACCAAGCACCCATCCGACTCAAAAGCCACCCTCGCCGACCTTTTGATGTTCTCATTCCGGTTGTCATGCTGGAGTTAACATGCAGCCGTTTACCGTCCGTTGCGACAACCCGGCAGCTTGCGCCTGCCTGCTGCACTGCGCAAACTGTCCTCGACAGCTTCCGCAATGGCAGCAGCTATCGCCAGCTTCACAGTTGCTTGAACTGCTTGGCTAATTTAAGGCTTTGTCCTTGATAGTTAGAGTGGATGTCCTGTCCGTACAGAAGCTCGGGCCGGGCTGCCATACGCTCATAGCGCAGCCATCCGACCGTTTGCCCATGTTCGAGCAGGAAGGGTACTTCGTGTGAGCGCACTTCCAGAACGCCCCTGCTGCTTCCCGCTTTAGTTGCCTTGGCGCTCCAGCCGAATCCGGGATCAAAAAAACCGGCATAATGCACCCGGAATTCGCCCGCACGGGTGTCGTACGGCAGCATCTCGGCCGCATATTCCGGCGGCACCGCAATCGCTTCTTTGGTCATGAGAATATAGAATTCATCGGGATCCAATATCAGCGACGATGTCTTGTGATAAAAAATGGGCTCCCAGAAATCCAGCGGATCGTAATCCCGTCTTTCCAGATCAATGCGTTTGGCATGTTTTTTCGAGCGGTATCCGATTATGTCACCTTCGTTCCCGGAGCCTTTCAAATCCACCGTAAAAGGCAATAAACCAGTTTTGATCGATCTCGCGTTTGTCTCGTGGTCACTGGAATCAACAATCTGGCCTTCATCGAGAAGCTTTTTCCATTCCGATGCCGAGATGGCTTTCGCTCCCTCTCCCCGCGTGCGGCGAAATCTTAGCTGGTTCAGGCGGGCGCCGGTTTTGACCACGATACTGAAACTCCGCGGGGCGACCTCTATGAACAGCTTGCCCTTATATCCCTCGCTTACCTGGTCAAAACTGGTCGCTTCATCGGCAATCAAACGCGTCAGAATATCCAGTCTGCCCGTCGAGCTCTTCGGGTTGGCAAAGGCAGCAACGTCACTTCTGAGATTGATGGATTCGAGCAAAGGAATAACGTATACGCGCCCCTTTTCAAGCACGGCACCCTGGCTGAGATCGATTTTGAAGTCGGCAAAGCGGTCGTCAAGCTGTTTCAGTTTGTCGAGCACTTTTATTCCCTTGCCGGGAAGAAAACTCGTATCTACGGGATATGCGTAATCGCCAAGGCGCAGGTCTATGCTGGCCGGCTGGATTTGGTCGTGATCCGGCATCATCGTGCTGATCTCGCCGCTATTCAGCATCTCCTGAATCTTCTGACTCGGAAGGATGCCGGTGTAGTCGCCCCCGCGTATCGGCGCTATCGAACCAGGACTGGCTGTTGAACCGTTTTTCGTCATCACTTCATTCATCGGATTTACTTTTCTGCACCTTGTCTTTGTCGTATCAGCAATGCCTTGTTCCATTCCGTGCGGCAATTCAAGGAACAAAATACACCGTTTTTGAATGGGTCACTGCCAAACTTTGGCGCAAATAATCTTCTTCATTATCCGCTACTGGAATAGTTCAGGTTTTGAACAATAACACCTCCTGAACAATTATAACCGAACTGCCAAAGGGGTTGGCTTGGTATTGTTTTAGCTGCCGTTATCCCGGCATCCCGTCTGTGCGGGGTTTGACAAGGATGGGCGCGTACACGCTGATAAACATGGCAAAGGCGAACAGCCAGGCAGCCTGTGCCAGGCCTATCCACAACAGGTAATGACCCGGTGCGATCAACGGCAACAGCACACGGGCAAGGTAGGCTGCGAACAATGAGATGAAGATTGGGATCAGCAGCTTCGAGTATTGCCGGAGATCGCGGCCGGTGTGTGCGAGCGAAATGCGCGACATCATGCCTGCGGTGATCATGCCGATGCCGCCCAGTGCGAATGCGTGCAACGCCAGAGAAGGCGGCGCAGATAAAAACGGCGCGAGCGCCTTGAGCAGGAATCCGAACACGGCGCCTATATATCCCACGTATAACACCCACAGCAGCGGCTTTTTCCAGATGCCCCTGGTGTGCCAGCCCGCCAGCCGCAGGGTGTGAGCTATAAACAGCAATCCTGCAAGTGCAGCGGTTGCCGGCACATTGCGCCAGAACACATCGGCAATCAGGAACAGCACAAACACATAGAGGGCGGCGCGGTCCAGCCACAAACGGTTCTTCAGTTTCACGGGATAGCCTGCACCCTGTTCGATGAAGAACGGCAACACGCGCCGCGCCATGGAAAAGACCAGCGCGAGCAGCACATACAGGCCGGAATACAAACCCCATACGATGCCCTGTTCCAGCACGCCCGACACGCCAAGATAAAAGAGGAGGTTGGCCAGCATCAGCAGCACCAGTTTGGATGCGATGCCGATCTGCGGGTATTGTTTTGCACGCAAAATCGGCGTAAATACCGCAACGATGAGCCACAGATCGAACAGCACATCCGGCAGCGCCATCGCCAGTATTTGTCCTGGCAACAGCCAGCAGGCCATCCGTGCCGCCAGCCACAGAGCCGCCAGTCCTGCCAGCGGGAATCCTTTGGGCATGGGCATTCTGGTCCAGTTGCCCACCGCAGTCAGCAAAAATCCGGCAGCCACTGCCATGCCGTAACCGAAGATCATTTCATGCGCATGCCAGTGCATGGGTGAAAACGGCAGGGAGGGCTGCCGCCAGCCGTAGACGAAAAATCCGCCCCAGATCAATAGCGTGACCAGCGCATAGAGGCCGGCCAACAGAAAGAACGGACGAAAGCCGAGATTGAACAGGGCAAATCGGGGTGCGAGGCGTGCCGGATCCTGGATGGTCAGGGTTTTCATTGCAGGCAGGGTTTGTCCGTCACGTGCAATTAGCCCGCCAGTCCGACATACACGTTCTGCACATCATCGTCGGCGTCGATCGCGTCCAGAAATGCTTCGACTTCTTCGCGCTCGGCGTCGTTCAGCGTCAGCGGATTCTTGGGCCGGTAACCCAGTTGCGCTGATTGCACCGTAAAGCCGAACGCGGGCAAGGCGCGGCACACCGCGTCCAGATCGGCAGGTTCGGTCAGAAACAGCGTCGCCCCTTCTTCACCGGGCTCGAAATCCTGAGCGCCTGCCTCGATGGCCGCGAGCTCCGCATCTGCATCTTTAGTCGCGGGCGCAGCTTCTATCATCCCAAGATAGTCGAAATCCCACGAAACCGAACCCGATGCGCCGAGCTGCCCTTTGCGAAACAGCACGCGTATGTTCGGGTAAGTGCGGTTGGCATTGTCGGTCAGACATTCGACGATCACGGGCACCCTGTGCGGTGCGAAACCCTCGTAGGTGAGTTTTTCCAGAACCATGCCTTCTTCGAGCAGACCCGCGCCTTTCTTGATGGCGCGCTCCAGCGTTTCCTTGGGCATGGATGCTTTTTTGGCCTGTTCGACCAGCAGTCGCAGACGCGGGTTCATATCGGGGTCCGCGCCAGCGCGGGCGGCTACCATGATTTCCTTGGACAGCTTGCCGAAAACTTTTCCCTTGGCATTTGCGGCTACTTCCTTATGTCTGGCTTTCCACTGTGCGCCCATCTTTATTTTCATCCTTAACGTGAAACTCGCGCAAGCGCTCGTTTGTCCCCTCTCCCTCCGGGAGAGGGTTTGGGTGAGGGGAACGGGCATGGAAGTTTGCGAGTTGATGCCCGCAGGGCATCATCCCTGCGAGAATCTTTGCATTATTCGGGGTGGCTTCTGCCATGCCCGTTAGTTTATATCCCGCATATCTTGCCTTAACTGATGCGATGTATCAATCGCTAAGTCGGGTGATCTGACGAAAACGACGTGCAGATGGGCTGTCGTCCGGCGTGCGACCTGCTAAAATGCACCAACTTTTCAAATCCGAAAAATCCGCCATGAAACTGGAAATAAATACCATGACTGCGACAGAACGCAGGGCAAGTATCGGTCTTGCAAGCATTTACGGTCTGCGCATGCTGGGTTTGTTCATTATTTTGCCGATTTTTGCCTTGTATGCCCAGAAGTTGCCGGGTGGAAAGAGTCATCTGCTGATGGGAATTGCGCTGGGCGCTTATGGCCTGACGCAGGCGATCCTGCAAATTCCGGCGGGCTGGATGTCCGACCGCTACGGGCGCAAGCCGATCATATACGGCGGACTGGTGATATTTGCGCTGGGCAGTTTTATCGCGGCTTCCGCCGACAATATATATTGGGTGATTGCAGGTCGTGCGATTCAGGGCGCGGGCGCGATCAACGCAGCGGTCATGGCGCTCACCGCCGACCTGACCCGTGAGGAGCACCGCACCAAGGCCATGGCGACCATCGGCATGACGATAGGCATCACCTTTTCCTTCTCGCTGATTCTCTCCCCGCTGCTTAACGGCGTGCTGGGCGTGCCGGGCATCTTCGCGCTGACCGGGGTGCTGGCGTTGCTGGCGCTGGGCATCGTGCGTTTCGTTATTCCGAATCCTGCGATCACGCGTTTTCACAGCGATACGGAGGCCAGCGGCAGCAAGTTTGCCGAGGTGTTGAAGAACCGCGATCTGCTGCGTCTGGATTTCGGCATCTTTTCCTTGCATGCGATTCTGATGTCGGTGTTTATGCAGGTGCCGTTCGTGTTGCAGCGCGACGGGCTGGCGGTGTCGCAACACTGGAAGATCTATCTGCCGGTGATGCTGGTCGCCTTCGCGTTGATGGTGCCGCCCATCATCATCGCCGAGAGCCGTGGCAAGATGAAACAGGTATTCATGGGCGCGGTGGCGCTGGCTTTGTGCGGGCAGCTGACTTTGATGCTGATGCAGGATAGTTTGTGGGGTGTGGCGGCTGCACTGCTGATTTTTTTCACCGCATTCAACGTGCTGGAAGCGACATTGCCCTCGATGATTTCCAAGATCGCGCCGCTGGCCGCCAAGGGAACGGCGATGGGCGTGTACAGCAGCGTGCAGTTTCTGGGCGCGTTTTTCGGCGCTTCAGTGGGCGGCGCGCTGATGCAGTTTGTCGGGGGCAATGCCGTGTTCGCGTTTGCCGTCGTCCTGCTGCTGGTGTGGCTGGTGGTGGTTACAGGCATGCGCCCGCCGGCTGTGGTGCGTACCAAATTGTATCACCTGGGGGAAATGAGCAATGCCGAGGGCGCGCAATTGCAGCAAAGACTCTCACAACTGCAAGGCGTGCATGAAGCGATGGTGGTGGCGGCAGAAGGAATGGCCTGCCTCAAGGTGGACATGCAGGGGTTTGATGAGCAGGCCGCAGAACGTATGCTGATACCGGCGGCCAACAGTTCTTTGGCCGACAACTGAATCAGCCTTAAACAAATGGCAGTCGGTCGGCTATAATCCGGTAACAATTCTGCATAGCGGACAACATAGAGGGAGCATGAAATGTCGGTAAATAAGGTAATTTTGATCGGACGTCTGGGCAAAGACCCGGAAACTCGTTATATGCCCAATGGCGAAGCAGTCACCAACGCTACGCTGGCGACATCCGAAACCTGGAAGGACAAGAGCGGCGCAAAACAGGAAAAAACCGAGTGGCACAATCTGGTGTTCTATCGCCGTCTTGCCGAGGTGGCCGGCGAATATTTGAAAAAGGGCTCGATGATCTACGTTGAGGGCAGGCTGCAAACCCGCAAGTGGCAGGACAAGGAAGGCAAAGACCGTTACACCACGGAAATCATTGCCAACGAAATGACCATGCTGGGCGGCAAGTCGTCAGGCGGGTTTGAAGTGGTCGAAGAAAATCAGTCCGCACCTAAGCCATCGGCGGCGCCGGCAAGATCAGCGCCGGCGGCACCGGCTGCATCATCCGGTTCGGCTCAGGGGCGCAGTTTCGATAATTTCGACGACGACATTCCGTTCTGAATGTTGAATGATATAAAAGATAAAGTATCAAACTAAAGCCCATGTTTACATGGGCTTTTTTTATAATAATTGTTGTTGATTGATCATGCTGTGTGATTGTCGCGTAGAAATATCACAAGTTGACAATATCATAATGTGATGTTAATTTACCGACACGTGATGAGCAGACAAAATATACGATGAAAACCGGCTTAAGCAAGAATGAGTTCGAGTCGCTTTCCGACTTCCGTCATCAGTTGCGATGTTTCATGCGCTTTAGTGAGCAACTGACCCATGAACATGGGGTTACCAATCTCCAGTATCTGTTGCTGCTGCATGTCAAGGGATATAAGGGACGTGAATGGGCGACCATCAGCGAATTGGCTGTGAGGTTGCAATCACACCATCACGGTGTTGTGTCACTGGCATCGCGTTGCGAGAAGCTGGGCCTGGTATCCAGAAAACGCGGAACGGTGGATAAACGCGAGGTGGAAATACATCTCACGACGGCAGGCGACCAGTTGGTAACGGAGCTTGCCGGTCTGCATCGCAAGGAGTTGTCCGGTTTGCAGGGAATTTTCAATGTTCCCGGAATATTCAGTCCGCAACCTGACCAGACCATTGCTGATTCACCGTGAGAGCATAAGGCATGCGAATGAGTGTTGCTTCCATCGCCTTCAGCTTGCCGGCAAAATTTTACGGTTAAACGCGTTTCTCTAAAAGACGATAAAAATATGATGCCGAAGTTTCCTGACAATACGGATGACATTCCAGACGACAATGTGTCCGAGATGGAGTTGACCGACGACGACGTTCTGGATGCGATGCGGCATATTCCCGGTTATCTGGATATCACCATAGAAGATTTTCGTGAAATATACCATCTGGCACATCGTCATGCGGTTGGGCGCCTGTTCGCGGGAGTTACGGCCGGCAGCATCATGCGGACTGACGTAGAACCCCTGCAGCCGAGTATTACGCTCGATCAGGCGGCAAAAACACTTGCCGATTCAAACTACAAAGGGCTGCCGGTGGTGGATGCCGAAGGCCGTGTGGTCGGCATGCTCACGGAAACGGATTTCCTGAAACGCCTGAAGGCTGACAGCTTTCTGGAATTGTTGCTGAAAATGCTCGATGATACGTTTGAGTTTACGCACTGTTGCCATGATACGACAGTTGGTCAGGCCATGACGAAACCGCCAGTCACGGTCAGAGCAGACGCGGGATTCCTGGCAATTGTGGAAGCGTTTCATTGCCATCCCGGACGCAGTATGGCGGTGGTAGATGCTGAGGGACATTTGCTGGGCTTGTTGCTGCGCAAGGACTTTTTCGCGGCATACAAGTTAAGAGAATTATCATGAAATTTCGTGAATATATTTACAAAATGAAAGGCTCAACCCGTGGCACGCCACCGCGAGTCAGCAATACCGAAATCCTCTGGTCATGGATAGGCGCATTTTTGGGTATATCGGTTGTAGCTTGGCTGGATCACTTTTTTTTCGAAGGGACTGATCTCTCACTGATGGTCGGCTCTCTGGGCGCCTCATCCGTTCTCATTTACGGTGCGATACGAAGCCCTTTGGCTCAACCGCGCAATTTGGTGGGGGGGCATTTCCTCTCCGCTATCGTAGGCGTCAGCTGCTGGAAGATTTTTCACCAATATCCATGGCTCGCGGAGGCGATGGCTGTTGCTACTTCCATCGCTATCATGCATGCCAGCAGGACGTTGCATCCGCCTGCCGCCGCTACGGCACTGATAGCGGTAATCGGATCTCCGGTACTTCATAAATTGGGATATTTATACGTACTGATACCGGCTACCATAGCGCCATTAATTTTGCTTTTTGTAGCATTGCTGGTGAATAACATACCGGCCTCGCGGCGTTACCCTGAAATCTGGTTTTGAATTGAAAGATTAATTTGAAAATGAAAGGATGGTAAGCATATGCAACTGCCCGATACTGATGAAGAAGGATACCTGGTCGATCCGCTAACCTGGGATGAAGAGATTGCCCGTGAGTTCGCCAGCCAGGAAAGTATTCAACTGACGGAAGATCACTGGGATGCGATTAATTTCATGCGCGAATATTACGCCGAACATCAGATCGCGCCCGATGTTCGTCACGTGATGAAGCATCTGGCCGGGCGGCTGGGTTCCGAGTCCCGCAACAGGATATTTGAGCTGTTTCCGTACGGTTATGTGAAGCAGGCATGCAAGATAGCTGGCATGAAACGTCCGAGAGCATGGAGTACGGGTTGAGTCCTTTGCAGCGCCCTGAACCCGGGAAAACCTTGGGGAACCGCGGATTTAATCCGTTCGTGCTCAGCCAATATTATTTACGTTAGAGCCTGATAAAATAATTCATTAGGGCGTCATACCGGCGCAGGCCGGTATCCATCAATAAAAAGAGACCGCGAAGCGGACAAAATCAAGGTGTTGTCCCATTTCGCGGGAATTTTTTAATCAACTGGATTCCGGCCTGCGCCGGAATGACGCAATTTTGGCCTGACGGACAATCCGGGGTAAATACATGGCAATCAATTTGTTATGCCACTCTCTTTGACAAGTTCAGGGCGAACGAGTGATTTATTCGCTGTTTCCCCTGGATAGTTTGCCGATGAGCGAGACTCTGTAGGGGCAAAGTTGTGCGTGGTGCTCTCTCCTGAGAAATACCTCACGGCACGATGCGTATGGCTTTAGCCAGCCTGCATCTACCCCCTCAAAAAAAATTGAAAGTATATCTTGGCACCACAATTTAGAAAATTTATCGGACTGCTCCTCATCGGCGAAATGACATCGCTTGCGTATATCGGCGGGATAGCCGAGATTGCCGCCTTGACCGGTATCGCCTATGTTCTTTTTCCGGAACTCGCCGCTTTGGCCTATGATGTTTTTACCCGTCCCAGGGGAACATGGGCCAAAGCGCCGATCATGTTGATTGTTACTCCGTTGCTTACTGCCATAATCGGCGTATTGATCGAACAGAACCTGGGTTATAGCGTCGTGTCTGTTTTACTGGCTATCTCATCTGCATTGCTGCTCATCAAACTGTTAAATTCCCCCATTGCACCAGCCATTTCGGCCGGATTACTCCCGATTGTCCTGGAAGAAAAAAGCTGGGGGTATCCCGCCTCAATTATTTTGGGTACCTCGTTATTGGTGCTCAGTTTGTTCATTTATAAAAAAATATTTTCCACGCTTATCGACAAGACAACAAATTTGGCAGACGTGATCGACGACATTGTCGAACTGCCACCCAGGCATTATTCATGGCTGCCTTTCTTTGTGATTTTTTTGCTGGCTGATATTTATCTGGCAAAACTGACCGGGTTGCGCTTCATCATTTTTCCTCCGCTCATCGTGATTGCCTTTGAAATGTTTGCCCATTCAGAGGTCTGCCCATGGGCAGGCAAGCCTGTTCTGCTGGTGCTTGCCTGCATGCTGACGGCAACCGTCGGTGTCAGTGCCGTGATGGCATTGGGTAACAGTCCTCTGGCGGTTGTCATTGTCATTGCCTTTGCGATGGGCATAATCAGGGCATTCAGGCTGCACGCGCCTCCTGCGGTTGCGGTCGGACTATTGCCTTTTGTGATTGAACACCCTGATTTTTGGTTCCCGCTCGCAGTCGGTACCGGCACATCGCTGCTAGCCGGAATATTCATTATTTATCGTACTTTTATTCTTCAAAAAAATGCTCAAGTTTAGACACTCATCATTAAAATAGCAGTCGTCACCTGTCCTCCCCTTGCGGGTAATACCTTGAATTGAGAGAGCCATGATTGAATTTACCACCCTTGTTACCCTGAGCATTCTGTATCTGATTTTTTTCCGTTCCGGCAAGACGCCGCCGCTGGAAAATCCGCTGGTCATCGAACGACCCGGGCAATATCACATGACGTTGGCTCCTCACCTGAATCTGGCGCAACCCTTTATCGAGGAACTCGCGCGCCGTATCGGACCCTCTGATGAAGCATCCTGCGAGACGAAATACTTCGAGGTGCGCGACAGGCAGGTTACCTCGCATGGTTTTGAGTTTTATCTGCTGGCCATCACCCGCCGCCGCGGGATGTTGTTTTTTCAGGCGGCACGTCCGTTGACCAAGGATCAAACCGGACAGCTTCACACTATCAGCGAATTTGCCCGCAGCGTACTGGCGCGTTTTCCGGACGACGATGAACATGTGCTCTGCGAAGAAATCGTCACAGCCGTGCAGCAAGTGGCCGGGCAACGTGGTATGCAGGCCAGAACGCTCTGATCCGCCTCGTATTATGCTTCGAGTGCCTCGGATACTCGCCGTTGAAGCACAGGAACCAGCTCTTTCTCGAACCACGGATTTCGCTTAAGCCAAATATTATTTCGCGGACTTGGGTGCGGAAGAGGGATAATTTCGGGCCAATAAGATCGCCAATCCCGAACCGTCCCGGTAAGTGAGGATCGCTTCCCATTCATGTGATATGCCTGCGCATACTGCCCAACAGCCAGCGTAACTTCAAGATGGTGCAGGTGACCGAGAAGTCGATTGCGCCATGCATGCACGCATTCAGGCCGTGGCGGAAGGTCGCCGGATTTACCCGTGCCGGGAAAACACAGGCCCATTGGCAGAATAGCTATCTGCTTCGAGTCGTAAAAGACTTCGCGCGTCACCCCCATCCATTCACGCAAACGGTCTCCGCTGGCATCGTCAAAAGGCAGACCGGATTCATGAACCTTTTTTCCCGGCGCCTGGCCTGCAATTAATAACCGAGCCTGCGGGTGAATCTGTAAAACGGGCCGGGTTCCATGTGGCAGATGTGCCTCGCATATGGTGCAGGCGCGTGCCTCGGCAAGCAGAGATGCAAATGAAGTCATGGGGAGATTTCTTCGTGACAGGCGAGCAACCAGGCCCCCCACGGCTGGAAGACAGAGCGAAGCGGGCTTGCGTCCAAGCGCAGATCATAGGCGCGTGGGTGCGGCGTCTCGTTCGCTCGCTGTTGGTCGCCTTCGACATTCTCCGTCGAGTTAAGAGTGAGCATCTCCCGCCTATTGCTGTACATTGCTTTCTCCTTCCAACTAATGGAATAACCAGCTGTTTTCCTGGATGACGACCGCCTGGTTATGCTCCTCATCCTTGGCGCCATAGACGAGTGTCACGACGCCTTTGTCCAGCTCTTGTTTCAAGATACGGATTTGCTCGCTATTTTCTTTTAGTTCAGCAAGATATCGTTCCTTGAACTCTTCCCACCTGCCCGTGTCGTGAGCAAACCATTTTCTGAGCTCCGTGCCGGGGGCAATGTCTTTGAGCCACAGATCAATACTTGCTTTTTCCTTGGTTAAACCGCGCGGCCAGAGCCTGTCTACGAGGATACGCCGACCATCATGCTCGTCCGGTTGTTCATATACTCTTTTAATCCTGATTTTCATGGTTTGCTCATAAGCTGTCATCTGTAGCCTGAAAATTTTTCCGCGTGAATATTGTCGTTTCCATAGCTAGTTTCTAGCAGAAATCAGGTCGAACCTGTCAATGAGCGCAGTCCTTCCAGTGCCTGATGGATAACCGGATTGTCGTGCTCCTTCGGGTAGACCATGTAGGTGGGGTGTGCATAGCTCGGCGCGCCAACCACCGCATGTAAGCGTCCGATGGAAATCAGCGGTTCAGCCATACGTTCCGGCAAATAGCAGGTGCCTCCATTTGCAAGGATCAGTTGCACACCCAACCAACCGATGTTGACCGTTTGCTGCGGCGCTTCCAGATAGGGGTAATCCTGTGTGTGTTTGATGTCGAAAGCCGGCCCCCACTCGACATAGATGTAGTCGGCTTCCGGTTTTGTATCGCCTTCCCGACTACTTACCAGCATCAGTGTCTCGTCAAAGAGATGTTCGATGATAAGACCCGGGCTGTGACTCGGAGTGTACATCAGCCCGATGTCGAGTGTGCCCTCGATCAGATGCCGCATCAGATCCTCTTCGAAGCCGATTTCGGAACGAATACTTACATTTGTTGTTCGTTCACTCATCCAACTCATCCAGGCGGGCAGCAGGCCATCCCAGAGCGCAATGCGTCCGCCGATGCGCAGGGCGCCCCGATAGCGGCTGGGTAACCCAACGCGCTGACGCGCCTGCTCCGCAGTGAGAATCAGACGTTTGGCGTATTCGAAAAAACGGCGCCCACCCGTTGTAAGGGTGGCGCCCGAACGGTTACGCACAAATAAATGCACCCCCAATTCTTCCTCCAGTCGCTGGATGCGTGCGCTCACAGTCGATTGTGTCAAATGCAGCTTTCTCGATGCCTCGATAAAGCTTCCATGTGCTGCGATGGCTAAAAAAGTTCGTGCCTGATCAATATCCACCTGTTTGACAGCCTTATGTATCGTTTATTCCGATATTGTATATAAATTAATATCGTTTGATTTGTATTTGTGCGCCACGGTAACATCATTAAAAGACGTATTTTAAATGCATTAAATAAGGGGTCGCAAGCATGACTGTACAAATCAAGACGAAAATGGGCATCGGGGGCTACTTCATCAGCCCGGAGGGATGGGAAGATGAAGCCGCGCGCAAATTAGCCAATATTAATCGCTTAGAACCTGAATATGCCAAACGAAAAAAAATGAATTCAAAAAATATTGTGATCGTTGGTTTGTTGTCAATGGCTGTTTCCTCAACAGCAGTTGCGGGGCCTGATTGGGAAATCATTGATAAAGCTGAAGCAGACAAAATATCTCATGAACATGCGTTCATGAGTAACGATACGAAGAAAATTGTTGTTTTACTCGACCATGGTCCACGCGCAATATCGACTCCCTATATGAATGAGGAGCGTAAATCAGAGTTAAAGCAGACAGGCGATTCCCGGAGTTCGGACAGTCCGACAGGGCTTGCGCAACCGGACGCAATCGGAGTCGCAAAATGAGTACGCCTGCCTATTCGACATTGTTTTCTTGCCTGTACGACGAACCGGAACCCTTCGGTTACCTCGGTTGTGGCGCCCACTACTCTGTTTTTCGCAGCGTCGAATGGCTCGACGTGGTTCGAGCACCCTTGGCGGTGCCGGAGGTTCATGACTTTGCCGTCATATGGGACGATGATCACGACACCCGTGTCCTTGACGCGATTGAGATGATTTACATGGCGGGATTGCTGTCTCCCATCCAGTTTATCGGTGAACGCAAGGGCAGGCTACATGCCATAGTCGCTGCGAAATTCTACTTTGCGCATAGTCAGGATACGCTTAATGCGTATATACAACAGCTCAATGATATATCCGGCGCTCTGAACCACGGGGATTCCTGGACCACCAAGGTCGGCGTGTTCGAACGCTCCCCGGACACGGATCACCGTACCGCCTTATACGGTTTGATTGATGCCGACGAGCACCGCGTGATCACATACGTGAGAAATATCGATTCGCTGTGGAATCTTGGAGCTAAAACATTCACCCCTTGGCATTATCCAAACACCAATCATTCCTTTTCTACCGATTAAGCGGCGCACGCAGGATAACGTTGTATGAGCAGTGGAGGGCGCAACTTGGGGAAGTTTTCAGGAAACTAACCCAGCACAAAGAGTTAAGCCGCTTTGAAGGGCTTACAAATTAAAGCCCCGGCTTTGCCGGGGGACACTTAATCATTTTGACTTTGGGGGAAACTGTGTTGATGCATAAATTGATCGAAAGAAAATTCGACAAATGGGCAAGCGAAAATCCAGCAGTTGCTCAAAGACGAGGGTGTCGCCATGAATCACGGCATTACCTCAACGGATGCCGACAGCGGAGACACTATTCCGGGAGGCGGTGATTTCATTGATAAGTGTTTTCCCGGAAGGCGAATTGCCGCATCTTTCGCTTGTTCTGGACAAAATGCAGCGTAGCGGGCTCGAAATTTTTGACGTGGAGAATCTGCGCCGGCACTATGCGAATACGCTAGGGATTTGGGCGGAGCGATTTGAGCAAAATAGCCAACATATATCCGGTCGCTAGTCGATGAAAAAAATATCGGATCTGGCGTATCTATCTGGCAGGCTGCGCGCATGCATTCGAAACCGACCAGATTTCAATTTATCAGATTGTTTGCCGTAAGGCAGGAAGGCCGGCAGCGTCACTTCCATGGTCAAGGCATTATATGTACGAAAAGGCATAGCGACAGCTTGCACCAATGAAAATGTGCTTGCCGGAAAAGCTTCCTTTAATGATGGTGCGGCGCAGTGCTAACGACGATCACTCACGAATTGGAGCGGCGCCGCAGCTTCCCCTTCGCCTGGCAGCTTGACGTCGGTAAAATAACAGGTACCGAGAAGCTGCTGCTGTTTGCTGGTACCCATCGCTGGCTGCGTCAACTAGCCGCGGATGGAAATCGAGAAGTAGCGCGGCATTTCGCCGGTCAGTTCGGCGATATGGATGGAGCACCGAGACCGGGCATCGTTTTGGCCATGGTGCAGGGATTTCTAATTGATTGTTTGGGTTTAAGACATAAGGAGCATGCAATGGCTACCTGGAATATTGGAAAAGTGGTTGGAACCAAGCAGTGGAGCAAGACGCTGCATTCGCTTTATATCGAGTCTGATATCGATCCATTCGAGGCTGGACAGTTTGTCAAGATAGCGCTGAAAATTGACGGCGAAGTGGTAGAGCGTCCCTATTCTCTGGTGAATCCGCCCGATAGCAGACCGTTGGAAATTTACTATGTCGAGGTGCCCAACGGTCCGCTGACTTCCCGCCTTGTCAAACTGATACCCGGTGATGAAATTCTGGTTGCATCGCGCGCTCACGGCTTCATGATTCTCGATGAAGTGCCTCAGGCTAAGCATCTGTGGCTGATGGCTACCGGTACAGGCGTCGGGCCTTTTCTTTCGATTCTGACAACCGACAAGCCTTGGCAGCGCTACGAGCGAGTGGTGCTGGTATATGCCGTACGAACCTTATCCGAACTCAGTTATCAGGAGCGTATCTTGCAGATTCAGGCGGAGCATCCTGAGAAATTTTCCTTTATTCCGTTTCTCAGTCGCGAAAATTTGGACTCTGCATTGTCCGGACGCATCCCGCAGGCGATTATCGATGGACGGCTGGAAACGCATATCGGTATAAAAATCAGCGTGGAAAACAGCCAGATCATGCTTTGCGGCAATCCGCAAATGGTGAAAGACACAAGCAATGTATTGATTGAGCGCGGTTTAAAAAAACACCGGCGCTTTGAGCCCGGCCAAATCACGGCTGAAAATTACTGGTAAGAGCGGAAAATAATATTATGCCGAGCATCAGGCCACGCCGGATATTCGGCACATAACGCCCGATAGACTGGAGTACCGGCCACCGCTCACCCCGGAGCATGACCGGGTGAGCGAACCGGTTCAGATGCGTTCCAGCACTGCCGCAAAGAAGCCGTCGGTGGCGTGCAGGTTGGGGCGCAGTTCCAGATAATCGCCCATTTCCATCGGAATTTTCTGCTGCTGCAATATCTCTCCTGCCGGACGCAAGACGAAGTCGGGATGCGCTGACAGGAAAGCCTGCACGATATGCTGGTTTTCCTCGGGCAGTATGCTGCAAGTCGCGTAAACCAGACGACCGCCTTTTTTCAGCAAACGGCTGGCGGACGCCAGAATGGCGGCCTGTTTCTGGTTCAGTTCCGCGATGCTTTGCGGCGACTGGCGGAACTTCAGATCGGGATTGCGGCGCAAGGTGCCCAGACCGCTGCAAGGCGCATCCACCAGCACGCGGTCTATCTTGCCGGACAGTCGTTTCACCTTGAGATCGTTCTCGTGTGCGATCAGCATCGGCTGGATATTGGAAGCGCCCGAGCGTTTCAGGCGCGGCTTGAGATTGGCCAGGCGTTTCTCGGAGACATCCATCGCATACAAGCGGCCTTGGGAATTCATTAGCGCCGAGAGCATCAGTGTCTTGCCGCCAGCGCCGGCGCAGAAATCCACTACCATGTCGTTGCGTTTCGGGGCCAGCAAATATCCCAGCAACTGGCTGCCTTCGTCCTGTACTTCGACCTTTCCTTCGGTAAACAGGGCATCCTTGTTGAGCGGAATTTTTTCCTTGAGGCGGATGCCGACTGGCGAGTAGGGGGTGGCGGCCGCTTCGATGTTCTGTGCCTGCAATTGCTGCAATACGTCTTCGCGTTTTGTCAGCAAGGTATTGACGCGTATGTCCAGCGGAGCGCCTTGCTGCATGGCGCGGCCTGTCGTTAAGATTTCTTCGTCGGTATAGGACGTGCGCATTTTTTCAATCAGCCATTCGGGCAGTTCGGCCTGCACGGACAACGACTGACCCTCATATTGCACGCCCTTTGCGGTCGCCAGCCACTCTTTTTCGTCGCGCTTCAATACCGGATCGATTTCGCGCAGGTTGTAGCCGCCGAATTTGACCAGATAGGCCAGCGCCATGCGGCGCGGCGTGGCGCGGCCTTCGCAGGCCAGTTCCAGCAGCAGACGATGGCGCAACACGCCGAATGCGGTTTCCGCGACGATGGCGCGTTCGTTCGAGCCGATGCGCTCGTTCTTGAAAAAATAGCGCAGAGTGGTGTCGGCGGGATGTTCCAGCGGCAAAATGGTGCGCAGCGCGAGGATGATTAGGTCTAGGCGGTATTCGGTAATCAGCATGTCATTTAAATCTAAAAGTTCAGGTGCGGAGTTTAACAGAACAGCAGGTTGCTTGTGGCTTGTAGCAAGAACGGGCATTTCACGGGTATTTGCTACCAGCTACTGGCTACAGGCTAATTTTATTCATCGGACACCCTGATGTCGGAAATCACCATTTCGCCGGCAATTTTTCCGTTTCTGTCGATCTGGCGTATTTTGACAGGCAATAAACGATATTCCAGACCCAGCCAGATTTCCAGACCTTCCTCGCCGGGTGCGTGAACTTTGCGCAGCGGCAGGACACGCAGACGGCCCAGGCGGGTCTGAATTTCTTCTTCCTCACCGACCTCCAGCTCATAGCTTTCCAGTTTTTTGCCGTTGCTGACATGCATGGGCAGCCTGGCCTGATCCAGCGGCATTTGCGAAAATTGATACAGAAAACTTAAAAGATCCTGCGCTCCGTCAGGCAGTGTTGAACTGCTGCCGCCCGAAAAACTGATTTGTTTGTTTTGCCAGTCGAAGGTTGCGCTTAAAGTCTGAGTTCCGCTGGATGTCCGCTTGTTTTCGCTGAATTTTTCCGGGCGTATGCCATGAGCGGTGATCGTGCCGGTACTTTGCTGATTCAATTCAAACGTCTTGAACAGGCCGGCGATCCCGGTGGTATTCACGTCTGTCTGCAGGATGTAGCTTTTATCGTCGTTGATATCCAGTCGTTGACGAGCTTCTCCTATTATGAAACCGTTGCCCATGTAGGCGATAAAGGTCAGTTGTGAATGTTTGGGCAGCGGGTAGGCAGGCTGGGCATTTTCATCAGACACATCAGATGCCTGTAGCGGAACGGCTGCGACGGACGATGCCTCAGCGGCTGATGTTTCAACAGGCGGTGTTTGGGCGGTTTCAGCGGGTGGCGTTTGTACAGGAGGCGTAACGGGAACGGGTATGCTGGATGCGATGACCGGCTTGACGCGTGGCTTGTGTGCGATCCTGGTCTTGTGCACCGGCTTGGGTTCGGGCGCGATCCTGATGGCAGGCAGCGGCGCCAGTCTGGCGACGAGCGGTGGCGGTGGGGGGGTGATCGCCGCGAGCCTTATCGGGTCGGGCCCGAGCAGCAGTGCGGCATGGATCAGCAGAGATAAGGCAATGGCCAGCGCGATTCTTGCTGCGGGCCGTTTCAACAAGCTCAGTAAAGCCTGAAGGCGAGTCACGGCGTGATATGCAGACCACTCAGTAATTGCACGATCTGTTCGCCATGGGCATCGGTGATGATCATCTTGCAGGGCAACTTGTTCTGCGTCGAGAGCCATATCTCGGTGCGGCTCTCGCCGGGTTTCGCCTGATTGTCCAGATACAGGCTGTCGCACGATCCTGCCGCCGTATCCAGTTTTTGCCGGGGGCCGACGGCGTAGTGGTAACTGTCCAGCTTGCTGCCGTCGGTCATCATGAAGTCCAGCGCGGCGACCTTGTCCAGCCGGAGGAACATGAACTGATACATTGCGCTTAAGCGATCCTGCGTACCTTCCGGTAAGGCTAGTCGCGTTTGTTGCGACTGATGGGTCAGGGTAAGCTGCATCGCATCCCAGTCAAATTCGGCGTGACTCTCCTTGCTTGCATCGCCTTCGCGGATATGGTCGAAGCGCTGCGGACGCAGGCCGTTTTTATCGATCAGACCACGGCTGTTGCTGATGATCTTGCCCGGTTTGAAGGCCGCCAGCAGACCGAGCGGCGTGGTGGTGCTGGTCAGCGTGTAATGGTCATCGCTGCGGGTGTAGGTTTCGGTCATTTGTCCGACCTTCATGCCGCTCATGAACACGTCGTAACTGGCCTGTACGCCGGCAGGTGCGGCAAAGGCGGGGGAGCAAAACGCGAGCCAGAAGAATAAAAACCGCTTCATGTTGTCTCCAGTGCGGGGGAAATCAGGGCCATACCGGCCAGACTGCGACCGTGGTGTATGACCTTGCCGTCCGTATTAAGTTTAACCTGTCCTGAACATAGCCAGCGTATGGCCTGCGGATAAATGCGATGTTCCTCAAACAGCACGCGGGCGGACAGCGAGTGCTCGGTGTCGTCGGGCAGCACAGGCACAGCGGCCTGAATGATGATGGGGCCGTGATCGAGTTCCGGCGTGACGAAATGCACGGTGCAGCCATGAATTCTTACTCCATCGTGCAGGGCGCGGGCATGGGTATGCATTCCGGTATAGGCGGGAAGCAGTGAGGGATGAATGTTGATCAGGCGGCCCTGATAATGCGCAACGAAGTCGGCGGTAAGTATGCGCATGAAGCCTGCGAGTATCACGAAGTCGGGCAGAAAACCGTCTATGACTTCCGCCAGTGCGGCATCGAAACTCTCGCGATCCGGGTAATCCTTGTGCGAGACCACCTCGGTCGCGACGCCGCGCACCTGCGCAAAAGCAAGTCCTGCGGCATCCGCACGGCTGCTGATGACCGCCGCGATGTTGCAGTTCAGACTTGCGGCAAGCAGGGCCTGCATGTTGCTGCCGCGCCCTGAGATGAGGATGACGATGTTTTTCATGTGATAAATGCGGAAAGTGGGGAGTGGTGAGTAATGAGTGGAACAGGCTTTTGTCTACTTACTACTCACCACTCACTACTTACCCTGTTCATTTTACCTGCGTCTGATGTTCATCGTTATTTCTTGCACGAATCACGCCGATGCGCGTCACGGTCTCGCCCGCCGCCTGCAACTGGCTGATCGCCTGGTCCGCATCAGCAGGAGATACGATGACCACCATACCGATCCCGCAGTTGAAGGTGCGGTACATTTCCTGCTCGGCCACATTGCCCTGTTCTTGTAGCCAGTGGAACAGCTTGGGCATCTGCCAGGATAGTCTGTCGATGTCGGCGACGACGCTTGAAGGCAGCACGCGCGGCACATTCTCGGTGATGCCGCCGCCCGTGATGTGCGCCATGCCCTTGATGGTGAGACTCTGCATCAGCGCCAGCAGCGGTTTCACATAGATGCGGGTCGGCGCCATGATCACGTCACTCAATGAGCGCTCGCCGTCGAATTTGGCGGAAAGATCAGGGCGGCTGCGTTCGAGGATCTTGCGTACCAGCGAGTAACCGTTGGAGTGCGCGCCGTTGGACGCCATGCCCAGCACCACGTCGCCGGGCACGATGTCAGCGCCTGTGATGATGCCGGCTTTTTCCACCACGCCCACGGCAAAGCCCGCCAGATCGTATTCGCCGACCGGGTACATGCCGGGCATTTCGGCGGTCTCGCCGCCGATCAGCGCGCAACCCGCCTGCTCGCAACCTGCCGCGATACCCTTGATGACTTCGGTGGCGGCGGGCACATCCAGCTTGCCGCAGGCAAAATAATCCAGGAAAAACAAGGGTTCAGCACCCTGCACCAGAATGTCGTTGACGCTCATGCCGACCAGATCGATGCCGACGGTATTGTGAATGTTGAGTTCAAAGGCCATCTTCAGCTTGGTGCCCACGCCATCGGTGCCGGATACCAGCACGGGTTCCTTGTATTTTTTGGAGATTTCTACCAGACCGCCGAAGCCGCCGATGCCTGAGAGCACTTCGGGACGCATGGTACGTTTGGCATAAGGCTTGATGTTTTCGACCAGCTGGTCGCCGGCGTCGATGTCTACCCCTGCATCTCGGTAGGAAAGGGCGTTGTTGGGTGGGTTCAAGTTGAGTTCTCGCTTTCTTCAGGATGCAGGGTTTAAAATAAGCGCCTGTGCAGTTTCGGGGGACAGGGGCGTGGCGGATGAAGATCATGTGTCGCCTGTCGCTTCAGGGGCGAATTATACGCAAATGGCGCAAGCATTTCAGCGACTTTCGGCATGAGGGCGCGAATAGCGGCTGTAACACGCTCATTGAGCGCGGTGTAAAACTAAAGGATGACAATCTGTGAGAAGAAGAGCAGCATTATCCGCTCCAATCGGAAGTGATCAGCACGATGCCTAGCCTGCCGGAATTGAACGAGCTGGAAAATATACTGGAACTCGGTCGCCGCCATCTGCAGGTGGAGGTGGCCTGCGAAGTGGACGCAGGCAACAGGCGTTTCCCCGTATACCAGATTTCGCTGGGCAATCCCGATCCCGGGCTGCCCGCTATCGGTTTCTTTGGCGGCATTCACGGTCTTGAGCGTATCGGCACGCATGTGTTGCTGCATTTTCTGCGCGGTCTGATTACCCGGCTGGACTGGGACAAGAGTCTGCATCATCTGCTGCAGGAGGTGCGACTGGTGTTCATGCCGCTGATTAATCCCGGCGGTATGTGGCAGGGCACGCGCTGCAATCCGCATGGCGTGGATTTGATGCGCAATGCGCCGATAAATTCAACCGGTCGGGTTCCCTTTCTGTTGGGCGGTCACCGGATCAGCCCTCGTCTGCCCTGGTATCGCGGGGTGGAGGGGAGTGCAATGGAAATCGAAAATCAGGCGCTGTGCAGGGTCGTGAGCGAGGAATTGTTGTCGCGCACGTTCAGTATCGCCGTGGATTGCCATTCCGGATTTGGCGCGCGGGACAGGATATGGTTTCCCCATGCGCACAGCGCACATCCGATAGCGCAACTGGCTGACATTATTGCCCTGGAAGAATTGTTCGAGAAAACCTATCCGAACAACAGATACCTGTTCGAGCCGCAAAGCGCGCAATATTGCACCCATGGCGACATCTGGGATTATCTTTATCTGCAATCGGAGCAGGACAGCAGCAAAGTCTTTCTGCCTCTGACGCTGGAAATGGGTTCATGGTTGTGGGTCAAGAAAAACCCCCGCCAGCTGTTTTCGCGTCAGGGTATTTTCAATCCTTCCGTAGAACACCGCTTGCACCGGGTGTTGCGCAGGCATGCTGTCTGGCTGGACTTCATGATGCGCGCAGCCTGCGGTTATGACAGCTGGCTGGCCAAGGGCGCCAGTCGCTGCCGCTTTCAGGAACGCGCCATTGCGCGCTGGTACAGACCGTGACTACATGGGTGCTGTTGCGTGGATTGATGCGCGAGTCGCGCCACTGGGGTGACTTCCCGCATCTGTTTCAGGACGCAGTCGGTGCATCAGCCGTCGTGACCCTCGATTTTCCGGGCAATGGCAGCCTGCACGCGCAGGCCAGCGCCAGCACGGTAGAGGCGATGGCGAGCTGTGTTCGGGAACAATTAAAGCAGCGTGGCTACCCGCCGCCCTACTGCGTGCTGGCCTTGTCGCTGGGCGCGATGGTCGCCGTGGCGTGGAGCAGCTTGTATCCGGACGAGATCGAGAAGCTGGTATTGATCAATACCAGCCTGGCGCCCTACAGCCCTTTTTATCACAGACTGCGTCCCGCAAATTATGCTGATTTGATGCTGTTGCTGATTGCGGCGAGCGCCGTCCGGCGGGAAAAACTGATACTGCATCTGACCAGTAGGCAACGCCATCCGGGGATACTGAAGCAATGGGTAGCTTATGCGCAAGAATACCCCGTTGCACGCGTAAATATTCTGAGACAACTGCTCGCAGCCAGCCGATATCGCGCTCTGCCGCCGCCTGTTCCCGTATTGCTGCTGGCCAGCAATCAGGACAGGCTGGTCAATGTCAGATGCTCGCTTGCGCTGGCCGAGCACTGGCAATGCCCTGTTCGGTTGCATCCGGCTGCGGGACATGATCTGCCGCTCGACGATCCTGTCTGGGTCGCGCAGCAGGTCAGAGAGTGGTTGAAGTAAAACTCGCATAAGCGTTCGTTTGTTCCCTCTCCCTCCGGGATAACCAGCGACTTGCCCGCTTGCGGGCTTAGCCGATTGGCTAGTTGTTTCACCAGAGGGTTTGGGTGAGGGGAGCGGGCATCGCGAGCTTCATCAGAGACTGATGACTTCGCCATGCCCGTTAAGTTCCTGATTGGGCAGGCGGTTTGGCGTGCGCCGGGCGGAAAGCCTTGCACTGCGCCGGGTCGGATTCGAGATAGGCGCCCTCGATCAGATCGATGCAATAGGGGATGGCCGGGAATACCGCGTTCAGGCAATCGTCGATGGCCGACGGCTTGCCGGGCAGATTCACGATCAGCGTCCTGCCGCGTATTCCGGCGCACTGTCGCGATAAAATTGCGGTAGGCACAAATTTCAGCGAAGCTGTGCGCATCAGTTCGCCAAAACCGGGCATCATTTTGCTGCAAACTGCCATTGTGGCTTCAGGGGTGACATCGCGCAACGCGGGGCCCGTGCCGCCGGTGGTGACGATCAGGCTGCAACCTTCCAGGTCGCTCAATTCGATCAGCGCGGCTTCGATGAGCGGTTGTTCGTCGGGAATGACGAGCGCGACGGCTTGCCAGGGGCTGGTCAGCACGCGCTCGAACCAGGCGCGCATGGCAGGCCCGCCCTTGTCTTCGTATTCGCCGCGGCTGGCGCGGTCTGAAACGGTCAATATTCCGATGCGTGCAATTCCCATTTTTACTCCTTAAAGCCTGCGTTATTTTGAAAAGCGGTGCCGTCCAGCAATTGCACCGTCACCAGATCGCCCTTTGCCAGGCTCGCACCCGCTGTCGGCATGATCAGCAGGCCGTCGGCGCGCGCCATGGACAGCAGTGCGCCGCTGCTCTGTGTGCCGGTGGAGCTGGCGAGGTATCCCGCATCGTCCTGAGTCAGTTGTACGCGGATGAATTCGGTGCGTCCCGGCCGAGTTCTAGCCGGGTGCGCCAGACGCGCGGTCACGGTGCGCCGGTAGAGGCGCGGATTGCCCATCATGCGACGCAGTGCGGGGGCGACGAATTGTTCGAAGCAGACCATGCTCGAAACAGGGTTCCCAGGCAGCCCAAATACTGCTGTTTTTCCGGTCGTGCCAAACGCCAGCGGGTGACCGGGTTTCATCGCCACGCGCCAGAATTTCATCGAAACATTCAGCTTTTCGATGGTCGGGCGCACATAATCATGCACGCCAACCGAGGTGCCGCCCGACACCAGCAGCACGTCGTATTCCAGCCCGCGCAGCAGATATTGTTCGAGCTCGGCCGGATCGTCGCGCGCAATGCCGAGCAGTGCAGGTTCAATTCCCAGCGCCTGCACCTGCGCCATCAGCGCGTAGGTGTTGGAATCGGGTATCTTGTTCGGATCAACCGGCTCATGCATGGCTTCGAGTTCATTGCCGGTGGAGAGGATAGCCACGCGCGGGCGGCGGTACACCTGCACGTGTGTTGCCTTGACAGTCGCGAGGACGCCGATCACACCCGGCGTGATTTCGCCGCCCTTGGGCAATACCACTTCACCGAGCTTCATGTTTTCGCCGCGGGAACGCACGTGGTTGCCGATCGCGACGGTCTTGTCGATCTGCACGGTATCGGATGATACTTGTTGAGTATCTTCCACCTGTATCACCGCATCTGCCCCTTGCGGCATGGGCGCGCCTGTCATGATGCGCGAACACTGTCCGGCCTGCACGGTTACGGTCGGCATATCTCCCGCCCTGATATCTTCGACGATTTTCAGGATGACGGGCATGCTTGTCAGATCGGCACTCCTCACGGCAAAGCCGTCCATCGCCGATACGTCATAGGGCGGCAGGTCGCGGTTGGCGAGGATGCTTTCGGACAGTACGCGACCCAGCGACTGTTGCAGAGCGATGGATTCATTGCCCAGTGTGGCGACCGACTCAAGAACGATGCGTTGTGCCGTGCTTACTTTCAGGTGTTCCATTACTCTATTTCCTTCATGTTGATGGCCAGCACCACATCCTCTTGCGTATCCAGATCGAAAAAACTGCGCAGGGCGGGATCGGCTGCCTGTATTTCTGCCTCGTTTACATAGCAAACTTTCAGTTTGTCCAGCAGTGCACGGATGCTGTGCGGGCCGCTGTCATTCAGTATTTCGCGCAGCGTACCCAGGGAACGCCTTGCATAAAACGCTGCCATCGGCTGCGGATAACCCTGAACGACGGGCACGACGGCATCGAAATTATCGCGAAATCCCGCCAGACATTCGATCAGCGGTGCGGCAATGAACGGCATGTCGCAGGCAACAGCAAACACCCACGGCGTTTTGGCCTGTTCAAGACCTGCCGCCAACCCCGCGAGGGGGCCGGCATGTGCGGGGTTGTCGATTACTTGCTGCAAATCGCAGTCGCTGCGCGGCCGGCGCACGCTGACGATGATAGCTGCAAACAAGGGTTGCAGGGCAGTGGCAACGTGTTGCAACAGCGTCTGCTCGAAAAGCACGAGGTTGGCCTTGTCCTGACCCATGCGGCGCGACTCTCCGCCGGCCAGGATCAAGGCTGTGCAATCCGCGATCATCGTAGAAAATTTACTAGCTTGTCATTCCCGCGAAAGCGGGAATCCAGACAATAAAGCAATCTCCCACGAAGTGGGACGACATCACCGTGTTGTCCGCTTTGCGGCATGTTTAATCGTGCTGGATTCCCGCTTTCGCGGGAATGACCATTCTGTATCGATAAACTATCAGGTGTCATTTTATTTCAAGCATGAACTGCGCGATGCCTGAAATATCTTCCAGGTCGAAGTGCGGCAGCTCAGGATAAATCTCATCCATGTCGGTGACAATCGCGATCAGGCCGTCTGCGATTACACAGCGCGGCGGCTTGCTGCATGCGCGGCGCAATACCTCGATTTTAGCGCCCGGTGCCTGAGAGAAACCTTCCGCCAGCACGATGTCTGCCTCGCCCATGTAGCGTTTCGCCAGCTGTTCCGGGTCGCGATTGTCGAATGCGTCCGCCACCAGTTGCAGCGCATCTTTGGTGAGCAGCAGGCTCATGGTTGCCCCCGCCTGCTTGTAGCGATAGCTGTCCTTGCCCGGCGTGTCGAGTTCGACCTTGTGATGGGCGTGCTTGAGAGTGGCGATTTGCAAGCCGCGTTCGCTTAACTCGCGTATCAGTTTTTCCACCAGCGTGGTCTTGCCGGTGCCGGAATGACCGACGATGGAGATTACCTTGGTCATAAAAGTCTTTGCGGAGCGGAATGTGTGCGAAAGGTCATGGATGCTGCGTTACCCATGCATCCCCCTGTGGCGTGATTTCCTTTTTCCATATCGGCACCCGCTGCTTTAACTCGTCTATCATCCAACGGCATGCTTCCAATGCCGCCGGGCGATGCTCGGCACCTGCGGCGATGAATACGATGTTGTCGCCCGCACGGACGGTGCAGATGCGGTGTACGATGCGTGCATCCAGCAGGCTGTATTTTTCGATAGCCTCCAGACGCAGCTGGTTCATCTCGGACAGCGCCATGCTGCCATAAGCCTCGAAGCTGATTTCCGATACCTCGCGATCTTCCGAAAAATCCCGTGCACAGCCCAGGAATGTGGCGATGCCGCCCATCCGCAGCGAACTGGCCTTGAGCGCCGCGATTTCCTCGTCCTGGGAAAAATCGTCCGCTTGTATTCTGACCGCTTCTTTCATCTTACCCTCCGGAAAACCTGGCCATGAACGTCACTTCGCTGTTATCAATAAGCGGCATCGCCAGATCGCGCACATGATTGCCGTTGACCGCCGAAAAACAGACGATCTCGAATGCATGCGGGTATTTTTCCGCCAGTTCGTCACGCAATTGCTGCAAGGTCATGCCGGGTTTGAACTCGACTTGAATTGCATTGATACCCACGCGTTCCACCACCGGGCCAAAGAACAAAACGTGGATCATGTCGATATTCCCCGCTGCCATACGCCGCTCTTGCCGCCCTGTTTTTCTTCCAGTTGCACGGAAGTCATGCGCATGCCGCGATCGACCGACTTGCACATGTCATAGATGGTCAGCAGCGCAACGCTGGCGGCAGTCAAGGCTTCCATCTCCACTCCGGTTTGGCCCGTGCAACTCACCGTGGTGGTGGCCTTGATGCCGACGCAGCCGTCATGGTCAGGCTTTAAAACCTCGGTAAAATCAACCGATACGCCGGTCAATGCGATCGAGTGGCACATCGGGATGATGTCCGGAGTGCGTTTGGCGGCCATTACCGCGCCGACATCCGCGACCGTCAGCACATCGCCCTTGGCGACTTTCCCGGCGCGTATCAGTTCCAGCGTGCTCATCTGCATGCGCAGCACACCGCTGGCGATTGCGACGCGTTTCGTGTCCGATTTGGCGGACACATCCACCATGCGCGCGCGGCCTGAATCCGAGAAATGGGTTAATTCGTTCATATTATCTGTTACCTTGGATATGTTTCTTAAGCCGGCGTAGGATGCGGTAAGCTACGAACCGCATCGCACGCAACGCATTCAAGCGATGCGCTTCCTGCATCAGCGCACCCGGCGGCAAGAATCGGAGTTCAAAATAATCGGATTATTGCGTTTGCGCCACTCAATTCGGGTTGATGAGTATGGCACAGATGCCGCATTTCCATCAACACGCAGCTGCTAGGAGTATGAAAAGGGTATGGCGAGTTAAACGTCGAGTTTGAAAGAGGCGACGCTCTTGTTGAGAGATTCAGACAGCATCTTCAACTGTTGTGCCGAGGTTGTCACCCCGATAATAGACAATTCGTTTTTTTCTGCCATCTGCGCTATGTTTTCGATGTGCTGGGCAATGCCTTGACTGGCAATGGCCTGTTCTTTTGATGCGTTGGATATTTCGCGAATGCGCTCCAGAGTGGTTCCCGTTCCGCTCTCTATTTTGTCCAGCGCTCCCGCCGCAGATTCGGTAATTTTAACGGCATCCAGCATGCTCTCGCGACTCGCAACAGCCTGTTTAATGGAAACCTGCACACCCTCCTGAACCTTGCCGATCATGTTGGCGATATTTTCGGTGGCCCGGCGTGTATTGTCGGCAAGCTTGCGTACTTCGTCGGCGACCACCGCAAAGCCGCGACCGGACTCTCCCGCCCTTGCAGCTTCGATTGCAGCATTGAGTGCCAGAAGATTGGTCTGGTCGGCGATTTCCTGGATTGTGCCGACGACCAGACCGATTTCGTTCGCATGATCGCCAAGGCTGGTCACGCCCTGTGCGACTTTCTGCACGGAGTCGGCCACAGAACGTATTCCCTTCACTGCATCGAGAATTTGCAGTCGTCCCTGGTTGGCTGATTCCGCTGCTGTTTCCGAAATCGAGACCGCATCCGACACATTTTCGGCAACGTGACTGACGCTTACAGAAACTTCTTCAACCGCCGCAGCCGTAGACTGCGCCGCCGATACCTGTTCCTGGGAGCCTTGCGAAATCTGTTCGGCTGATCTTGATAATTCGCCCGATGCAATTAATACTTGTTGCGCCGAAAATTTGACCCCGGTGATCAGGCTCGATAGAGAGGCCGCCATTTCATTAAAGCGCTGTGCGACCAAAGACAATTCGTCACGCGCCTCAATCGACACGCGAGCCGTAAAATCTCCTGCCGCCAAACGGGATGTCCCGTCGTTCAGCCGGGTCACCGCATTGGCGATGGACAGGTACATGCCTATAAAAAGATAGATGCTGATAAGCACGCCACCCAGGACAAGGACGGTCATTACCCAGAGCTGGGTGTGTACTTCATTGCCGCGTTCAGCCAGTATTTCTTCGAATACTTTGCGATTTTCGTCGACGAGCGTCCATGCCGCGTCTATCGCCGGCTGCGAAGCTTCGACAGTCTGCTGCTGATTGACGGCAATTGTGTCGGCTTCAATAAAATTTTTCCGCGTATAGGAAAGCAGTGGTGCGCTGGTGCTTTTTACATTGGCCAGTACCTTATCGAGTCGTTCCTTGATTGCCGGATCGGATTTCATCGACGATGCCAGCATGGCTTCCACCCCGCCCAGTGCATCCTTGAGACGGGCGTCGGTCACTTCATAGAATACTTTGTCCTGCGGCGTCAGGGTATTGCGGGCAATATTCAGGGTCTGATAGGCAGAGATGCGTACCGTAACGCCGGCCACCTTGGGTGTATTGTTGGCCAATGGAAAGCCAAGGTAGAAAAGATCGAGATCAGGTTCAAACGACAAACCCGAAATATCGCCAAGATCGTGCATGAAGGCATAGAGCCGGTCAAACTCCTTGCCGTGGGCGGAAAACGATTTTTGGGCGAAATCCTTATCTGCCGGAAGGGCGTCCACTTTTGCCTGCAATTCGTTCCAGCCGTTGCGCAAACCGGCTACGCCACTCGCCGAATTAAACAACGGCATATACTGTTTTGCATCTGATTCAAGTTTGAGCATGGATTTTTCTGTCAGCGATGCTTGCTGTTTGAGACGATCCTTCAATGTTGCATCCCCCGCTGGGGTGGTAATGGCAACCCTGCGATAATCTATCAGCGCTTTATTCCAGGTTACCAGATCGCCGATGAAAGCGCTGCCGGCTTGTTCCGACCTGATTTGTGCCGCCCGCGCATTGAGACTGGCAAGCGAATGCCAGGCGCAATAACCGAGAACAACGGCGAAAATAGCGCCGGACAGGGCGAACTTGGCCGGAAAGCGCAGCCGACTCATCAAATATGTTGCCGGGGTGAACAGGGTTTGCATGGGGTTATCTTTCTGTCGTCAGGCATTGCGTCCGGGTGCTGTTGTTTTGTATGGCAACAGCGTCAGAAAATCATACCGGCTGTGTAATCTTATCGGCGTTTTTCCGGATAAGTTTAGACTGTGCTTCAAGCCTTTGATTCTGCTTGAAATTGTCGCTGTTCGAGAAACGCGCTGATGCCGGAACGTGCAATTCTGGCATCTTCGTCGGATTTGACGCCAGACACACCCACTGCACCCACGGTTTCGCCATTCACGATAATGGGTTCACCGCCTTCGAGCAGGGTCAGCCCGCCGGGAATTGACAGAAAAGCGTTGCGTCCGCCGGCCACAACTTCTTCATACCATTTTGAGGCGCGCCTTCCCAGTGCGGAGGTATATGCCTTGCCGGTGGCGATAGTCATGCTGGTCAAGGGCGCGTCGTCCAGACGTTGCAGCCACATCAGATGACCGCCATCGTCGACGATGGCGATGGAGACCGCCCAGTTCTGCCGCAACGCTTCTGCCTCGCAACCCGCCGCAATGATTTTTACATCGTCCAGCATCAGGCATTTTTTATCTTTCATGCGATTTCTCCTTGAATTTAAACGGTATGGCAGCTATTCAGGCTGCGTGATAGCCTAGCAGTCGCGATATCTGTGCGGCAGTCTCCCTCACTTGCGCGATCCATTCGTTGCGGCGTCGCTCAATCGGGGCTGACACGGATAAGCCGGCAACCACATGACCGCCGGCGTCGCGAATTAACGTACCTATGCATCCCACGCCCAGTTCGGCTTCCTCATTGTCACAGGCGTAGTCACGGCGTGCCGCCTCGATGCAATCCTGCAACAGCGCCTCAACGGTGGTGTGCGTGTTGGCCGTATAAGGGGGGAGCTTGCTGCGCTTGGCATAACTGCGGCAAGCTGCCTCGCCCTGCGCGCCCAGCATCAGTTTGCCCACGGCGGTGACATGCAGCGGCGCACGACTGCCGATTACCTGCTCCACCCGTATCATGCGCTTGGCGAGCGTGCGCTCAATATAGACCACCTCGTCATCCTCACGGACGGTCAGATTGACGGTTTCGTCCAGCGCGTCGCGCAGCTTTTCCATCAGCGGCAAGGCGATTTTTCTGACATCCGTGCCGGCGCTGACCCGGCTGCCGAGTTGCATGAGTTTGATGCCCAACTGGTAGTTTCCTCTGCTGGTGCGCTCGACGAAACCCTGTTCGGCAAGGGATGCGAGGATGCGGAAGGCTGTCGAGGGATGCAAGCCTGTTTCGGCTGACAAGACTTTCAGGCTGGCGGCTTCATCCTGGGCCGCGATGGCGTCCAGCAACCTGGCAAGTCGCTCAATCACCTGGATGGAATTCGATGGTTTTTCCATTTTTCGCATTATGAAAACGATTGTGTATTGTGAAATATTATAACAGGCAGTATGCTTGCGGCAAATCATTTTTGTTTTTATCGGCCGGTTCTTACCGGCGAACGAATTCTTCTTAAGGAGTTAACGGCATGACAATGAGCGCGGAATTTTGTGCAGGTATTCAACATTTTGGTGCGGCCTGGGAGGATTTCTCCAGGCATGCAGGTTCAGCCGCGATCAGGGAAGGGCAGTCCGCGATCAGCGATGCGGCTTCACCGGATGCGGTGTATCAGACGCTGTTGATGGCCGATGCGCTGCGCTACCTGACGCTGCAAACCTGCGGTTCAAAAGGCTCCGGCCATCCGGGCGGTTTCGCCAGCAGCGCCGAAGCCTACGCCTCGCTGGTGATGCTGGGCCATACCAATATCGTGACCGAGGTGGGTCACCATGCACCCGGTTTTTACAGCGCGATGTTTCTGGACACTTCGCTGGAAGAGATGGGCATCAAAACGGTAACCGATCTGATGGCGCGTTTCCGCGAAAAACATGGCCTGCTCGGTCATCTGTCCGGCGCCATTCCGGGCTTGCTGGCGCCCGCAGGCCCGCTGGGGCAGGGGCAGCACTTCGCGATGGCCGGCGCGATGCTGCATCCGGGCAAGTTGTTCCCGGTCACCATCGGCGACGGCGGCATGGGAGAGCCGTATGTGCTCAATTCCATGATGCATTTCAATACCGCCTATCCCGGGGTGACCAATTTCCTGCCGACGCTGATCTGGAACGGCTACAGCCAGGAACATCACTCGATGGTGTCGCGTTTTTCCAACGAAAAAATGATCGCTTACTGGAAGGGGCATGGCTTCAAGGAAGTGGTATTGGTCAACGCCAAAGACTTTGACGATACGAACCAGGTCAGTGAGTATGCGGACAGCTCGTATTTTTCGCACAAGCAGCGCCTGGCGTTTGCCGCCGCCGTGCTGGCGGGGATGGATCGCGCCGCCAAATCCGCCCTTGGCGGCACACTGACTGCGTTTATCATCAAGCAGATGAAGGGCGCCGGCGTGCATACGGTGGGCGCCAAGTCGCACAATCTGTATCCTGCCGATACGCTGGACAAGGCTCATATGATAGAGGGCCTCAAGCGCCGTGCGCTGAACCTGGAAGCGTGGGCAATCGTGCGCGAGAATTTTGTGCGCGCCGGCGGTGGCCCTGCCGCGAAGACGGCGGTGACCGAGCAGGTGCTGGAACTGGCAAGCCTGGGAAAAATGCCGCTGCACGACTTTGCCAAGACCGAGAAGCCGGTACCGGCCACCGCGATGGGCGCGCTGGTCGCCTACGTGGGCACGCAGGATGCGCGTTTCGTGGTGACCAATGCCGACGGCAACGAGGCATCGGCGATGAAAAACATCAACGATGCGCTGAAGATACGTCATCCGACCGTCGATCCTCTGTACAACCAGGAGCCGGAAGGGCAGGTGTACGAACCGCTCAATGAAGACGCCTGCGCTGGGCTGGCTGCCGCGCTGTCTCTGTTCGGTTCGCGCGCGCTTTGGCTGTCCTATGAGAGTTTTGCGATCAACGGCTGGCCCATCGTGCAGACGGTCGCGCAGGCGATGGCCGAGTTGCGCCGCAAAACGCCTTCGGTAGTAACCATGTTCACGGCAGGCGCGCTGGAGCAGGGGCGCAACGGCTGGACGCATCAGCGCCCGGAAATCGAGAACTACTTTGCCGCGCAGATGCGCAACGGCAACACCTATCCGTTGTTTCCCTGCGATGCGAATGCGATTCAGGTGGCCTATGACTACGCGACCAACAGCTTTAACAAGTGCATGGTGATCATCGCCTCCAAGAGTCCGTTGCCGGTTTACATGAGCATCAATGAGGCCGAGCATGCGATGGAGGCGGGCGCCGCCAGTATTTATGAGAGCAAAAGCGGGGGCAAGACCGTGGTGTTCGCGGTCACCGGCGACATGGTGTTTTTGCCGGTGTTCGAGGCGAAGGACAAGCTGGAAGCGGAGGGTTACAGGGTGCGCGTGGTTGCCATCGTGAATCCGCGTCGTCTGTATCGCCAGACGGACATCGCGTGGGACACCGTCTCGGAACCGGATAACAGCTTCATGGACGAAGATCATTTCAATGCACTGTTCGATGGCGATGTGTTGCTCGCCGTGAGCGGCGGCCCCAGCGCCGTACTCGAACCGGTATTGCTGCGCACGCGTGCGACAAGGCGCGACACCTTTGCCTGGAAGCGCGGCGAGACCACCGCAAGCCCGGGCGAAATCATGGCTTTCAACGGACTGACCGGGGATGCGATGGCGATGCGTGCTAAAGATTTGGCAGGCTGATTTCATGACAGATACCAAGATCATCGTATTGGATGACGACCCCACCGGTTCGCAGACGGTACACAGTTGTCTGTTGCTCACGCGCTGGGATGCGGCAACCTTGCAGGAAGCGATACAGGACGATGCGCCGCTGTTCTTCGTGTTGACCAATACACGCGGCATGGCGGCAGGGCCTGCGGCAGACATCACCCGCGAGGTGTGCCGGAACCTCAAGCTGGCGCTGGCCGAAATCAGGCTGGGCGGGCGCGATATCAATCCCATCCTGGTCAGCCGTTCGGACTCGACGCTGCGCGGACATTACCCTGTCGAGACCGATGTCATCGCAGAAGAGCTGGGGCCGTTCGATGCGCACTTTCTGGTGCCTGCATTTTTCGAGGGCGGGCGCACCACAAGGGACAGCGTGCATTATCTGCGGGTGAACGGCCAGGACACGCCGGTGCATGAGACAGAGTTTGCAAGGGACTCGGTGTTCGGCTATCGGTACAGCTATTTACCCGATTATGTTGAGGAAAAAACGGCCGGCCGAATCGGGGCTGAGCAGGTCGAACGCTTTTTGCTCGCCGATGTGCAGGGCGATTGCCTGCCTCGGTTGATGGGGCTGCACGGCAATGTGTGTGCGGTGGTGGATGCGGCAACGCAAAGCGATTTGAACCATTTTGCCCGCCAGTTGCGTGAGGCGGCAGCGCAAGGCAAGCGTTTTCTGTTTCGCAGTGCGGCAAGTCTGCTCACCGCGCTGGCATCTCTGCCGGATCAGCCGGTCGCTGCAAAGGATATGGCGCGCTATGTGCGTGGCGGCATGCCGGGTGCGGTCATCGTGGGTTCCCATGTCAAAAAGACCACCTTGCAACTCGAACAGTTGCTCAAAATGCCGGGTGTCACGGCCATCGAAGTGGATGTCGAGCGCCTGATTGAAGCGCGCGATGCACTGTTGGCAGCGGTTATCCTGAAGTGCCAACTGAGCCATGCCGCAGGTGATACGCCTGTGATTTTCACCAGTCGTCTGGAAAAGGCGTTTTCCGATCAGGCGACGCGTCTGGCCTTTGGCGAGATGGTTTCCGCTTTTCTGATGGATGTGGTGCGTAATCTACCTGCAACTTTGGGTTTTCTGATCAGCAAGGGCGGCATTACCTCGAACGATGTGCTGAGCAGAGGGCTGGCATTGCGCACCTCGCGCGTGCTCGGACAGATATTGCCGGGTTGTTCTGTGGTACGCTGTCCGGCTGATCATGCGCGCTATCCGAATCTGCCCGTGGTGATCTTTCCGGGCAACGTAGGTGACGACCATGCTTTGGCCGCTGTCTATTCCAGACTGTCCGGTGTCGAACCTGAGTGATGACGAGTTCAGTATGAGATAAACTGTCGGGTGTCGTCGGCAGCCGAAGGTGGCTGTCGTGTAGGTGTGTTGATGTGGGTTGTCGTTTTATTTAACCAGGGAGATAAATATGAACATAAAAACTATCGTTGCCGCTTTAGCGCTTGCAGCATCCTGTTCCGCCTTCGCCGCGGATGCCATCAAGATCGGGGTATCCGGCCCCTATACCGGCGGCTCCAGCCCGATGGGCGTTTCCATGCGCGATGGTGTGCGGCTGGCGGCTGCCGAGATCAACGCCAAGGGCGGTGTACTGGGACGCAAGATCGAGCTGATTGAGCGCGATGACGAAGCCAAAAACGAGCGGGGTGTGCAGGTATCCCAGGAGTTGATCAACAAGGAAAGAGTTGTCGCCACGTTAGGTTACATCAATACCGGCGTTTCGCTCGCTTCGCAGCGTTTTTATCAGGAAGCCAAAATCCCGGTGATCAACAACGTGGCGACGGGCACGGCGGTGACACATCAATTTTTGCCGCCGCAATATGCCGACAACTACGTATTCCGCACCTCCGCCAGTGACACTATCCAGTCCGCGATGATCGTCCGCGAAGCCGTCGATGGGCGAAAATTCACCAAGCTTGCCATTCTGGCGGACTCAACCAATTATGGTCAGCTGGGTCGCGAGGATCTGGAAAAGGCGCTGGCAGCCAGAAACATGAAGCCGGTTGCAGTGGAAAAGTTCAATATCAAGGACGTGGACATGACTGCGCAGTTGTTGAAAGCCAAGGAAGCCGGCGCACAAGCCATTCTGACTTATGGCATCGGGCCGGAGCTGGCGCAGATCGCGAACGGAATGGAGAAGCTGGGCTGGAAGGTGCCGATGATAGGCAGCTGGACGCTGTCCATGGGTAATTTCATCGACAACGCGGGCAAGAATGGCGAGGGTGCGCGCATGCCGCAAACCTTCATTCAGGAACCCAATACACCCAAGCGCAAGGCCTTCATCGAAGCCTATCAGAAAGCGTACAAGGTCGATCGCATTCCTTCGCCTGTTTCCGCCGCACAGGGTTATGACTCCATGTACATCCTTGCCGCAGCGATCAAACAGGCCGGCGGTACCGATGGCGTGAAGATCCGCGAAGCGCTGGAAAATCTGAATACCAGGGTTGACGGCGTGATTACCACTTATGACCATCCCTACACTCATGACGATCATGAAGCGATCACCATGAATATGGTGGTGATGGGCGAAGTCAAGGGTGGGCATGTGGTCTATGCCTATGATGCCGACAAGGGTGAAGCGGTACGCGAGAAAGTCAAAGCCAAGGTCAAAACCAAGTAATTCGTTGTTGTATTCGTAAATATCGTCTGGGCCGGGTTGCCCCGGCCCAGGCAGCACTGGAGCTTTTTTATGCAAATCCTCGCGCAACTTGTAGTCAGCGGTATTGCACTCGGGATGATTTATGCGTTGATCGCCTTTGGCTATCAACTGACTTTTGCCACATCCGGCACGCTGAATTTTGGTCAGGGCGAAGCATTGATGCTGGGCGCGCTGGTCGGACTTACCCTGGTGGGGCACATGAACTACTGGCTGATGCTCCCTCTGGTGCTGGCGTTTGGCGCATTGCAGGGGATGTTTGTGGAACGTGTGGGCGTGCTGCCTGCATTAAAAACAAAATCCGAATTCGGCTGGATCATGACGACCATTTCACTGGCTATCATTTTCAAGAATGTCGCCGAAAATATCTGGGGTCATGACGATATTCCTTTTCCTTCTCCGCTGCCCACTGCGCCGCTGCTGTTTTTCGGCATCCGCGTGTTGCCGATGGAAATACTGGTGGTGGTAGGCGCGCTGGCGATCATGCTGGCCGTTGAAATGTTCAACCGCAAATCCATCTACGGCAAAGCGGTCGTGGCGACATCCAATGACCGGGACGCCGCGGGTCTGATGGGTATCAATACCGGCATGGTGATCACCTTTTCCTATGCCTTGAGTTCCATGACCGCCGCTTTTGCGGGCGTGCTGATCGCGCCCTTGACGCTCACCGGTTCGACGATGGGCGTGGTGCTGGGTCTCAAGGCGTTTTCAGTTGCCATTATCGGCGGCCTTAACAGCGGCATGGGGGTGATCGTCGGCGGGCTAATACTGGGTATCGTGGAGACCACCACCGGATATTACATTTCAACGGGCTACAAGGACGTGCCGGGACTGCTGATACTGTTGCTGGTGCTGGCGATCAAGCCGGCCGGTTTGTTCGGTAAATCCGTCATCAAAAAGGTCTAGCAGTGATAAAAAATTCTTTCACCGTTCTTGCCATTGCGGCAGCGGCATTGCTGCCCACATTCTGGCCCAATCCTTATTACATCCATCTGATGGTGGTCATCGGCATCTACGCGATCCTGCTGCTGGGTCTCGATATCGTGGTGGGTTATGTAGGCGAAGTCTCGTTAGGCCATGCCGCGCTGTTCGGCATCGGCTCCTATACCGCAGGCGTGTTGCATTTCCAGCTGGCTGTACCCTTCCTGCTGGCGGTGCCCGCGAGCATCCTGGTCACCGGCCTGTTCGGTGCACTGCTCGCACTGCCCGCATTGCGGGTGAATGGCCCTTATCTTGCGATGGTGACGCTGGCATTCGGCACCATCATTCAGATTCTGATCAACGAGATGGATTTTCTCACCAACGGGCCGCTCGGCATCTCCGTGCGCAAGCCGATCTGGCTGGGTCATCAGGTGACCGGCGCCGATTACTATTACATCGTGCTGACAGCGTTGGTGCTGACACTTTTTGTCGTGCAGCGCATCCTGAAATCCCATCTGGGGCGCGCTTTTGAAGCGCTGCACGACAGCCCCATCGCATCCGACTGCATGGGGGTGAGCGTATATGGTTACAAGGTTTACGCTTTCGTGCTGAGTGCGGCCATCGCAGGTCTTGCGGGTGGTTTGTATACCTATTCGGAGGAATACATCTCACCCAATACCTATAATTTTGAATTGACGATCCTGTTCCTGCTGGCGGTCATCATGGGCGGGCGCAAGACGCGAACCGGCCCGATCCTGGGCGCGATCATCGTGGTGATGTTGCCTAACGTGCTCTCCGACATAGAGCTGTTTCGCAGGATTTCGACAGGCATTGCGCTCATCACGGTCGTGTATTCGGCTTACGCGGCAGCCACAAGGGTACGCACAATAAAACAGCTTGCGCTGCCTCTGGTAGCCACCATTTCGCTGGCGGCGTCAGGTTACATCATGAGTGACATATCCGCGCAACGCCTGACGATATTCGGTGCAATGATTCTGTTCGTGGTGTATTACCTGCCCAACGGCATCATGGGTTTTTTGCGCAGCATTCTGATTAAACTGAAACCGCAGTGGATACATCGTCATATCGCAATACAGGAGCATGGCGACATGCAACATGTCTGGTCGGTGCCGGATCATCCTGCAACGGCCGGCGGACATCTGCTGGAGGCGCGTCATATCGTGATGCAATTCGGCGGTCTGAAAGCATTGAGCGAGGTGAATCTGCAAATCGTCAAAGGTTCCGTACACGGGCTGATCGGCCCGAACGGCTCCGGCAAGAGCACCACCATGAATGTGCTGACCGGCATCTACAAACCGACTTCGGGCGAAATCGAGTTCAACGGCAAACTCATTACGGGGGCTACGCCTTCATCCATCGCAGGGGAGGGCATCGCGCGCACCTTCCAGAACGTGCAGTTGTTCGGCGAGATGACCGCGATCGAGAATGTGCTGGTCGGTTTGCATCATACCTATCGTCACAGCTTGCTCGACGTGGTGTTCCAGACGCCGCGCTGCCGCAGGGAAAAACATGCCGCCGAGGTACGAGCCGCCAGCCTGTTGCAGTTTGTGGGTCTTGCCGATCTTGCCAACGAGGAAGCGCGCAATCTGCCCTATGGCAAGCAGCGGCTGCTGGAAATCGCCCGCGCCCTGGCGTTGAATCCCAGCCTGTTGCTGCTGGATGAGCCGGCCGCGGGGCTGACCGCGCCGGACATCAAGGAACTGATTGCGATGATCGCCAAAATCAAGAGCCACGGCATCACCGTGATACTCATCGAGCATCACATGGATGTGGTGATGAGCATCTGCGATACCGTCACGGTGCTGGATTTCGGCCAGAAGATCGCGGAAGGCACGCCGGCGAATGTTCAATCCGATGAGAAGGTCATCGAAGCCTATCTTGGCGGCAGCGCCAACGTGCATGGCAAGTAGTCACACAAAATAAGGAAACTTTGCCATACCCGTTTCCCTCACCCAAACCCTCTCCCAGAGGGAGAGGGGACGAACGAAACGCTACGCGATTTTCAGGTTAACGCAGCATGAGGAGTTAGCGATGTTACAGGTTCAAAATTTGCATGCCGCTTACGGCAAGGTGGAAGTGCTGCACGATATATCGCTCTCGGTGCCGAGAGGTAAAGTCGTCACGCTGATCGGTTCCAACGGCGCGGGAAAAACCACAACCATGCGCGCGATTTCAGGCATGCTCAAACCGTCGAGCGGGAGCATCAGTCTGAACGGCAAGGCGATTGCCGGTCAGACCTCATACAAGATTGCCCGAGCCGGACTTGCGCATTCGCCGGAAGGACGGCGGGTGTTCGCCACCCTGTCGGTGACAGATAATTTGCTGCTGGGCGCCTTTCCGCGCCTGACCTTCGGGCGCGAAAGGGGCGATGTGCCGAAGGATATGGCGCGCGTCTTCGAGCTGTTTCCGCGCCTCAAGGAGCGTGCGACTCAGCAGGCAGGCACGCTGTCCGGCGGCGAGCAACAGATGCTGGCGATGGGCCGTGCGTTGATGCTGAGTCCCGATGTATTGCTGCTGGACGAACCCTCGATGGGACTTGCGCCGCTGCTGGTGAAGGAAGTATTTCGCATTGTCAGCGAACTGAAATCGCGCGGTATCACCATGTTGCTGGTCGAGCAGTTTGCCGCTGCCGCGCTGGACGTCGCCGACTATGGTTACGTGCTGGAGAACGGCCGCATCTCGGTGCATGGTCCTGCCGAACAACTGAAGAACGATCCTGCGGTGAAGGCGGCTTATCTGGGCGCTGCACATTAACGTGAATATCAGGAGCCCGAAATGATTAACCTGTGGATCAATGGTCAGCATAAAGAAAGTTTAAGTCATCGCACAAGCGACGTGATCAACCCGGCCACCGGCAAAGTGATCCGTCGGGTGCCGCTGGCCAGTCGTCAAGATATCGATGCGGCCGTTGTCGCGGCAAAGCAGGCTTTTCCCGGCTGGCGCGACACCACGGCGCTGCGCCGCAGTCGCATACTGAACCGCTTTCGCGAACTGCTGGAAGTGCATCGCGCAGAACTGGCGCAGCTTGCCAGTGAAGAGCACGGCAAGACGCTGGAAGATGCGGCAGGCTCGGTGCAGCGCGGCATCGAAGTGGTGGAGTTTGCCGCAGGCGCGCCGCATCTGCTCAAGGGAGAGCATGCCGAGAATGTCGGTCGCGGCGTCGATTGCCATTCCATGTTGCAAGCAATAGGCGTGTGCGCCGGCATCACGCCGTTCAATTTTCCGGCGATGGTGCCGATGTGGATGTTCCCGATTGCGATTGCCTGCGGCAACACCTTCATACTCAAGCCTTCCGAGAAAGTGCCCTCATGCAGTCTGCGCATGGCCGAATTGTTCAAGGAAGCCGGTCTGCCTGACGGCGTGTTCAACGTGGTGCCGGGCGACAAGGAGGCGGTGGATGCCTTACTCGAACATCCCGACGTGCGCGCCATCTCCTTCGTGGGCTCGACGCCGGTTGCGAAATATATCTACGAGACCGCAGCCCGTCACGGCAAGCGCGTGCAGGCGCTGGGCGGCGCGAAAAATCATGCGGTGGTGCTGCCGGATGCCGAGCTGGATTTCACCGCCGATGCCATCATGGGCGCGGCCTACGGTTCGGCCGGCGAGCGTTGCATGGCGATTTCTACCGTGGTCGCGGTGGGCGACGTGGCAGACACGCTGGTCGCCAAACTCAAGGCGCGTGCCGAAAAGCTGGTGGTGGGCCCGGGCGATTGTAAAGGCGTCGACATGGGACCGGTCATATCGGCTCAGCATCGCGACAGGATAGTCGGCTACATCGACAGCGGGGTCGCGCAGGGCGCTACGCTGGTGACGGATGGACGCGGCATCAGGGTGAGCGGATACGAGAGCGGCTACTTCGTAGGTCCTACGCTGTTCGATCACGTTTCCACCGACATGACGATCTACCAGGAGGAAATATTCGGGCCGGTGCTGACCGTGCTGCGCGTCGACACTCTTCTGGATGCGATCGAGATGATCAACCGCAATCAGTATGCGAACGGCACCGCGATCTTTACCGCTTCCGGCGCGGCGGCGCGGCGTTTCCAGCACGAGATCGAAGTCGGCATGGTCGGCATCAATGTGCCGATTCCGGTGCCGATGGCGTTTTTCTCCTTCGGCGGATGGAAATCCTCGCTGTTCGGCGATCTGCATATGCATGGCATGGAAGGCGTGTATTTCTATACCCGCACCAAGGCCGTGACCACGCGCTGGCCTGAGATGACGGATAAGAAAGTTTCATCGCTGGTGATGCCGACGCTGGGTTAACTCCTAAAAATCAAGGTGAGTGATATGTCTGTCAATATTGGATTCATCGGCCCCGGCATCATGGGTGGCCCCATGGCGCATAATCTGATCAAGGGCGGTCACAGGCTCTGGGTCTATGCGCGTCGCCCTGAGGCGATGGCATCCCTGCTGGCGGCGGGTGCGACCGGGTGTGCGACGCCCGCTGAAGTGGCTAAACATGCGGATGTGATTTTCACCATCGTCTCGGATACGCCGGATGTGGAACAAGTGATTTTCGGCGCTAACGGTATTGCCGGTTCTGCGCGCGTAGGGGCAGTGATCGTCGACATGAGCACGATTTCGCCCAGCGCCACCAAACAGTTTGCAGAGCGTCTTGCAAAGCAGGGTATCGAGATGCTGGATGCGCCGGTATCGGGCGGCGAGACGGGTGCGATCAACGGCACCTTGTCGATCATGGCAGGCGGCAAGGCGGAGGTGTTCGAGCGCGTCAGGCCGCTGTTCGAGTGTATGGGCAAAAACATCGTGCATATCGGCTCAAACGGCGCGGGGCAGGTGGCCAAGGCGTGCAACCAGATCGTGGTGGCGGTCACCATCGAAGCGGTGGCGGAAGCCCTGACCTTTGCGCGCAAGAACGGCGCCGATCCTGCCCGCGTGCGGGAAGCGCTATTGGGCGGCTTTGCCGGCAGCAAGATCATGGAAGTACACGGGCAGCGCATGCTGGATAATGATTTCAAGCCCGGTTTCAAGGTCGGCCTGCACCAGAAGGATATGCGCATCGTGATGGAAACGGCGCACCAGTTGGGCGTGGCGTTGCCGGCCGCAGCGCTGGTCACCCAGCATCTCAATGCGCTGATGGGAACGAACGATACGGAGCTGGATTCTTCGGCGGTGGTGAAGGTGATCGAGCGCATGTCGGGTATGGGCGAGTAGCAATGGAAAACATCGTGTTTCTGGATTCCGCCACGGTGATCGCCGATTTGCGTCGTCCGGCTTTCGCGCATGAATGGAACGAGTATCCGGCAACCGCTCCCGATCAGGTGGTGGAACGTCTTCATAACGCGGCCATCGCCATCACCAACAAGGTGCAACTGCGCCGTGACATGCTGGAACAGCTGCCGCATCTCAAATTGATCGCGGTGGCCGCGACCGGCACCGATAACGTGGATCTGGCATGCTGCCGCGAGCGCGGCATTGCGGTGTCGAATATCCGCAATTATTCGGTGCACACGGTGCCTGAGCACGTGTTCATGCTGATGCTGGCCTTGCGCCGCAACCTGCTGGCGTTTCATGCCGAGGTTCAGCGCGGCGAGTGGCAAAAGTCGCCGCAGTTTTGCCTGTTCACCCATCCGGTGCAGGACCTGCACGGCAGCACGCTGGGTATCGTGGGTCATGGCGCGATCGGCAGGGCCGTTGAACAAATCGCGCGCGCCTTCGGCATGAAGGTGCTGCTTGCCGAACACAAGGGTGCGGGTGCAGTGCGGGAAGGTTACACAGCTTTCGATGAGGTGCTTGAACGAAGCGAGGTGATTACGCTGCATCTGCCGCTGAATGATGCGACGCGTCATCTGATCGGGGAGGCTGAATTTTCCCGCATGAAGCCGGAAGCCTTGCTGATCAATACCGCGCGGGGCGGGCTGGTGGATGAAGTGGCCTTGCGGGTCGCGCTGTTGTCCGGGCGCATTGCGGGCGCCGGATTCGATGTTTTGGCTACGGAGCCGCCCGCTGACGGCCATCCGCTGCTGGCGCTTGATTTGCCGAACTTCATCCTGACGCCGCATATCGCCTGGTCAGGCCGCGCGGCGATGCAGATCCTCGCCGATCAGCTTATCGACAACATCGAAGCCTTTGCGGCGGGCGCGCCGCAGAACCGGGTGGCCTGATAACGGGCGCGATCCTTCTACAACATTAACGTTAAAACGGTGGGACTGCGCGTCTGGGCTGGTTTTGTAAGTCGATTACTCGACTCTGGTCCTGTTTTCTTCTACATCCTGCCGCCAGCGTAGTCGGGCTTCCTGTGCTGATGGCGCACAATCAGGATTCGAATGCTGTTTTCGAGTTTTCGATATACAACCGAGTAAGGGGAAACCTTGAGTGGAAAAGTTCTTCGTCCTCTTTGTAGTTGGTATGCCGAGATCGGGATGTTCAACCGGGAGTTTGGCGGCACGTTGAAATTCTTCGAGAAAACGCTCAGCGATCACGTAGCCTGCGTGTGCGCTGTAAAAATTCAGAGCGTTGGCAATATCATGCTCCGCTCCGGGGTGGAGCGAGTAGGTCATCGCGTAAGTCTTGCTCGAAGCCGGGCGATGGCCTCCTGCCCTGAAACGGCCGGGATTGAACCGGATTCCAGTTCGGCTTCCCTGCGGTCTGCTTCTCGCTCC
>JAJYYO010000059.1 GCA_021800795.1 Pseudomonadota bacterium
GCTTTTCGCGCCGCGTGCAGCGGGTCGTTCGCATCAGAAACGCGTGGGTGATGAGGTTTTACATCGCTTCTGCCCAGCACCTGCAACCCCGCTGTCTCAATGAGCGCCAGCAATTCGGCGCGGGTGCGCAGTCCCAGATGCTCGGCCAGATCAGACAGTATCAGCCAGCCCTCGCCGCCCGTTTCAAGGTGGGCGGCCAGTCCGCCCAGAAATCCTTTCAACATGCGACTTTCAGGATCGAATACCGCATATTCCAGCGGTGAACCGGGGCGCGCAGGCACCCAAGGCGGGTTGCAGACGATCAGCGCCGCCCGCCCTTCGGGAAACAGGTCGGCTTGTACAACTTCAACCTGAGTGTTCAGACGTGCCAGATTTTCGCGTGCGCAGGCCAAAGCGCGCGGGTCCTGATCGGTCGCGATGATGTGTGCTATGCCGCGGCGCGCCAGCACGGCCGCCAGCACGCCGGTGCCGGTGCCGATATCGAAGGCGACCGAAAGCGTCTTGGTCAATTCAGGCAGCGGGGTCTCCGCCACCAGGCTGACGTATTCGCCGCGCGTCGGTGCAAATACGCCGTAATGCGGATGAATTCGGGAACCCAGTACAGGAATTTCAACACCGTTTTTGCGCCACTCATGTGCGCTGATCAGTCCCAGCAGTTCGCGCAGCGAGGCAATGTAAGGCTCTGTGGCAGGCCCGTAAGCTTCCTCACAGGCCAGACGCACATCCGGTGCGCGGCGCAGGGAAATGCTGTGATCGCTATTGAAAGGCACAAGCAGCATCCCCAACGTGCGGGCGCGTTGGGATCTGGCCTGGCGATGCAGATGAAATGCATCAAGTAGTGAGGCAGGCGGCGCTTTTGCTTTGCGCGGTTTTTCATCGGCACGTCGCGCCATCGCAGCAAGCAACTGGCGGCCGTTCTGAAAATCCCCGCGCCACAACAATGCAGTGCCTTCGCAGGCCAGCCGATAAGCCGCATCGGCGGTCATGCGATCGTCGGCAATCGCGACGCGCCTTGGCGGCGGTGAGCCGCTTTCCGAGCGCCAGCGCGCGGAATGGTCAACGCCGGCTTCCTGCCAGCAGATAAGAGTTTTTTCGGTCACTTAACGACCTTCTTCTCTTTTTAGCTGCTGGTAGCGTAATTTGGCCTCGTGATCGTCCTTGGCCGAAGTGATTTCACGCATCACGGAATACACGTCGGCTGCCTTCTTGTTTTCTTTAAAGCGGCCGGTGAGCGGCGTGTCGGGCAGCAGTTCGCCGCGCTGGTAGATTGCCCAGATTTCCCTGGCATACTGGGTGTCCTTGAGTTCGGGGGCGAACTGCGCGAAATAATTGGCCAGGTTGTCGACGTCCCGCTCCAGCATGCGGCTGGCGTTGTTGTTGGCGGCGGCATCCACCGCCTGCGGCAAATCGATGATGACCGGGCCCTGCGCATCGACGAGTATGTTGAACTCGGACAGGTCGCCGTGCACGATACCGGCACACAGCATCCGCGCCACTTCGCGTATCAGTCTGGCGTGAAATTCCCGAGCCTGTTCGGCTGTCAGTTCCAGATCGTTTAGCCTTGGGGCTGCCGCGCCGTTTGCATCCGTCACCAGCTCCATCAGCAGCACGCCCTCATAAAAGCCGAATGGGTGCGGCACGCGCACGCCGGCCGCGGCCAGCTTGTACAGGGCGTCGACTTCGGAACGTTGCCAGGCCGACTCCTGCTCCTGTCGCCCGTAGCGCGAACCTTTTTCCATGGCACGCTGTGAGCGGCTGTTTTTGACCTTGCGCCCTTCGGTGTAGTGTACCGCCTGATGGAAGCCGCGCTGATTGGCTTCCTTGTAGACTTTTGCGCAGCGAATTTCGTCGCCGCACTGCACGACATACACGGTGGCTTCCTTGCCGCTCATCAGCTGGCGCAGCACCGCATCGACGATACCGTCTTCGACCAGCGGCAGGATACGTTTCGGCGTTTTCATGGTTTATTCGTTCTCATCGTAACCAGCGACTTTGCTGTTGTCGTTTGACAGCTTAGTCGAATGGCTAGTAGTTTCACCAGATTCGCTGCGCAGCGAATGAACGCGCGGTTTGACGGGATTTTCCAGCACATCCCTGATCATGGCCTCTCGCGAGGCGGGCGATTCCAGACTGATGCGGCCCAGTTTTCCGGCGCGAAATTCGGTCAGCAGGATGATGGACGCTTTCTCTAAATCCAGTTCTGCGCCGCGACCCTTGATCAGGCAGCCACGCCTTTTTGCCACCGCTTCGATCACATCGACGCCGTCCATGACTTTTGTGTCGAAGCCGAAGCGCTCAGACAGGCGTTCCGGATAGCGCGCCAGCAGGTTGTCGGCCAGGTGTTCGGCGATTTCCTCCTCGATGACCGCGTTGCGCCCGATCGCGTGAATCGCGGCGAGCATGAAGCCGTCTTCCTCGAATTCGATCTTCGGCCACATCAGGCCGGGCGAGTCGGTCAGCGTCATCTGGTCATTGATCTTGTGGCACTGCTGCGACTTGGTTACCGCCGGTTCGTCGCCGACATTGGCGACACGCCGACCCAGCAGCATGTTCATCAGCGTGGATTTGCCGACGTTGGGGATGCCCATGATCATCAGGCGCAGCGGTTTATGCGTGCTGTCGCGATGCGGCGCCAGCGGCTGGCATAGTTTGGGTACGCGGGCGGCGTCGGCGGTAGACTTGCAGGAGAGCGCCACGGCTTTGACGCCCGGCTGGCGGTTGTAAAAATCCAGCCATTGCTGGGTGACGGCCGGATCTGCCAGATCGATCTTGTTGAGGATCTTGAGGCACGGGCGCTGGCGGTGTTCGCGCAGCTCCCGGATCATCGGATTGCAGCTCGCCTCGGGGGCGCGCGCATCCAGCACCTCGACGATGACGTCGGTGAACTCCATCGTCTCGCCAGCTTTGCGACGGGCGGAGGTCATGTGGCCGGGAAACCATTGTATGGCCATGCTTATTCCAATTCAGTAAATGGCGGGGCAAGCATCGCCAGTTGTGCCGCATCCAGATAACACCACTCGCCTTGCGCAAGATTCAACTCAGCCAGCTTCAGATTGCCGATCTGCGAACGGTTAAGTGCGGTGCAGTGATTGCCGGCCGCAGCAAGCATGCGTTTGACCTGATGGTATTTGCCCTGCTCCAGCACGATTTCGAGATGATGTTCATCCAGCATCCGGCAGGTTTGCGCCGCCAGCGTGCCGGGTTCGTCGTGCAGTTTCACGCCGTTTAACAGGCGTTCAATTAAATCCGGGGTCACCGGTTCATGGGTGGTGGCGACATACACCTTGGGCACATGGTGTTTGGGCGAGGACTGGGTGTGGATGAACGCGCCGTCATCGGACATCAGCAACAGCCCCGTGGTGTCGTGATCCAGACGTCCTACCGGCTGCACATCGCGCAGCGTGAACTGATCCGGCAGGATGCTCAGCACGCCGGGGTGATGGCTGGGTTTTCTGGAACATTCGAAATCGGCCGGCTTGTTCAGCGCGATATACACTTGACTGCGAAAAATCCAGGGCTCATCAAAAACCGTGAATTCCAGCCCGTCTGTTTCAATCTGCGTATTGGTGTCGGTGTAAGGCATCCCGTTGATGCCGATATCGCCAGAAACGATCAGGTGGCGGCACCACTTTCGCGTGCCAAAACCCTGCGTATGCAGGATGCGATCCAGTGTTAATTTACTCATGGCGCGATTTTAACAGAATCAAGGACATGCAAAGTGGTAAGTGGGAAGTGGGAAGGTGCATCCGGTTTGCGGCATTAGAGGGGAGGGCGAAAATCATAGGCCGCGTTATGAGAATAATTGGAAATTCAAGCCCAGCCGGTTTTTTCAAAATATATCAATGAAAGCATATTGCTGGTAAATTGCGAGGTATGGATTTATAGCTCCCCGGGATACATGAACGGGGAATACAGAGAGGTGCGCCCCATTTAACTCATAAAGACGTATTGCTTCGCTGGAAACGTATCTCAGGATGGCATAAGAATGCGGAGAACTAAAGACTGGGTTGTTAGGTAAGGAAATAAGTGTCATTAAAAGAATATCTTCTTAAAGCGAGGTTAATTTTGAACTATGTCTGTTGGTATAACGAAAATGCAATTTTATATAAAAAAGGGAGAGCCTGAATGAAATTAGTCCGTATTGTTTTTGTTGCTATATTTTTATTTTCAATGTCGTTTAGTGTCAATGCTGAGGATTTTGAATCTAAATTTCTTGCTATGGTTCATAGAGCCAATTTTGTAGGATGTGATTCGGCAATTTTGAAAGAATTTGGTGACTATATTAAATCCCCAAATGGGCGAGTCACAACAGACACTTTTAAAAAAGGCGGGAATACTTATTCAATAACGGCTACCTGGGGAAAAACGGGGGATTCCCTATATCAACGTTCCGTGTTTGAAAAGGATGGCGCAACATGTCATGTCTATCAAACGACAATCATCTCTGATGAGGATAACTGTATGGCGTATAAAGAGAAAAACCCCGCATGGAAATATGTTGAAGCCACAGGTGATTACATGTGGACAAAAAATAAAGGCGGGGTTGATGCCTTAATGCAAACTACAAAGGGTGGTAATTGTAATGTTATCTATCAGCTGACCAAAGAATTTCCCGCGGATTAAAGAATACGCAAGATATGGGACGCACTCATTCACTCCGGGGAAGTCGTTCAGGGTAGGGGCAAGACAAGGGGTCAAGAGAAGACAAGGGGTTCAGGCCTTTACTTTATAGTTTTCCAACGGTACCGTAAGTTTGGAGACGCGGATCACAGGTGGCGTTGCGCATCCATACGGTCATGCAGGATACGAACAACGGCTATGCCGTAAGCCGTGATGCGAAAGTAAATCATGTGCCGCTCAACGCTTCGGCGACGATAGCCCGGCCGGATGTGGTCACATGCCGGGGCTGTCTCGGGCGAATGCGCCAATTCGGCAAAGGCCGCCGTCAACATGTCGGTGTAGCGATCAGCCTGCCCTGCGCCCCATTGCTGGAGGGTATGAGTCCAGATCGTTTCCAGGTCATGCTCGGCGGCGGGAGTGAGGCGATATTCAGCCATGCACAGTCAGCATTTTCTGCTTGAACGCGTCGGCATCGAAAGGTCTTGGTTCGCCGCTTGCCTCGCCTTCAATCAGTGCAGCGCGGATTGCATCAATCCCGGCGCTGCGTTCCTGTTCTCGCCGGATGAGATCGCGGATATATTCGCTGTCGTTCGTGTAGTGCCCGGCGTCAATCTGAGCTTTAATCCAGCCGTCTTGCTTTTCGGTCAAAGTGATGGTTTTGCGCACGGTTCCCACGGGATAGCCTCCTAAATAAGCAGCAATAGTAAGGTGGCTTCATACTATTGGTGCATTATCGCGCAATATAGAGCATATTGCGAGTTCAATCTTATGTAAGCGTCTAACGGTTCCACCTGTTCAGGTGAGCCGGTTTATGCAGCAGGTTTGATCGGCAGCAGCTCGTCGATACGGCGCATGGTCCAGACGGGGAGTTTTTCCAGTGTATCTTTAAGCCATGC
>JAJYYO010000060.1 GCA_021800795.1 Pseudomonadota bacterium
GTTGCCGCCGACGGCGGCTGGGTATTGTTGATGCTGATGAGTTCATAAAGTATCCACTAAGAATTGGTGGACACTATGCTCTTAGCTTTCGCTTACACAATCAATGTGAGTCGGCCGGACGCTTACCATATAACGGTGTTCTACCAGAATTATCTTCGGAGTTCAGCAAACCACCTTCGTGATTTAATTGCGATGTTCCCTGGATTGATATAGCATCTCCCAAAACGGGAGGCGTTGTGTATGCAGGTAGCGGCAAAGAGTACCTTGCTCAAATTTTGGACACGACCTGAGTGCGCGGATTCGAAAGGCGCATTGCAAAGCTGGTTTGATGAAGCAAGCAAAGCGAATTGGCTAACACCGCAAGATATTAAAGGTCAGTATAAGAACGCCAGTATTTGTGGTAGCAATCGAGTGGTGTTCAATATTTCCGGCAACAAATATCGGCTGGTCGTGGAAATGCAATATCGCGCTGGAATTGTTTGGGTTAAATTCATTGGAACCCATGTGCAGTACGATCAAATCAATGTGGAGAACATTAATGAATATTAAGCCAATCCGAAACGATGTTGACCTGCAAGCCGCTTTTAAGCGTCTGGAGGTTGTGTATCAAGCGCAAGAAGGAACGCCGGAATCAGACGAGATGGAAGTCCTTGTGACGTTGATCGAGGCCTATGAGAATAAATATTTCCCGATGGAAGTGACCGACCCCGTTGAGGCTATCAAGTTCAGAATGGAGCAACAGGGTCTTACTCAAAAGGATCTGGAGCCATTTATTGGCAGTAGCGGCCGTGTATCGGAGGTGTTGAACCACAAACGCCGTTTAAGTCTGCAAATGGTCAAGCGGTTGCATGATGGACTACGTATTCCATATGAAAGTCTTTTAGCGGCCGCATAGTTTTACAGGGCACTTTAAATTCGTTATACCAGATCAGCTGAAACTGACCTTCTGGAGCTCTGGTTAAACATGATGGCTGAAGAAAATCTTGTGGCGGACGATGAATCGCAGGATACCATCCAGACATCGGCCCCGGTTCCGAGCGAACAGCCTGAGTGGGCATGACGCGTGCGGAATTGGCAGGCGGTTCGCGTAGTTCTCCGGTACGTAGACCGCACACCATTTTTTACGTGCTTAACCGGGCGCCAAACCGAACCAATTTTGAGACACTACGGCACACTATGACACAAATCACGCCGCGCGAAATTCCCGCAGCCGCCCTGCATCATTTACTGGAAAGTGGTTTTTCGCCCGCCATGGCGAAAATTTTTGCGGCGCGAGGCATCACGGAACACTTGCAACTGGAAACTTCCTTTGCCCATCTGCTGCCTTTCGACAATCTGAAGAATGCCCGCGAAATGGCGTGTTTGCTTGCGGATGCCATCGCGGCACACAAAAAACTGCTGGTCATCGCCGACTACGACTGCGATGGCGCAACGGCCTGTGCGGTAGCGTTGCGCGGTTTGCGCGCCTTCGGCGCTCATGTCGATTTCCTTGTACCTAACCGTTTTGAGTATGGTTATGGTCTGACCCCGGAGATCGTGCACCTGGCGGCAACACGACATCCCGACATTCTGATCACGGTAGATAACGGGATCGCCAGCGTAGAGGGGGTTCTTGAAGCCAACCGGCTGGGCATGCAGGTGTTTGTCACCGACCATCACCTGCCCGGCGATACCCTGCCGGATGCGGCCTGCATCGTCAACCCGAATCAGCCGGGTTGCGAATTTCCCAGCAAGCATCTGGCCGGCGTAGGCGTGATGTTCTATGTGCTGCTGGCATTGCGCGCCGAACTGCGCATCAGAGGACAGATGACTGAGGACAGAGGAAGGAAACTCCTTGAACTGCTTGATCTGGTTGCGCTGGGCACGGTTGCCGATGTCGTCAGGCTGGATCAGAACAACCGCATTCTGGTGCAGCAGGGCTTGCAACGCATACGTAAAGGCCGTGCCTGTGCCGGTATCAACGCGCTGTTGCAAGTAGCCAGGAAATTGCAAAACAAAGTATGCAGCATGGACCTGGGATTTACCGTAGGGCCGCGCCTGAATGCAGCGGGACGTCTGGATGACATGAGTCTGGGCATCCACGCCCTGCTGACCGATGACGCGTCAATCGCCTTGCAGATCGCAAGCCAGCTGGACAGCCTTAACCGTGAACGGCGCAGCATCGAGACTGAGATGCAGGAGGGCGCCCTCATCGCACTCGAAACGGTCAATCCACAGGACAGTTTCAGCCTTGTGCTGTTCGACGAGAACTGGCATCAGGGGGTGATCGGTATACTCGCCTCGCGCCTGAAAGACAAATTTCACCGGCCGGTGATCGCCTTTGCGCAATCTTCTAACGCACCCGCAAGGGGTACGCCGGGGGTTACCCCGCCGCTGCGCGGCGACCCTTCCGCCGGCGAGTTGAAAGGTTCAGGCCGCTCGATCGCAGGCCTGCATCTGCGTGACGCGCTGGATCTGGTCAGCAAACGTCACCCGCAACTCATCAAGAAATTCGGCGGCCATGCCGCAGCGGCAGGACTCTCCATCAATAAATCCGACTTCGCTGCATTTGCCGATGCCTTCGAGCAAGTCGCAAGCGAATTGCTCAGCCCGAACGATTTGCTGATGCGTATCGAAACCGATGGTGCGCTCGATTCCTCCGGGATGACACTGGATGCCGCGCGATTACTGGACGAGCAGGTATGGGGGCAAGGCTTCCCCGCCCCGCAGTTCGACGACGATTTCGAGGTGCTCAATCAGCGCGTGGTCGGCGAGAAACACCTGAAACTGCGACTCGCAACTGATGATGGCAATGAAATCGACGCCATCCTGTTCGGGCACAACGAACCATTACCTGACTATATCCATGCCGTATACAGCCTGAGCATCAATGAATACAATGGCAACCAGACGCTGCAACTCATCGTTAAACACTGGGAGTAAAAGACAGGATTGAGGCCGCAAGGGCCTTCCCCGCACAACTAAGGGGCTATGCCCCAAGTTGTTGCGTGAAGGATTGAGGATTCAGGAGAGACTGTCGAACTGCTTTTAACTGAATCAATCCTGGGTACTGTATCCTGAACACCATATGGAAACCGGCTTTCTGCAAGTCAATGGCATCGAGACCTTGCCACAGTTCATCACCAGCCTGGCCATCGGCTTGCTGATCGGGCTGGAACGCGAGCGCAATCCGTCGGCCCATGCAGGACTGCGCACCTTCGCGCTGGTCGCCATGTTTGGCACGCTGACCGCCTTGCTCTCCAGCAAACTCAATTCCCCCTGGCTGCTGATCGCCGGATTGCTGTCTGTGGCCGGAATGATCGTCGCATCCTACCTGATGAAAAATGGAGAAGAGAATGATCCCGGCACCACCACCGTGATCGCCTTGCTGCTCAGCTACAGCCTGGGCGCGATGATCTGGTATGGCTACACAAAACTCGCCGTGATGCTGGCCATCGGCGTGACCGCCCTGCTCTATTTCAAACCTGAGTTGCGAGGATTCTCGCAAAAACTGACGCGCCGGGATCTGGTCGCCGTACTCCAGTTTTCCGTGCTGACCTTCATCGTGTTACCCATATTGCCCGATCAGAATTATGGTCCTTATCAGGCAGTCAATCCGCACCAGGCCTGGCTGATGGTAGTGCTGATTTCAGGCATCGGCCTAGCAGGTTACACCGCCCTGCATGTGGCAGGAACGCGATATGGCGCGCTGTTTCTGGGCATCTTCGGGGGACTGGCTTCCAGCACCGCCACCACCATGATTTACGCCAAACACAGCAAGACCGATCAGACCATGCGCAACCTTGCCGCCTCGGTGATCGTGATTGCCGGCCTGGTGGTGATTGTGCGCCTGATGGTGGTCAGCACGGTGGTCGCGCACGGCGTTTTGCCCAGGCTTTTACCAGTACTGGGCAGCGGCCTGGTATCAGGCTTGCTGGTCGCCCTGTACAACTGGCGCAAAATGAACCGTGAAACCGAGCTCTATGTTCCCGAGACGCGCAATCCTGCCGAATTGCACACCGCCATCGGCTTTGGCTTGCTGTATGTCGCCGTATTGCTGGGTTCGGCCTGGATGAAGGATATCGCCGGCAGTCACGGCGTGTACGCCGTAGCCCTGATATCCGGACTGACCGATGTGGATGCCATCACCCTGTCCAGCCTGCGCCTGTTCAATCTCGGTCAGTTAAGCCAACAACAAACCGTCACGTCCATAACCATCGCCTTCCTCTCCAACCTCACCTTTAAATTCGGCCTGGTGATCTTTTTTGGCGGGAAAAACCTCGCAAAACAGGTCATCATCGGTTTTCTGGCGATCGCTGCCGGGGTGCTGGCAGGCTTGTTTGCGCTATAATCGCGTTCTTTTCAGCACGCTGACACAGCTTGCTCAATCTTGGAAATTTGTTTTTCGGGATGAAGCGCAAGGAGCCGCACATAACCAGCGACTTGCCCGCTAGCGGGCTTAGTCGAGTGGCTAGTAGTTTCATCAGCGAATGACGAGACATATCATTCCGATAGGCGAGGAATAAGCGAGCACGCGACACCGCGATTCGCCCTAATAACAAATTTATAGAGACAACATCATGGAAGCCGAACAAATCAATTCACTGAACAATCAGTTGCAGGATCTGGCCTTGCGCAGCGCCGAATTACGGAGGTATCTTTGACTACGATACCAAGCAGGAACGCCTGACCGAAGTTTGTGAATTAGCCGAGGATCCGGCCATCTGGCAGGATGCCAAGCGCGCGCAGGAACTGGGACGCGAACGCAAGATGCTCGAAGGCGTGGTGCTGGGCCTGTCAAAAATCCAGCAGGACCTGTCGGATGCGGCAGAGTTGTTTGAAATGTCGCAGGCTGAAAATGACGAAGACTCATTGAACAGCACCGCCGCCGATATTCAGGACATCGAGCGACGCGTCGCGGAGATGGAATTCCGCCGCATGTTCAACCATCCGATGGACCCGAACAGCTGCTTTATCGACATTCAGGCGGGTTCCGGCGGCACCGAGGCGCAGGACTGGGCGTCCATGCTGATGCGCATGTACCTGCGCTACGCCGAGCGTAAAGGCTATCAGGTGGAGATACTGGAGCAGTCCGACGGCGAAGTTGCCGGCATCAAGGGCGCCTCGATCAAGGTAATCGGCGAATACGCCTTCGGTCACCTGCGCACCGAAACCGGCGTGCACCGCCTGGTGCGCAAATCGCCGTTCGACTCGGGCAACCGCCGCCACACCTCGTTTTCCAGCGTGTTCGTCTATCCGGAAGTGGATGACTCGATCGAGATCGACATCAACCCGGCCGATCTGCGCGTGGACACCTATCGCGCATCGGGCGCGGGCGGTCAGCACATCAACAAGACCGATTCTGCAGTGCGTATCACCCATATCCCGACCAATATCGTGGTGCAGTGCCAGAGCGACCGCTCGCAACACCGCAACCGGGCGGAAGCGATGGCGATGTTGAAATCCCGCATGTACGAGGAAGA
>JAJYYO010000012.1 GCA_021800795.1 Pseudomonadota bacterium
CCAGTGGCGGAAAAAATGCTTTTTCCCGCTATGAACGAGGACAAACTAAACCCGTTGCCGCAGTGCTGGTTCCGCCTGCTGGATAAGCATCCTGATTTGATCAAGGAATTGGTGGTTTGAATGATGGCTGATAGTGGTGAGTAGTAAGTAGTAAGTAGTAAGTAGTAAGTAGTGAGTAGTGAGTAGTGAGTAGTGAGTAGTGAGTAGTGAGTGACTGGTGTGCCATACTTCAAGGTAAGGAAAGGGTAGCGGCCCCTTTTAACCGAGCTATATCGCGAAACCGACCAGCTTCCGGCCGATACGAGCAGCACGGGGTTCAGGTAGGGGGGCGTTTATAACCTGGATCAGCATGATCGCTTGCTCCTGTCTGTCGGGCGCGGTTCTTCGGGAAACGGCGCGCAGAATACATTGACTAATTACATCGGCTACGGATTGACCTGGTAGTGTGCAGGGTGTGCTGACGCAGGAAGCGCATCATTTGTTAAATAAACTGCGCAAGCGATGCGGTTCGTACCTTACCGCATCCTACGCGACTAACGACTGTTTTTTCAATGACCAAATTTATTACTTTTGAAGGCGTGGACGGGGCGGGCAAGAGCACGCATCTGGCGTGGTTTGCCGATGCCTTGCGTTGCCGCGGTATGGATGTGATCGTCACGCGCGAACCGGGCGGCACGAAGCTTGGCGAGCAGCTGCGCGAGATGGTGCTGAACCAATCCATGAGCATAGGCGCGGAAGCGATGCTGATGTTCGCGGCGCGTCTCGAACATGTCGAGCAGGTCATTCAACCCGCCTTGCAGTCCGGCAAATGGGTGATTTCGGATCGTTTTTCAGATGCGAGTTTCGCCTATCAGGGCAGCGGTCGCGGCATGGACTGGGAAAAACTTAAACAGCTGGAACAGTGGGTCGAGCTTCAGCCTGACCTGACGCTGTTTTTTGATGTGCCGGTAGAAGTCGCAAGACAACGCCTGTCGAACAACGTGTCGCTCGACCGTTTCGAGCAGGAGCAGGGCGAGTTTTTCGAGCGTGTGCGCGCCGGATATCACCGTCGCGTGGCGGAAAATCCGCAGCGTTTTGTTGTGATCGATGCGGCGCAGACGCTTGATGCTGTAAAGCTTCAGCTGGCCGCCATCATCGAGGCGATATGAGCGAACTGTATCCATGGCAGTTGGAGGACTGGGCGCGCCTGCAGGCGTTGCGTTCCCGCGCCTCGCAAGGCTTGCTGTTTCAGGGACAAAAAGGCATCGGCAAGCTGGAACTTGCGATCAATTATGCGCGCGCCCTGCTGTGCGAACATCCGCTGGGCGACGGTTCTTCTTGCGGGCAATGCCCGTCCTGCCACTGGTTCCTTCAGGGCTCGCACCCCGATTTCCGCTTTCTGCAACCCGAATCCGAAAACGAGGAAGTGGAGGCGGCGGCGGGCAAGAAACCCAGCCGCCAGATCTCCGTAGATCAGATACGCTCTCTGGCTGATTTCATGGGCATGACCGCGCATCAGGGCGGCAGGCGGGTGGTGATCATTCATCCGGCCGAGGCGATGAATGCCAACGCGGCGAACGCCCTGCTGAAAAATCTCGAAGAGCCGCCTGCGGGGCTGCTGTTCATCCTGGTGACGCACAAGCCGCAAGCCTTGCTGCCGACGATCCATAGCCGCTGCCTGTCTTTTGCGCTGGCAACACCCGATGTGGCGAGTGCGACACGCTATCTGACCGCACAAGGCGTGAAAAATCCGGCCGACGCCCTGGCAGCCGCTGGATTTTCGCCTTTGCAGGCATTGCAAGCTGCGGATGAGGGCGGTACAGATGCGCGCGAGAAGCTGTTGCGCGCGGTGCGGGAGCCTCTGACGCTGGATGTGTTCGGATTGACGGAGGTATTGCTGAAAACCGGGCAGGTACAGGTTGTCCAGTGGTTGCAGCAGTGGTCCCACGACCTGATGTTGCAGAAAATGACGGGGAGACTGCGTTATCATACCGGCAGTGAAGAGGTTATACGTGAACTGGTTGCGCAGCTTGACCCGCTGAATCTGGCGCGTCTGCAAAAAGTATTGCAGACCGCGAAGCGCGAAGCGCAGCATACGCTCAACCCCAGGCTTTTTCTTGAATCACTGTTGTTTACCTATTGCCATCTCACAAAACCATGTCATTCATAGATTCCCATTGTCACATCAACTTTCACGAACTGGCGGAAAACATCACCGATGTGCTGGCCAAAATGCAGCAAAACGAGGTGACAGCCGCACTTTGCGTATCGGTCAATCTGGCTGATTTTCCGCAGGTATTGGCGCTGGCGGAACAGCACCCGAACATCTATGCCTCGGTCGGTGTGCACCCGGATTACGAGTCGGTAGAAGAACCCACGGTTGAACGCCTGGTCGAGCTGGCGCAACATCCGCGTATCATCGCGATCGGCGAAACGGGACTGGATTATTATCGTCTGACCGGCGATCTGGAATGGCAGAGGGAGCGCTTTCGCACCCACATCTGTGCTGCGAAGCTGTGCGGCAAGCCGCTGATCATCCATACCCGAAGCGCAAGTGATGATACGCTGCGCATCATGGCGGAAGAGAATGCTGCGGAGATCGGCGGGGTGATGCACTGCTTCACCGAGAACTGGGGGGTGGCGCAAGGGGCGCTGGAGATGGGTTTTTATATCTCGTTCTCAGGTATCGTCACGTTCAAGAATGCCCTGCAGATCAAGGAAGTCGCGCAGCGTGTGCCGATGGACCGCATGCTGATCGAAACCGACTCTCCCTATCTTGCACCGGTGCCATTTCGCGGCAAGCTCAACCAGCCGGCCTATGTGAAGCACGTTGCCGAAGAAATCGCATTGTTGCGCGGGGTCGCTGTGGCTGAAGTGGGGCGAGAAACCAGTGCAAATTTTGCGCGGCTATTCAAGTTGTAACATTACATGCGAAAAAAGTTGACAGAAATTTTGAAGTCTCTATAATTCGCGCCTCTCAAAGCGGGAATAGCTCAGCTGGTAGAGCGATACCTTGCCAAGGTATAGGTCGAGAGTTCGAACCTCTTTTCCCGCTCCAGATTTGGCGTAGTGGTTTTATCATTGGTTTTTATGCAGTACATGCGGGAATAGCTCAGCTGGTAGAGCGATACCTTGCCAAGGTATAGGTCGAGAGTTCGAACCTCTTTTCCCGCTCCACATTCGAGGGAAAGCTTCATGCTTTCCCTTTTGCTCTTCAGCAACATGGTGCGTTAGCAAATCGGTTATGCCCCGGATTGCAAATCCGGTTAGCCCAGTTCGACTCTGGGACGCACCTCCATACATCCGCCCGGGTGGTGAAATTGGTAGACACAACGGACTTAAAATCCGTCGGGACTAAACATCCCATACCGGTTCGATTCCGGTTCCGGGCACCAAATCCTAGTATAAAGATGACCGTTCAAATATTACGCTTCACAGTGTGAGCGCGATTTCCTTCAGTGCCTCGGGTGACAGGCAGGTCGCCCGGATATGCTTTGCCGCGGGAAGTTTTACATAGTGTTTCAATGTGGCGCGCAGATAGCTGGGATCGTAGTGCAGGGTGAGCAATTCGCCCACCATGGTCGCAAAATCGTCCGCGCGGATCAAGGTCGTCCAGCGCGCCAACTGCTTTTCACCGTGAAAACGGTGCAAGGCCTGCAAGTGGGCGATGAGCAGTTCCGGGTTGGCTATGTAATATTGGTAGTCCTCCAGCAGCCCGGCTACGCGGGTAGCCATCGGCGTCTCCATGATCAGGCAGTCGCTCATATGCATCGCAACAATCAGCGCAGGGGGCAGTGTGATCAGACCGATCTTGTTGCTTTCGGCTTCCACATAGACGGGCCTCGCCGGATCGAGCTGCTGCAAGGCGCTGAGCAATGCGCTGTCGAACCCTTTCTGCGAGGGTTGCGGCAGCTCGGGCAGTCTGCCCAGTACCGAGCCGCGATGCTGCGCCAGAAGCTCAAGGTCGAGCACCTGTCTGCCCTGTTCGGCAAGGACTGACAGCAAGCGGCTCTTGCCTGAACCTGTCGGGCCGCAGATCACCTGCCAGGTATACTTTTGCGGCAGTGCCTCCAGTTGATCCAGCACATAGCGTCTGTAGGTTTTGTAGCCGCCATCCAGTTTGTGCGCCGCCCAGCCGACCTGCGCCAGTATGATGCTCATCGCGCCGCTGCGTTGCCCGCCTCGCCAGCAATAGATCAGCGGCCGCCAAGACTTGGGATGACCTGAAAAGCGGGTTTCCAGATGGTGGGCTATGTTTTTCGCGACCATCGCCGCGCCCACTTTGCGCGCCTCGAAGGGTGATTTTTGTTTGTACAAGGTACCGACGATGACGCGCTCTTCATCGGAGAATACCGGGCAGTTGATCGCACCGGGAATGTGATCTTCTGCATACTCACTCGGGGTGCGTACGTCGATAATTTCGTCAAACTGGTCAAGCTGTGATAGGTTTGCGGTTCTGAACAGCATATCTAATGAGGAACCCATGTCGGAAATAGTAATAAAGCTGACCCAATTGTCTCACGGCGGCGGCTGCGGTTGCAAAATAGCGCCCGCGTTGTTGCAACAAATTTTAGGCGACGTTAAACATAAGCTGCCTTATCCCGATCTTCTGGTCGGCACGGAAACCAGCGATGATGCGGCGGTATACCGTCTGAACGACAGTCAGGCCATCATCGCGACCACCGATTTCTTCATGCCCATTGTCGATGATCCTTTCGATTTCGGCCGTATCGCTGCCACCAATGCCTTGTCCGATGTGTACGCGATGGGCGGCACGCCCATCATGGCGCTGGCGATAGTCGGCATGCCGATCAACAAGTTGCCCGTAGCGGCGATTCGTGCCATCCTGGACGGAGGCGAGTCGGTCTGCCGTGCGGCAAACATTCCGTTGGCGGGCGGGCATTCAATCGACGCGCCGGAGCCGATCTACGGCCTGGTGGCCTTGGGCATCGTGCATCCTGACCGGCTCAAGAAAAACAGCAATGCCAAAAATGGCGATGTGCTGATACTCGGCAAGGGACTCGGGGTGGGTATCATGGCGGCGGCCTTGAAGAAGGGCGCACTGTCGGATGTAGGGTACGCGCAGCTGATAGAGAACACCACCAGGCTCAATACCGTAGGTATGGCGCTGTCCGGCATGGCTTCAGTGCATGCGATGACCGATGTGACCGGATTCGGTCTGTTGGGACACTTGCTGGAAATGTGTCGCGGGTCGGAGCTGACTGGCGAAGTTGAATTTAATCGCGTGCCGATTTTGTCCGCTGCGCTGCCGTTGGCCCAGGCAGGTTACGGCCCCGGTGCGATTGAACGCAATATGGAAAGCTACGGTCGCGAGGTGCACTTTGCCGATGGCATGGCGCTCTGGCAGCAGCGCCTGCTGGCCGATGCGCAAACCAGCGGCGGCTTGCTGGTGTCTGTCGCGCCTGAGGCAGTCGATGAAGTGCTGGCCTGTTTTCGACAGGCCGGATTCAGTCGGGCATCTGCGATCGGCACGATGAAAAGCGGTGTGGCCGGTGTGGTGGTGAACTAGGAGCCTGTCGCACTTGTGAAACAAGTGCGACAGGCTCCTAGCGGTTAATGGGGGTAAAGCGGCAGGATTTTTAAACATACAATTGATCTTTTGAACAGATTGAGAGTATGCTACCTGCCTTATTCGAGAAAGAGGAGGACACCATGAATATCAATCCCAGTGCATCTTTGCTACCGAATGCCAGCGATGCAGTTGGCATGACGATGCTTAAAAAATCCATCGATATTAAAGCGCAAAGTGTGGCGGCATTGGTCAACTCGATTCCGCAACCTGCCGCAAAACTGCCGGCTAATCTGGGCCAGAATATCAATACAACGGCTTGATTCTTAAAATCGGTGTTTAAATCGATTCGTGGGCAATCGCGGTTTTCAGGCTGATTTGTTGTTTGGCCGGTAGACCGACTGGCTTTCATGGTAGTTGACTATAATGGAAGCGGATGGATAAGTTTATGGAAGATCCGGCTATTGCGGCGCAGTTGCTGGAGGCGCATCCCGACTACCGGGTGATACGCAGAATTTTGCCCCGAGCTTCATTTTATGAAGGTGGGGGGCAAACTCTGTCCAGAGGCGTCGTCATCGATACGGAAACAACCGGCATCAATCCGGACAAGGATGCGATCATCGAACTGGGTATGGTGCTGTTCGAGTACGATCATCAGACGGGCCGCGCATACCGGGTGCTGGAATCCTTCGATCAACTGGAAGACCCGGGTTTTCCCGTTCCACCTGAATCGACGGCTGTACACGGCATCACCGATGAGATGGTGGCCGGCCAGCGCATCGATGATGCGAGCGTTGCGGCATTTCTCGAAGGCGTCACCCTGGTTGTTGCGCATAACTCAAAATTCGACCGGGTATTTCTCGAAAAGCGCCTGCCGATCTTTGAATCGCTGCCCTGGGGGTGTTCGCTGGCTCAGGTGGACTGGAGCGGGGAAGGCATAGGGTCGGCCAAGCTTGATTATATCGCCTACAGGTATGGATTTTTCTATGAGGCGCATCGTGCAGAAGGCGATTGTTTCGCCTTGCTGGAAATATTGCAGCAGCCGCTGCCAAAATCGGGTGAGCTGGTGCTCAGCGCTATCCTGAGCAGTCTGGCTCTGAAGAGTTATCAGATTTATGCAACCGGCTCGCCTTTCGAGGCAAAAGATATTTTGAAGGCGCGTGGTTACCGATGGGATGGCGACAAAAAGTGCTGGCATCTTACTCTGACCGGTGACGACGCGATCAAGGCCGAGGTGGCATGGTTAAAGAGCAGCATCTACGGTGGCAGGAAAGCCAGAGTGGAAATTGAAGTGCACAACTGCATGACCCGTTTCTCAAACCGGGCAGGCAATCGGGCGATAAGAGAGATATAATCCCGCCGCTATTTTTTCGACCCAGCCGCTTACCGGCTTGCTTTCAAGCTATCTGAATAAGGTTAACCATGAGTAATTATTCCTACAACGTCGAGGAAGACAGTTTCGACGAATTGGTGGTGGCGGCATCGCACAAGATCCCCGTGCTGGTGGATATCAGTGCGGACTGGTGCGCGCCGTGCAAGGTGCTGGCGCCGTTGCTGCACAAGATGGTCAACGTATATGACGGCCGGTTTATTCTGGGTATTGTGGATGCCGACGAGAATATGAAAATCGCCGGACGTCACAAGGTGCGCGGCTTTCCTACGGTCATCGCCTATAGCCACGGCGTGGAGGTGAGCCGTTTTCACAGTTCGCAGACGGAAGGTTTTCTGCGCGAGTTCATCGATCGTCTGATCGAGCAGCACACTTCAACACGAGCGACGGCGTAACCGGCAAGGCGATCAGAGGCTTCATGTTGCACATGAATCTGTCTCATACGCCGTCGGGCAGCTCAGAGCAGGAAGCTTTTTTCCAGGTTGTGCAAATCAGCCGCAAGCTTGCGCAGTTCGGACACCGACAGCACGGTGTTTTTGATGGTGGCTTCGGTTTTAACTGTAAAGGCTGCAATTTGCTCGGCTTTCTCGGATATCTCGTTGGTTGCAGCGCTTTGTTGTGTCAAGGCGGACGCGATTTCTCCCACGATCTGCTCGACTTTTTTTGAGTTCAGCGTGATCTCTTCAATCGCCAACCCGGCCTGATTTCCCAGCGCGACGCCCCTGCTCGTGAGTTCTACGCCGGAAGCCAGGGAGGAAGTCGCCTGCTGAATGCCGTGGTGGGTTGCACTGATCACCTGGGCGATTTCACGGGTGGCCTGGGTCGTGCGTTCTGCAAGCTTGCGCACCTCGTCTGCGACGACTGCGAAGCCGCGGCCCTGCTCGCCTGCACGCGCAGCTTCGATGGCTGCATTGAGCGCCAGCAAATTGGTCTGATCGGCGATTTGCTGGATGGTGCTGACGATGGCGGCAATCTTGTTGGATTGATTGTCCAGATCGCGCATGATGGAAGATGAACTTTCTACTGAAGCCGAGATCGTTTTTATTTCGTTAATCACCTGGTTAACGATGTCGGCGCCACTGCCGGACTGCTCGCAGGATAGTCTGACCACCCGATAGGCATCATCGCCGTGAGCGGTTACCTGATTTATGCTCAGGCTGAGTTTGGTAATTGCAGACGAAATCGAGGCGGTAGCCTCCTCCTGCCGCAAGGTTTGTTGCAGGATATTGTCGGCGTCCTGCGACATGTTGCCGGATGCGAGCACGATCTTGTCCGAGGTGACCATGATATCCCTGACCATCTGCGACAGGCGTCCGCGCATCTCCTGTACGGCGCTCAGGATGCTGCTCTCGTCGCAGGAAATATGGCCGGAATCGGAAAAGTCGCCTTTCGCCAGGTTTCTGACCTTGCTTACCACCATTTCAGGTTCACCGCCGAGTTGACGACAAAGTCCACGGGTCAGCCTTGTCGCGAAGAACAAACCCATGAAAATGCTTACCGCTGTCAGTCCGTAGACGATGCGTTCGGATTTTCCGGTGGAGGAGAGCATGTCCTGTCTGGCGATATTGCTTTGCTCGTGCCGTTCCTTGATGGCATCCATCAGCTTTTGACGGATTTCCCGCCAGGCAGGGGTTTCCTCCTTATTGAGCACTGTCACTCCCGCGGTCAGGCCATGCGCAGTTGCTTCAGACAGAACTTTATCAATTATCTTGTTGCGGCGAGCCTGCATCGCCGATATATCCGTTGCGAGCGCAGCCAGTTTTACATCTTCTCCGGCAGTTTTTTTAGTCAGCGATAGTTGTTCGTCGAATGCCAACATCGCATCATCGAGGTTTTTCTTCGCCTTGAGGTTGTCAGGATCAAAAACCATGTTGCGCAACGCCTGCCCCTGTTGCAAACCTTGTGCATACATGCCTTCCAGGGCTTGCAGGCGGATCATGTCCACTTCGATGAAAGAAGAGAAGGCGTTGCGCGTGTTATTCAATGCGTACAGCGCGAAACCGAGTGCGACGGTGAAGATCAGTAAAGAACCTCCTGTTTGTGCCAGTACCCGGGTGCGGAAGTTCATGTGGGTGACTCCATAATTGGCTGATTAAAAGACGCAATGCCTGACGGACTGCCATTTCACCACGTCCTGAAATGAATTTTTATATTTTGAGTCTATATCGGCACAAAATAGTAATACTTTATAGTTGCTCCGTTTTATTTTCAGGAAAACCGCGCAATTCAGGTAGGTGACATATCAGCAGAACAGGTTTCCAAAGAAATATCAGATAAGGCAGTCAGGTTTATCCGCAGCGGCAACGGCTTGCTTTTCTCGGTTAACATCAATCCGGAAATGGATATGGAGTTGAGCCTGGGTGCCTACATTGTTCATGTCTTGATTTGTTTTACACCTATATCGATAGTTCTTATATCATTCGCAGGGCCCCTTTAATCCGTCTGCTCCAGCAATGACCGGCAACCAGAACCCCGAACAGAAAGCCCGCGATAACATCGATGCGCTGCTCAAGCAGGCGGGTTGGGTTGTGCAATCTGCCAGGAAGATTGACTTGAATGCAGGACCCGGTCAGGCGGTGCGTGAATACCAGACTGACGTCGGTCCTGCCGATTACGTGCTGTTCGTGGATAAAAAAGCGGTCGGTGTGATCGAGGCCAAGAAGGAAGAGCTAGGCCATAAAATCACTGAAGTGGAAGAGCAGACTGAGGGTTATGCTTCAGCGACGTTGAAATGGGTGAATAACAAAGAGCCTCTGCCTTTTCTGTACGAGAGTACCGGCATCATCACCCGGTTTACCGACAGCCGCGATCCCAAACCGCGTTCCCGCGAAGTGTTCAGCTTCCACCATCCCGAAACGCTCAAGGAATGGATGGTCCAAGGTAATAGTCTGCGCGAACGTTTGCAGCACATACCCATACTCAATCCGAATCATCTCCCGGCCAGAGAGTTGCGCCTGCGCGATTGCCAGGAGACCGCCATTGTGAATCTGGAGGCGTCCTTCAAGGCTGACCGTCCGCGTGCGCTGATCCAGATGGCGACCGGTGCGGGCAAGACTTATACCGCAATCACTTCGATTTACCGCCTGCTCAAACACGCACGCGGCAAACGCATCCTGTTTCTGGTGGACACCAAAAACCTTGGCGAGCAGGCCGAGCAGGAAATGATGTCCTATGTGCCGATCGACGATAACCGCAAGTTCACCGAGCTGTATAACGTGCAGCGGCTCAAGTCCTCGTTCGTCGCGAAGGACAGCCAGGTGTGCATCAGCACCATCCAGCGGTTGTATGCCATCCTCAAAGACACGCCGCTTGACGACGCTCTTGAGGAGATCAATCCGGCAGAAATGGCACAAATTCACCCTCTCTTCAACCCTGATGAAACAACTAGCCATTCGACTAAGCTGCCAAAAGACGGCAGCCAAGTCGCTGGTTATCTCCCGCAAGCGGGCGAGGGAGCAAACGCCGCGCTTCGCGCCTTTCAGACTCCTGCTCCGATGCCGGTGGTTTATAACGAGAAAGTCCCGCCGGAGTTTTTCGACTTCATCTTCATCGATGAATGCCACCGTTCAATCTACAACCTGTGGCAACAGGTGATCGACTATTTCGATGCCAGCCTGATCGGTCTGACCGCCACGCCGGACAATCGCACCTACGGTTTTTTCAAGAAGAACGTGGTCAGCGACTACAGCCATGAAAAAGCCGTGGCCGATGGCGTGAACGTCGGTAACGAAATCTACGTCATCGACACAAAGGTGACTCAGGCCGGTGGTGTCATCCCCGCGCACCAGCAGGTTGAACGGCGCGAGAAGCTGACCCGCAAGAAGCGCTGGGAGCAGCAGGACGAAGACGAAGCCTATTCGGCCAAGCAGCTCGATCGCAATATCGTCAACCCGGATCAGATACGCACTGTCATTCGTACCTTCCGCGAGAAGCTGCCGGAGATTTTCCCGGGACGCGCCGAGGTGCCCAAGACGCTGATCTTCGCGAAGACTGACAGCCACGCGGACGACATCATCCAGATGGTGCGCGAGGAATTCGACGAGCGTAATGCCTTCTGCAAGAAACTTACCTACAAGATCGAGGAAGATCCCAAGTCGGTGCTGTCGGATTTCCGCAATGCCTATTACCCGCGCATCGCCGTCACGGTGGACATGATCGCCACCGGCACGGACGTCAAACCGCTGGAATGCCTGTTGTTCATGCGCGACGTGAAGAGTCGCAACTATTTCGAGCAGATGAAAGGCCGGGGTACGCGCACGCTGGATATGGACGAGCTGAGAAAAGTTACGCCCTCTGCCGTCAGTGCCAAGACCCATTATGTGATCGTGGATGCCATCGGCGTCACCAAGTCGCTCAAGACCGCCAGCCAGCCGCTCATCACCAAACCCGGCGTGCCGTTGAAAGACCTGGCGATGTCGGTGATGATGGGCGCGACCGATGAAGACACCGTGAGTTCGCTCGCAGGACGTCTGGCGCGGCTCAACAAGCAGCTGGATGTGGATGAACAGCGCCGCATCCGGGACGCTGCCGGAGGACTGGAGCTCACCCAGCTGGTCGGAAAACTTTTCGGCGCGATCGATGCCGACAATATCGAGGCCCGTGCCCTGATGCTGGCAAAGCAACCCGCAGGCACTGACCCCGGCGACGACAAGCGCGAACAGGCACAGCAACAGTTAGTTTCTGAGGTGGCCAGCGTGCTCAATGGTGAACTGATCGGGCTGATCGACAGTATCCGCCGCGACAAGGAACAGACCATCGATCACGACACGCTGGATCAGTTAGTCGGCGCGGGCTGGGAAAAGAATATCGCCGGCAATGCACAGGCTATCGCCGATGAATTCGCCGAATACCTGAAAGCCAATCAGGACAACATCGCAGCGCTGACCATCTTCTTCAGCCAGCCTTACCGCCGGCGCGAACTGAGCTTCGATCTGATCCGACAGGTGCTGGACAAGCTCAAGACCGACAAGCCCAAGCTCGCGCCCTTGTATGTCTGGCATGCCTACCAGAAGCTTGATGACTATAAAGGCGCGCAGCCTGTACAGGAACTGACCGCGCTGGTCGCATTGATCCGTCGCGTGTGCGGCATGGACCAGATGTTGTCCGATTTTGACGGGGTGGTGCGGCGCAATTTCCGCAACTGGATCATGAAGCACCACTCGGGCGGAGCTGAGAAATTCAACGAGCAGCAAATGGACTGGCTGCGTATGATCCGCGACCACGTCGCCACTTCGTTTCATATCGATCACGACGATCTGGAAATGTCGCCGTTCGATAGCCAGGGTGGATTAGGCAAGATGTACCAGTTGTTCGGCGCAAAGCTGGAACCGCTGCTGGATGAACTGAATGAAGTGCTGGTGGCTTAAACTCAACAAAATTAAATGGCGCGATAACTGTTGCGCGCCAAATAAATTGGCGCGATACTGCCTTCCGCGCCACAAAAAGTGAATGCCATGCCTAAAGTAGTTTCTGCTAAAGAACTCGAACAGATTGTTGACCTCGTCGGTCAATATCCCGATGGCATCGGCATGGAAGCGCTTTTGCGACTAGCGGGGGGAAACATTCCTCGCCGTACCCTACAACGTCGCTTGGCATCTTTGGTCGAACAAAAACGAATTCAAACCGATGGCGACAGACGCTCAATCAAATATCGGCTAGCACCAATTACGGGCACGGTGAATGTTGTACTCGAATCTGCAACCGTCCAGGCAACGGGCGAGGTCTATGTCCCCGTCTCCCTCGAAGGCGAAGAAATAAAAACCTACGTGCGCCAACCGCGCCAGCAGCGCAGTCCGGTCAGTTATCAAATCGGATTTTTGGAGCAATACCGTCCCAACCAAACGGCTTACCTGCCAGAGTCATTGCGTACCCAGCTGCATAGCCTGGGGCGCTCATCCGCCGAGCAAACACCGGCAGGCACTTTCGCCCGCGACATTCTGAACCGCTTGCTGATTGACCTCTCGTGGGCATCATCCAAGCTGGAAGGCAATACCTATAGCCGCCTTGATACCGAACGTTTAATCGAGTTTGGCCAAGCGGCCGAAGGCAAGGATGCGATGGAAACCCAAATGATTCTGAATCATAAGTCGGCCATTGAATTTCTGGTCCGTGATGCAGAACATGCAGGCGTTAACCCTGAAACCATCATCGCCTTACACGCCTTTCTTTCTGACGGTCTGATGCCTGACCCGCTCACCTGTGGCCGTATTCGCAACCGACCAGTAGAAATCGGCGGCAGCGTTTACCTGCCCATCGCTATGCCGCAACGTCTGGAAGAGTTGTTCAACATCGTCATTAGCATGGCGGCAGAAATCCAAGACCCATTCGAACAGTCTTTTTTCATGATGGTGCATTTGCCTTACCTGCAACCTTTTGAAGACGTGAACAAGTGCGTTTCACGTCTGGCCGCCAATATCCCGCTTATCCAGCGCAACCTCTGCCCGCTTTCGTTTATCGACGTGCCGCAACAAGCCTATGTGGATGCAATGCTCGGCGTGTATGAACTCAATCGTATTGAACTGTTGCGAGATGTATTCGTCTGGGCATATGAACGCTCCTGTCAGCAATACGTCGCAGTGCAACAACAGCTCGTGCCACCGGACACTTTCCGCCTGCGCTATCGCAACGAACTCGCCGAAACAGTCCGCACCATCGTGCGCAGTGGACAAACGATCAACGCAACAACTATACGTACCGCCATGCCAATAACGGTAACTCAAGAAGATCAGCCGCGCTTTGTCGAATTGGTACAAACGGAATTTCAGACCCTGCACGCGGGTAACGCCATCCGCTTTGGTTTGCGGCCATTAGAATTTGCAACATGGATGAAAAAAGAATGATCAACAAAGCAAAAATGAACTGGCTGCAAATGATCCGCGATCACGTCGCCAATTCCTTCCATATCGAGTGCGACGATTTGGAGGTGTCGCCGTTCGATAGCCAGGGTGGGTTAGGCAAGATGTGTCAGTTGTCCGGCGCAAAGTTGGAACCGCTGCTGGATGAACTGAATGAAGTGCTTGTCGCCTGATCTGCTACAATCCACATATAGCACATATACGAGGAGATTTTCATGGCCCAACTGCATTGTTATGTTCCCGAAGATATTGCACGGCAAGCGCAGCAAAAGGCAGCTCAATCAGGGTTGAGCCTTTCGCGCTATCTGGCCGAACTGGTCAAGCGTGATACCGTCAATAACGCCGGCTGGCCGGAAGGATATTTCGACCTGTTCGGCAAGTGGGAAGGCGAACCTCTGGAGCGCTTGCCACAAGGTGAGTACGAAAAACGGCTTGAGCTTAAATGATCTATCTGCTCGACACTAATGTTTGCATACACCTGCTCAACGAAAGCCAATCTCAGGTCATCAACAACTTCAGACGCCATCATCCTGCCGACATTGTCCTGTGCAGCATGGTCAAGGCAGAGCTGCTTTATGGCGCGCGGCGCAGCCAGCGGAGGGAGGCCAATCTGCAATTGCTCAAAGCCTTTTTCGCACCGCTGCGAAGCCTGCCTTTCGATGACGAATGCGCGGAGCACTACGGGCAAATCCACGCCGACCTGCTGACCCAGGGCAAGCCCATCGGCCCGAATGACACTCTGATTGCCGCCATCGCCCGCGCCCACGACGTTACGTTGATTACCCGCAATACCGGAGAATTTGGCCGGGTGGCGGGATTGCGCATGGAAGATTGGGAAATCGCGTGAGCAAGGAAGAAGGCGGAAGAATGAAGAAGGCAGAATGATGAAGGAAGAAAATTCAGCCAATGATTTGCGATTGCGGACAAAAGCGTTTGCGCTTCGTATCGTCCGAATGTTCACTGCATTGCCCAAGACAACGGAAGCGCAGGTGTTGGGAAAACAGGTGTTGCGCTCTGGCACATCTGTCGGTGCCAATTACCGTGAGGCATATCGAGGTCGTAGTCGTGCTGAGTTTGCTGCCAAGGCTGGTGATTGCCTCAAAGAACTCGAAGAAACGGCTTATTGGTTGGAACTGTTGGAAGAGAGCGGCATTGTTGAAGTGTCACGGCTGATAGATTTGAAAAACGAAACGAATGAGCTTATCGCTATTTTTGTTACGATCATCAAAAAAGCAAGGGAGAATGGAAGGAAGAAGGTAGAAGGATGAGGGAGGAAACTGAAAAAGTAAGAAGGATGAGAAATGGCAAGGAAGAAATAGGAAGGATGAAGGATGAATGGGTGACGTTGGGAGAGGTAACCGGTGAAATTGTAAATCGGAGTGGACCAGTCGGCAGCGAATTTGTTTATGTTGACATAAGCAGTATAGATCGTGAAAAGAAAATCATCTCGGCAGCAAATGTTGTTCAGTCAGCGATTGCTCCAAGTCGTGCAAAGCAAGAGCTTCAAAGCGGTGATGTCCTTGTTTCAATGACGCGGCCAAATCTGAATGCAGTGGCGATGGTAACTCCTGAATTTCACGCTGCAATTGGCTCGACAGGATTTCATGTATTACGCTCCAAGTGGGTTGAACCAAAATTCTTGTTTTATTTGGTGCAAACACGAGAGTTCATTGAAGAAATGTGCTTGTGTGTACAAGGTGCACTTTATCCAGCAGTGCGCCCCAAGGATATTTCTTCCTTCGCTTTTTTTCTTCCTTCTTACTTATCCCAACGTCTTGTTGTTGGGAAAATCGAGGAGCTATTTTCGGAGCTGGACAAGGGCATTGAAAGCCTGAAGACTGCCCGCGCACAGCTCAAGGTGTATCGCCAGGCGCTGCTGAAACACGCCTTCGAGGGCAAGCTCACCGCGCAGTGGCGTGCCGAGAATCAGGCCAAACTCGAAACTGCCGATGCCTTGCTGAAGCGCATCCGGCAGGAGCGTGCGCAACGCTATCAGCAACAACTCGCCGACTGGGAAACCTCCGGCAAACAAGGCAGCAAACCCAAAACCCCGAAAACCTTGCCACCGCTGACCGCCGAAGAACTGGCTGTGTTGCCTGAACTGCCGGAGGGTTGGGCTTGGACACGCCTTGGGAATACGAATACAGAAATTTCAGATGGCCCGTTTGGCTCGAACCTTAAAAGCAGTGATTATGTTGATAGCGGTGTGCGAGTTATTCGCCTTGAGAATATTGGTGCGCTGAAGTTTATCGAAGAAAAAGAGTCATACGTTACAGAAGAGAAATACGAATTACTAAAACGGCATACAGTAACAACCGGGGACATCGTTTTCTCGTCGTTCATCATTGAAAATGTGCGCGTCGCTTTAGTGCCACCAAGCATTACAAAGGCAATCAATAAAGCGGACTGCTTTTGCGTGCGTTGCCATGGCGAGACATTGAGTAATGTTTATGCTGTGCTGTTTTTATCAACGAGGCATGTGTACAAGCAGCTCGAATCTCTAATTCATGGAGTTGGCAGGCCACGTATTAATACTACGCAACTAAAGGACGTGGTTGTCCCGGTATGTGGTGTTGCAGAGCAACAAGTCATAATCGCTGAAATTGAATCTCGACTCTCAGAAGTGGACCAACTCGAACAAACCATCGCCACCTCATTGCAGCAAGCCGAAGCCCTGCGCCAATCCATCCTGAAGAAAGCATTTTCGGGGCAACTGGTGCCGCAAGATCCGCGCGACGAACCTGCATCGGAATTGCTGGCGCGCATCAAAGCGGAGCGTGCAAAATCCCCCCAACCCCCCTTTGCCAAAGGGGGGCAGTCACGTAGAGGCGGGGGGTTCACATGAACAAGGAGTCCTGATCATGCAGCCAGCTATTTTTGAAGAACATCAAATCCGCCGCGTGTACGACGAAAAAACAGAAGTGTGGTGGTTTTCGGTGGTGGATATTGTGCAGGTGTTGACCCAGCAGCCGGATTACCAGACGGCGCGCAAATACTGGAATAAGCTGAAAGAGCGGCTGGGCAAGGAAGGCAGTCAGTCGGTGACAAATTGTCACCGACTGAAATTGCCTGCTGCTGACGGCAAAAATTACCTGACCGATGTCGCCACTGCCGAAACCTTGCTGCGTCTGGTGCAGTCTGTGCCCAGCCCAAAGGCAGAGCCGATCAAGTTGTGGCTGGCAAAGGTGGGCTACGAGCGGATGCAGGAGATGGCTGACCCCGCCCGTTCTTTGGATCGTGCCCGTGAGACCTGGAAAAAGCACGGGCGAAGCGACAAGTGGATACAGCAGCGCATGACCGGCCAAGAGACGCGAAACAAGCTGACCGATTACTGGAAAGAGCACGACATCAAGGCGGGTGAGGAATATGCGATCCTCACCAACATCATTCATCAGGAATGGGCTGAAGTGGGCGTAAAAGCGCACAAGGAAATGAAGGGCCTGAAGTCGCAAAACCTGCGCGATCACATGAGCGAAGCTGAATTGATTTTTACCGCACTGGCGGAGCTTTCCACTCGTCAGATCGCGGAGAGCATGGATGCCACTGGCATGAATGAGAATGAGGACGCGGCGAAAACAGGCGGCGGGATCGCCAAAAAAGCGCGGCTTGAGCTGGAAGGCAAGACAGGCAGGCGGGTCGTTTCGGCAGAAAATTATTTACCCCCGACTAAGAAGAAATTAACTGAAGGTTAAAGCATGAACGCAACCGCATCGATCGTTTCAAAAGTCTGGAGTTTCTGCACCACGTTGCGCGACGACGGGGTGGGGTATGGCGACTATCTGGAGCAACTGACTTATCTGATCTTCCTGAAAATGGCGGACGAGTACAGCCAGCCGCCGTATAACCGCAAAGTGGGCATACCTGCCGAATACAATTGGCAAAGTCTGAAAGCGAAACGCGGGGCAGAGCTGGAAGTGTATTATGTGACGCTGCTGATGGAGCTGGGCAAGAAGTCGGGGATGCTGGGGACGATTTTCACCAAGGCGCAAAACAAGATTCAGGATCCGGCCAAGCTGTATCGGCTGATCGATATGGTGAATGAAACGAGCTGGGTGACGATGGGCGCGGATGTGAAGGGCGACATCTACGAGGGATTGCTGGAACGAAACGCTGAAGATACCAAGTCCGGTGCGGGGCAATACTTTACGCCGCGCGCGCTGATCCGCGCGATGGTGGAATGCATGCGGCCTGAACCTTCCAAAACCATTGCCGACCCTGCCTGCGGCACGGGCGGGTTCTTTCTGGCGGCCTATGATTATCTGGTGACAGCCCACAAGCTGGACAAGACGCAGAAGGCGTTTCTCAAGCACGAGACGTTCTTTGGCAATGAGATCGTGGCAGGCACGCGCCGTCTGGCCCTGATGAATATGTTCCTGCACAACATCGGCGAGATCGACGGGATCAGCATGGTGTCGCCGAACGATGCGCTGGTGGCCGCATCACCCATGACCTACGATTACGTGCTGGCGAATCCGCCCTTCGGCAAGAAGAGTGCGATGAGCTTCACCAACGAGGAAGGCGAACAGGAAAAGGATGATCTGACCTACAACCGCCAGGATTTCTGGGCGACCACGTCAAACAAACAGCTCAACTTCGTGCAGCATATCCGCAGCATGATGAAAAGCACCGGGCGCGCGGCGGTAGTCGTGCCGGACAATGTTTTGTTCGAAGGGGGCGCTGGCGAGACGGTACGCAAAAAGCTGCTGGAAACCACCGACCTGCACACCATCCTGCGCCTGCCTACCGGCATTTTCTATGCCAACGGCGTGAAGGCGAATGTACTGTTCTTTGATAACCATGCGGCAAGCAAAGAGCCGTGGACAAAGGAAATCTGGTTTTTTGATTACCGCACCAATGTTCACCACACGCTGAAAAAGAAGCCGCTGCGCTTCGAGGATTTGCAGGAATTCATCGCCAACTACAATCCGCAGAATCGCCATGATCGCACGGATAGCTGGAACGAGGCGACAAATCCGGAAGGCCGCTGGCGCAAATACAGCTATGAGCAGATCATCGCGCGCGACAAGACCAGTCTGGATATTTTCTGGCTGAAGGATAAGAGCCTGGCCGATCTGGATAACCTGCCCGAGCCGGATGAACTGGCGCTGGAGATTATTGAAAACCTTGAGGCTGGGTTGAACAGCTTCAGGGAAATCTCGGCGGCGCTTTAGTTGCTGATCATGGAGCTACAATCTTTTAAAAATTCTCTTCAATCACTTTAAGGAAATCGTCACCATAGCGAGCCAGTTTTCCCTGCCCGACGCCGCTGATGCGAGATAGTTCGGCAAGGCTGGCGGGTCGCCGATCGTGCATTTCCAGCAAAGTGCTGTCGTGAAAAATCACATAGGGCGGTACCCCCTGTTCACGCGCCAGGGCCATTCGACATGCCTTGAGGGCCAGCCACAGACGATCTTCATCGGCTCCGCTGAACGGTTCCCGCGATTTGCCTGCGCGCTCGGTGCGAACGGATTTTCGTTTTGCAGGTTCTGCATCGCGACGCAGCGATATGGCTTGTTCGCTCCTTAAAACCGGGCGGGCGGCCTCAGTCAGACGCAGCCCGCCATAGGCTTCGATGTCCGCCTCCAGATATCCGCCTGCGATCAGCTGACGGAATACGCTGCTCCATTGCTGCTGCGTTAATTCCCGACCGATGCCGAAGGTGGACAATTGCTGGTGATTGAATTGTTCGATTTTCACTGTGACTTTGCCCAGCAGCACATCGATCAGATGGCCGACGCCGAAGCGCTGTCCGGTGCGATATACACAGGACAGAGCCATCTGCGCAGCTTGGGTTGCGTCCCAGGTATCAACCGGTTCGAGGCAGTTGTCGCACTGTCCGCAGTTGCCGGGATGCTCCTCACCAAAATAGCGCAGGATGGTCTGATGGCGGCAGGCGGTTGATTCGCAAAAGCCCAGCAGTGCATCGAGTTTTTGCAACTCCACGCGCTTGCGCTCCTCCGGCGCTTCGCCTGACATCAGCATCTGCCGCATCGATACCACGTCGCCCAGGCCGTAGGCCATCCAGGCATCGGCAGGCAGGCCGTCGCGCCCGGCGCGCCCGGTTTCCTGATAATAGCCTTCCATGCTCTTGGGCAGGTCGAGATGAGCCACAAAACGCACGTTGGGCTTGTCTATGCCCATGCCGAATGCGACTGTGGCGACCATGATTACGCCTTCCTCGCGCAGGAAACGGCTCTGGTTGGCGGCGCGCGTCGCGGCATCCAGGCCTGCATGATAGGGCAGCGCATCCCAACCGAACTCTTTTAACCTGGCCGCCGTTTCATCGACGCGACGGCGCGACAGGCAATACACGATGCCTGCGTCGTTCGCATGTTCCTTGTCAATAAAATCTTGCAGCTGATTGAGCGCCGAGACCTTATTCGTGACACGATAACGGATGTTCGGTCGATCGAAGCTGGAAACGAACGCGCGCGCGCTTTCCAGCGACAGCCTTTCGATGATCTCCCGACGGGTCGGCGCATCCGCGGTGGCGGTCAGTGCGATGCGTGGAACTGCGGGGAAGCGCTCATGCAATATGGTCAGTTCCCGATATTCCGGACGGAAGTCATGCCCCCATTGCGAGACGCAATGCGCCTCGTCGATGGCAAATAACGCGAGTGACGAACGCTCAAGCAGGGCCAAAAATCCGGCATTGAGCAAACGTTCGGGCGCTACATAGAGCAAATCGAGTTCGCCGCGCAGCAATCGGCTTTGCACCTCGCGGGCGTCGTCGGCGGACAGGCTGGAATTCAGGTAGGCCGCTTTTACGCCGAGCTGCCTTAGCGCATCGACCTGATCCTGCATCAGCGCGATCAGCGGCGATACCACGATCCCCACCCCCGGCCTTAGCAGCGCGGGAATCTGGTAACACAGCGATTTGCCGCCCCCGGTCGGCATCAGTACCAGCGCATCGCCGCCGTCTGCAATTTGTTCGACGATGGCCTGTTGCTCGCCGCGAAAGCGGGCGTAGCCGAAAACGTCATGGAGAATTTTTTGTGCGCATGAAGTCATGAATGCCCTGATCGAAGATAGGGGCGTATGGCGATACGCCCTTAGAGGCGAAAAATGATAACATTCGACGCTGCGTTAAGTCACAGGAAAATAAATTGAAGCAATCAACGGAAAATCTGGTCGAGGTCAGCAATCTGCATTTTGCCTATGGCGAACGACAGGTGCTCAAGGGTATCAATCTCACCATCCCGCACGGTAAAGTGGTGGCGATACTCGGGGTGAGCGGATGTGGCAAAAGCACCTTGTTGCATCATTTTGGCGGGCAACTCAAACCGTCGAGCGGCAGCGTCAAGGTGCTGGGAAAAGTGATTCATGAGCTGGATACAGACGAGCTGTATGCGATGCGCCGTGAAATGGGCATGATGTTTCAGGTAAGCGGACTGTTCACCGATTTGACGGTGTATGACAATCTGGCCTTTCCGATGCGTGAGCATACCGACCTGTCGGAGGAGATGATACGCGATCTGGTGCTGATGAAGCTTCAGGCAGTGGGCCTGCGTGGCGCACAGGGTCTGATGCCCAAAGACCTGTCGGGCGGCATGGAGCGCCGTGTGGCGCTGGCCAGGGCCATAGCGCTCGATCCTACGCTGATCATCTACGATGAACCTTTCGCCGGACTCGACCCGATCTCGCTCAATATCATCGCCAACCTGATCCGGAAATTGAACGACGCATTGGGCGTCACCTCGGTGGTGGTCACCTACGATATGTCCGAGTCACTCAAAATTGCCGATTACGTGTATTTCATCCATGACGGGGTGGTGGTGGCGCAAGGAGAGGCAGCTGAAATGCTTGAGTCCAGTGATCCGTTCGTGCATCAGTTCATCCACGCTGAGCCCGACGGGCCGGTGCCCTTTCAGTATCCGAGTCGCCCCTATGCGGAAGATCTTTAACGCCGCTGATATTAATGTGAAACCCGCATGGCAGAAGGGCTAACGAGATGCCTTTAACCGTCTGCAAGAAATGCGACAAAATTTTTTCAGCAGGGGCCAAGTCGTGTCCATATTGTGGCGCTGTGATAGCACGGGATACTCAGGTCAGTTTCAACGCAAAGGATATCAGGAGTGCAGTCATAGGGCTGCTCTTGCTGGGTTTTTTGACGCTCACTCTGGTGATAAGCAATTCCAGGAAAATCGACGCAAATGTTGACGCAGCCCCTGCACAAACCTGCCAGACTTCAGCCTGCCCGGGTGGGACACGCGCAGTCACTTTACCCTTGCAGCAGGAACCCTACTACACCTGCAAGAGTGGCGAATTGTCCGATTATGCAAACCATGTTTTGAGCGTGATGCGTGCGCAGGCGAGTTTTGCGGGAATCCCGCCCAAACTATCCGCTCAAACCGGCGAGCCGGAGGTTCAGGGCAAGGAGCGATTATTTCTTGATCAATACAGGGCGAAGGCGGGCGTTGTATCTTTTTACGAGGCTTTATCCAAGTGCTACAGAGGGGTAGGCCATTTGAACGTGATGGTCATTTTTAACCCGAAGGAGGGCGACAGTATTTATGTGGCTGAGGAAGAAAATCAGGATAATAAATTCTGGCTGCCCAGAACGAAATTGAGCAGTCGGTAGCGAGGCGCTTCAAGGATGCTTTTGTGCCAAGACCCTGGCGTAATCTTTATGCGGGTAGTTTCAGGCATCCGGCGCCTGCCGTCCGAAAGCGAGTCAGCCGGGTGTTTGTTGCCGGCGGTAATACTCGATCAGGCTGTTGGTCGACTGGTCATGGTTCGATTTGACTGACTCATCGAGCAATTCCGGCAGGATGCGCCCGGCCAGCTGTTTGCCCAGTTCCACACCCCACTGATCGAAGGAGTTGATGTTCCATACGATGCCTTGCACGAATACCTTGTGTTCATAAAGTGCAACCAACATGCCCAGCGTGTGCGGGTCGAGACGGTCGAACAGCAGGGTGTTGGTGGGTTTGTTGCCGGAGAATAGCTTGTGCGGCAGCAAGGCTTGCAGCTGTTCGCCACGTATGCCAAGAGCCGTCAGTTCCGCCTGCGCCTCATCCTGTGTTTTGCCTATCATCAGTGCTTCGGTCTGCGCGAAACAGTTGGCGAGCAGGATGGCGTGATGATTGCCTAAAGGATTCTGGCTGTGCAGGGGGGCCAGAAAATCCGCCGGAATCATGCGGGTACCCTGATGTATCAGCTGGTAGAAGGCGTGCTGGCCGTTGGTGCCGGACTCACCCCATACCAGCATGCCGGTATCATAATCAACTTTTTGGCCGTCGCGATCCACAGATTTGCCGTTGCTCTCCATCTCCAGTTGTTGCAGATAGGCGGCGAAACGATGCAGATACTGGTCGTAAGGCAGCACTGCATTGGAGGCAGCACCGAAGAAATTGCCATACCACACGCCCAGCATGCCCATGATTACCGGCATGTTCTGCGCCAAAGGCGCATGGCGAAAATGTTCATCCATTTCATGCGCGCCCGACAGCAATTCCTCGAATCTGTCCATCCCGATGTACAGTGCGATGGGCAGGCCGATGGCCGACCACAGCGAATAGCGGCCGCCCACCCAGTCCCAGAACTCGAACACATTATCCGGATTGATGCCAAATTCGGCTGTTGCAGCCAGATTGGTCGAGACGGCGGCAAAGTGTTTCGCAACGGCAGCTTCATCTTTCAGATGAGCGATCAGCCAGGCTCTTGCAGAGCGCGCATTGGTCAGCGTCTCCAGGGTGGTGAAGGTCTTGGAGCTGACGATGAACAGCGTGGTTTGGGCATTCAGGTTTTTCAGTGTCTCCGCAAGGTGCGTGGCATCCACGTTGGAGACAAAGTGGGCGCGCAGATTCGAGCTTGCATAGGGTTTGAGCGCCTCGCATACCATCAGGGGGCCAAGATCGGAACCGCCGATGCCGATGTTGACGATGTCGGTGATGAGCTGCCCCGTGTATCCGACATGACGGCCGCTGCGGACGCTGTCAGAAAATTTCCGCATCAATCCCAGCACTCGTCTGACGTCCGGCATGACGTCCGTGCCGTCAACGAAAACAGGTTTATCCGAACGGTTGCGCAATGCAGTGTGCAGCACGGCGCGATTTTCAGTGGTGTTGATTTTGTCGCCGGTGAACATGCGCTCCATAAAAGCGGGCAACCCGGCCTGTTCGGCAAGCCCGATGAGCAGTTGCCGGGTTTCATCGGTGATGCGGTTCTTTGAATAATCGAGCAACAGATTGCCCGCTTTTATCGAAAATTTCTCGATGCGCGCCGGATCGTCCTGAAACAGCTGACGCATGTGACGCGCTTTCATGGACTCGTAATGCGCAGTCAGGGCCTGCCATGCGGTGGATAGAGTGAGTTTTGACATAGCGACTATTCCAAATCAAATTTAACGAATGCTGAGGAGGAAATGAGTGCCCTATGCCTCGGGCACCAGAATGACACCGGCCAGCGGAGGCAGCTCGATTTCGGCAGAATAGGGCAGGCCCATCCAGGGGATGGCTTCGGCCTCGATCAGACCCGCATTGCCTAGATTGCTTCCCGCGTAATGAGCGGAATCGCTGTTCAGCACTTCGCGGTATTTTACGGGTTCAGGCAGGCCGATGCGATAGTGTTTGCGCGGCAACGGTGTCAGATTCAGCGTGACGATTGCGGTCGATCCGTTGCGTGCACGGCGCTGATAGGACAGCACCGATTTTTCCGCATCGTTGCAGTCTATCCAGGAAAAGCCTTCAGACTGAAAATCCAGCTCATGCAGGGCGGGCAAGCTGCGATAGAGTTGGTTAAGGTCGTGCGTCAAATTTTGTATGCCGCGATGAAATTCTTCGCCCAGCTGCCACCATTCCAGCTCCCACTTCGATTGCCACTCGCGCCCCTGAGCGATTTCGTTGCCCATGAAATTGAGTTTTTTGCCGGGACTGGTCATCTGATAGGTCAGCAGCAGGCGCAGGTTGGCAAACTTCTGCCAGGCGTCCCCCGGCATTTTGGATAACAGCGAGCCTTTGCCGTGCACGACCTCGTCATGCGAGAACGGCATCACGAAATTTTCGCTGTAGGCATAGATCTGCCCGAAGGTGAGCTGGTTGTGATGGTATCTGCGGTGTACCGGATCGTGTTCAAAATAGGCGAGCGTGTCATTCATCCAGCCCATGTTCCATTTCATCGAGAAACCCAGACCACCCAGATACACCGGACGCGAAACGCCGGGCCATGCGGTGGATTCCTCGGCCATGGTCAGCGCCCCCGGAAACTCGTCGTGCACCATGATGTTCATTTCGCGCAGAAAATCAACGGCTTCGAGGTTCTCGCGGCCGCCGTATTTGTTTGGTATCCATTCTCCAGCCTTGCGCGAGTAATCCAGATACAGCATGGAGGCGACCGCATCCACGCGCAGCCCGTCAAAATGGAACTCGGACAGCCAGTAATGCGCGCTGGACATCAGAAAGGATTTAACTTCGTTGCGGCCAAAATTGAAAATATGGGTGCCCCAGTCCTGATGAAAACCCAGACGCGGATCCTCGTGTTCATACAGGGCCGTTCCGTCAAAGCGCGCCAGCGCCCAGCTGTCCTGAGGGAAGTGCGCGGGTACCCAGTCCAGAATCACGCCGATATCGGCCTGGTGACAAGTGTCGACCAGATGGCGCAATTCGTCGGGCGAGCCAAAGCGGCTGGTCGGAGCAAAATAGCCGGTACATTGATAGCCCCACGATTCATCCAGCGGATGTTCGGTCACCGGCATGAATTCGATGTGCGTGTAGCCCATGCTCTTGACGTAGGGCACCAGATCGGTGGCCAGTTCGCTGTAGCTGTAGAATCTGCCGTCCGGATGGCGTTTCCAGGAGCCGGGATGTATTTCGTAGATGTTGATCGGGCTATGCAACCAGTCCCACTCACCTCGTTTTTGCATCCAGGCATCATCCTGCCAGCGGTGTTGGTGAGGGGGAGCCGCAAGGGATGCCGTGCCGGGGCGCGATTCGTAGCCTTGCGCGTAGGGGTCGGTCTTGGTCAGTATGTTGCCGGATTCCCGGTTGCGGATTTCATAGCGATACAGCGCGTGTTGCGCAATCTCCGGGATGAAAATTTCCCATACGCCTGAGGATCCGTGCAGACGCATCGGATGCAGTCTGCCGTCCCAGTTGTTGAACTCGCCCACCACGCTGACGCGTTCGGCATTGGGTGCCCAGACGGCGAAGCGCACACCTTTAACGCCTGCAATTTCAACGGCGTGGGAACCCAGCATGCGGTAACCCTGGTGGAGACGGCCTTCACCGAACAGGAATAAATCCTGTTCAGAAATATGAGCGGGGAATTGGTAGGGGTCGAATATCTCAGAGGATGACAACCCGTGATGGACGCGCAAACGATAGGGTCGTTCAGGTTCGCTTTCACAGCGCCACTCGAACAGGCCGCCGGGGTGCGCTTTCTTGAAAGGTTCGTCGCTGCCTCTCAATGCAACTTGTGTGGCATGGGGGTCAAAAAAACGCACGACCCACTCGCCATCTTCGCGATGCAAACCAAGCAGGGCAAACGGATCATGGAGTCTGGTTTGTAACAAAGATTTAATTAGTGTATCCACTTTTTACCCTCTTTAGTTCTTGTGTCGTGCCGTAATTGTAAACGATAATGACAGCGTCAATCGGGGTATATATTGCTGAGGAGCAGAGGACATGAATGTCGAATTGGGTTATCTGAGAAAAAAATACCACGTTGCAGCAGGCGATCCTGAACCGCGTTTTGTCAGTCGTTTAACCAAAAGCACTTACGCAATGGTGCTGGCCGGCGGTCGAGGCAGTCGTTTGCATGAGTTGACCAGTTGGCGGGCCAAACCGGCCGTTCCGTTCGGCGGCAAGTTCCGCATCATCGATTTCGTACTCTCCAATTGCGTCAACTCCGGCATACGCCGCATCGGTGTGGCGACACAATACAAATCTCACAGCCTGATCCAGCACATCCAGCGCGGCTGGTCTTTCCTGAACGGGCAATTTGGCGAATATCTCGACTTGCTGCCGGCTCAACAGCGTGTCAGCGAAGATCAATGGTATCGCGGCACCGCCGATGCGGTATTCCAGAATCTGGATATCATTCGCGCATCGAAATGCGATTTTGTCGTGATACTGGCGGGCGATCATATCTATAAGATGGACTACGGCAAACTGCTGGCTTTTCACGTGGAAAAGAAGGCCGACATGACGGTGGCATGCCTGGAAGTGCCGGTCGAGGATGCATATGCGTTCGGTGTGATGGGTATAGGGGAAGATTCACGCGTGGTCGAATTTGTCGAGAAGCCCGAAAATCCGCCTTCCATCCCTGGTCATCCGGAAAAATCGCTGGCCAGCATGGGTATCTATGTATTCAATACCCGATTCCTGATTGAACAATTGATCAGGGACGCCGACAGCCCGAAATCCAGTCATGATTTCGGCAAGGACTTGATTCCGCATATGGTTGCCAACTATCGTGTATTTGCACAAAGTTTCGATCAAAGTTGCGTCGGCATGGGCGCCGACAAGACGCCGTACTGGCGCGATGTGGGAACCATCGATTCCTATTGGGAAGCCAGCATGGAAATGACCAAAGTGATTCCCGATCTGAATATGTATGATCAGGAATGGCCAATCTGGACCTATCAGGAGCAATTGCCGCCGGCCAAATTTGTGTTCGACGAACCTGAACGTCGCGGCATGGCGATAGACTCGCTGGTGTCCGGCGGCTGTATCGTCAGCGGCTCAGTGGTTAAGCGTTCACTGCTGTTCTCCGATGTGCGCGTAAACAGTTATTCCTCCATCGAGGACTCGGTGTTGCTGCCTGATGTGGATGTCGGTCGTCACGTCACCCTGAAACGCGTCATTGTGGACAAGAACTGCAAGATTCCTGACGGATTGGAAGTCGGTGTCGATATAGAAAAAGACCGCAAACATTTTCATGTCAGCCCGAATGGAATCACGCTTATCACAGCAGAAATGCTGGGCCAGATCAACCACAGCATCCGCTAATTAACCTTACCCGCCGCCTAACGGCGGAGTTCATTGATATGACTAAATCCCTGGATCTTGTTTTTCTCTGGCATATGCATCAGCCGGATTATCGTGATTATGCCAGTGGCGATTTCGTCCTGCCATGGGTCTATTTGCACGCCATGAAAGACTACACAGACATGGCCTATCATCTTGAGCGGCACCCCCGGGTGCGCGTGGTGCTCAACTTTGTGCCTGTCCTGCTTGACCAGCTGGAGGATTACACCGATCAGTTCGCCACAGGGAAGATACGCGATCCGCTGTTGCGCCTGCTGGCACACCAGAATACCGGTGATTTCACCCCGGAAGAACGGCTGCTGGCGCTCAATTCCTGTTTTCGCAGCAGCCATACCAAAATGATAGCGCCTTTTCCGGCCTACAAACGCCTGTGGGATTTGTTTCAACTTTTACAAACCGACGGAGAATATGGATTGTCCTACCTGTCGGGGCAGTACATGGCCGACTTGCTGACCTGGTATCACCTGGCCTGGTGCGGTGAGAGCGTGCGACGCGATAGCGAGCTGGTTACGCGTTTAATGAGCAAGGCCGAGGGTTTCAGTTACGCAGATCGCAAACAGCTGTTTGAACTGATCGGTGAATTGACCAGCAACATTATTCCGCGCTACCGGAAGCTGGCCGATGCAGGACAAATCGAAATATCGGCGACTCCGCATTACCATCCGTTGGCGCCCCTGTTGATCGATTTTGCCAGTGCCAGGGAAGCCATGCCGGATGCGCCGATGCCCAAATCGCTGCATTATCCGAAAGGTCGTTTGCGCGTTTCCAAACACATACAACTGGCAAAGCTGAGCCATAAGGCAAGGTTCGGCGCAGAGCCAAAAGGCATGTGGCCGGCTGAAGGTTCGATTTCCGTGGAGACACTGCAGGTATTTGCCGAGGAAGGGTGCGGCTGGGCCGCCAGCGGCGAGGGCGTGCTGGTTAACAGCTTGCGCCGTTCCAATCTGGAGGTTCCCGAGCGTGGCCGGTATTTGTATCGCCCTTATACGCTGGAAACCGGGGCGGACGGCATGTTGTGTTTCTTTCGCGATGACCACTTGTCGGACTTGATCGGCTTTGAATACTCGCGCTGGCACGGCAAGGATGCTGCAACTCATTTTATCGCTCAATTGGATGCAATATCCCTCCAGGCGCCGGAAGATGAAACGCCTGTGGTCAGCGTGATTCTGGATGGCGAAAATGCCTGGGAATATTATCCTTATAATGGTTTTTATTTCCTTGACGAGTTGTATGCGCAGCTGGAGGCGCATGCCGCGATTACTACCTGCACCTATAGCGATTTTCTTGAATCCGACCCGCTGCGCGGTGCAAAACCCGGCAGTTTGCCGACCATAGCGGCGGGCAGCTGGGTATATGGCAACTTTTCCACCTGGATAGGCTGCGAAGACAAGAATCGCGCCTGGGATTTGTTGTGCGCCGCCAAGCAAAGTTATGATCTGGTCATGAGCAGCAAGCGTCTGAGTGCGGCGGAACGGGAAGCGGCCGACAAACAACTGTGTTCCTGCGAAAGTTCGGACTGGTTCTGGTGGTTCGGCGATTACAATCCTGCAAATTCGGTTGCCAGCTTTGATCGTCTGTATCGACACAACCTGACCGAGTTGTATCGTTTGCTGAAATTGCCCGCGCCGCTCAGTCTGTCCGATCCGGTCAGCCGGGGTTCGCTGGTAGAAACCGAGGTGGATGGAGCGATGCGCCGCGCAACCGAATAACTTGAATATCTTTGTGGTAAAATAATAAATAAAATCAAGTATCTATGATAAATGAGCGTGCCAGTGGCATCCTGCTTCATCCAACTTCGCTGCCTGGCCCATTCGGTGCGGGTGATCTGGGCGCCAATGCCTATCTTTTTATCGACTGGCTGATCGGCGCCGGGCAAACCTGGTGGCAGGTTTTGCCGCTGGGCGAAATCGGCCCCGGCAATTCTCCCTACATGAGCAGTTCTGCATTTGCCGGCAATGTGCTGCTGATTGATCTTCATGAACTGGCTTATCAGGGCTGGCTGGCGCCGGTGGATTTGATACCCTTGCCTGAGTTTCGTCGCGACAAGGCGGATTATACCTTGCTGACTCCTTTTAAGCTGGAACGGCTGCGCCGTGCAGCAAAACAGTTTTTCGCCTCTGATCTCTATGGTATGCACAGTGAGTATTCCGATTTTTGTCTGACAGAATGCGAATGGCTGGATGATTATGCCCGTTTTATGACCATCTCCGAGCAACAGGACGGGCGGCGCTGGAACCAGTGGCCGGCAGCGTTGGCAAACAGGGAGCCACAGGCCTTGCTGTCGCTGGATGCGAAAAGTGCCGAAAAAATCAGTTTCTGGAAATTCTGCCAATGGTGTTTCGCCAGGCAATGGGTGCAACTGAAGACTTATGCCAACGATCGCGGCGTTAGGTTGATCGGCGATGTGCCGATATTCGTTGCCTATCAAAGCGCCGATGTGTGGGCGCACCGTGAGCTTTTCGAGCTGGATGAGGCGGGTTGCCCGGCTGTCGTGGCCGGTGTGCCGCCTGATTACTTCAGTAAAACCGGCCAGTTGTGGGGCAATCCGCTCTACCGCTGGGACGTTCATGAAGAAACAGGCTATGCCTGGTGGTTAAAACGTTTGCAGGCTGCCCTGAGCAATTTTGATCAGGTGCGCATCGATCATTTTCGCGGCTTTGTCAGTTATTGGGAAGTGCCGGCAAGTGAAACAACGGCAATCAACGGCAGATGGGTGCCGGGTCCCGGCGCCGGGCTTTTTGAGGCGTTTAAAAAAGCCTTTCCGGAGCTGCCCATCATTGCCGAAGATTTGGGGGTGATCACGCCAGACGTGGTTGAACTTCGCGACCAGTTTTCTCTGCCGGGAATGCGCATCCTGCAGTTTGCATTTGGCGAGGACAACTCCAACCCTTTCCTGCCGCATAACTACATCGCCAACACGGTCGCCTATACCGGCACGCATGACAACGATACCGTGATGGGCTGGTGGAATGCCATTTCAGACAGGGAAAAGGATTTTGTCCGTGAGTATCTCGGTCATCAGGAGATCGATGTTCCCTGGGACATGATAGTCGCGCTATCGGCTTCTGTGGCCAATACCGTCATATTCCCGATGCAGGATATACTCTGCCTGTCGGGCGAGCACCGCATGAACTATCCGGGAAGCCCCGAGAAAAACTGGGAATGGCGTTTTACGTGGGAGCAGGTTCAGCCCTGGCAAACCGTGAGATTCGCGAAGATTACCGCCGAAAATTCCCGTAGCCGCGCGTGATCTGAAATCTGTAATTCTGAATAGCAGCTTGATTTGCTGCGCCAGCCTGCCGGCTGGCGCATTGAACGCTTACTTCTTTGTGCCGTTGACAGCAGCCTTCAGCGTTGCGCCTGGCTTGAAAGCAGGCGTTTTGGAGGCCGCGATTTTCAACTCCGCTCCTGTTTTCGGATTGCGTCCGGTGCGCGCAGCGCGTTCGCGTACTTCAAATGTGCCAAAACCCACCAGGGCAACGCTGTCGCCGGCAGCCAGCGTTTCGCCTATCACTTCAATCAGTGCGGCGAGATTGTGTTCCGCGACAATTTTCGTGCTTCCGGTTTTGTTGGCCAAAGCGTCGATCAGTTCTTTTCTGTTCATGTGTTTTTCTCCGTGAATAGCTGGGTGAATTAATGGCTGCGCGTTACAGCGGGTGAAGTCTAACACCCAAATGCAGCAAACTGAACACCTCGTCAGGGTTCTTGGAAATTATTTCTTCTGAACGGCTTAATATGACGGATGAACAGCGGGTTTTACCGACAAACGGTTAATTTGACAGCTGCGCCAGCTGGCAGGTCTGCTCATGGGACACTCAGCGCCGTTTCAAACAGCGGTTTGCCGGTGAGAAACTTTGACAGGGTGAATGCGGCCGTCGGTTGCATATTGATGCAGACCATTTTGATGTTCGCCGTCAGGCAAATGCGCGCCAGCTTGTCCAGCCAGTCGTAATAAACCGGGTCGATGACGGGCAAGTCGTTCAGGTCGTAATATAAGCGGGTAGCGTGTTCTTGTTGTAACACCGTCACAATATCCTGAATCAGTTGCTCCCAACCTCCGATATTCAGACTGCGTAGCGGCTCAAGCAGGAAGTTGCCGCGACCGATACGCGTCAGGTGGATGCCTGCAATAGCCATCAGGCAGCCTTGTGACTGACCTGAATGCCCATGCGTGAAAATGCCTCCTTCAGGCCGTCAGACAGGCTTGCCCGGGTGGTTACGCCGGTCAAATCGATGTTCAGGCTGACCAGGGCGCGCGCTATTTCCGGGTGGATGCCGGTGATTATGGCATCCGACCCCATCAGTTGTACGGCCCTGACCATCTGTATCAGATGATGCGATACCTGAGAATCGATGTTCTTCACCCCCGTCAGATCCATCACGACAGCTCTTGCATGGTCCTTGGCGATACGGTTTAGCAATGCTTCCATCACCAGCATGGTTCGGCTGGAATCCAGCGTGCCGATGATGGGCAGTGTCAATACGCCATCCCATATTTCGGTGATCGGGGTGGAGGTCTCGCGCAACTCCGCTTCCTGCGCCTTCAGGGTTTTTTCGCGTTCTCCGAGGTAGGTGTGGAAGATTGCCATGATCAGCTCGTCAAACAGCTGGGCAAAATACAGCAGCACCGATCGCGACTGGGTAAAGATAATCCCGCTGTCTTTTTCCAGTGCGGCAATCAGGTTGTATTGCAATTTTTGAGCATAACGCACCACGTCTTCTACATTGCCGCCGCGCATCAACATGCGTTGCGAAAATGCCGAGAAAAACATCTCCATCGCGTGAAATTGCGGTGTTGTCCGCTTGCCCGGCTCTTTTGAACTCAGCAACCCTGTGATCAGGCTGACGAATTCGCTGGACAGGTCGGCAACTTCGTCCTCATCCATCAGTTTGTTATCCGAACAGAAAAATTCCCGTCCCGTTTCTTCCAGTTGCCCGGAAATATTGCCTATTTTCAAGTTAAACAACGCGGTCAGTTTTTCACTGGCTTCTTTTTTCTGCATCATTTATTTCCCCCTTATCCTATTGAACAAACGCAAACCGACTGATCATCCGAAATTCGCCCCATGATATTACCCAAGGTATAGGCAATCAACTGCGGATGTTGATTGAACAGACCTGTAAAATTATTGGTATCCCAATTTCTGCGTATGCCGTCACTGGTCGTGATGATGACATGTTTTTTCCCAAAATCACTCTGCAACACATTTGACGAGCGGTGTTCCCGCCCCAGTATGCCGGGTGCAAAGGAGATTTGCTGCATCTGCTCCTGATTGTAAATATGCGCACTCATGTCGCCCACCCCTGACAATCGCAAATTGTATTTGGCCAGATCAATTTCGCCGGTAACGGCGACCGCGCCGCGCGTGCTGTGCAGCTGCTGATCCACCGTTGCCAAGATGGCTTCCGGTGACTCACAATGGATCAGATGAGTCGCCAGACCGGCGGTTGCCGCCTGCGCCTCTTCGCCGTGTCCCAATCCGTCAAGGTGCAGCCAGCGTAATGTTTTTCCGCTTCTTTTCAGATAGATTCTGTCGCCGTTGTAACGTTCGTCGGACAAGGAGCGCGAATACAGTCCGAATTTAAAACCGGAATTTGTTTCCTGATTGTCTTTGTCCAGATGAAAGCGTGCAAGTATCGCCGTGCCGGTCCATTTTTTTTGATGTCCGGCGCGTTGTGTGTAGATGTACGATTCATCGCTCAGACGGCGTATGGCGCCCAGGCCTTTGCCCAGCGTGCTGGAGGTTGAGTAGCCATCTTGTTCGGCCGTTGCAAGGTTGGCAATTCCGGGGCCAAAGTCCAGTGAGAGCAGATCCAGTACGCGCCCGGGCTGCATCCACAATTGCACCATGCCGCGTCCTGCGGCGTGTTTTACGTTGTTGCTGACCAGCTCCGATGCGACCAGCAGCATGTTTTCCTGCTTGAGACGGTTGACGCCCAGTCGCTGGGCGATGGCGCTCAGCTTCGAGCGCAGCAAAATCAGAGCGCTTTCGCTTTGCGTCGCGTTGCTGAACAGCAGTTTGCAATCGATTGCACTGTCGAATACGTCAGACACAGGCTTCTTTCACCGGGCACATCGAGTCGCACAACTGCGTGTCGATTCTGTTGCATGGGGTGATAACCACGCGCCCGCGCCCGCGGCGCTTGGCCTCATACAATGCGCTGTCAGCCAGATGGATAAATTCATTCAGGGTGAGATTGTCCCGAGTGTGCTGATCAATGGCTGCTATGCCTATGCTGACTTTGCCGTCCATTTTGCTGATCACTTGTCTCGCTTTGTTGCAGGCGGTGGCATAATCGGAATGGATCATCATGGCAAACTCATCTCCGCCGAAACGAAAGGCGCAGTCCACGTCTTCCCGGATTTCACTGCGCAAAATTTGCGCCATATTGATCAGGTAGTTATCCCCATACTGGTGGCCAAACTGATCGTTGATGCTTTTGAAGTGATCCAGATCCAGCATGATGAGCGATAACGGCGAACTTTTTTGCCGCATGGTATGGCGAAATGCCTGATTCAGTCTGGCATCGAAGGCGCGACGGTTGAGCAAACCGGTGAGCGGATCTGTTTCAGCTTGATGCATTGAGACCTGTAATTCCGCCTGGCGGTTGTGCAACTTCACCTCCAGTTCGGCCAGTTCATGTTCAGTGCGCATTCGGGTCTCGTGTAAATGGCGCACCATCGCTTCATTGCGCTGGATCAATATTTCAGGATCGATGGAATCCGTGGATTTGCTCAGATAGTCGCGCAATTGTTCTATCACATGTGGTTCTACGGCGCCCGTCTGTGCAAGTACAAACTCGGCGGTGCCCCAGTGTGCCTGCAAACGATGGTTTTGCAGTCGCACTTTGACCGGGAAGGGTAGTCCGCAGCAGGCGCCTGCGGTGCGCAAAAGTTGATTTAATTCCATGCAGGCGAGCGAAGCTCTGAACGCATTTCCGTCAAGGCGCTTCACGCTTTCCATCAGAAAGCAGACGAAATTCAGTAAATCGGGTTCGATTGCCAAATTTATATCAAGTAGTTCTACTGAGTTCACCGCGCCCCACAGTATTTGTATCGTGTGCGTTTATAGCAGACACGCGGGGTCTGGTCAATTGCCGGCCAGAAATAGAAATTTTTATTTCTGGCATTAGATTTGCGTATTTTCGGGTGTTTGGCAATTAAACGGCGTTATCGGGTTGCAGTCTGCCGGCGGATTTCATGTTGATCTGTCGGCAGTTTTGTGTTTTAATTTCGCCAGTTATTTTAATAATTGTTTAATAATTTAAATAAAATGGAATCTGCTCAGGTTGTCACAGCGCTTTCTGCATTGGCTCAACCCACGCGCCTGGCGATTTTTCGTCTGCTGGTGGTGTGCGGGCCCGAGGGCATGGCGGCAGGTCAGCTGGCCGAAAAGTTGCAGGTATCGCCGGCAAATATGTCATTTCATTTCAAGACATTGAATCATGCCGGACTGATCGTTAACCGGCAGGACGGTCGATTTGTATATTATGCGGCAAATTTTGCGGCGATGAACGAGATGCTCGCTTATCTTACGGAAAATTGTTGTGCGGGAAGCGGGGATGGCTGCGATGTGCCGGTCGGTAAATGCGGATAAAGGTTGTGAAACGAGTGCAGCCGGGTCGAGGAAATGAATCGTGAATCTGTTTGAACGTTATCTGACCCTTTGGGTTTTTCTGTGTATCGTCATAGGCGTGCTGCTTGGTCAATTCCTGCCGGGCCTGTTTCATGCTATCGCCAGCCTGGAAATTGCCAAAGTCAATATTCCGGTGGGCGTGCTGGTATGGGTGATGATCATTCCGATGCTGCTGCGCATCGACTTCGGCGCGCTGCATCAGGTCAAAAAACAGGTGCGCGGCATCGGTGTGACGCTGTTTATCAACTGGGCGGTGAAACCCTTCTCGATGGCGTTGCTGGGCTGGCTGTTCATCCGTCATGTGTTTGCGGCCTATCTGCCGCAGGATCAGCTCGACAGCTATGTCGCAGGCCTGATTCTGCTGGCCGCGGCCCCCTGCACTGCGATGGTGTTCGTCTGGAGCAACCTGGTCAAGGGCGATCCCTATTTCACCCTGTCGCAGGTGGCGTTAAATGACACCATCATGATCTTCGCCTTCGCGCCGCTAGTGGCGTTGCTGCTGGGCATGGCCAGCATTACCGTGCCCTGGGCCACTCTGCTGGTATCCGTGGTTTTCTACATCGTGATCCCGGTGATTATCGCGCAATGGCTGCGCCGTCGCCTTCTGGCGGGGGGCGAGGCGGCGTTCAACCGGGCGATGGCGCACATAGGCCCGTATTCGATTGCGGCGCTGCTGCTGACGCTGGTGCTGCTGTTCGCCTTGCAGGGTAATGCGATCGTTGCACAACCGCTGGTGATCGCCATACTGGCCGTGCCGATTTTGATACAGGTACTGTTCAACGCCAGCCTGGCCTACTGGCTCAATCGCCGCCTGGGCGTGGCGCATTGCGTCGCTGCTCCCTCCGCGCTGATAGGCGCGAGCAATTTCTTTGAGCTGGCGGTGGCCACCGCGATCAGCTTGTTCGGATTTCAGTCCGGTGCGGCATTGGCTACCGTGGTAGGTGTACTGATCGAGGTGCCGGTGATGCTGCTGGTGGTTGCCGTTGCGAACAGGTCGCGCGACTGGTATCAAGTCGGGATTGAGAATTCATGATTCAGGATTGAGGATTGATGCCGCAAGGGCATTCCCCGCACGGGGGCTACGCCGTTGTTGCGTGAAGGATTGAGGTTGTACACAGTCTGTCCCAGCTTGTTGCATCCGGTTCGAGCAGCAGTTGCTGAACGAAAGCCTGCGCTTGCGCCAAATGGATCGTTGCGGCGGGGGAGGGCGGCTCGCCCAGCTCGAACGAAGCGCCGCGGATGCACAGAATGAATGCATCGGGTGGCGTTTCCTGATAGAACTGCGTATAGACTTTCAGCAAAGCTTCAGGCGTCAGTGCATGGCTGTAGAGCACCGGCGCCTGACCGGGCTGCGCGCGATAAAAAGAAAAGGGGGTAGGGGTCTCCATACCCGCATCGATGAACAGCAGCAGCCGTCTGTCTTTCATGTCCATAGCGTGCTCGATTTGCAGCTGGAAGTCTTCCAGCAGCTCAAACTGGTCAACAAACCCTTCTCTCTTTTCCCTTCTCCCTTCTCCTGAATTTAACCAGACATTCAGTTTCCGCAGCAGCGATGGCCCTAACGCATCGTCTCCGCGCGACTCATTGCCGACGGCAAAAACAAGCACGGGCGGGATTTCAGGATTAACAGGCATGCGTGCCTGCGCCTGACCGCGCAAAATAAGACAGGCGTTCTCCTGCCTCATTCAATACTTCGACTTCGAGCGGCATCTTGCCCAGCGCATGAGTCGCACAGGACAAGCAGGGATCGAAGGCGCGCACGGCTACCTCGATGTGATTGAGCAGTCCTTCGGTGATTTCGTGACCCTGCAGGTATTGCTGCGCGACCCGGCGTACCGCTTCGTTCATCGCCTGATTGTTGTGGGTAGTGGAGACGATCAGATTGCACATGGTAACCAGATCGTGCTCGTCCACCCGATAGTGATGAATCAACGTACCGCGCGGCGCCTCGATCACGCCCACTCCTTCAAAAGCGCGCTCACCGCTGACTACCAGTTCGCTGCCCGTGAGGTCGTCATCGTGCAGCAGATCCTTGATCGTCTCGGCAGCATGCAGCATCTCGATCATGCGCGCCCAGTGGTAAGCCAAGGGTGCGTGCATCGGCATCACCCCGCCGTAGGCAATGAACTCGCGACGCTCGATTTCAGCCAGCGGCGTTGCCAGAAAGTCGCAATTCTGGATGCGTGAAAGCGGCCCGACCCGATACCAGCCAAGCTCACGTCCCAGCGACTTGAGGTAGGGAAACTTCATATAGCTCCAGTTTTTCACCTCTTCTTCGATCAGCTGCGTGTAATTCTGGTAATCCACTCCGTCAAACAAAACATCGCCGTTCGCGTTGCGACCACGCAGATGACCGTGGTACAAGTCCAAACCGCCATCGAAGCCCACCATGGACATGAAATTTGCACGAAATGCGCCAAAGCTGTTGTACAGCTCGGGATTCTGGTGGTGCAATTCTTTCACCATCAGCACCGCATCCCGGCTCCACGCCACCATCTGGTAGATGTCTTTGAGCAATTCGTCACGCTCTATAATGCTAAGCGATTTGTTCACGCCGCCCGGCACTGAACCTGTGCCATGCACGCGTTTGCCCGCGGTGTGACGGATGACCTCCTGCCCGAATTTGCGCAACAGGATGCCGCGCCTGGCCGTTTCCGGATATTTCTCGGCGATGCCCGCGATATTGCGACGACTGATTTCGCTGTCGAAACCGAACAGCAGATCGGGCGTGCACAGGTGAAAAAAATGCAGCGCGTGAGATTGCAGTATCTGCCCGTAGTGCATCAGGCGACGTATTTTTTCAGCGGTAGGCGTCAGATGTTTTGCACCGACGATCACGTCCAGCGCCTTGCTCGCTGCCAGATGATGGCTGACAGGGCAAATGCCGCACAGCCGCTGCACCATCACCGGCACTTCCCAGTAGGGGCGACCCTGAATGAATTTCTCGAAACCGCGAAACTCGACGATGTGCAGACGCACCTGATGCACCCGGTTTTTGTCATCCAGCAGTATAGTGACCTTGCCGTGGCCTTCGACTCGCGACACCGGATCGATGGCGATTCGTCGCAGATTTTCCAGATTCGCGGCTGTTTCAAGATGTGAAGTCATAAGCTACCTTTAATCGTAATGAATCAGGTCATGGCCCAGTTCAGGTTCGCGACCGTCCAGCAGATCCGTCAGCACTTTCCAGATGGCATCAGCGGACGGCGGGCAGCCGGGGATGAAATAGTCGATCTTCACCACCTCATGCAACGGATGCACCTTGTCCAGCGGCAGCGGCAACTCGGGATCGTTCGGAATGAAGCCGTCGACCAGACCGTGCTGCGCGTGATAGACCTCCTCCAGAACCTCTGCCAGCGATAAATGGTTGCGCTGCGCGGGCAGCCCGCCGTTGATGGCGCAGGCGCCGATGGCGATCAGTATTTTGCAGTTGGCACGGAATTCACGCAGCACATGCACATTCTCGGCATTGCATACGCCTCCTTCGATGATGCCGATGTCGCATGGGCCGCAGTGCTTGATGTCGGTCAAGGGCGAACGGTCGAACTCAATGTGCTTCAGCAGCTCCAGCAGCCGTTCGTCGATATCGAGAAATGAGGTATGGCAGCCGAAGCAGCCGGCCAGGGAGGTGGTTGCGACCCTTAATTTGGGTTGGGCAGGCTCATTCATCTCAAACCTCCTTCATGACAGGATGCGGCGATGCGCTGATGGGTTGTTCGTCGAAGCTGCGCTGCCCGATGGGCACTGCGAAACCGATGCGTTTCTTCAGGATGACGCCGACCGGACAGACGTTTGCCGCCTTGTCATCACCGCAAAAATCCGTATCCGCCAGCAGGCCGGATTTTGCATTGACGATCAAACGGCTCTTGATGCCGCGTCCCGAGAGCGCGAACACATTTTTGCTGTCCACGTCGCGACTGGCGCGCACGCACAGCGAACACAGGATGCAGCGGTTAAAGTCAAGCAGGTATTCCGGATGCGAGGCATCCACCGCCCGATCCGGGAAAAACTGATCGAAGTGCGGCGACATCATATGCAGTTCATAGGCGGTGGCCTGCAACTGGCAGTTGCCGCTCTTCTCGCAGGAAGGACAGAAGTGATTGCCTTCAACGAACAGCATTTGCAACAGCATTCGCCGTTCATCGTTGATTTGTGTGGTGTTGCTCTCGACAACCATTCCAGACAATGCCTGGTGCGTACAGGAAGAGGATTGTCGACCGTTGACTTTTACCGTGCACAGCTTGCATGAGCCATGTGGCTTGAATTGCGGGTTGAAACACAGATGCGGGATATAGACGCCCGCCGCCATGGCAGCCTGAATGATGGTCTGCCCCTCGCTGAAGGGAATGCTCATGCCATCCAGAGTAAAAGTGTTAATCATCGCTGCGCTCTCCCTCTATCCAAAACCCCCTCGCTATCGCTCTCCCCCTCACAAGCGGGAGAAAGGGCAAACGTAAAAAAATATTTAATCCTGGCTGCGCTCCAGGTGTGCGCCCGTGTCGTTGCGTCCTGTCATCTGGCGTGCCTGGGACAGTGCGCGGTCCAGATCGAAAGACGGGACGAAGTCTTTGTGCGCAAGACGCGTGTCATAGGCGGGACGGAACTTGGCGATGGTTTCCAGCACCGGGTTGCAGGCCGAATGTCCCAGTCCGCAGTGGCTGGTGGACTGCAACAGTGCGTTGAGTTTTTCAATCTCGGCAAAGTCGTAGGGTGAACCGTAACCGTTGGCCAGTTTGTCCATCATGTTGGACAGCAAGGAGGTGCCGACCCGGCAGGGAGTGCAGAAGCCGCAGCTCTCGTGTTTGAAAAAATGCACGAAGTTGCGCGCCACCTCGAACATGTCGCGTGTCTTATCGAACACCATGAAGGAGCCTGCGGTCGGGATGTCCTCGAAGGCGATGCGCCGCCCGAACTCATCCGGGGCGATGCACACCCCGGAAGGGCCGCTGATCTGCACCGCCTGCGTATCGCGCGCGCCGCAGTCGTCAAGCACCTGGGCAACCGTCACGCCGTAGGGGTATTCGTATATCCCCGGGCAATCGCAGTCTCCGGATACCGAGAGAATTTTGGTGCCGGAGGAGGCGCCGGTGCCGATACCGGCATACCACGCGCCGCCGTTCAGCGCGATCAGACTGGCAGCGGCGAAGGTTTCGACATTGTTGACCACGGTAGGCATATTGAGGTAACCATGGGTCACAGGAAATGGAGGACGGTTGCGCGGCGTGCCGCGTTTGCCCTCCAGCGATTCGATCAGCGCGGATTCTTCGCCGCAAATATAGGCGCCTGCGCCGAGATGGATGTCGATATCGAAGTTGAAATCGGCATGGCCGAGTATGTCGTTTCCCAGCAATCCCTGCTGGCGGCGGCGTTGCAGCACCGCCTGCAAATGATTCAGCAGATAACGATATTCCCCGCGCAGATAGAGAAAGCCCTTCTTTGCGCCGATGATGCGGGCGCACAGCGTCATGCCCTCGAACACCATGTCTGCGAAGTTGTTTAACAGTACGCGGTCCTTGAAGGTGCCAGGCTCGCCTTCATCCGCGTTGCACACCACGAAGCGGGCATCGCCCGCAGCTTGTCGACACAATTCCCACTTCGCCCCGCTTGAAAATCCCGCACCGCCCCGTCCGCGCAGCAGAGAGGCTTTGATCTGTTGCAGGGTCTCATCTGTCCCGCGCAGCAAAAGAGCGGCCAGTGATGATCCCGATTGAAAATGACTATCCAGCAGAATATCCCGGCGCTGGATGTTGTCTTCGATGGAGAAGAAGACGGCGGGCCAGGCGGACACCGGAACCTGTTCCCGTATCAATTCGCAGATGGCATTCGCCCGGTCCTGCGTCAGACGATTGATCGCAAGGCCGTTGACCAGCATCGCCGGCCCCTGATCGCACATGCCGGTGCAGGAGGTGGTGTCGATACTGAGCAGGTTATCCTCGGAAAGCTTGCCGGGCTCCACCCACAATTGGCTGCACATGCTCTCCATCAGGGCGACGCTGCCGGACATGCGGTCGGTGATGTTGTCGGAGAAAAGCACGCGATATGCGCCCGGCGGTTGCAGATGGAGAAAGGAGTAGAAGCCGGCCACGCCTTCGATCTTCGAGCGTGGCAATTTCAGCGCTGCGCTTATGTGATCAATCGCATCGGAATGGATATATCCATAGTGATCCTGAGCCAGGATGAGTATCTGCAACAGATCGCTCGGCCGGTGACGGATGAGTATCGGGTCCAGATAAGCTGCATGCGTGTTGATTTGGCAGACCATGAGCGCGCTTTCTATGGTTACGGAAAAAACAATATTGAGGATACGCTATCCATTCTAATGAACAATTCTGACAGAATTAAGAAGGCTGCGGGTGGCAATCTGAAACAGGCTTCGAGTAAAAGGGCAAAAAAAACTTATCATGCACAATCTGATAGGGTATGCTTCAAAATACGACTGAACTGCTTATCCCGGATTGAACCATGTCCAATTCAACTTCTCATGCAAGAGGCGATTCGCCGGATCGAAGTGCAGAGCTGGATACTCAGCGCCTGCTGTTTCAGGCGATACTGGATAACGCACCGATCGGCATCTGGATGCTGGGCATCGATGGCAGGATGAAATTCATCAACGATACTTTCTGCGATGCGGTGGGTGTCACCGAACAGCAGTTCGTTGCCAGCAGGCACTATGCGGAAGTGTTGCCGCTTTCAATTACGGAAAATTGCATCAAGTCGGACCGTAAGTGTTACGAGCAGGTTGAACCTCATGTTTCAATGGAATGGTTGCCATTTGTTGACGGTCGCGACCATCTGCTTGAAATCACCAAGGTGAAATTATTCGATCCAAAAGGGAGTCTGCTTGGCCTGATCGGGCTGGCGGTAGATATCACCGAACGCAAAGCGGCCGAGGACAGACTGCACCTCACTGCCAAAGTGTTCGAAAATACCCTGGAAGGAATCACAATCACCGATGTATCAGGCTATGTGATCGAAGCCAATGCGGCGTTTTGCAAAATTACCGGCTATTCCCGTGAGGAGATCGTCGGAAAAAACCTGCGTATCCTGCAATCCGGTCTCCAGAGTACTTCGTTTTATGAAACCATGTGGCAGTCTATTCTGACGACAGGGTGTTGGCAGGGCGAAGTATGGAATCGCAAGAAAAATGGCGAGCTGTATGCCGAGTGGCTGAGTATTTCTGCCATCAAAAACGAAGATGGACAGGTTGCCAATTATCTCGGCGTCTCTTCGGATATTACGGAGTCGAAGCAACATGAAAAACAACTGAACCGCATAGCGCACTACGATGCTCTGACCGGCTTGCCGAATCGCACACTGCTGGATGACAGGTTGAAACAGGCCGTTGCGCGGGCAGTTCGGGAACAGAGCATGATGGCGGTCTGCTATCTGGATCTCGATGGATTCAAATCAATCAACGACAGCATGGGCCATGATGCCGGAGACCGTGCATTGATTGAGATTGCACGACGTATCAAGGACACGATACGCGGCGGTGAAACGGTCGCGCGCCTGGGAGGGGATGAATTTGTCGTTCTGTTGCTGGGTCTGGAACGCGGCGAGGAATGCAGCATGGCGCTGGATCGTTTGCTCAGTGTCATTGCCGAACCGATCAGTATCGGCGACAAATTTTTTGTGCTGGGCGCCAGTATTGGCGTGAGCATCTACCCGATGGACGACGGGGATACCGATACCTTGTTGCGTCATGCCGACCAGGCCATGTACTCGGCCAAGCAATCCGGCAAGAACCGTTTTCATGTCTACGATCTGGCTCTTGATCAGCGTGCGCGCAATCAGCAGATGCTATTGCAGAGCGTCCAGCATGGCTTGCGGATAAACCAGTTCGAGCTTTATTATCAACCCAAAATCAACCTGTGTACGCAGGCGCTGGTCGGCGTAGAAGCATTGATACGCTGGAACCACCCCGAATCTGGTTTGCTTTCCCCGGCCAGGTTTCTTTCGGCTGTTGAAAATACCGATGTTGACATTGCAATCGGGGAATGGGTGATTGCCGGCGCGCTGCGACAGATCGCCAGTTGGCGTATCGCGGGGCTGGATACCGAAGTCAGCATTAATATTTCCGCACACCATCTGGAATACCCCGGTTTTATTGATGGCTTGCAGCGGCAGCTTGAACTGCATCCGGATGTTCCGGCAAACCGTCTTCAGATTGAAGTGCTTGAAACTGCTGCGCTTGACGATATCGCCGAAGTACGGCTCATTATCGAACGCTGTTCCAGGCTGGGTGTAGGTTTTGCGCTGGATGATTTCGGTACGGGCTATTCTTCCTTGTCGTACTTGAGCCGTCTGCCGGTTGATACGCTCAAGATCGACCAGTCTTTTGTACGCAACCTGACGGCAAGCAAAGGCGATCATGCCATCATTCTGGGCATTATCGCGCTTTCCCGTGCATTCGAGCTCAAGACGGTGGCGGAAGGCATCGAGACTGAAGAACATTTTACGACTCTGCTCGAAATGGGTTGTGATATCGGCCAGGGCTATCTCATCGCACGCCCGATGGTGGCTGCAGCACTTTTCGATTGGGCAGCTCGACCGATCCGCCTTTTCGTGCCGACTGCTCCAGCCGATCAATAAAATCCTCCATGAGAATTTATTAAATTTATAGATATCATATATATATATATATATATATATATATATGATATTCCCACAGCTGCAATGAGAGAGTTTTTCAATTATCTGGTATGTATCCTGTTTTTGACCGCATTTGCTGCATCCGCATGGAGTGGCGAACTGGCTGGCCTGTGGCAGGAATATAACGACGACAGCGGCGATCCGGAGGCGCTGATACGTATTGAGAAAATGGGCGACGATCGCTATGAGGGAAGAATAGAAAAAATCCTGCCCGATACGGAAAAAAATGCTGAATTGATCTGTACCAAATGCAGCGGCAGGCTACATAATCAACCTCTGCTGGGTCTGCGCATCCTGTCCGGCTTGAAGCGGCATGACGAGCTGACTTTTGAAGGAGGCGAAATCACGAATCCGGACGATGGCAAAACCTACCGGTGCAACATTCGTCTCTCCGAGGACGGCAATACCATTGAAGTTACCGGCTATCTCGGTTTTCACTGGGCAGGACAATCGGAAACCTGGACAAAAGTCAGGTAACAAGCGGCAAGTACGCTGTCAGGATTAATGTGATATCGCCAAGAATTTATATCGAGAGAACTTTTGCCAGGCTGATGGCGCTTTTCGGGCAGGGTCTGGTGGTATCCATCGGCGTGATTCTGCTCGCGGGCCTCGTGTTAAGCGCCGCTGTTTTCATGTATATGGAAGCGGCGGCCCCGGACACCCTCACCATTGCCAGCGGGCCGGCGGGCAGCATATTTCAGAAAACCGCTGAAAAATACCAGGCCATACTGGCAAAAAACGGGGTCACGCTAAAAATTATCTCATCTGAAGGATCGCTGGATAATTTCAACAAACTGTCCAACCCCAGGATTGCGGTCGATGTCGGATTTGTGCTGGGTGGTCAGGTCAATGGCGCCGGCACGGAAAACCTGGTGTCACTGGGGAGCATTTCCTATCAGCCGATGATGATTTTTTATCGCGGCGCAATCAAGAATTTTCTGTCCGACTTCAAAGGCCATCGGCTATACACAGGCCCCAAGGGCAGCGGCACGGACTCCCTGGCTCGCGCACTCTTGAAAGTCAACGGCATCCAACCCGATGGCGATACCATTTTAGTCAATGCGCTTGCGAGCAACCCGGAACAGGCGCTGCTCGACAATCGCGTGGACGCCATTTTCCTGATGGGCGAGACGACCCCGCTGGAGCTGATGCGCCACTTGATGCACGCGCCGGATATCCACATTTTCAATTTCACCCAGGCCGAAGGTTATACCCGCCGCATCAATTATCTGAACAAACTGGAAGTTCCCAAAGGCTCGCTGGATCTTGGCCGGAATATCCCCGCTGAAAACCTCGAACTGCTTGCCCCGACAGTGGAACTCATCGCACGCGACAGTCTGCATCCCGCACTCTCCGACCTGCTCCTGGAAGCCGCGCGGGAAGTGCACGGGGCAGCCTCGCCATTCAAGAAGCGCGGCGAGTTTCCGGCCCCCCTGGAACATGAGTTTCGCATCAGCGAGGATGCAAGCCGTTATTACGAATCCGGCAAGAGCTTTCTCTATCGCACCTTTCCCTTCTGGGCGGCAAGTCTGATCACGCGCGCGCTGACTGTCGTCGTACCGCTGGCGCTCTTTGTCATTCCCGCGCTGCAACTCGCCCCGGCGATCTACCGCTGGCGACTGGAGTCGCGCATTTATCGCTGGTACCGGGTATTGCTGGATATCGAACGCGATGCATTCAAACCTTCAGCGGATCACAAAAGGCGTCAGGAGCTATTGCGGCACCTTGATCACATCGAACAAACGGTCAACAAAATCGTCGTGCCTGCGTCTTGCGGCAACGATTTTTATGCACTGCGCCTGCACATCATTTTTGTGCGTGAAAAACTGATGTCTCAATAGCCCGCCCCGGCCTGCCGGACAATATTCCGCCACTGCATGTCCGCCCACAACAAGCTTGCATACAGATATTTTCGATATCCTGCATAATGGGCGGCAATTGTTAAGCGGATTTTAATGTAACCGACCTGATGCCCGGGGAAGCAACAAGTCATAGCGTGGGAGATAAAATGCGTGGTGGAATTTTTGCAGCTGTTCGAGGCTACATGGTGATAGCAGCCGTAGTTGGCACCGTCACGGCGCTGGTTCTGACAATTTATTTCACCCAGGACAACCTGCAATGGATCGCCTTCCTGACAGGTGTACTCATCGCCTCCGTGCTTGCCGAAGCGGCCCGGGCATCGCGTTCGGAATGGGCTCTGATGCGCCGCACGGCTCAGTTGTCGGCAACCAGGGAAAAGCTTGAATTCGAGGTTCGCCTGCGCAAGAGCAGCGAGAAAAAATACACCGAGTTTCATTCACGTTTGCAATTAATCGACGAAACCTTATCGATCATGATCGTGTTTGTCGACAACGAAGGCCATTGCCGATACCACAACCGTGCCTTTCGGGAATGGCTGCATCTGAAAGCGGAACTCATAGACGGTCGGCATTTGCGTGAAATATTTGGTTCCAAAGCTTATGCCGAAATTGCTATCGCAGTTCAGCAATCGCTGGATGGACACCCGCTGCATTATGAGCATTTGCAGAAAACTACCGGCAGTGCCGTCTACCGGCTATTGGTGGAGCATGTACCTCAATTTGGCGCAAACGGTCACGTTAGCGGATTTTATTTTCTGGCCGAAGATATTACCCAACGCCGCGATTTGCCTCTTTTCGTGCAGAGCACGCACCCGTCAACGGATTACGGCATTATTGCCCCAACTGACCGGGAAATAAGCGCCGTTTCCGGACAGAGCGTCGAAAAACAGGATGAGGGGAAATCATTCATTGCGGCCATCCAGGAAGGAAAATTCTGCCTGTATTGTCAGCTCATCTCCCCGCTCCCCATAGACTCCGGTCATACAGCGCATTACGCCATACTGATCCGTCTGCTTGAAGAGGAAGGCAGCATGGTGCCACCCGGCGCATTCTTTCCCCTGGCTGAAAAAACCGGTTTAATGCCTTATCTGGATCACTGGGTCGTTCAGCAGATTCTGGAATGGGCCGCGAAACAACCAGGCTCCATCCGTGACAACAGATCCATATTTTTCATCAACGTGGCAACGGCCACCATAGGCGATCCCGATTTCCCCGCTTTCTTGCAGAATACGCTGAATGAGCAGGGCATGCCCGGTTCCATTCTGTGCTTTGAAGTGTCTGGCGCGGATCTGGCTGCACGAAACAACTGCGTTGCCGAGTTTATCCACAGCGTCAGGCAATGCGGTTGCAGTATCGCTTTAAGTGGATTCGGCAAAGAAGAGAACTCATTCGACCATATACGCGGTTTTCAGGTAGATTTTCTGAAAATAGATGGCGGCATCATACTCAATATGATCGATGACCCGGTTGACCTGGCCAAGGTAGTCTCCATAAACCGGACCGCAAAAAAAATCGGCGTTCAAACCATTGCAGAACTCGTCGAAAGCGATGAGATAGTCGCAAAGCTCATCGAAATCGGCATCGATTTTTCACAGGGCTCCGGCATTTCCCTGCCTCGCCCCCTGTCATGAAGAATAAGCTATCGTTTCAGGTTCACGATTTCCCCTTAGCGAAAATGCTTGCGGGCAGGTTTCGGATGTTCCGAAGCAAGACAGGCGCGACGATAGGACAGCAAGGTTTTCTGGGCACGGCCCAGCACGCTGCCATGCGGGTAAATACCCTCACTGTCTGATACCCCCGCCGGCAAGCCCATGAGCAATTCCATACCTGCACTGACATGCTCTGCGGAATAGATGTGAAACAGTCCCTGCGCCACGGCATCGATCACTTTGCGATCCAGCATCAGGTGGCGGCGGTTGCGGGATGGAATCAGCACGCCCTGACTGCCATCCAGTCCCATTGTTTCGCAGACGCTAAAATAACCCTCGATTTTTTCGTTCACGCCCCCCACCGGCAACACCACACCATGCTGATTGACGGCGCCCGTCACCGCAATTCCCTGTTTGAGCGGCAGACCCGACAGGGAGGATAGCAGCACGTACAGTTCGGCACAGGATGCCGAATCGCCTTCCACGCCGTGATATTCCTGCTCGAATACGACGGAGGCGTTCAGTGCCAGCGGTGCATTGTGGGCAAACAGCGCGGACAGGTAGTTATGCAAAATCAGCACGCCCTTGTCGTGAATGGGCCCGGACATCTCCACTTCGCGCTCGATATTGAGCAGACCGTCGTTACCGGCAAAGGTGCGCGCCGTGATCCGCACCGGATAACCAAAGCGGTAATCGCCCAGGTCGATCACCGTCAGTCCGTTGAGCTGACCCACGCTCTCGCCATGCGCGCTGATCAACACTTCGCCGTCGCGAATCGATTCGAGCATGCGCTGAGCCGGGTAATCATGACGCCGGATGCTCGCCCGCAATGCGGCTTCGACATCGCCTGCCTCAACCAGACTACCTGCACGCGCAAGGCACAGCGCGGCGCTTTCGACCAGCTGCGCCTCGGAGCGCGCGAAGATGGCGCTCTGACGAGACTGGTCATCCACCGCGCGATGCGCATCTTCCAGCAGGCGCGCCAGTGCCGCGCTGGTAAAATGCGGCAAACCCAGGTTTTTGCAACTGTGTGCGACAAAGACGGCAAAGGCGTGTCTCGTTCCATCATCCGAGGAAAAGCTTTCGGCAAAATCCACCTTGACCCGGAAGCGCCGCGCAAATTCCGGGTCTTCCTCCTGCAACTCGTAATACTGCTCGCGAGAGCCGATCAGGACGATCTTGACTTCGACGCCCACCGGTTCGGGTTCCAGCGAGACCGCCGCAATCGGCGCATAGGCCGTGCCCGGCTCTTCGATCTGCAGCTTGCCGCTGCGCAAAAAGCGCCGCAGCTTTTCCCATACCAGCCCGTCTACCAGCAGATCGCGCATATGCAGCATCAAAAATCCGCCATGCGCCTTGAGCAGACTGCCGGCACGGATGCGGCTGAAATCCGTCACCAGCACATCGTTCTCGGCCTGATATTCGATGCTGCCGAACAGCGAGCGAAACAGCGGGTTATCCTCGACGATCACCGGCGCACCCGCCAGCTGGGCATTGTCCACCACCAGATTGACCCGGTAGCGGGACAACACCAGTGCCAGCTCTTCCTGCCTGCCTTCCTCGTCGGCGTCGGAGGTCTCGAACAGGTCAAGATTATCGAGTATGTCCTGCACCACCTGATCCAGATACGCGACCAGCTTGATGGCATCGACGATCTGTTTTTTCAGCTTGCCGCGAATTTCCTGCAATTCGTGATCCAGCAGCGATTTCACCAGCTGGCGCCGCAAAGCCGCCAGTGACTCGTGCATCACCCGCTCCATCGGACGCGTCTTGTCCAGAAAACGGGTGATCTCCGCGCGCAGTTCCTGTTCTGCCAGTTCAATTTCAGCCCGGCGCTCCTTGGGCAAGGCCAGCATTTCATGCTCGGTAAGCGCGTGTTTTTTGTCGCCCAGCAGAGTAAACACCAGATGTCCGGATTCCCGGTGCAGCGCGAAGTGGCGCGCTTCGGCAAAAGCATCCAGTTCTGCGTAGACCAGCGCCTCCTCAGCCTTGTATTTTTCTTCTATGCGGGCACTCTCGGCCTTGAAATCCTGCCTGTCCAGGCGCTGCGGTATCTCCGTCTGTAATGATTTGGTCATCTCTGCCATGAACTGACGCAGTACGCGTCCCTGTCCGGCCGGCAGGCGCAGTGCACGCGGCCGCTCCGGCGTATCGAAGTTGTACAGATAACACAGATCGGGGGGCGCCGCACGGTCTTTAGCCGTTGCGTGCATCGCCTGCTTGAGCAGCGAAGAGCGGCCGCTGCCTACCTCACCCAGCACGAACAGGTTGTAATCCGGTTGATCCAGGGAAAGGCCAAAGTTGGCCGCCATTTGCGCTCGCTCCTGACCTATCCACGGCAGGGGATGCTGCAACAGTTCGGAAGTGTCGGCAAATCCCAGCGTATCGGGATCAATAAACAGGCTAAGTTCGTCGGATGTGAGACGGTCGGTCGGCATTTTTTTGTGGAAGCGGGTGGGTTTCGCTGATTGTAACGAATAAGCCGGCAATATTGCATAATGCTTTTTTATTGGTACACTGAAGCCCGTGCTTTGCAATCTGCGAGGAATCACGCTCATGCTCAAGACCTTGTTCGCGCTCTTCGCCTTGCTGACTGTCAGCCCCGTCTGGGCAGACTTTGAACAGGATCTGGCCGCCACGGCCGATCTTCCCCAAGACTTTCGTGAACTTCATGCCCGCGCAGAGGCAGGCGATGCCAATGCCCAATTGAATATGGGCGTTGTTTATTCCAAGGGTCAGCAGATCGCGCAGGACTACCCTGAAGCGGCAAAGTGGTTCAGACTGGCAGCGCGGCAGGGCCAGGCACAAGCTCAATACAACCTGGGAGTGATGTACGACTCGGGGCTGGGCGTGACGCAGGATCATGTTGAAGCCACGCACTGGTATCGCCTTGCAGCCGACCAGGGACTTGCCATCGCACAGCTAAATTTGGGCGTCGCCTATGACTATGGTGAAGGTGTGCCGAAGAACCAGGCCGAAGCGCTGAAGTGGCTGAGCCTTGCCGCCAATCAGGGTGAGGCGCAAGCGCAGTTCAACCTCGCTGTGATGTATGCAAATGGCGAAGGTGTGGCGCAGGATTTACCCCTGGCCTACCGCTGGGCCAGACTCTCCGCAGCACAGGGGCATGAAATGGCCAAAGCCTTGCTGGCGGATTTAACAAAAAAAATGACGCCCCGACAACTCGCCAGCGGACTCGCCGAACCAAAACAATCACCCGCCAACGCAGTGCCAGCCGCCTTTTACATACAACTGGGCGCATTCAGGCTTGAACCCCATGCGGAAACCCGCGCCGAAAACCTCATGGCGCTGATGCAGAAAAAACTGGGTGACCCTGGTAAACCATACCGCATCTTCATCGACGATGACTGGGTACGCATTCAGATCGGCCCTTATTCCAGCCTGGATGAGGCGCGCCGGAGCACAGACAACCTGAAGGCAAAACTGGATCACGAGCCTATCATCAAACGATACTGAAAACCTCGGCATGTCACCGGATTTTGGATGCGCGAACATGCGCGAACATTACCTCCGCGTTGAGCAGAAAGCGCTTCATAGTCAGTGGCGGAATCCCGGTAGTGTTCGCCTCGGCTGAGCATGAAATAAATGGTGCGTAATAATTTGTGTGCGATAGCCACAATGGATCGCTTGTAACCACGGCGCACCAGTAATGCCTGGAACTTGGAGTGAAATATCGACTTTGTACGACTGGCGGCATGAGCAAATTCGCAGAGCAAACGTCGGGCATAAAGGTTGCCCTTTATTCAGAAATAAGGCGGTTTCATCGCCTATATTTCGTGGAAATGCCCCCGCGGCATTGCGGACGCGTCCTGTTTGCGCTTGCCGGCTGATTCGTTGTTACCGGGGCAGATGCCGACCCATGACGATAGTCGATCCGCGCTGCCGAAGGCGTCCATGTCAGTATCGATTTCTTGAATCCGCGTTGCTATCTTTTTGCCACATTTCTCAGTGCGTCGAAATTATGCTTTCAGGCGTGGTTAAACGCCCACCACATCGATAAGGGTACTGCAAACAGATCGGCACCAAATGGCACTATTTCGCGGCCACTGTACAGTACGATACCTCGCTGAAAAAATTGTGGTTCGGTTTCTTTCAAGTGGCGCAGGCCATTGAAGTCTTTATTTCCTACGTTGTAACTGGCCTTGACCTCGATGCCCGTTAGCTTGCCCAATCGGTTTTCCAGAATGAAATCGACTTCGGTATTGGATTGTGTGCGGTAGTGCCACAGGGTCAACTGCCTTTCAGAGAAGGCGAGATGTTTGAGTATTTCGCCCAACACAAAGGTTTCAACTAAACTGCCGGGCAAACCCGCTTCAATGGTCAACCGTTCTGGTGATAGTTCGACCAGGTGAGCTAACAGTCCACTATCCGGCAAGAATACCTTGGGGGCTTTTACCAGGCGCTTGCCTAAATTTCGCTCCCACGCCGGCAAGCGATACACCAGAAACAGGGTTTCCAGCAGGCTGAAATAACGTTTGAGCGTCGTTTGCGGTAACCCGCTGGATCGAGAGATTTCGGCGAAGTTCAGCAGGCTCGCACTGCGAGTGGACAGCAGTTGAATTAAATTCGGAATTTCAGTCAGTTGCTCAACATTGGCCAAATCACGCACGTCACGTTGCGTGATGGCTTGCAGGTAGCTGTTAAACCATGCTGCTCGCCGCCGCGGTGAACTGCGACTAACCACTTCCGGGTATCCGCCACACAGCAATTTTGCTATCAGTTGTATGCGGTCACATGGAGATATCACCAATGCGTTCATTGGCCCGTCAAATAGCCAGTCGACGAGATTGACGGTTGGTGCACCCGCTATTTCAGCATTCGACAATGGCCAAAGCGATAATATTTCCATGCGCCCCGCAAGTGAATCGGCGATGCCGGGCAACAGCAGTACATTAGCCGAACCCGTCAGCAAAAATCGCCCGGGGCTGCGATCACGGTCTACAGATGCTTTAATGGCGAGGAAAAGTTCTGGTACGCGCTGCACCTCATCCAGAGTGACCGGGCCGCTGAAGCCTGCAATAAATCCATCAGGATCACCCTTGGCAGCGGCCAGCGTAACGTGATCATCCAGCGTTAAATAGCGGCGGTTATTGTCAGTAGACAGCGATTGGGTCAGTGTGCTTTTGCCGGTCTGACGCGCACCATTCAGCAATACGACTGGCGTGTCTGCGAGTGCCTCATTGAGCAACGGGAGAATATGTCTGGTATACATGCCGGAATTATATCCGACGATAATCATCCGCACAATGGATGATTATCAGCCTAAAAATAGCCTTGTTTTATGCGTCAGATAGGCGAGAGGTAGTGCAGGCGTACAACGACATCATGAATATTCAGGTTTAATGTAAGGCGGATTCAACTCTGAAGTGCAACAACTGGGGATTTCAGTCTGTATTTCAAACCCCCCGGTTTTAGCTTCTGGTTGTTTGGTTTCTGCCGGTTTGTACGATCAGTCACTTCCCTGCGAACGATTTCCAGATTCGGGCGATAGGGTTATGTTCTCATTAACAGGAAGAATCTGAGAGATTTTGCAGTGCGACGCGGTCAATTTTACCATTTGCGTTCTTAGGTAACAAATCCAGAGCGATCACATGACGTGGAAGCATATAGGGTGGCACGATGGCGGAAATTTTGCGACGCAACTCCTCCGAGGGTTGTGGTGTGCTCATGGCGGCGAAAGCAATAATCTCCCCCAGTCCATTCCCAAGTTTCTGGTAGATAACGGCACATTCCTTTATTTCTGGTAATGTGCCAATTGCAGCTTCGATTTCTTCAAGTTCAATGCGATAACCCATGTGTTTGATTTGAAAGTCAGCTCGCCCCTTAAAATGCAGCCAGCCGTGACCGTCTCTGCGCACAAGATCCCCTGAACGATAGCCAACATCAGCGTAGAGAGAATGTAACGGATTTTGGATAAATGCTTTGGTCGTGCGTTCTGTATCGTTGTAGTAGCCGAGCCCTACTTGTGGGCCGCGCAGAAAAAGCTCCCCAAAGTCAGGGTCTGTTTGGTCTGCCGCTAATATTTCATATTCGAAGTTCGGTGCCAGCAAGCCGAGCGGAGCAAGGCTTTGCATATCGTCGAAATCGGAACTACTGATTGTGTGTGCGGAACAAATGCAGGTACATTCGGTAGGGCCGTATACATTTTCCAATGTTACGCGTGCATTGAATAAAGTATAAAGCTGATATAACTTAGCTTTTGGAAAGCCTTCGCCCCCGAAAATAATCGTGCGGATTGTCGGGAAATCTTGTTTAGTCAGCGCGCGCGTTGTCAGAAGATAAACGAGCAGCGACGGTACCGAGAACCAGATGGTGCAGGCAGCATCATTAATGAATCGAACGAGTTGGCGAGTGTCTCGTACTTCAGCCGATGTAAAAGGTGCCAGCGTTGCACCGGAGAAAATGGCCGAGTAAAAGTCAAAGACAGAATTGTCGAAATAAATTGGATTGACATTTGAAAGTACATCGCCCGGTGTGATAGCGAAACGATCCCGAGCCCAGGCGGTAAACCATAACAGGTTTGCATGGGACATGACTGCCCCCTTGGGCGTACCTGTAGGGCCGGAAGTGAACATAATATAGGCTGGTGACCCACCGCCGATTGTGTGGCAATCTGAAAGCGGCTCGTCCACTGTTGAAGCTTGCATATCACGCAGGTGCAAAGCATTATGGAAACCCTCGGCATCCAGGTCGGTAGCGAAAGGCATCTTCTGAAAAGCATTGATAATCACGCTCGGCTGGCAGGTGCTGAGAATTTTGCGCAGCCGCTCCCAGGGACTATCCGGGTCAAGATTGGTGTAGATAATGCCGAGTCGAAGACAGGCAAGCATAGCCGCAAAAGCGGCGAGCGACTTGTCGTGAAACATGGCTGCTACTTGGCCATGACGAATACCCTTTGCGCATAAAACGCCGGCGATGCGATCCGCCAGTTGGTTCAACTCGCGATAGGTGATACGCTCTCCCGTGGCAGGATAGATCAACGCGATTCGGTCTGCGTGTCTATGTGCTATTTCCTGGAAAGCGATACCAAGATTCGGGACAAAAGCCATATATAGTTTGCTGGTTAAATCACCAGGCCGCCATCTACCTCAAGCACGGTGCCGGTGAGGTAGTCGTTTTCGATGATGTGGCGGGCGGCCAGATAGATGCTCTCCAAATCACCCAGTCGACGCAAAGGGATTTGCTGCTGTAGCCGCGTAATCGCAGCTTCGCTAAGCGCGGCTCGCGTGGATGGTGTATCTATAAAACCGGGTGCGATTGCAGCGAAGCGCAACCCCATTCCGCCCAACTCTTTCGCCCAGGTGCGGGTCAGCGCGTTTACGCCAGCCTTGGCGGCAGAGTAAGCGGACTGTCCCGGATTCCCATTGGCTGAAATGGAACTAATGGATATAACTATACCCTTGGTTCGCTTCGCAAGCATGCGATCCACGACACGGCTGGTGACGAAAAAAACAGAATCAAGATTGGCAGACATCACGTGCCGCCATGATTCTCGCGAATGCGATCGCTCCCCTCTTGAAAGCATATTTACCAGCGGTTCGCTGTGTATGATGCCGGCATTGTTGATGAGTACATCAGGTTCAAAGCCGCTGTCAAAGATTGCTTGGATTGCGGCGTCCACGGCGACAGGGTCTGTTACATCACAGGCCCATGCTTTAATCCGCCCGTTCGATGCTTCACGAAGTTCGCTGCAGCGAGTCTCGTCCACCTCCAATACATGAACTTCGGCAGACTCAGATACCGTAAGCGCGCCATAAACCGCAGTCTTGTTACCTGAACTGAATTTCCGCATGATTTCGGCCTTCAATTATGAGGGGTGGCAATGATGCAAATGGGAGCAGAATTTTGGATGGCGCATGTGGCGTCGAGCCAGTTGGAAACGATTCCGGCAAGTGAATATGCGAAGCGGAACGGCCTTGCCGTGAAATCGCTATATTACTGGCGGCGCAAGTTGAACAAATCCGATAAGGCAGACGCACCACCGCAGGTCAGTAAATTTGTTGCGCTGCGCATCGCGCCGGGTGGATCCCGCACAAACAACTGCACACTGGTGTTGCCGTCCGGCCTGCGTCTGGAAATGAATCACCCCGGTTTTCGTGGAGGCCAGTTGGTTTAAGTAATGTTGGCAGATTCCGCATTGGCTAACTGCCGGTAGTATTGTGCCTCAGCTTCGGCCGGAGGTATATAACCGATAGGCTCTAGCAGACGCTGATTGTTGAACCAGTGCACCCATTCCATTGTGGCAAACTCCAGAAACTCACGGCTTTTCCAGGGGCCGCGTTTGTGGATCAATTCTGTCTTGTATAGACCATTGATTGTTTCGGCAAGCGCATTATCGTAGCTGTCGCCACGGCTTCCCACGGACGGTTCGATACCTGCCTCGGCCAGCCGCTCGGTGTAACGAATCGAGACATATTGCGAGCCTCTGTCGCTGTGGTGTATCAAGCTACCAAGCTACCAAGCGCCGGCTGCCTGGCATACAACGCTTGCTCCAGCGCATCCAGCACGAAGTCGGTATGCATGCTGGAACTGATCTGCCAACCCACGATATACCGGGCGAATACGTCGATCACAAAGGCTACATACAGCCAGCCCTGCCAGGTGGAAACGTATGTGAAATCAGACACCCACAGCTGATTGGGACGATCGGCCTTGAACTGTCTATTCACGCGATCCAGCGGACAAGGCAGCGCCTTGTCTGGCACCGTAGTGCGAACCGTCTTGCCGCGCCTGGCACCCTCCAAGCCCAAGCGCTTCATGAGCCGTTCTACCGTGCAGCGGGCGATGATGACTCCTTCACGCTTCATTTGCCGCCAGACTTTCTTTGCGCCATAGACCTGCATGTTGACGTCCCACACCCGCCTGATCTTGGGCATCAACACTTCATCATGCAAGGCGCGTGTACAGCGCAGTGACGGATCGCGCGTCTCAGCCGCATAACGCCAGTACCCGGACGGGGCGATCTGCAGTGCCTTGCAGATCGGCTCGACCCCGTAGGTGGCGCGATGCTGGTCGACAAACGACCTCAGGATTTGAGTTTGCGGTCGAGCTCCGCCTGGGCAAAAAAAGCGCTGGCCAGTTTCAGTATCTCATTGGCGCGGCGCAATTCCTTTACCTCGCGCTCCAGCGCCTTGATGCGATCGCGTTCAGCTTGCGTTACGCCATCGCGCAGACCGACTTCCACTTCATGTTTGCATACCCAGTCATGCAGTGTTTGTGGCACGCATCCGATCTTCGGGGCAATCGATTCGATGGCTGCCCACTGCGACGGATATTCGTTGCGGTGCTCTTGCACCATGCGAACTGCTCGTTCGCGTATTTCAGGGGAATATTTGTTCGATTTCTTCATGGTGGCTCCATTCTCTCAAATGTTGGAGCCTCCTCAAAATCCGGGGCGATTCAAAACTAAAGCCCCCGGCTTTGCCGGGGGATACTTACTGAGGCAATTCGGTCAGTTCCATTACCGCTCCTTTCGATTTACAATCGTATGCGGAAGGTGACGGATGCCAGAACTGAAAGTGCCTGAAGGCGATAACTTGCCGACGGCCTGTTTAACGTGCGCTCTCTATGGAAGTAATCCGGGATTCGAGTCAGTTCGGCGGGTCACGTTAGATTTCGGGGTGGAACCGCCAAAATTTTGCGCGACCTCTAACCGCCATCTTCCAGCCCGAATTCTCTTTCATCATCAGGGGTGGCTGCAACTGCAATGCCCGTTAGATGAAAGCGACACCTTCCATCTTGGCACTTTTTAGGCCGCTTGCGGCAACTTAACCGCACCTTCGGGACGGGGAAGTCCCTTTCATTCGTTAGGGCTGTAAGTCAGGAATTGGCGCTAAAAGTAGTGCCTGATCGGGGTATTGAGGCAAGATGTGATGATCTATAGTTAATTAATCTTTTGGTTTTTATTACTAAACGAATTTTTCTCGGGAATTGGGAAGTTATGCAATGACACATGATCAATTGAAGCTTCTCCTGGAGCAGATTAAAAATCCAAATAAAAGAAATTGGATTCTCATGGTTCCGAATTCATTAGGCGAGACTGTGGCCGTATGTGGATTGGCAGATAGTTTTGTAAAAACCCATGGGCATGGAATTACATTGGTTATACCTGAGTCCCACGCATTTATTCCGGAATGTTACCCCAATACTTTCGACAGAGTCGTTTATCTTCACTTGGAGGTCATGAGGCAATTTAGCGTAACGGGTTTTATTCCGCATAATTTTTTTAGCGTTGATTTTCCTTTTAATACCTGGCCGAAGCAAAATGGCGATGGCAGGGCGTTCGAGCTTCATGAGATATGGATTGATTCTTTGGGTTATTCAGGGTTAAGTTTTTTGGATTTGTATAGGTATGTATTGCGATTAGATTGGAAAGCCAAGTTTACTGCGGCAAAAATACCTGATAAATCATACAGCGAGGCCAATAAAATAATTGGCAATTTGAATATTAAACGCAATAAAACGGTTGTTCTTTTTGTTGGAAATAATTCAAATAAGCCTTCTCCGGCTTATCTTTGGGCACAAATAGCTAAGCTCTATTTTGAAAAAGGATATGACGTTATAGTTAATAAATACGGTGCCATGCTCCTTCCCGAGGGCCTTTCAATACCTGAAGCTAAAATTGTCGATATACCATTGGATATGGCAATCCCTATTTGTGAATATGCCGGAAATGTGGTGTCGGGTGCTAATGGTTTTATTTTTTTAGCCTTGGCAGCAAATATGGATTGCAACATGAACGTATTATTGTCAAATGAGGTTTGTTATGACTACAGTAATTTTTTGTATAAAGAAATGAACTATATGTCCGGGTGCTACCAGTTGGTAACCCCGGAATTAACATGCAATGCAAAAAAACTAAGGGAGTGGATTATTCCGAAGCAACATGACTGTCTTATATTAGATGAAATAGCCCATGGCATAGTGTTCGATGTTAATAACAAACATGCAATCACTAAAACTGTTAAAAATTAATTGATGAATCATTTTTTAATGTGTTTTCAAGTCATTTTTGACCATCGATATAATATGTTAGACGCACAATTAAAAACTGTGGGCAATGTTTTTTTAAAAACTGGCGATGCTGCACAAAGTTTAGTAAGAGTTATTGCGGTTGCCACCGTTGAATTTATAGTCTTGGAGGAAGTGCTTACCAAAAACTGATTTAGACAATCGCAATTACATGCTCGAAGAGGATATGCCTTATGATTTTGTCTCAGCTTCAATTACCCGATTCTTTGAACTATGTTGGTGTATTTCTTACTCTCGAGTGCAACTTGGGTTGTAGTTACTGCATCAATGATCCCGAGCAAACAGGGCAACGGGGAGCGCTGTTTCCGATCAAGGTGAAGCAGCAGCGTAACAGCTTGACGCCAGCCGAATGGGTGAAGGCGCTGAACCGCATTCCCTATCGTCTTGATTTGCCCATTACGTTGCAAGGGGGGGAACCTATGCTCTACTGGAAGGGCCGGGGGCTTGGTATGATACTGTCCGAAACTCCCCATTACTTTGATCTGCTGACTAATTTTGCACTGAAACCAGAAGTGTTTGCCAGCAACCTGAACGGGCAGCAAGCCAAACTTCAGCGGGATGCGCCTTATCCTTCGATACGCATCAGTTACCATGCAGATGAGATGAACCGAACCTGGCACGGAGATGGTTTTACGGAACTGGTGAATCGCTGTACAGCGCTTGCCGATCACGGCTTCAAGGTTTCGCCCAGCAAGGCCGAGAGCGATGTGGGTATCTACATGGTGGCCCATCCCCAGAATCGCGTGACAACCGAGATGGAAGCTGTTTATGCAGGGCGGGTGCCTTTTGAAACCAAGGAGTTTCTGGGGGTCGATGAGGGCGTGCTTCACGGCCATTACCTCTATCCGTTTTCTACCGATCTGATAGCTTCAGGTATACATCCGCAGACTTTGAGTTGCGAATGCAGAACGACCGAGTTATTGCTCGATCCACTGGGTTTCGTCTGGGGCTGTCACTATTATCTCTATCAAAGCTGGGTTGAGGGTGGGCCTGTCAGACAGTTCGAGGCGCTGGAAGCGCAAGGTTTCAGGTTCTCGGAATGGGGAGTAAAAATTTTCAAGGGTCATAAACTGGTGCCTGTCGGTCATATACTGGACCCTGAATTTTCCATGGCCGATCTGGAAGTTTTTCGCAGCTGTTACCATTATGGTCGCTGCATTGGTTGTGATACCAAAGTCAAGAATAATCGTTTTCAGAGTTATTACGACAAGGGTATTGCACATACCTCAGTCAATATACGCAACATCCAGATGCCGGAAAGTCTTTTTGACAAGATTGATAATCTGGAACAGGCGCGCCAATTTTTTAAACCCTCGGCCAGTTAGAAAGACATGCATACGCCCATCCCAGTTGCAGCCGTTATAGACGATAAACGCAAACGCGTTCTCATTATCAAGCCAGGCTACAGCGAAACGCTGGATTCTGATGACAGTGGTGTTGTCAGCCTGGGCGATATTTTGCGAACTACTGTGATTCTTCATTTATTCCCGCCTGATCATTATCATGTCACCTGGCTAACCGATAAGAAAGGCATTCCGTTACTGAAGGGTAATCCCCATATTCATCGCTTGCTGGCGGTAAATTCTTTTACTCCGCACCTGTTGCTTTCAGAATGGTTTGACATTGTCGTTAATTTTGAGAAAGAGCCTGGCATTTGCGCTGTGTCTGACCGCATCCCGGCATGGAGGCGGTATGGCTTCAGGCTCGATCCGCAATCACATTCTGCTGTTGCTTATGATTACTCGGATGAGGCGCTGAGTTTTACCACGGATTCAATGGCAAAACGCAAAAAGGAAAAGTCATGGTCTGATATTCTTTTTGAGATGCTGGGGTATAAATACACGGGGCAGCCCTATTTGCTGGGTTACCTCCCCAAAGCCACAATCCGCTACGATGTGGGTTTGAATCACCTGATAGGCAAGAAATTCCCGCTCAAGCGCTGGCCTGAAGAGAACTGGGAAAACCTGCATGAGACACTGTCACCGCAATATTCGGTTTGCTGGCAGCAGGGTAATAATGACATTGAGGATTATATCGAATGGATCGCCAGTTGCCGTGTGCTGGTCACCAACGATTCGCTTGGTCTGCATATCGCCCTGGCCTTGGGCAAGCCCGTGGTGGCACTTTTTGGCCCTACCATTTCCACTGAAGTTGCCGGAAAAAATCTGGTTAAACTGATGCCGCCGCTCAATTGGGATTGCATCCCCTGTATGGAAACGCACTGCCATCGCAATGATCCGTGCATTGCACATATTTCGGTGGAAAGTGTGCGTAAGGCTATTTGCGATCTGCTGGATGAGCAGAGCCTTTTTGCTGCGCAGGAATTATCATCATGAATCATCCTGTCAAACGTATCGAATCGCTTTATCGTGCCATGCAGCGCATCCGCCGTGTTGAGGAAGCCATCGCCGATCGCTATGCGGCTCAGGAAATGCGTTGCCCGGTGCACCTGTCTATCGGTCAGGAGGCGGTGGCCGCCGGCGTGTGCGCGGCACTGACGCGACAAGACGGAGTTTTTAGCAGCCATAGAGCACATGCCCATTATCTGGCCAAGGGAGGTAACCTGACTGCCATGCTGGCCGAAATTTACGGTAAAGCTGAGGGTTGCTGCAAAGGCGTTGGCGGATCAATGCACATGATAGATCTGGCCGCGGGTTTTCTGGGAGCGGTGCCCATCGTTGGGGCCACCGTGCCTCTGGCGGTTGGTGCCGCCTGGGCTGCGAGGCTGCGCGGCGAAGATAAAGTGATCGCCGTGTTTTTTGGTGACGGCACCTTTGAGGAAGGTGTGGTGTACGAGTCCATCAACTTTGCCGTCCTGCATCAACTGCCCGTGTTGTTTGTCTGTGAAAACAATCTCTACGCGTGCTACACACGCTTGTCCGCGCGGCAGGCGGATCGTTCTATTCATGGCGTGGCTGCTGCCTGTGGATGCAGGGCCATGAATGTAGATGGAAATGATGCGCTGGCAGTATTCGATGCTGCCAGTCGTGCGGTTGCCGATTTGCGTGCCGGAAGCCATCCTGTCTTTCTTGAATGTTCAACGTATCGCTGGAGGGAGCATTGTGGCCCGAATATAGACGATGATCTGGGTTATCGTCCGGAAGCTGAAGTGGCTGAATGGATGTCCGCTTGCCCGGTAAATCGGCTCGCAACAATGCTGAACGTGCTTCCTGAAGGTCAGGATTTGTTGGTTAATATCGAACGCGAAATTGTCGAAGAAATAAATGATGCATTTATCTGTGCACTGGCTGGCAGCACGCCACTGCAAGCAGATTTGCCGGGATATTTGTATGCCTGAAATAATTCGTAAAATTACTCAGGCTGAAGCGATTCGTGAAGCGCTGGAACAGGCAATGGCGGCAGACGATCATGTCATTCTTATTGGAGAGGGTGTTCCCGATCCCAAGGGAATCTTTGGCACAACATCCGGGTTGCAGGAGCGTTTTGGCAAGACGCGCGTGTTCGATATGCCGCTTGCAGAGAATGGCATGACGGGCATCTGCATTGGTGCGGCTATTTCCGGCTTGCGCCCTGTGATGGTTCATCAACGCATAGACTTCGCCCTGCTGTGCATGGATCAACTCGTAAACAATGCCGCCAAGTGGCGTTACATGTTCGCAGGTCAGGTGAGTGTGCCGCTGGTGGTCCGCGTCATCGTTGGACGGGGTTGGGGGCAGGGGCCACAGCACGCGCAAAGTTTGCAGGCCATGTTTGCTCACGTGCCGGGACTCAAGGTCGTGATGCCGTCGAGCGGATATGATGCAAAAGGAATGCTGCTGGCAGCGATTCGGGATGATAATCCGGTGATTTTTATTGAGCATCGCTGGTTGCATGGTCTTGTCGATGATGTACCGACCAGGTCTTACACGGTGCCTCTGGATAAGGCTGAAATTCGCCGCTCCGGCAAGGATGCCACGCTGGTGGCATTTTCTTTCATGGTAGTCGAAGCGCTGCTGGCAGCGAAAGCGCTGGCTGATTTTGGCATTGATCTTGAAGTGATCGATGCGCGGTCGGTGCGCCCACTCGATATGACGACCATTATAAAATCAGTCAGGCACACAGGAACACTGATTGTCGTTGACACATCGTGGAAAACCGGCGGAATTGCAGGTGAAGTGGTCGCGGGTGTTGTCGAGGCTGAATTTGGCGCTTTGCATCGACCTCCCTTGCGTGTGGCGCTGCCGAACTTGCCGGCACCAACCTCGCACCATCTTAGCCGTGATTATTATCCGGATGCGCTTCATCTTTCACGCGCCATCGTAAGCCACCTTGATGCTGCGGTGCCCGATGCAGAGCTCGTCAGCCGACTGCTTCGATCCACGCCACACGATGTTCCCCAGCGGGAATTCAGTGGACCATTTTAGGAAAAACATATGTCTGATCGCTACGCCATTGACAGTCACAAACTCATTTATCATCCGCAGCGGGTGGCCAGCTTTCTCGATGCCAAAGATGACTGGGAAAAGATGAAAAAAATATATCCTTTGTATGTGGAGATATCACCGGTGGGTGCCTGTAATCACCGCTGTACTTTTTGCGCAGTAGACTACATTGGTTACAAGCCGACCCGTCTGTCGTTGCAGTACATCGAACGCACCCTGGCTGAGATGGGAGCGAAGGGCGTGAAGAGTGTCATGTTTGCCGGGGAAGGTGAACCCATGCTGCACAAGGAAATTGACCGTATGGTGATGGCAGCTCACGCCGCCGGTATCGATACGGCAATGACCACTAATGCATCCGTGTTGTCCGATGCATTTGTCGAACGCGCGCTGCCACTGATGTCCTGGATCAAGGCGTCGGTCAATGCGGGGACGGCGCAAACTTATGCACGTATACATCAAACCAAGGAAAGCGATTTTGATCGTGTCATGGGCAACCTCAAACGTATGGTGGAGGTGCGCAAAAGCGCAGGTTTTTCCTGCGTGCTGGGTGCGCAGATCGTGCTGCTGCCGGAAAATGCTGGCGAGGTTGAAACGCTCGCCCGTATTTGCCGTGATGAGATTGGTCTGGACTATCTGGTGGTCAAACCCTATTCGCAGCACGCATCCAGCGTGACCACCACATACCAGGAAATCAACTATCAAGGTTACGCCGAACTGCAATCGAAACTGTCTGCATTCAATACGGACAAGTTCAACGTGATTTACCGTGAGAACACCATGAAAAAACACGATGAAGGTGATGCGGGTCGCTATACTAGTTGTCATGCCACGCCTGCCTTCTGGGGCTATATCATGTCAACAGGCGCAGTATACGGTTGCAGTGCCTATCTGCTTGATCCTCGTTTTGACTATGGCAATATCAATAAATTGTCCTTTAGCGATATTTGGGAAGGAGAGGGGCGGCACAAAAACTTCGTTTATGTTCGCGAAGAACTGGATATACGCGAATGCCGCCTTAACTGTCGTATGGACGAGGTCAACCGTTACCTTGATAGACTGATTAAACAGGATGTGAAACATATAAATTTCATCTAACGTTGAGCAGGAACTGGAGCTCAATCCGTTCGGTGCGGGAAGTTGGCATAACGCACCATTAAGTGGGAATAAAGAACATCACAGTTTCCGTCCATCCTTCAGTGTAGTGACGAAGATAGAGTTTGTAATCATCTCGCAGACCCAATATGTATTTCGGAATTTGCCAGAAATCTTCGGGCTGATGATAAATAGCCACGGCGAGTTTGGGATGGTCGGCAAGGATGTGCTTTCGGGCGCCTTGCAGGGCCGGCAGTTCGGCGCCTTCAAGGTCGAGTTTGATGAAACTGACGGCATCGCTGACGGTGTCATCCAGACAGTCCACCCTGATGGTTTGAGTTCCGGTCTTGGTAATCCTGCTGGCTGAACCGTCGTCTGCATCGAAATTCAGAGTGGCGGCACGGTCATAGAGACCGATCGGATGAAAGGTAATTCGGGGAATATCGGACAGCTTTGATTGAGCCACGGCCAGCATCTTGTCTGATGGTTCAAACAGGTGGATGGCGCGATAGTCCGGGCAGCGGACGGCGAAATCTCCGGATGTGTATCCGTCAAAGCCGCCGCCGTCTACAAATACCTCTTCCGAATGTAATTCAAGAAAGGGTTCGAAATATTGCCTGTCGGCTGCATAGTCGAATACAGTCATCGGCCGCAAATTGGCGTTCAGGCGAAAATCCATGAGACGGTCGAAAATATCTCTGGAGGTGTCGTCGCAGAGGCGTTGGCGTACCTGGGCGTATTCCTCGGAATGTTGTCGATAATCGTCGCGTGTTTCAATAATTGCGCGAACCTGTGGCAGTTGCCCGTTACTGGCATCGGCAATCGAGAAATAGTCGGCTACTTGTTGTATACCTGCCTTTTCAAGATTGCATAACGCTGAAATCGGAAAACTGGCTGTGACGCAGGAAATGACCAGGCTGTCCGGCTCTACCGAGGTGAGCTTGAATACCGGTTTTCCCATCCAGATGGAGGCCTGTGTGTAGTCGTCGATAAAACCGTCAATATCTACTATTTTGGCTAAATTTTCCGAATATTCGTTGATTCCGAAAACGTAACGTTTAACTTTTTCATCCCCCATGAAACGCTGAAAAAATTCAGTGGCTGAATCGGGTGTCATTGTCTTGATTGCTCTTGGCATATGTGATGACTCCTGAAATTTCGCAGTAAAGCGAGGGGTTGGTTATGTGGAACTGCGGCGCAAAAAAAGCGTATCACCGCTGACGAAAGCCTTATCATACAACGGGCTGTTGAGCAGTTCATCACCCGCGCGTTTGGGGCCGTCGCCGAAGGCCCATACGTAATCGTCCAGCAACAACCAGCCTCCGGAAATGAGATAAGGACTCCAAGTTTCAATGTCTTTTTGCACATGATCATAGCGGTGATTGCCATCTATATGCAGCAGGCTCAGGTGGGGTGTAAGGGTAATGCTGCCCAGTTCCGGGCTGTCGAGCCGACCGTTCTTGCGGGCGGCTTCATATACGGGTTGTGCCGCTACCGAGGTTTTACGGATATAGCCAATGTTGTCGAGCGTGGCGGCGGTTGACAGGAAGATGCGGAAAATTTGTTCGAAGTTAACATGACCACGTTCAACATCGAGTGAAGCTTGCTGCGTACCTTGATCGGTCAGCTCCGCCGTATTCCACGGGTCGACGCAGATAATGCTGCCGATCCGGTGGCGGCTGGACAGATAGCCTAGCGCAAGAGCGGATCGGCCGTACAGGCAACCGACTTCAAGCAGGTTACCTGGCGGCAGTATGCGCATAATATCGCACAAGGCATGCAGTTTGCCTTCGTCACTATCGCCTGGCGTACTCAGAAACTGGCGGTGAAGCGCCGCATAGCATGCACGGCTGAGGGGAGGGCGGACTGTCGTTTCGCCAAGCCACCCAGGAAAAGTACTGAGTTGGGTTATTGCGGCCCATTCTTCATGGCGGTGAAACAGCTGCCAAGTGGCGGTGAAAGGATCAGGTTTGCACAGGTCGAAACGGTAGGTGTCTGGTGCAGTGCGCAACAGGGTGTCCAGATGCCGCCAGACAACCTGATGCGGTGCGAAAATGGTGGTGATCCCATGTTGGTGAATGGTTTCCAAAAGGACATGATCAAAGGCAGGGGCAGTGACGAAGGGGAGGTGAATAAACTGGCTCACAGACAGGTTGCCCGGGCTATCCATTGCAGAACTGGCGCCTATGACCTCAAGTCCCAATGCGTTGGCAATCCGTATGACCGGATCGGCCGCATCCAAATCCAGAGGAAAAATAAGCAGTTTGATGTTGAGCATGAGGGCGTGTCCTTAGGCTGGATATCAGCAGGTGAATGGGGGCGCTATTCGGGGTGCGATTTGTTCAGGTATCCATGAACAACGCCGCCTATCCGGCATGCATGAAGTATGAGAGAAAATTCAGGCAGATATCCGATGCGACCTGAGCATGAGCCAAAGCATCCATTATTTTAAATCTTCGACGGAATTAATTTTTCGGCTGATCAGCCCGGCTAGGCCTTGCACTGAGCGGAATTCATCTGATTCAATATCGGTTCCGGTAATTTCAATATCGAATCTGGATTCAAGTTCAAGTATGAATTTGATGATTCCAATAGAATCAACAATGCCAGCCTTGATGAAATCGCTTGTATCGTCAAACTCATTTGGCAATCTGGATTTTTTTTCAAGTAATTCCAGCACAAACAATCGAATGGTATCCTGCATATTGTATCCTTTTAAAATGGTGGCTCGATCCCGGAGATTTTTTAAGGCGAATCCCCGAATATATGATCTGGTTCTTGGCTCACCTACCCTTGATTGATTCAGCAATTACCTGCCAGGTTCTGGTTTTGGCCGATAACACCATGGCTTCCAGAAAATACATGCCTTCCAGAGCGAGCTCTGCGCTGAATACCTCATTTGATTTCCACTTTCCGGTTCTTTTGTACTGGCGCAGGCAGTCTGCAATGTCGCAGTAAAGATTGGCGAATGCTTCCACAAATCCGGCGGGATGCCCCGACTTGAAGCGGTTATATTGACGCTGATTTGATATCTCTACAGCGGCTGCACGATCGAGAATTTCGCGGCGACCATCCGTGTAAGAAAGCATCAGCTCCTCGGGATTGGCTTGGTACCATTCGGCTGATCCAATATCCCCGTAGATGCGGATTTTTAGGCCATTCCTGTGACCCAATGCTGATTTACTGAACCATATCTGACCTTGAACATCGCCTGTATAACGGCACAGGCAACTGGCGTTATCCACTATGCCCAGAAACCAGCCATAATGATTTTGATCCGAAACCAACTCGACGGGTTTTTCTCCTGTCAGGTAATGAATGATCTGGTGCAGGTGGACTGCAAGGTCCAAGTGCAAGGTTGGTATGTCACCATCGGATAGACGCCATGCTTGCGGCACAGGTTTGTTCCCTTGAGCATCTACACGAATAAAACCTTCCTGTGGCATCTCTGCCTGGAAATGTAGAATCTTGCCCAGTTTACCATCGGTAATTCTTTTAGCCAATTCGCGCAGCATTGGATAGCCGGAATAGTTGTATGTGACGACCAGAAAGGCTTTTAACTCATTTCGCAGGTTAAGGATGATCTCGGCTTGGGCGCTGTTGATGGCCATGGACTTTTCGCAGATGACAGGAATGCCGGCGCGCATGCACGCCATTACGCTTTCGAAATGCGCGGGCGTGGGAGTGAGAATAACAATGGCGTCCAGCTGCCCATTTTCCTTGTCCAACATCTCCTGCCAGTTATCGTATAAACGCGCAGGCATGATTCCATAAGTCTTGGACGTTTCATGATTCAAGTCTGAATTCTTACTGAAGCATCCTGCAACCAGTTGCCATTGTTTATCCATGGTGCTGGAAACAAAGTGCAAGTAGCCCGCTGCAGAATTGACTGAACCTCCGATAAATCCCAGTTTCAGTGATTCTGCATAAGATGGTGAAGTTTCGTTTTGCATAGGTGTGCCAGATCTTTCAGGAATTAAGGCATGTGTGCCGAAAATGTCTTGACCAGTTGAAATTTCATCAGCTTGCCCATGCTGTTCCTGGGTAATTCATCCACTATAAAAAAGTTTCTGGGTTGCTGAAAATCCGCCAGGCGCTCGCAGCAGTGAAATCGGAGCTGCCTTAAGTTAAATTCGGTCTTATTTACCGGCACCACAGCGATGGCAACCACTTCGCCCAAATGCTTATCAGGGAACGCGAAGGCCGCACTTTCCAGCACTGAGGCGTGTTCATTGACCACTTCCTCAATATCCGCAGGGTAGATGTTGATCCCGCCACAAATAATGATGTCCTTGGCGCGCCCAAGAAAATAGAGAAAGCCATCTTCATCCACACGACCCATATCTCCCGTTCTGAAGTAATCGCCCCGCATGGCAGTTTGCGTCAATTCAGGGCGTTTAAAATAGCCGCCGAACAGCATCGAGGTCTTGCAGGCAATCTCACCTGCTTCTCCCTTGGTAACGACTTCGCCATTTTTACCGATGATTTTAATATCGACGCCAGGTGCGGGAATGCCAACCGATTGGAGTTTGCTCTTCGCCGCAATGCTGTCAAGATTGGTTGCGATCGCAATTTCAGAAGCGCCATAGCATTCATGGAGTTCGCAATCAAATTTTTTCAGTAGATCAGACTTGACCGTGTGTTCCAGCAATGCCGATGAGGATACGATACAGCGCAGACTGGAAATGTCATATCTATGGATCGCATCCTGATCATCTAACAATCCGGCAGTTAGTTTTAGCTGCGAAGAGACCGCGATGGTAAAGGTAACGTTTTGCTGGCTCACGCATTCGAGCCACGCTGTTGGAGAAAAAGCCTGCATTAACACAGAGGTGCCGCCAGTCAGCAGCGGAATCAGCACCAGCCTTTCAGCCAGAGAGTGGTAGAGCGGCGTGGCTGCCAGTGTCCGGTCATTCTCGGTTATGCCATAGAGCTCGACTGCGGCATGGGCACGGTTGAACTTTGTTCGTTGAGTCAGAATGATGGGTTTTGGGTCGCCGGTAGAACCGGATGTCATAGTTAAAATCAATGCATCCTCTTCCATGGCAGCATTGAGTGGTTGTGCATCCGAGGCTACACCGTGCAGCAAATCGGCCAATAGCGTTGCGTCTTCGATGGTTTTGTCCACACTCAGCCACAGACCGTCTGCTATCGAAAAATCGGGAGGTAAGGAATCATCTGTTCTGTATGTGGTGGATTTCGTCAGTAAATTCTTCAGTAATGCGGCTGTTGAAACCACATGTTTCACCTCTGCAGCCTCGAATGCCCTGTGCACGGCTGAGGGCGTCAGCGAGGTATTCAAAGGCACCATGACGGCGCCAAGGTCGGCAGCAACCAGCATTAATGCTGCGAATTCGATGCTGTTTGGCAGCATCACACCAATGTGGTCGCCGCGCTTGACGCCGCCTTGTGCCATTGCGTTCGACCAGCGGCATACCAGGGAGGCCAGCTCCTGATAGCTTGCAGTCGTGCCGTCGCACCAGATCGCTTGTTTATCGGGTGTGTGTCTTGCGTGTGAGAAAAATGTAGGGGAAATTTTGGCCGTGCCGGATGTTGCATCGGCTGTTGTTTGTGAAAGAATGGTTTTTATCAATTGTCCTATACCTTTAACCCAATACCTTGCTGAACCTGAGAAATGATCGGCTTTTCAGTTTGAATAGCTGACCCTGCTCAGACAAATAAACCTGATCGTCTTCAGTATGCTTGTTGATAAAGGTATTTGCTGCAATGAAGTTACCTGCCCCGATACGCAAGTCATGCCCGGCTGAGGAATTGACGCCAAAAAAACAACCTTCCCCTATCGTGCAGCCGCCTGCGATGGCAACTCCCGAGTTGATCCAGTTTGTTTCGCCCACGATGCAGTCATGACCGATATTGACATTGCTCGATACAAAGGTGCTTCGCCCTATCCGGCATCCTGGATGAATGGAAACATGATCCAGAATTATGCAGTTGTCTTCTATCACCACATCGTCGTGCATAAGGACGGATTCATGTATAAAGCTGGCAAAGCAAAAGCCTTTTTGCCTGGCTTCGAGATACTTCCTTTTTCTCAGTGCGTTCATCTCAATGAAGCCTATCGCGATAATCATATTATGCGAAATTGGGGCGAAGTGTTTTTCTACATCGCTAAACGGCACAAGCGGCAATCCAAGGTAGGTATTTACGTTGTTGACAATGCAAGCGTCGTCGACGGTGAAGCCGACAATATTCATATTGTGTCGTGCATATGAAAATAGAAGTTTTGCTATGTCGCCATTGCCGTAGATGACTGTTTTCATGTGTTTCCTGCCGTTTTTATTACATCGACGATGAGGTCGATCTGGCATGGCCTCAGGTCAGGATAAATCGGCAGACAGATTACTTCACTTGCGGCTTTTCGCGCGACCGGCAAATTTGCATGTGCTGCCGATGGCATGCCCCGGTACATCGGAAAATCGCTTATCAACGGGTAGAAATAGCGCCGTGCATGGATGCCGTTATCGTGCAGATGTTGATACAGCGCATCGCGGCTCTTCGGATAGTCCGGTTGCACCAGAATCGGAAAGTAGGCATAGTTGGCTTGGGTTTCACCGGCCTCTCTCAGGCAGTGGATACCTTTGATTTCAGCCATGCCTTCGCGGTAGCGTGTATCAATGGTTTTGCGCTTTTGCAGCGCTTCCTCAATACCTTTGAGTTGCAGCAGACCGAAGGCGGCATTGATTTCGCTCATCTTGCCATTGATGCCGGGCGCTACCACGGACACTTCATCCACAAAACCGAAGTTTTTCAGGTGGTCGATGTGCAGCTTGGTTTTTGCGTCCTGGCAGACGATGGCCCCCCCCTCAAAGGTGTTGAATACCTTGGTGGCGTGAAAGCTCAGCACCGACAAGTCGCCGTGATTGAGCACACTGCCATGCGCATTTTTTACGCCAAAAGCATGCGCCGCATCGTAGATAACTTTGAGATTGTAATTGTCCGCAATTCTCTGGATAGCTTCGATATCGCAGGGGTGTCCGTAACAGTGCACCGGCATGATGGCTGTGGTCTGAGGTGTGATGGCGGCCTCAATCTTGTCAGGGTCCAGGTTAAGCGTAATTGGATCGATGTCCGCAAAGACCGGCCTGATACCGTTCCAGAGGAGCGAGTGAGAGGTTGCCACAAACGAATAAGGGGTGGTGATCACCTCGCCTGTAATGCGTAGCGCTTGCAGCGCAGTCACCAGAGCCAGCGTGCCGTTGGTAAACAACGAAATGTGTTTTACCCCGAGGTAGCCGCATAAGGTCTGTTCCAGTTGTTGATGAAAAGGACCGTCGTTGGTCAACCATTTGCTTTCCCAGATTTTCTGCAAATAGGGAATAAACTCCTCCAGCGGCGGCAACAAGGGTTGCGTCACATAAATGGGAGGTGTCTTCTGGTTCATTTTTCAGCTCCCGGCGTTTTATCGGTCAACTCCTGAACTGTCACTTCGAATGACTCAGGAGACAAACCCTTGCACCAGCGCTGCCACATGATGCGCAAGGCGCGTTCCAGACCTGCGGCGATGAGTCCAGGTTGCCCTATGGCGGACTGTGCAAATCGCTCCCGCAATACGGAGCGAAGATCGGAGAGTAAACTCAAATTGTCGGCCCATACTGAGCCTCGAATAATGAAATCTTGCGCATCATGGGCGACAAACGCTTCAAGGCCAACATGACCGAGAATGCAGGCCCCCGACCTGCCCGCTGCTGTGCTGCCCGCCAGCGTCAGTGTTGGAACGCCCATCCAAAGCGCATGAAAAGTCGTCGTGCCTCCATTATAGGGAAACGTGTCCAGGCAGACGTCCATCTGGTGATGCAGGTTCAGGTAGGTATTCATGTCGCTACGCGCATGGAAACTCAGTCGATCTCGTATAACGCCTTCCTGTTCAAACCATTCGATCAGCGTATCGTATTTTCCCTTCTCAGGCATGCCCGCCAGCACCATGCGTGAATCGGGCAGGGCGCGCAGCAGTTGCGACCACAGGGCGATGACTGGCTGGCTGATTTTGTTGATTCGGTTAAAGCTGCCGAAGGTCAGGTAATTGTTCTTCAGTGCGGGCAAAGTGTTGACCAGTGGTGCATGCTCGCTTGGCAAGAATGGTGCGATTGCCGGAAGATGAACGATTTTTTCCTTGAGTTGGCTATCGAACTTGCCGATAGGCAGGGCATGAATATCTGTCAGGTAATAGTCCATGGCAGACAGCCCTGTTGTGCCCGGATACCCCATCCAGCTGATCTGTACAGGTGCCGGTTTTCGAGCAAAGGTCAGCAGGCGGTTGTGGCCGGTGTGGCCGGATAGATCAATCAGAATATCGATGTTGTCCGCCTGGATTTTTTTTGCCAGCGCAATATCAGATAAACCCATAACCGGATTCCAGTGCGCAAAATATCCCTTCAAACGCTGGCTGACAGTATCTTCAATGGTATGGTTATGGTACGCGTGCAGTGATAACTGCGGATTTTTCTTCAGATGCGTCAGCACCGGTTCGATAAAGGTGGCGACCGCATGGTTGCGTAAATCGCCGGACACAAATCCAACCTGCAAACAGCGCTGCGGATTCCGGGAATTGCCATGCTTCGGCCATTTCTCTCGTAGCGGCGCTTCGAAGTATTCGCCGAAGCGGCAGTGTTCGGCAAACAATGTTTTTGCATCGACATTGACATTGTGACTGCGACTGAAAAGCAGGTTGCTGTAACCAGCGGCATCGTCGGGTTTAAGCTCCAGTCCGCGACGGTAGCTGGCTTCGCCTTCATCTTGCCTGCCTGAAATTGCAAGAACAAGACCCAGGTTAAGATGCGCTGTAGCGTAATCCGGTTTGATCTGTAGCGCCCGCTGAAAACTCGATATGGCATCATCAGGATCAAGGTACATTGTGGCGCAACCCAGGTTGTAATGCGCCTCGGCATCATCGGGTGAGAGCTCAACAGCTTTTTTTAAAGCAGGCATTCCGTCCTTCTCCAATGTGCGGAGAAAAACCCCGAGCATCTTCCATGCCAGCCCGGAATCAGGATATTGGGCTGCCAGCAACTGCGCCTGCTTTTCCATTTTTTCATGATGACCGGCGTTGAATAGGGCGACAACCTGATTGACTTCGGCAGTTGTCGGGTCTTTGCTCAGCGGGGCAGCTTTGACCTGGCAGCATTTCTTGAATTTTTTTCCGCTGCCGCAAGGACAGGGATCATTTCTTTCCGGTTTCACATTCATCTTTCTCGATTGCCGAATTAAAGGCAGTTCGTCATCGCCAGAAACAAACGAGTCCCGACTCACGACTAATGTCTAGTCTTTGACTTTGGTGCGCTGCATGGCGGTGACATAGCGTTGCAACAGAATGGTGGATGCTCCGTCAAGGTCTTTGAATTCACAGCCGGCGCGCCGCACGGTTTCGCCATCGGGAGTGGAGATGACAACCAGATTTTTTACCTCTATGGTGCCGGTAAATTCACCTGCTTCAAGCAGGTCTATCTTGCAGTTCTTATAGCTCTGCCCGGGAATCAGCATGGTTTCCTGTTCTGCGCAGGTAAGCCCCACGCCGCCGCCACTGATGTCCATGATGGTGACGCCATGAGGTTGACGTTTGTCGGATTGCTGGTCGGGAATGACGCAAAGCAGGGGGTGTGAAACGGGTGTGGTCAGCCGATAGTATTCACGGCGCTGCAGGCGGTAAAGGTTCTGCGGGAAGGGCAGGAAAAATGCGGGCTGGCCCTGATAGGTAGCTGCAGCGGCCTGGTCGGAGACGAACTGTACCTTGACTTGAGCAAGTGAGCTGACAAAAATCAGTTTTTTGCTTTCCAGTATTCGCTCATTTTCCCGTGATTTCTGGCTTTGTTCCAGCCACAGACCTGATGCATCCACGCCCAGCAGGGTTGTCAAAATAAAGTCATTCGCTTCAGAATAGTAGAGCGCGATGCGCGAACTGCTTTTTACGATGTTTTGTAAAACAAACTCGATTTCGCGGGCCGCAGTGATGCGGTACTGATCATCCTTGCCGCTGGTGAGGATTTCAATTTTTAACGGAATGTCTTTTTCCATACTGTTGCGACCACTTTATGAAGATTGTCGCATATGATAACAAAATTAAAGCTTGTCTATCGGTGGAAAAGCGTGGGGTTTCTCGTGCTCCAGACGATATAGCCAGGCCAATAGTTCGGCGACAGCCAAATAAAGTTGCGGTGGAATTTGCTGATCCAGTTCCACTTGCATCAACATTCCCACCAAATCTGCGGATTCATGCACGTAAACCCCGTTCAGTTTTGCGCGTTCGATAATGGCCTGGGCGATCAGGCCGCGCCCCTTTGCGACAACTTTGGGGGCGCCGGCGCCTTGACCATAGGCCAGGGCTACCGCGACTTGTCGGGCCGTTGTCATGTCTTTTCGATCAGTGCGCCGGCCAGCGGGATGCCTGCATCCTTCATGGACAGGGCGAGACCCGGCAGTTGCCGGTTGAGCAGTTCGACAGAAGCGGCGTTTGCTGCGTGCAGGGTGAGTTTGATTCCGCCCTGGCCGAATATCAGGCGGGCGTGTACATCGCCCAGCCTGGGCAGGGCGAGTTCCATTTCGGTGCTCCACTGGCGCTCATCAGGCAGCAGTGGCCGATGTTCCGGTTCCCCCTGGATTTCCCACTGCATCTGCTGGCCGGGCCAGACCTGACCTGTCCAGGTGAGTTGATGGGTCTCCAGCGCATGCAGTTGCTGCTGCACCAGCGGCAGCAGCTCCCTGGCAATAGGCAAGTCCGTTTTGTCCGGTTGCAAAGCGGAAGATGCGGCATTCGTTTGAGTATCCGCCTGCTGCGCGGATCCGGCAGGTGTATTGTCGCGAATTAACTGGTTTTGCGGTTCGATCAGAAGTTGTGCGGTACTGCGTTCGCCTGCCACCCATTGCGCCTGATGGGATTCGTAAAACAGGCCGCTGTTGGCCAGTGCATCGCGCAGACCGGCGGCCAGTTGCTTGCTGTCCGGGGCGGAATTCGCTGTCTGCCACACGGCGCGGCCCGAGGTCGATTCGATGAGGGTTCTGGCAAGCGGCAGATCGACCAGATTGGAGAGCAGGCGCGAGGTGGAGCTGATCTGGTCGGCAGTGGCGATCGGTGTGGTCGATGCTAAAAAACTTAACGTCAGGCGCGGACTTGCGGATTCAACCTTCAATGTAATGACATTGCCGACTTTTAACTGGCCCGGCAATTGCATCTGCAATGTTTGTCCTGCCACCAGCACTTTGAATAATCCCGGGCTTACCTGTTCCTGTATGGTTGCCTGTAACTGCTGACCGGGTTCGAGTTTGCTGAACTGACCTGGTAACTGTATTTGTACAGATTGCCCCGCAATTTCGACTTTGAACAATCCAGGGCTTATTTGTTCACGCAGGGTTGCCTGAATTTGCTGGCCGGGTCCGAGTTTGCTGAACTGACCGGGTAGCTGCATTTGTATAGTTTGACCAGCAACTTCAACTTTGAATATTCCCGGGCTTATTTGTTCACGAAGGGTGGCCTGGATTTGCTGACCTGGTTCGAGCTTGCCCACAGGATTGTTCTCAGCGATGATCAGCGGTTTTGCGGATCGGGAGAGTGCCTGCAGACTGCTGATCAGATTGGCGGGCAGCATAAGGTTTTAAAGTCCAAAGCAGGGGTAATTCATGAGTCTCCCTGTTTACTTGGCGCCGTAGTATGCCCTGTTCAGGCGTTGTTCCTGTTGATTGCTCTGCATGATGTCTTTCAGCTGCCTCATCCAGTTCTGCGTGTTGCTGCGTATTTCGGCATCGTCCGCGAGGATTTTCCTCAGAAGTTGTACGATGCGCAACCGGCTTGTTTCATCGGGAGGTTCATCAGCCGATGCCATGCCGGCAACGCGAAGATTCAGTTGCTGTTCAAGAGAGATCAGTCTGTTCCATTCTCCCCGATCTGCGGCACTGCGCATCTGACCTGTCAGGGTGGCGAGAAACTCGTAATCGTTGAGAGACGCGCTCATGTTCGTTAGCCTCTTGCGTAAACCAGTTGCTCAGGCTTAACGGATTGCACGGCAGGTGTGCCGGTCATGAGGCCAGGCTGGCGTATGCTCTCCCATGCTTCTTTCAATTCGCCCAGCAAACGGGCTACTTCGTCCAGCGCTTCCATGTCGCTGTTGATATTGGCGAACAGCAGTCGATGGCTCATGTATTCATACAGTGCGGACAGGTTAAGCGCCAGGTCGCCGCCGACTTCCTTGTCGAGACTGAGATTCAATCCGTTGTTGATGATCTTGATCGCATGGGAGATGGCTTTGCCACGAGCGGGAATGTCGCGGCGCAGGATACTGTTTTTTGCGTTGGCTATGGCCAGCAGCGCGCCCTGATAAAGCATGGAAATCAGCTTGTGCGGATCGGCCGAAGTGACGCCTGAATCAATACCGACATTGTTATATGCTTTGATTGCGGCAGCTGAGCTCATGATGGAATCCTTATAGTTTGGAGAGTTGCTGGGTTAAAAAGGCGCTGGTGCTGTTCATGGCGGTCATCATGTTGTTCAGCGCGGTATATTGGGCCGTGTAGAGCGCCTGCTTGGCAACCAGACCCTGTTGCAGTGCCGTGATCTGATTTGTGACATCCGAGATGTTGGTGTTGAGCTCATTCGTGCTGGATGTGAGCGAACCCGTGCTGGAGACTACCGAGGTGAGATAATTGTTAAGCGTATAGGCATAGCCCTGTGAATAGCTGACCGTGCCGCGCGCGCCCAGTGCACCACCCGACACCAGCATGGACAAACCCTGTGAATTGCCGCTCGAAGAGGTAAGCAGTTGCCCGATGCCGGTTGCACTGGCTCCGTTGATGGTGCCTGCCACGTTCACTCCCTGCGTCGAAATTGCCGTGCCGAAAATATTGCTCAGACCGTTGCCGCCGGTCGCGATCACGCTGGATGTCGAGCCGTAGCTGTTGGAGGTAACGCTGATGTCGCCGGCGCCATTGACCGTGGCGGAAACGGCGACGCCCGCAGCAGACAACACGCTCGATCCGTTGATCTGGGCTTGCACGGCGGCGGTCAGCGCCTGCGTGCTGGCATAGGTTCCCGGGGGGAGTGTAATTGTCGCGTTGGTCCCGTCGATATTCATGTTCAGGGTGTCGTTTGCGCCTGCCGTGATGGTCAGACTCGGTGCCGCCGTGCCTGTCTCATTGCCTTGTGTGGCGAGTTGCGTAATGTTTACCGGATAGGTGCCCGGTTGCGTGCTGCTGTTGTAGGCGTTGTAGGTGATCAGGCTGTCTGTGGCGCTGCCTGTGGGGGCAAACAGGCCGGCGACACTGGAAAAATTGTTCGTCAGGGCAGATGAGAGCATGGTGCTGTTGATGGCCAGCGTGCCGTCATGCTGAAAAGTGACGCCGATTTGTGCCAGGTTGTTCAATGAACCGGTACTCGTGGCCGGCGTGTTCAGCAAGCCGTTCAGATCGGATTGCATGTTAAGGACGGCAAGGTTGCCCTGTAAGACCGCTGCGGTCTTCGTTGAAGCATTATAGGCGGTCAGCGATGTCAGCGTTGTTTTCAGCGCGTTGTAGGCGGTCACGAAACTGTTCACGTTCTTGGTGACGGTGGCGGTGTCCGGTGCGATCGTCAGCGTTACCGGCGTTGCGGAAGGCTTGGTGAGGTTCACCGTCACGCCGGGAATGATGTCCGACACGGTGTTGGTAGCCTTGCTCACCGCGATGCCGTTGACGGTCAGGTTCGCATTGAGCGCGGCAAGAGACTGGTTCAGATTCTGTCCCGTCGTCGAGGTCGGATTATAAGCCAGCAGGGAGCTCACAGTCGCGTCCCCCGACACTGCAATGCTCATGCTGTTGGCTACGCCGGTATTGCTTGATGTCAATACCAGACGGTAAGGCGTGGCGCTGCCGTCATTGATGATGCTGGCGGTCACCCCTATGCCTGCGGCATTGATCGCATCGCGTATGCCTTGCAGCGAATTATTGGTGCTGTTGATGGTGACCGTCTTGATCCCGTTTCCGTTGGGGGTAAAAGTGGTGCCGGCGCCGTATGTGCCGTTGGTTGCCGTGCCGGTGATGGTGCCGAAATTGAACGACAGGGTGGTGGCAGCGCCCGTGCCTATCGGTGCGGACAGGCTGGTTTGTCCGGCAGCCACCAGATTCTGCGCCTGCGCCAGGTTGCCGACTGTGAGCGAATAGCTGCCCGGCGCCGCACTGGTCAGGGCGGTAGCCGACAGCACGGTGGGATCGGATGCGGTGGCGGTGACCGCCTGAAAGCTGCTGGCGCTGTTTAGTGTCGACAGCGCAGTCTGGAAGGTGGAAACTGCGCTTTGTATCTGGCCGAAGGCGGTCAGTTTTGCCTGATAGGCGGTGGTGACCGTCTGCAGGGCTGTGATCGGATATTGCTCTGTTGTCATCAACTGACTGACGAGGAGCGGCACGTTGATGACGCTGGTGCCTATCGCGGGTGCGGTACTGACGCTGGACGTGGATGACATGATGTTTGTCCTCGGTATGTTGCTGATTAAATCTTCAGAGTGTCTGGTGGATACTTTCCGTGGACTTTATCCACCCTGCCTGATTTGCTTTTTTTCAATTATCAATTATCAATTATTCATTGTCCTTACGCTTGCTGTGTGATCAGCAGGCCAAGCGCAGTCGGTACGGACGCCCTCGATAACGTTGCCTGTTGCAGTTGCTCCTGCATGAGCCCGATGGCTTTTGAGATATCCAGCATCTGCTGGGTGGGGAACTGACCGATCACAGCGCCGGTTTTGGTATCCATCAGTTTAACCACGGTCTGTTTTGTTGCAGTATCCACGCTGAATTCCAGGCCTTTGCCGGACATGGACTGATTGGTGTTCTGTACCGCACTTCGCAACTGGGCTGTAGATGGCTCTGTCAACGGTGCTGCCGTTGGCGTTGCCGCTTGTGCTACCGGCGGTGCTACCGGCGGCATCTGAACCTCGGGGTTTGCAGCTACAAGCGTCCCGCTGCCTGCGCTCATGGCCGGCTGGGGTGCTGCATTGCTGGTATTCTGGATGAGCATTTTGCCTCTCCTTTGATTAACATTAACCAAATAATCGATTGATAAAACAGCTAAGTATCGGACTAAAGTGCGATGAGTCTGCACCTAAGCCGCTGCTAATAGGCCGTCATTCCGGCCTGCCTGTCGGCAGACAGGCTTAGGCCTGAAAACGAGCCAGTATGGCGAAGTTTCGAGGAACGGCCATCCAGCCAGCAAACGGACATGGCGGGTATTACTAAGGAGCCGCTGATTTATTCGTCTTCCCCGCAAAAGCGTGGAACCAGCGCCTTTATTTAACTGGGTTCCCGCCTGATGAAACAACTAAGTATTGACTAAGCAATCAAAAAACGATTGCCAAGTCACTACTTATACGCGGGATAAACAGAATCTTGGCTGGCGTCTTTTACCAGCTTAGATAATGTTTAGTCGCCTCATCAACGACAAAACCGAATAAATCAGCGGTTCCCTAACGCTAATACTTGCCATGCGCGCTTAAAAATCCCGCCCGGTATTTTATATAAATTCCGGACGGGACAGTTGCACTTTTAAGCTTAACGCAACAGAGTCATCACCTGGTTAGGCAGTTGGTTCGCCTGTGCCAGCATCGCATTGCCGGCCTGTTGCAATATCTGCGCACGGGACAGGTTGGCGGTTTCTGCGGCGTAGTCGGTGCTCTGAATCCGGCTTTGTGAGGCAGTCAGGTTGGTCGCGGTGGTTTGCAGGCTGGTGACCACTGAAGTAAAGCGGTTCTGAACGGCGCCCAGCGCTGCTTGCGAGGCGGTTACCTGAGCCAATGCCCCGTCGATCACGGACAGCGCAGCGGTAGCCCCCGCTGCCGTCGAGATGTTGATGCTTGCGACGCTTTTGACGCTGGATACGGTGGTCGCAGCGGTGGTTCCTGCCGTGAATCCGGCATTGGCGATCTGACCGCCGCTTGCCACAATACCCGCCGCGTTGCTGCTGCTCAACGTGACAGAGCCGTGTTGCGAGGCATATGTTCCATATTGAGCACTGAAGCCTGAACCTGCATCGGCGGTGATGGCCATACTTGCCTGTGTGCCATTGGAGCTCATGGTAATCACGCCGTTCGCATCGCTGGAAGCTGTGATGCCGACAATGGCAGCATCGGCAGCAAGTCCAGAAGTGGCGGCGGTATTGAATGTGGCTACGAAAGCAGCCGCATTTTGAGCCGCTGTGGCACCGGAGAGACCTGTTGGAGCGGTTATGGCTACAGTATTAATAGTCATGGATACTGCTACGGCACCGCCTGAAGCGGCAGCAGCGCCTGTTACCGTATCGGTCAGGGTGGATGCAAAGCCTGTCTGTGCCAGCAGATTCGCGGCCGTGTAGCCGGTAGGAACACCAGCTCCATTCAGGGGGCTGAGCGTCGAGACGTTGACATTCCTGCCGTCTGCGGCTGTAAGCGTGATTGCGCCGGTGGTGGCATTGGCTGTGGCCGTCACCCCGGATTGAGCGGAAACCAGGTTGATCGCAGCCGCGACGTTGGCTCCTTCGCCGGTTGCTGTACCGCCGGCGGCAACTGCACCTACTGCGACGCCATTGATGGCGAAAGAATTTGCCGCAATGGCGGTAGTTGCACCGGCAGCTGTCGGGGCTGACCCTACGGCACTGGTTGCGCTGGCGGTTGCGGTCACGCCTGACTGGGGGGAGACGGCATTGACGGCGGCGGCGATGGAAGAGGCGCTGGCCGTGCTCTGGCCCGGCAGTGTGCCGACGGCAGAAGCGCCGACCTGGATGCCGTTCAGCGTCAGGCCGCCGGCAAGGATTCCTGCTGTGGTGAATGTCCCTACGTCGGTAGCCGCAGTGGTTGTGCCTGCGCTGCCCAGTTGTGAGGTGCTGGCGCTGGCGATCGAAGCGATCTGGATCTGGTTGTTGGCGCCGGCGTTGGCACCGATCTGGAAAGTCTGTGCGGTGAACGAGCCGTCCAGCAGATTCACGCCGTTGAATGAAGAAGTTTGCGAGACGCGCTGAATTTCGGCAGACAGCGATTGCAACTGGTTATTCAGGGCTGCTCTGTCCGATGCGCTGTTGGTGGCGTTGGCGGCCTGCACGGAAAGGTTACGCATGGTTTGCAGGTTGTTGGTGATTTGTGTCAGATCGCCGGCAGCGGTTTGCGCCAGGGAGATGCCGTCGTTGGCGTTGGCTGCGGCCTGGTTGTCGCCGCCGATTTGCGAAGTCATCCGGGTGACAATCGCAAATCCTGCGGCATTGTCCGCTGCGCTGTTGATTTTCAGACCGGTAGCCAGGCGCTGCATCGCGGTGGATTGCTGATTTTGCGATGCGTTCAGAGCCATCTGAACGTTCAGCGAATTCATGTTGGTATTAATAAAGGTAGGCATTTCGTTTCTCCTTGAAAAGTAACTGTGTCAGGCATTCGCCGTTTACTTTGGTTTGCCGTTTGCATCAGGCTTGATCAACCGCCGTTATTCCAGTTATCGGTGCTGGGGAAAAAAACTTTAGGTTTATTTTTTAAAATTTGTCACAGATCGGAAAATAGCGCCGCGATGAAATAGGACAAGATATATCATCCCGACTGCAGTAGAGGGTCCGTTTATGATTGCCAACACGGGAGGATAAGCCGGTGGACAAGACCTATAACCGACTGGAGCAATAAGGTGATGCAGGTTGGTGTCACCAGTAATCTTGAACGCAGGATCGATGAATATAAAAACAAGCTGGTGGAAGGTTTGAGTCAAAAATACAACGTTAAAAAACTAGTCTGCGACGAAACCACGAACCACATCATTGCGGCACTTGAGCGGAAAAAGCAGATATGGGCAGTGCCGTCTTGTCGATCACCCGGCGCAGCACAAAACTGGAATGCACGCCGGTCACGCCCGTAATCCGGGTGATGCGGTTGAGCAGCAGATCCTGATAGCCATCCATGTCCCTGACCACCACCTTGAGCTGGTAGTCGGCGTCCTGCCCGGTGATCAGCAGACATTCCAGCACTTCCGGGATTTCCGTTATTTTCGCCTCGAAGTTGTCAAAGCGCTCGGGCGTGTGCTGATCCATGGAAATGTGGATCAGCGCCATCAGCGACAGGCCCAGCTTTTTTGCGTCAATCAGCGCCCGGTATCCGGTGATGAGTCCTGATTCCTCAAGCGTGTGCAAGCGCCTCAGACAGGGCGAAGGGGACAGGCCGATGCGTTCGGCCAGGTCCTGATTGCTGATGCGTCCCTCCTGCTGCAAGATGCGCAGAATCTGCAAATCGTAGTTATCCAATTTCATAAAATTTCTGTTAATTCTTAATTACAAGTATTTAGTGTTAATTTTATTGATAATATAGCAATATAATTGTTAATTATGCAATATATTAACTATAAAACGCAAGCACCTGCCGGGCGATTCTGTTTAACATGGCATCCATTGATTTCAACGTAACAGGAGTTTTTGCCATGATGCACGCTGCCAAATACAAACCGTTTCAGCCGGTCAATCTTGTCGACCGGCAATGGCCGAATAAGACCATCACGCAACATCCCGTCTGGATGAGTTCGGATTTGCGCGATGGCAATCAGTCGCTTTTCGAGCCGATGAATGCCGAGCGCAAGATGCGCATGTTCAATATGCTGTGCGAAATCGGTTTCAAGGAGATCGAAATCGCGTTTCCTTCGGCATCGCAGACCGAGTTTGACTTCGTGCGCGGACTGATCGAAGGAAACCACATCCCGGAAGATGTCACCATCGAAGTGCTGACGGCAGCGCGCGAGCATCTCATTCGCCGCACCATGGAATCGCTGCGTGGCGCACGACGGGCTATCGTGCATGTTTACAACGCGACGTCAAAACCGTTTCGCGACATGGTGTTCGGCATGAACCGCGCGGAGGTGTTCGAGATGGCCGTAGCTGCGGTTAACCTGATCAAACGACTGGCCTCCGAACAGCCGGAAACGGAGTGGGTGCTCGAATACAGTCCCGAGACCTTTAGTGCGACAGAACTCGATTTCGCGCTACAAATTTGCAATGCGGTAACCGCTGCCTGGGGCGCGACCCCCGACAACAAGGTCATTCTCAATCTTCCAGCGACCGTTGAGGTGGCGACACCCAATGTATACGCCGATCAGATCGAATGGATGCACCGGCATCTGGCACGGCGCGACAGTGTGATTTTGAGTCTGCACACGCATAACGACAGGGGATGCGCCGTTGCCGCCGCCGAGTTCGGCTTGATGGCGGGCGCCGACCGCGTCGAGGGCTGTCTGTTCGGTAACGGCGAGCGCACCGGCAATGTCGATATCGTGACGCTGGCGTTGAATCTTTATACGCAAGGGGTGTCGCCCGGGCTCGACTTTTCGGACATCGACGCGGTTGCCCGCACGGTCGAACATTGCAACCGGCTGCCTGTCCATCCGCGCCATCCTTATGCGGGCGATCTGGTGTTTACTGCCTTCTCGGGTTCGCATCAGGACGCGATCAGGAAGGGCTTTGCCGCACAACAGCCGGATACGCTGTGGAACGTGCCTTATTTGCCTATCGATCCTGCGGACGCGGGACGCAGTTATGATTCGGTGATCCGGGTCAACAGTCAGTCCGGCAAGGGCGGCATTGCCTACCTGATGGAAGCCGAATACGGCGTGGTCATGCCGCGTCGCTTGCAGGTCGAATTCTCCGGTGTGGTGCAGGGACACGCCGATCGTCACGGCGGGGAAATCAGCGCCGCCGATATCTGGCGGATTTTTTCGATAACTTATCTTGATAAGGCTGCGCCTGTGCGTTACCGCGAACATCATCTGTTTGAAGCCGGCGGTCTGCAAGGCATCCGGCTTAATCTCGAAATCGACGGCGCACAGCATGTGCTCACGGGGGAGGGGAATGGCCCTATCGATGCCGCAGTGCATGCATTCAAAAGTGCCGGGATCAGCCTTCAGGTGCGCAGTTTTGACGAGTCTGCCATGAGTAAAAGTGTCGAAGCCGGGGATGCCGCAGCCTGCGCATTCATCCAGATCGCTGATGCCGCTGGCGGCCATGAATATTACGGGGTCGGCATGGATGCGAACATCGTCACCGCTGCAATCAGGGCATTGGTGAACGGCGTTAACCGGATGAAAGCATTTGTTTAACTGCCGTGAAATAATCCCGAATTATCCGTCAGATCAAAAACGGCGTTCTTTCCGTGCAGGCAGCAATCTGGTTGCTGTTGTTCGCTGTCAGGTTAGCTTGTATGATGCACGGTGTATTGCACAAAATTCTGTAACATTTAACGCTGGGAGGCATCATGGGAATCTCTGTACGTGACGTGGTAGCGTTTTCGCAGGCACGCGCCAATCTTTCTGAATTGGCTGAACAGGTTAAGGCCGGAGCTGAGAAGATCATCACCAAGAATGGTGAAAGTTATGTCGCACTGATCGATTCGGATCGGCTTGATTATTACCACCGCCTTGAGCGAGAGCGCATTCATCTGCTGCTGATTGATGAAGCTGGTAAGGGGTTGGATGACGTGGCCGCAGGGCGGGTGAAGGATGCGCGTCAGACGATAGTTCAGCTCAAGCGTCGGCGCGTGGCTTAAGCCGGGGCGGACATGGCGGTCACCGTAAAAATCACCGCTAACTTCGAGCACAATCTCGAAGTGATTGCGGCATTTCTGGACAATGTGGATGCCCCGCAGGCTTATGACCGCCTGCTGGATGAGTTGACCGACACCTTGATTCCCAATCTTGAAAACTTTCCGGCGATAGGGCGACCTTTTCTTGAACGGACAGTGCGCTCTGTGGAAGTAGCGAATGTGCTTCTACGCTTGCAAGCAAAGCTGAATGCCGGTGACTTGCGCGAGCATCTGTTCGCGGATTATCTGGTTCTGTATGCGCAGTTCAGCGATGTCATTTATCTGCTGTCGATCAAACATCACCGTCAGCTCTCGTTTGATCTTCAATCGTTGTGGCCGGGGAATTGACGAACATCGACCGGTCACCGCCTATTTTTCACCATGAAAAATAGCCTGACCAATCGGGATGCGCTCACAGGCGTCGTCTTTGCGCTGCTCGCGGCGGTGGGTTTTTCCGGCAAGGCGATTCTGGTCAAGCTGGCCTATCTCGATGGCGTGGATGCGATCACTTTGCTGGCGCTGCGCATGGTATTTGCGGCGCCGTTCTTCATCGTCGTGGCGCTGTGGGTCAGGCGCCAACACGCAGAACCCTTGAATATGCATGACCGGTTGCTGGTGCTGGGGCTGATCGGTTACTACCTGTCCAGTCTGCTTGATTTTCTCGGCCTGCAATACATCTCGGCGGGCTTGGAACGCCTGATCCTGTTCCTGTACCCGACCATGACGGTGATTCTGGCAGCGCTGATTTACCGGCGCGCAATAGGTAGAAAAGTGATGGCGGCGATGGCTTTGAGCTACGCAGGCATCGCGCTGGTGTTTCTGCACGACGCAGGCGGAAAGCAGAGTGTAAATATCGTGCTGGGCTCTGTTTTGGTATTTTTGAGCACCCTGTCTTATTCGTCCTATCTGGTGGGGGTGGGGCATGCCGTGAAGCGCATCGGCACGGCACGCTTTACCGCCTACGCGATGATGGTGGCAAGTTTTGCCAGTCTGTTGCAGTTCGCCGTGATGCGCCCGATGAGTGCGCTCGATTTGCCGGTGCGGGTGTATGAGTATTCCATCGCGATGGCGATTTTCTCGACGGTGCTGCCGGTATTTTTGCTGTCCTATGCGATACGCCGTATCGGCTCCGGCAGCGCCTCGCTGATCGGCTCCATAGGGCCGGTCAGCACGATCTATATGGCGTATCTGTTTCTGGGTGAGCGCATCTCGCTGCTGCAAATCTCAGGTTCGGCGCTGGTGCTGGCCGGTGTGCTGATCATCAGTCTGACAGGCAGACGTGAGTAACTGATAGTGTGCATTGGTCAGAAGATGATGAGCAGTGAGTTTCTATAAAATGAGGCCAAAGGCCGATGTTTCGAGGAACGGCCAGCCGCTTGAATAAAGACGACTAAACAACCACCGGCTAAAGCCGGTGGGTTTGAAATACGGACTAAAAGTCCTGATACGCGTCGCCTAAACGACGCGTCTTAATCCGGTTCCATTTGAAAATTATCGTTCTCTCTTGGCTCAAAGTGATTCTCCAAATACTGCTCAATCATTTCTTTCGTCACATGACCTACCGTGGCGCAGAAATAGCCTCTTGCCCAGAAGTGCCTCCCCCAGTATCTCTTTTTCAGGTGAG
>JAJYYO010000039.1 GCA_021800795.1 Pseudomonadota bacterium
GCGTAGTATCTGCATAGCGGGGCGATTATACCGTGAGATGGGGCATCAACGTGAACGTCGCGTAGCGATTCAGGGGTTGGTTGGTGCTTCTTTCGTTTGCCTAGGAGCCTGTCGGACTTGTTTCGCATCTTGCGAAACAAGTCCGACAGGCTCCTAGCATCATCCCTGCGAGAATTGTTTGCATTAGGTGGCTGCTTGCCATGATCGTTAGATGGACAGAAATTCGATGCCTGTGCGTCGTACCAGTTCTTCGTAGCTGATCGGGCGACCGACTCTTGCGTCGTTCGTGTTATCCAGCCAGTGCGCCCAGGCGCGGTGCGTGGACGGATCGTAGACCAGCTTGAACAAATGCTGCGGCACCCAGACATGGTCAGCGCCGATGGTTTGGGGTGTGCCGTCAAACACGGGGCCGGTAATCACGAACACGTCGCCGGCTGCGCGCATCACATAACGGCGGGTGGCTTTTTCGATGCCGGCCCAGGCGCGGCGATTATTGAGCGGATATTGGGGCACCATGTTCGCCAGCGAGAAACTCTGCGCCATCGCCTCATTGCTCGCCATGTCGCCTGCAGGGGCCATGTGACCGCGATCGAACCCTGTGCCGCGATAATCGGCAAGTTCTGCGCGTTCAGCTCTCGGCAATCTTGCGTCCGCATAAAATTTATTCGTTCTCTGCTTGTTGCGCGCCTCAATCAACAATCTGCTGTTGAGGCGTTCGGCGACATAGACCGGTGTGTGGCTCAGACCTGAGTGCAACACTGCAAACGCGCTGTAACAAAGGGCGCGCGGCTGCAATGCCTCATGGTGCACAATGACAGGCGGGATGCCGTTGGCAAAATCTTCCCGGCACAAGCTGAAATCACCGGCAAATGCGGTGCCGAATGCAAATAACAGCAGTGCAAGGGCGAGTTTTTTAATCATCGTCAGTCGCCTGCATGCATCAGGTTAAGCTGTCTGGCGATGATGTCGTGATTGAGCCAAAGCACGGGTCCCGCCGGATTGGAGGTCTCGTGGAACATCAGGGGGCCTGTGCCTTCGAGCACCAGCGCACTCAAAAAGCCTGCAACCAGTTCTGTGCGGTTGACATGCATCTGGGTGATTTCCTCCGAGGTGCCTATCATCACCTCTGCCAGCGCTGCCGAGTTGTCCATCGGCCAGGCCGCGAAGTTGCGAAACTCCGCCATGACGCCGCTCTTGTTGTAGTCCTCAATTTTTTGCAACAAACTCTCGATGGTCACGCCATCCTGAAGCAGGGGGCGGCAGGCCTGCCATTGCGCTTCGGCCCAGGTTCCGCCATTTTCACGGCGCAGCGCCTTGAGCAGCGGGAACAGCGAGAGCTCTACGCCGGCAAAAATGTCGGACGAGTTGGTGCGTATCTCGGGACAGTTGTAGACCGTGGCTTTGATGCCTTTGGTCCATGCGGCAATCGCGACATTTTCCAGACGCATCTTGGCGTATCCCTGGGTGTAGTTGGTATAGCTCTGCCACTGATATTGCCCGTCGATGAGAATCTCGGTGCCGTGGTAGCCATAGGCGGTATAGCGCACCTGACCCCCGGTTTTTTCCAGCCTGGCGCGGATTGCAGCGCTGCCTTCGATCAGATGCCCAAAGGTATTGGCGGTGACTTCGTCGAAATTCATCAAAATCAGTTTGCCAAGGTCGCTGTCCAGCAGCGCGCGCGACGACATGAAGCGCTCGCCGCGCCCCTTGTAGATGCGGTTGGCAATCGCCAGAAACACCTTGACCTTGGGGATGCCGCCGGCCATGGTGTGGGCAAAAAACACGTTGCTGCCATCCGCTATCATGCCATCGAGTTGCGCCATCACCTGATCGACGGAATCCTTAAAGCGCGCAACGCCCACTTCGCGGCATTTTTCGATGTGCGCCCAGTCCAGTCGGTCGTCCTGCCAGCTTTTGAGCGTCATGCCGGACAAAAGGTCGGTCGGTGTGGGTTCGCCGATAGGCGCATCCAGATCGAATCCGGCCATCAGCGGCACGTTGATGATGCGGCCGCCCAGATTGGCTTCGGCAATATTCAGCTCTTCTTCATTCAAGGGACGCAGGGCATTGTTTTCATCGCGCCGTCCGACGGTAATGCCGATGATGGTCATGCCGGCCTTTCTGGCCTCGTTGATCAGACCGTTGGCATAGCCGCGGCCGAACAGTTCGCCGAACAGCACGAAGGTGTCGCCACGGCGAAAAATATTGCTCTGTGGAATGTCTCTCAGTGAAACAGGTGAAATCATAAAAAACTACTCCGAAATAATTTAAAAACTGAGCTTAAACTTTGCCCGCAAAATATTTTTCTTAAACCGTGCCGCCGACCGTCAAGCCGTCGATTCTGACCGTCGGTTGCCCGACGCCGACCGGTACGCTCTGGCCTTCCTTGCCGCAGGTGCCGACCCCGGGGTCGAGCGCCATGTCGTTGCCTATCATCGAGATGCGCGTGAGCACGTCCGGGCCGTTGCCGATCAGCGTCGCGCCCTTGACCGGATGCGTGATCTTGCCGTCTTCGATCATGTAGGCTTCGGCGGTAGAGAATACGAACTTGCCGCTGGTGATGTCCACCTGACCGCCGGCAAAATTCACCGCATATAAACCGTGTTTGACCGAAGCGATGATTTCCGCAGGATCCTTGTCTCCGTTCAGCATATAGGTATTGGTCATGCGCGGCAGCGGAATGTGTGCATAGGATTCTCGGCGGGCATTGCCGGTTACCGGCACGCCCATCAGACGCGCATTCAGGCTGTCCTGCAAATAACCCTTGAGGATGCCGTTCTCGATCAGCGTGGTGCATTGGGTGGGGTTGCCTTCATCGTCCATCTGCATCGAGCCGCGCCTGTCCGCCAGCGTGCCGTCGTCTACCACGGTCACGCCCTCGGAGGCGACGCGTTCACCGATGCGGCCTGAAAATGCCGAGCTGCCCTTGCGGTTGAAGTCGCCTTCCAGCCCGTGGCCGATCGCTTCGTGCAACAGGATGCCCGGCCAGCCGTTGCCCAGCACCACCGTCATGTTGCCGGCGGGCGCAGGTCTGGCATCCAGATTGACCACCGCCTGATGCACCGCCTGCGCTGCGTATTTACGCAGCATGGCATCGTCGAAATAGCCGTAATTGAAGCGCCCGCCGCCGCCCGCCGAGCCTTGTTCGCGGCGTCCGTTGCTTTCGATGATCACGGTGAGCGACAGACGCACCAGCGGGCGGATGTCGGCATTCATCAGACCGTCGCTGCGCGCCACCATCACGATTTCGTATTCGCCGGCCAGTCCCGCCATCACCTGCACCACGCGCGGATCGAGCGCGCGCGCATAACCCTCGATGCGTTCCAGCATGGCGACCTTGTCGGCATCCGCAAGGCTGGCAATCGGGTCGTCGGGCAGATAGATATCGCGCCGTGAACCTTGGTGAATCATCGGTACGGATTGCGTGCCGCCGGAACTTGCGATGGCGCGCGTGGCATTGGCTGCGTTTTGCAGCGCATTCAGGCTGATGTCGTCGGAATAGGCAAAGGCGGTCTTTTCGCCGCTCACCGCCCGTACGCCGACACCCTGATCGATGTTGAAACTGCCGGATTTGACGATGCCTTCCTCCAGCGACCAGCTCTCGGCGCGGCTGTACTGGAAATACAGGTCTGCGTAATCGAGGCGATGCGCCAGCATGCTGTTGAATACCTGCTCGATCTGCAGCGTTTCGATCAGATAGGGCGCGAGCAGAACTTTCTGTGCGGTGGCGAACAAGGTGTCGGGGGAGGCGGTTGGGGTCATATTTTGTCAGTTATCAGTCGTTAGACGTTAGTTAAAGCCATTATTAGTCGTTAGACACAAGTGGTTAGTTCAAAAACAGTGGCTCGTTATTTTGATATCAGTTAAAAACGTGCAGCGACAACTAGCAACTAACTACTAGCGTCTTACGACTGTTTCTAGCAACTGATTTTACGGTGCTCCAGCGCGGGCAGGCCGGTGCGCAAGCTGGCCTGATAGGCCGGGTTGATTTCGGTAATCACCACGCCCGAGCCGCGCGGCAGTCTGTCCAGCACGCGTCCCCATGGGCCGATGATCATGCTGTTGCCGTGCGTCTCGCGTCCGTTGACGTGATATCCGCCCTGGGCTGCGGCGATCACATAGGCCAGATTTTCAATCGCGCGTGCGCGCACCAGTATTTCCCAGTGCATTTTACCGGTGGTTTCGGTAAATGCGGCAGGCAGTGCGATAATGTTCACGTTTTTCATCGCCCGGAATAATTCCGGGAAGCGCAGATCGTAGCATATGGCAAGGCCGATGCGTCCGAACGGGCTGTCCAGTACCACGATCTTGTCGCCCGGCTCTATGGTCTGAGCTTCGTCATAGCTCTCATTACCCATGGATAAATTGAACAGGTGTATCTTGTCGTAACGGGCGACCTGCACACCCTGATCGTCGAACACCAGGCAGCTGTTGAGCGCCTTGTCCGGTGAGCTTGCGGCCAGCGGGATAGAGCCGCCGATCAGCCACACCTTGAAGTGGCGTGCGGCATCGCTCAAGAATGTCTGAATCGGGCCTGCTCCCGGTTGTTCGCGCACCGCCAGTTTGTCTCTTTCTGCCATGCCCATGATCGCAAAAAATTCCGGCAATACCACCAGTTGCGCACCTTGTTCGGCAGCACGGGCTATCAGGCGGCGTGCCTCGCTCAGGTTGCCTGACACATTCGGGCCGGATGCCATCTGAATGGCGGCAACCTTGAAGGGTGTGGTGGTGCGCGTTGTGGCTGACATGGCGAGTTCCTGCGTTATTTTGTATCGGTAGCTTTGGGTACGGCCTGCAGCTTGACCGGCGTCTGTCCGACCTTGACGACGTTGGGGTTGGCCCAGGTTCCGCTGACATTGTATTCAAAAGACATCAACTTATCGAGTGGGTTGCCCAATACCTTGCTGATGATCAGCGTACCCAGCCCCACTATCGGCCCGCCTGCAAACGCACTCAGCATGGATACGCTGGAACCCAGGGTGGGCAGGATGACGATGTGCATGTCCTGCGTTTCGTCGTTCAGATTGACCGATCCTTTCATGGTCACTTTTGCCGACGAGCCGTCTATGTGTAAATCCTGGGTCCGCATCACGCCGTGCCCGATGGTGGCATTGCCGTTGATGTTGTCGAATTCGAACCCCGAACTGAACACATCGGCAAAATCCAGCGTGATGCGCTTGGGCAGCGCCTGCAGGCTGAGTATGCCAAGCAGTTTGCCGAAACCGGGATCCATCTTGAGAAACTGCCCCTTGCCGGTATCGAGTTTGAGCGTGCCGTCCAGGGTGGCGTAGTTGAATTCATCGGGTTGCCCATCCCAGGAAAGGTCGGCGATCAGTTTTCCGCTGCCGTTTTTGACGGTATTGGGGTAGCCGGAACGGGCAAGGATTTTTCCGGCATTGGAAATCTCCAGCAACAGGTTGACCTGTGTCTGCTTGCTGCGCCACAGGCCATTCCCCGTCAGACTGCCGTCCGGGTTGGTGATGTGCAGGCGGCGCAGACGCCAGTCTCGCCCTTCGGGGAAGCCCGTCAGTTCAAAACGGCCGATATCCTTGTCTTTGAACAGTAAGTCCTCAACGGTGATTTCCATGGCGGGAAGTTGGTGCGGTTGAACTGTGCCGGATTTGACTGCGGCAGGCTGCGAGTTCGCCGCATTCTCGCCCGTCCAGTACAGGTTTTTCAGGTGTGCGGTGATTTTGTCAGTGCCGTTGTATCCTTTAGGTTGCCATGCCACGCTGCCGTTTACGGTCGGGCCTGACAGCTGTGCGGCAATCCCGTCGCCGCGTCTGGCGGCGCTGATTTGCAGATCGGCAAGATTCAGACCGTAGCCGGTCAGCTTGTCGATATGCAGGTTTGCCCCGGCAATCGGCAGAGACTGCCCGCTGCCTCCGGTCAGCCCATCCCAGCCCTGCAAGGACAAGGCCGGCAGTGTGCCGGTCAGCCAAATGCCGTCCTTGACTGTCGAAGGGTTGTCTTTGCTGCCGGTCGCGTCCTGTCCGCCAAAGTTGACTACCCCGCGTTTGATCGTGCTGACCCCGTTTTCTTCGCTGCTATAAAGCCGTGCGCTCAGCAGGCGGCCGAGCTGTGCAGTAATCATGTCCTGATGTTCGGCGATATTCTTCTTTTCGATGTGCAACGGCCAGATTTCACTGGCATTTTTGGAAAGCGGTGCAGGCAGGCTGGAGCTGATGCCCTGCAGGCTTGAATTCAGTGTCAGATGGACGACCTTATTCACCATGCTGATGTTCGCATCCCACGCAGTTGCGCCGTGCAGGGAAGAGAGCAGCGGATTTGTTTCGGTCTTGCGCAGCGCCTCAAGGCTGACGCGGCCTTGCAGGCTGGCGTGTATCATGCCGCCTTCGGCAGTCTGCACATTCAGATGCGCGGGCCCGCCGAGTATGACTGAGGTCACATTGTCGGCCTTCATTCCCGATTCGGTGAATGATAATTCGCCGCGCGTGTTGCGCAACCAGGGTATGCCGGCGCCCAGATTGATATCGCTGTTTTGCACGCGCAACAATCCTGAGATTTTTGCCGGTTTGGTCAATAGCAACGGAATTTGTGCGGTCAGTTCCAGATGTCCGTCGCCGCTGGCACTGATACCGTCGGTAAAGCCTTTGATGTAGCCTCGCACCGGGCTTTGCTGAATGAACTGCAGAAAGGAGTTGTTCGCAGCCTCCGCTTCACCCTTGATTTGCAGCGGTGTATCGATATGCGACATGTCGGGCTGGACGATGGACAGATTGAGTACGTGCACATTCAGGATGGTGGCGCTGGGCGCATGCACCTCCATCCTGTTGTTGTGTATCATGAATTCGCCGGACAGATTTTCGATTTTAGGCCAGTCACGGGCAAACTCCATGGAGGCATCCTGTCCGTGAGCGCTGATCTCAAACAAGGCATCTTTTGTTCCATCCAGCGGGAAGTCGCTTAAATTTCCCTTGAGGCGCAGGTGGAAATCCTCGGTGTGTCCGGAAAGCAAGGCATCGTTCAGCCAGTCGTTATCCTTTCTGGAAACGGCGACCAGCGGAGTGTAGCGGGCGGCGCGCCGGATATCGCCGCGTGTCAGATTGACGGTTAAATCTATCAGACCCCTTGTGCCTGTCCGGGTGTGAAAACTGCCATACAGATTGCCGGCCAGATCCGCGTTGGCAACGGCGACGTTATCCGCACGGATGGATAATTCTCCCCGTTCGCGCTGCCAGCCAAGCTGTCCGGTCAAGGTGTTGAACAGCAGCGCTTCGCGCATGTAGCCTGGCGCATCCAGTGTCAAATTGCGCGAATTGATGTTCATGTTTCCGCTGCTCTCGCTGCCATCCACCGCCACGGTCAAACCCGAGAAGCCGGGCAGATTGCCGACCTGCTGTAGGGAGAGGTTGTAGAACTGCCCCTTGATTTTATAGTTCAGCAGTTTTTCAGGGGTGCCCTGCCACTGCATGGCAAGATTCGATACCCGGCCACGGGGTCCGTAGGCATCCAGGCGACTGCGCAATTCTGCATCGATCGGGAAAAAGTTTGCCAGGCTGACCAGGCTTTCCAGTTGCAGCTGGTTGGCGCGCAGTTCGCCGCCGGCGGGATGGGATTTGCCGGACGGATTGGTGCGGAAATAAAAATCCGTGGGTTGCAAGTTGAGGCCGTTGCGCAAACGCATCGATAACGCTCTTGTGGTGACTGCCCATCCGTCGTCCACTACCTGCCATGCAGCACGGCCGTGCAGATAATGCACATCCATTTCCGGTACATTGTCGGCCAGGCGGGTTGTTACGTCATGCAGCGCCAAGTCCGTCGTGAACCGGGTGATTTTGCCTTTTTCAATGCTCAGCCAGGCCCGCAACGCGCCGCGCCCGCTGCTTAGTTGCGGAGGCAGTGTCAGCCAGGGACGCCATGCCAGAATGTCGGTGTGTTCAAACTGGGCGAACAGCTGTCCGCGCCATTTTTCCGGTTGGTTAAAATGCCTGCCATGAAAATCACCGCGCACATCCAGCAGTGTGGACAATCCGGACGGAGGCGCGGCCCGCAGGGCAAACTGGTGATGGCTGAACAGGTTTTCGATGCGCAGAGTGACTTCTTTCAGCACCAGGGGCGGGGCGTTGCGTTGTTCGTCCTGCCAGACGAGGGTGGCATTGCGCACCACGATGAGCGACTGGTGCAACAGCCAGTTGGACAGGTCGTTGTTGCTGCTTTCAGCCGCCATGGCGACGCTGCCGATAAAGATATGACCTTGTGCATCGCGGCGTATCAGCAGTTCGGGGCGGTCGATTTCCAGGCTGGTCAGCCGTAATTCGGCGGCCAGCAGCGACAGCCAGGATACGCTGGCGTCGATGCGCGGCAAGGTCAGCGCGGATCGTCCCTGCTTGTCCAGGATACGCACGTTGATGAAATTCAGATGAGGATGCAGCCCGTCCCAGTTTCCTTCGATCTTGTCGACGCTTACCGGATTGCCCATCGCAGCAGAGACTGAAGCGGTAATCCTGTCGTGAAACTGTTCGATATCAGGCAGCAGCCAGTAGCGCAGAAAAAGGATGGTGATGGCAAACAGGGCAGCCGTCACCGCCGACGCAACGATGGTGATGCGTGTGAACCAGTTTAAACCGTGCCAGAGCAGGCGAACAGGGAGAGAATTCAACATAATTCAGTTTTGAGTCGCTAGACGCTAGACGCTGGTTGTTAGTGATTTGGTTTTGATTTAACTAACGACTATCGACTAACGACTAACGACTGATTTTGGTTAAACTAGCGACTGATCGCAGGACAATGCGCATTCTAACTTAATCCGGCCGCTGATACGCCCATGAACACACAAAACTCGCCACACGCGACCTTTTCGGAGATGTTGCAAAAAACCTTGCACTGCAGCCGTTACGCGAGGCGTGTGCTGGATTCCGACCGGCAATTGCAGGATTGGTTGCAGGAAAATTACGCCACGCCGTGCAGCCGTGATGAAATCGGCAGCCTGCTGAGGCAATACGGCGCTGATTTGAATGACGAAACGGCCTTGTCACGCGCGGTGCGCCGCCTGCGCAAGCAACTGATGGTCAAGCTGATTCTGAGGGATTTGAACGGCCTGGGCGATTTGAACGAAGTGATGCATACCATGACTGCGCTGGCTGAAATAGTGCTGCAACAGGCGCAAGCCTGCCTGATGCAATCGCTGTCGGCTCAGTTCGGCAGCCCGACAGGCGCTGCCAGTCATGCAGCGCAGGAGTTGCTGGTCATCGGCATGGGCAAGCTGGGCGGCGGCGAGTTGAATGTTTCATCGGATATCGATCTGATATTCGTGTATGCGGAAGACGGTGAGACGGACGGGGGAGGTAGCCCCCGCAAGGAGGACGCCGCAGGGTGCCCAACGGCTGCGCCGTTACCCTCGCGCAGACTCAGCAATCACGAATTTTTTACCCGGCTGGGGCGACGCCTGATCAATCTCATCAGTGAAGCGACCGGCGACGGATATGTGTTCCGCGTGGATATGCGATTGCGCCCCTACGGTGAGAGCGGGCCGCTGGTGATGAGTTTCGCCGCCCTGGAAGAATATCTGGTCAGTCAGGGGCGCGAATGGGAACGCTACGCCTGGATCAAGGCGCGTGTGGTCGCTCCAGAATTCAGCGGTTACATTGCTGAATTAAAATCACTTTATCAGCCTTTTGTGTACCGCAAATATCTCGATTTCGGCGCGATCGATTCGATGCGCAAACTGCATGCGCAGATCCGTCAGGAAGTGCAGCGCCGCGACCGGCTGGACAACATCAAGCTCGGCCCCGGCGGCATACGTGAGATCGAGTTCACCGCGCAGGTATTTCAGTTGATACGCGGCGGGCAGGATGTCAGGCTGCGCATTCTGCCCACCCAGCAGGTGCTCAGGCAACTGGCTGAAAATGGACAGATGGCTGAGGGCGTGGCGGCAGATATGGACGCGGCTTATATTTTTTTGCGCAATCTGGAACATCGTTTGCAATACCTGGACGATCAGCAAACCCAGACACTGCCGTCAAGCGAGGCAGACCGGCAAGTCATCGCCTGTGCAATGGGCTATGCCGATTATGCAGCGCTGTTGCATGAACTGGACAGGCACCGAACGCAGGTCAGCGAACAGTTCGGTCAGATATTCGGCGCGCAGACTCAGGAGCACAGCCCGTTATGGCGCGAAGACATCGGCGGCGAGGAGCTGGCTCAGGGGCTGGCGAAACTGGGGTTTTCCGCCGACAGCGCACAGCGCCTGCTGCAATTGCGCGACAGCCCGCGATACCGGCAATTTTCCGACCTCGGGCGGCTGCGCATGGATCAGCTGATTCCGCAATTCATCACGCTTGCCGCGCAGCACAGTAATCCCGATGCAACCTTGTCGCGGCTGTTAAATCTGCTCGACGGGATCAGCCGCCGCGTATCCTATCTGGCGTTTCTCGCCGAATACCCGCAGGCGCTGAAGCGGCTGACCCGGCTGCTCTCAGCCAGCAGCTGGGCGGCGGGCTATCTGGCGCAGCACCCGGCGCTGTTCGACGAGTTGCTGGATGCGCGCGAAATGTATCAACCGCCTTTATGGCCGAAAATAGACCTCGATTTGCAGGCGCGCCTGGCTGAATGCGGGGATGATGCAGAGCGAAAACTGGAGGTGTTGCACCATGTCCAGCAGGAGCAGGTGTTTTATCTGCTTGCGATGGATTTGCAGGGCTTGCTGCCGCTGGAGGTGCTCAGCGATCATCTGAGCGATCTGGCCGATCTGATGCTGGGCCATGTGCTGACGCTATGCTGGTCGATTGCGCGCTACCGGCATGCGGATCATGCGCGTTTCGCCATCATCGCATATGGCAAGCTGGGCGGCAGGGAGATGGGCTACGCCTCCGACATCGACATGATATTTCTGTACGATGACGACCATCCTGATGCTCCGGAGAATTATGCGAAACTGGGCAAGCGCATCAATGCCATGCTGGGCAGCTACACGGCCTCCGGACGTTTGTATGAGACCGATCTGCGGCTGCGCCCGAACGGGGCGAGCGGTCTTCTGGTGAGTTCGGTTGCGGCGTTTGCCGAATATCAGCACACCCAGGCCTGGGTGTGGGAGCATCAGGCGCTGACCCGCGCGCGCTTTAGTGCAGGGGATAAGCAGGTGGGCGAGGCATTCGAAGGCATCCGTCGAGAGGTGTTAATGCTGCCGCGGAACCCTGAAAAATTGCGCGGCGAGATTGCCGGGATGCGCCGGAAGATGCACGAGGGGCACCCGAACAACACGGATCTGTTTGACATCAAGCACGACAGCGGCGGCATGGTGGACATCGAATTCATGGTGCAATATCTGGTGCTGGCCTACGCGCACGACTATCCGCAACTCACCGGCAATGTCGGCAATCTGGCCCTGTTGAAGATGGCGGCCCAATTCGGCCTGATCGATGCCGCCCTGGCTGAGCAGGTCCGCACCCTGTACCGAATCTTGCGCCAGACCCAGCACCGCATGCGGCTCAATGATGTATCCCCCTGCCGCGTTGCGCCCGGCGAAATCGATATCCGCGCCGGTCGGAAACTGTGGGATGAGCTGTTCGGGGTGCAAGCTGCATAACACCGATGCGGTTCGTGTACCTCACCACACCTTGAGTACGAACCGCATCGTTGGTGTGGTGAGGTACGAACCGCATCGATTGCGTAACCTATTCATAAAAAATAGGGAAAATTCATCATGACCGAATACCGTCGCGCACATATTCCCGGAGCAAGCTGGTTCTTTACGGTGAACCTTGCGCAACGCAAGGGAAACAGCCTGCTGGTCGACCGGATTGACCTATTGCGCGCGGCGGTCGAGTCAGTGCGGCTGCGGCATCCGTTTCGCCTGGATGCGGTGGTGATTTTGCCCGATCACTTGCACTGCATCATGACCCTGCCTGAAGGCGATGCGGATTTTTCCTCCCGATGGAACTTGATCAAGGGCAATTTTTCCCGTGCCATTGAAAAAGGTGAACACATTTCTTCAAGTCGGAGAAAACGCGGAGAACGAGGGTTGTGGCAGCGCCGTTTCTGGGAGCATCTGATACGCGATCAGGAAGATTTCAATCGGCACGCCGATTATATACATTGGAATCCGGTAAAACATGGCTGGGTGCAACGTGTCGCCGATTGGCCGCATTCAAGCTTCCACGAATATGTTCGGCGCGGCATCTACCCGGTAGATTGGTGCGGCGGGTCGGGTGAAATTGCGGCCGGTGAATGTTGCGATTGATGCGGTTCGTGCCTCACCACATCAAAGATGCGGTTCGTGCCTCACCACATCAAAGATGCGGTTCGTGCCTCACCACATCCTACGAACTTAAAGGAATTTTGGATAAACCGTAGGATGTGCTGACGAAGGAAGCGCATCGCTGATGCGGTTATCACAGCATCATGCGCTGCGCTTTTCCAGCTCTTCCCAGCGCGCCATGATGCTCGCTACTTCCGCTTCGATGGCTTCATTGCGCGTTTGCAACTGTTTGGCGCGCTTTGCATCGTTGCGGAAGATGGTGCCGTCCGCCAGATGCGCGGCAATGTCGATCTGCTCCTGCTCCAGCGCTTCGATGCGTTTGGGCAACTCTTCCAGTTCGCGGGTTTCCTTGTAGTTGAGTTTGGAAGAAGCTTTCGGTTTTTCGACGACTGCGGCGGCTACGCGGGGCGGGGTGGAAGTTACCGATTTGGCCAGCGCTGCCGTCTCCTGATACTTCTTGACCCTCACCCAGTCCTCATAACCGCCGACGTATTCCACCAGCTTGCCGTCGCCCTCGAACGCGATCACCTGGGTGACCACGTTGTCGAGGAAGGCGCGGTCATGGCTGACCAGGAACAGCGTGCCGTCGTAGTTGGTCAGCAGCTCTTCGAGCAGTTCCAGCGTCTCGATGTCCAGATCGTTGGTCGGTTCATCCAGCACCAGCACGTTGGCAGGCTGGGTGAACAGGCGCGCCAGCAGCAAACGGTTGCGCTCGCCGCCCGAACAGCTCTTCACCGGTGATCGGGCGCGCTCGGGCGGGAACAGGAAATCGCCGAGATAGCTGATCACGTGTTTCTGCTGGCCTGCGATTTCGACGAAATCCGCGCCCTGGCTGATGGTGTCGGCCAGCGTCATGTTCTCGTCGAGCTGTTCGCGCAACTGGTCGAAATAGGCGACCGACATCTTGGTGCCCAGTTTCACTTCGCCGGAATCAGGCTCGATTTCGCCCAGAATGATCTTGAGCAGCGTGCTCTTGCCCGCGCCGTTCGGTCCCAGCAGGCCGATCTTGTCGCCGCGCTGGATGCGGCAGGAGAAGTTGTCGATCAGGGTGCGCCCGCCGTAAGCTTTGCTGACATTGGAGAGTTCTGCGACCAGTTTGCCTGAGCGCTCCCCGGTATCCACGGTCATTTCCACTTTGCCCTGTTTTTCGCGGCGTGCCGCGCGGTCGCGGCGCAATTGCTCCAGACGCAGCACGCGACCTTCGTTGCGGGTGCGGCGGGCTTTTACGCCCTGGCGTATCCACACTTCTTCCTGAGCCAGCACCTTGTCGAACTTGGCGTTGACCACCGCTTCGTCCGCCAGCATGCGTTCCTTGAGCGCCAGATAGGCGGTGAAGTTGCCCGGGAAGCCGGCCAGCTTGCCGCGATCGAGTTCGACGATGCGGGTGGCGACGTTGTCCAGGAAACGACGGTCATGGGTCACGAACAGCACACTGCCGACGAAATTATTTAAAAGGCCTTCCAGCCAGTCGATGGAGGCGAAATCCAGATGGTTGGTCGGCTCGTCCAGGATCAACACGTCAGGTTCGGCCACCAGCGCCTGTGCCAGCGCTACGCGTTTGCGCTGACCGCCTGACAGGTTGCCGACCAGCCGGTCGGGATCCAGATCGAGTTTTGCGATGGCGGTCTCGATGCGCGCCTGCACCGACCAGCCGTCCTGGGCTTCGAGCTGGGTCTGCAAGTGCTGCATTTCTTCGAGCAGCGTGTCGTAGTCTGCATCCGGCTCGCCCAGTTGATGCGAAACATGGTGATAGTCGTGCAGCAGCTTTTGCAGATTGCCCAGTCCTTTGGCAACTGCATCGAATACGCTGTCCTCGGGATCCAGCACCGGTTCCTGGCTGACGTAGCATATTCGCGCTGAGGGTTGGCGCCATACCAGTCCGTCGTCCAGCGTTCCCTGGCCTGCCAGCACGCGCATCATGCTGGATTTGCCGCCGCCGTTGCGCCCGATCAGGCCGACCCGTTCGCCTTCGTCGAGTTGAAAGTCGGCATGGTCCAGCAATGCTACGTGACCGAAGGCGAGGCTGGCTTTGTCTAATGTGATGTATGGCATGGAGTTATATTTTACTGATTGAGTGTCGTGGGTTGCGGCAATGGCTTGCCGCCGGTCGTTAATTTCTTTAAATCCTGAATGATTTCTGTGGAATGGCGCGAGGTGTCAACGCTCAGATACTGGCGGCTGATATTGCCTTGCGGATCGATCAGAAAAGTATAACGGCGGGCAACTTTCAGAATGCCGAGATTCAGCAGTGCGCCGTAACTGGCAGCCACTGCACCGCTCTTGTCGGCCAGCAGGGGAAAGGGCAGATGATATTTCTTCGCAAATTCGGCATGACTGTTGCTGTCGTCCACGCTGACGCCGACTACCTGCGCACCCATAGCGGTCAGCTGGTTCAGGTCGTCGCGAAACGCACAGGCCTCCTGCGTGCAACCCGGCGTGTCATCCTTGGGATAAAAATACAGCACAAGATACTTGCCGCGAAAATCCTGCAACGCGTGTTGCAGGCCGTTCTGGTCGGGCAGCCTGAAATCGGGGGCGGCCTGACCCACGGTCGGCAGGTCGCCAGCTCGCGCGGCGCGTGCAACGAACACGGCAGCGAAAATAATCACAGCGGCGGCAACGGCTAACCATTTCATTTTGAGTCCCTTTTGGACGGTATTTTACGACAGGTGCGCATGATACCAGTGTGAGGGTTTGGATTACAGCGCATTTCCGGTAGAATGCGCCCGCTGTCCTCGTAGTTAAATGGATATAACCGCCCCCTCCTAAGGGGCAATTACAGGTTCGATTCCTGTCGAGGACACCAAATTTACATACAGTCACATCTGTCAGACTGACCATGAACATCAAAACCTTCCCGAACAGCCCTTACCGATTGCATCAGCCTTTCGAGCCGGCGGGCGATCAACCCACCGCGATTGCGCAACTGGTCGAGGGCATCAACGACGGGCTGGCGTTCCAGACCTTGCTGGGGGTGACCGGCTCCGGCAAAACCTTTACCATGGCCAACGTGATTGCACGCTGCGGGCGGCCTGCGATGGTGATGGCGCCCAACAAGACGCTGGCGGCGCAGCTGTATTCCGAATTGCGCGATTTTTTCCCCGAGAACGCGGTGGAATATTTCGTCTCCTATTACGATTATTACCAGCCCGAGGCCTATGTGCCGTCGCGCGACGTGTTCATCGAGAAGGATTCGGCGATCAACGAGCAGATCGAACAGATGCGGCTGTCGGCCACCAAGGCGCTGCTGGAACGCGAGGACTGCGTGATCGTGGCGACCGTGTCGGCGATTTACGGTATCGGCGATCCGGTGGACTACCACGGCATGATATTGCATCTGCGCCACAACGAAAAAATGCATCAGCGCGAGGTGATCAAACGGCTGATCGAGATGCAGTACGAGCGCAACGACATCGATTTTACGCGCGGCAGGTTTCGCGTCAGGGGCGATGTGATCGACGTGTTTCCGGCGGAAAGCAGCGAGCAGGCGTTGCGCATCACGCTGTTCGACGACGAGGTGGAAACACTGTCGCTGTTCGATCCGTTGACCGGCCATATTCAGCAGAAAGTGCCGCGCTATACCGTCTATCCGTCCAGCCATTACGTGACGCCGCGCGCGACCGTGTTGTCTGCTATCGAAACCATCAAGCTGGAACTGGCCGAACGCATCGCGTTTTATGTAAAGGAAAACAAGCTGATCGAGGCGCAGCGCATCGAACAGCGCACAAGGCACGATCTGGAAATGCTCGCCGAGATCGGTTTTACCAAGGGCATCGAGAATTATTCCAGGCATCTGTCGGGCAGAAAAGCGGGCGATCCGCCGCCGACGCTGCTGGACTATCTGCCGCCCAACGCGCTGATGTTTCTCGACGAGAGCCATGTGATGGTGCCGCAGGTGGGCGCCATGTACAAGGGCGATAGGGCGCGCAAGGAGAATCTGGTTGTGTACGGTTTTCGCCTGCCCTCAGCAATGGATAACCGCCCGTTAAGGTTCGACGAATTCGAGCACATCATGCGCCAGAGTATTTTCGTTTCAGCCACGCCTTCTGTTTACGAGGCAGAACATGCCGGGCAGGTGGTCGAACAGGTGGTGCGGCCCACCGGTCTGGTCGATCCGGTGATTATCGTGCGTCCGGCCATCAATCAGGTGGACGATCTGATGTCGGAAATCAATCTGCGCATTGCGGCGGGGGAGCGCGTGCTGGTCACCACCTTAACCAAACGCATGTCGGAAGACCTGACCGAATATCTCTCCGAACACGGCATCAGGGTGCGCTATCTGCATTCGGACATCGAGACGGTCGAGCGCGTCGAGATCATCCGCGATCTGCGCCTGGGGGTGTTCGATGTGCTGATCGGCATCAATCTGCTGCGCGAGGGGCTGGACATTCCCGAGGTGTCGCTGGTCGCGATACTCGATGCGGACAAGGAAGGTTTTCTGCGTTCGGAACGCTCGCTGATCCAGACCATAGGTCGGGCGGCGCGCCATTTGCACGGCACGGCGATTTTGTATGCCGACCGGATCACCAATTCGATGCAACGTGCGATGGACGAGACCGAACGTCGCCGCACCAAGCAGGTGGCGCATAATCTGGCGCACGGCATCACGCCGCAAGGCGTGCAGAAACGCATCAAGGACATCATCGAGGGCACCTACGAGCTGGATGATGCGCGCAGCAACCAGAAGGCCGCGCAGGAGCAGGCTAAATATCTGGCGATGAGCGAAAAGCAAATAGCAAAAGAAATCAGCAGATTGGAAAAAGAAATGCTGGCTGCCGCGAAGAATCTGGAATTCGAGAAGGCGGTCGAACTCCGCGACCGGCTTAAAAAGCTGCGCGAGAGCGTGCTGCTTTCGACCTTGTAAGCGTTTTAACGTGAAACTCGCGTAGCGATTCGTTTGCCTCCTCTCCCTCCGGGAGGGGATTGAGGTGAGGGAAACGGCATGGCGAGGTTCATCATCAAGCGTGGCATCTTCGCCATGCCAGTTAGGCTGTCCCGGAAAATCGACAGTTCTTCCCCGGTTTTTTCCGCTTTGTGCGCGCCACCTGCAGGCTGTCGGCGTGCGTGCAAATCGGCATGTCGACAGACTCAGACGGCGATACGTGCACGCAAACGGTTTATCATGCCCAGGAAATTTCCGGACTGCAATCTTTCCTGATGGTTGCTGATCGGTGCCACCGTCTGACGTTTCTGCATTGCAGGCTGATTGCGCAAGGCATGAAAGCGCTCCAGCATGCTCTCCAGATTGCGCGCCAATATGTTTTTACTGACCGGCTTGGGCAGATAGCGGCTGATCTGTGCCTGATTGATGAGCTCGATCAAACGCGATGTATCGTTGAATGAAGTAACCACGATGCATTGCGTCTGCGGATTCAGTTGCTTGATCGTCTTGAGAATATAAGCGACATTGGTATCGCCCAGCATCAGGTCGGATATCACAACCGAGACATCCTGCTTTGCGAGTTCCTCCATGGCGAGCTGTGCATTGTGGGCCCAGACGAGTTCGCAGCGATCGCCCAATATTTCACGCACCGTATTTACGGTTGCTTCCTCATGATCCATGATCAGCACGCGCGGCCTGATGTTTTCCACAGCCTTGTGTTCGGCGAAAACCGACTGCACCGCAAAGCTGGCCTCGGCGATGGCCGCCGCCTCGGCAACCACGCTCTTGACATCTTCGACCGACCAGGGTTTGAGCAGATAGCGGAACACCTCGCCCTCGTTCACGCTGGCAATGGAGGCATTCAGATCGGAGTAACCGGTCAACAGAATGCGCATGCTGGCAGGCGAAGTTTCACGGGCGATACGCAACAGTTCCGATCCCTGCATGACGGGCATGCGCTGATCGCTGATCACCACATGCACCTTTTCCTCGCGCAAAATGCGTATGGCTTCATAAGGATCGGTCGTCATGCGCACGTTGTAGGACATAAAAAACAGCATGCGCAAGGAACGCAGAATGCGTTCTTCGTCGTCGATCAACAAAAGTGTGGGTTTGCTCATGTTTTTTCCTTTATTCGGTTATACGGTCATTGCCAGCGGCTCTTGCCGTTCAACGGCTGCGACAGGCAGGCGGATATGAAAAGTCGTTCCCTCGCCGATACGCGATTCAACCTGAATTTCTCCGCCATGCTGCTGAATGATCTGCTGGCTGATGGCCAGGCCCAGGCCCGTCCCTTCTCCAACCGGCTTGGTGGTGAAAAACGGATCGAAAATGCGTGTCAGATTTTCCGGCGAAATACCTTTTCCGTTATCGGCAACGCTGATATGCAACGCCTCGTCGGCGTGCCAGGTTCTGATGTGCAGCCGCCCGGTTTCTTCCATGGCCTGCGCAGCATTGGTAAACAGGTTAAGGAATACCTGATTGAGCTGCGACGGCGAACAAGTGAATTTCGGCAGATCAGCCAGTTCCTTTACGACTTCCACCTTGTTTTTGAGTACATTTCTGCCGATATTCAGGGCGCTTTCTATGCAGTCATTCAGATTGACGGTATCCGACGCCGCGGCATCCATGCGCGAAAAATTCTTCAGATTCATCACCAGTTCAGAAATCTGGCCTATCCCATACAGCGAATCGGTCATCAAACCCTGCATTTCGCCCAGCATTTCCTGAGCGTTAAAATCCGCACGCATTTCGGAAATTTGCTGTATCTGTTCAGCGATCTGATCGTCGCTTGCCTGCCCGTTCAGCAGGTTATCAACCAGCGCCTCGTAACCTGCAATGACCACCCTTACCTGCATGAACAGATCCTGGCCTATCGCCACATTGTTCTGCACATAGCCCAGCGGTGTATTGATCTCATGCGCAACCCCGGCCACCATCTGCCCCAGCGATGCCATCTTTTCCGACTGCACCAAGGCCAGTTGCGAGGATTTGAGTCGCGAATACGCGTTGTTCAGCTCATCCGTATTGGCGCGCATGCGCGCCTCCATCGCCTTGAGCAGGTCCATCACAAAACCGATGCCCAGATACTTGCCACGGCGCGTGATGATGAAATCTTCGGTGAGCGGAAACTGCATGTTTTGCGCCACATACAAGGCGGCTTCCGCCAGCGGTTGGTCCAGTTCCACCAGCAGGGGGTGCTCGTTGATGTAATTGCGGATGGCGCGTTTGCCGTGAAGTTCACGAGCATACTGCTTGAGATACATGCCCATGAAGCGATAGCGGCTTATCACCCCGATCGGTCTGCCGCTTTCCACCACCGGCAGCGACAGCACCTTCGCATAGGCCGGATTCAGAAACAATTCCGCGACTTCGGCTACAGTAAGTTCGGGGGGGACTGCTTCGATCGGATTGACAAGAGCAAGAATCTCCCGTGCGAAGATCCCCTTGGTCGGTGTGTTACCGTTACGCATAAACTCCCCTGTGCCGCTCTTACGTTTAATACGGGATTTTACGAACGTATTGTTACAGAAAAGTTACGCCGGATTTATGGCGGGGATTTCAAAATTCAAAGTACCGGGGAGAAGCCGACAGCCTGCCGAGCTTCATGCAAGCTGCGTGAGGGTGCTGTAAAACCGTGGTCGAAATTGACAACCCGCCAACAAGTCTGTGCTGCATGGAGCGCTTAGGTATAAACATCGATGTAATTAAGCGCAAGCGCCCGCTCGGACGAGTTGCTCGAACATGACAAGCGCGATTTATCGTTTGCCTATCGGGAACATCTGCTGGATAAATCCCCTGAATTACTGGACGAGGTGCGTGCGTCATGATGCTGGTGCGCATGGATTTTCAGTAAAACCGCGGTCTGTCACCAATGCTGTCACGCTTGAACAACGGGTTCGACTCTGGATGAGAGCTATGCTGCCTTGTGTTGGGATACATACTCGCGCAACGCTTCGTCCATGCGAGTTTGCCAGCCCGCACCGGTAGCACGGAAATAGGCAAGCACCTCGGGGCTGTATCGCACTGCGACTTGCTCTTTGGTTGGGTTCCTGTTTGGCCCGCGGGTACGACGTGCAGCAACCACTTTCCGCAGTTCGTCTGCCGAATGAGTGACAAAAGCATTATTCCAATCGTCCGGTTGAGTAGCCGGAGCATTATTTACAGAAACGTGTCCATGCTTCGCGTTCATGTCTTTCCGCCTTTCGCGCCGAAATAATATGAGGCCATTCGTCGTCGCCCGGCGTCCAGACAACGAACAGCATTTCCCCCGCGTGCCAGCCGACACTCTGAAAGCGCAATTCTCCATAGGCTGCACGTGCATCTTCGCGGGTCAGCAAGTCACCATCAAAGAAACCAGATAGCGCCGCCAGATCAATACTGTGCTTGACAATGTTCGCCTGGCGCTTGGCTTCGTCGAAAGTGATCATCGGTGGATCGTAGATGCATTGTAACCAGAAGTCAATGCAAATCGTAGATGCAATCAGAAGTAAGTCAAAGGGGTCGAACGTTGAGCTAATCGGCGCGCCCGCAACGGCGCATAATTAAGTTCAAACATCAAGATGGCGCGACCGGTTCAGTGCCGGGTTAGGCTGGATAGGCCTCCATGCCACATAACATTGCGCCTTCAATACTTCCATTAACATGTTCCATGCCTGGGAACATCCACTCGTCAGGATCATATTTGTTCGAGCTATGTTTGAAGATAGCAAACTCCCATTTATCGATTGTACCGGTATATTTCAGGCGACATATCTCAGAAGGGAGGCTGCCAAAATCCACACGATCAAGGTATAAAAACGCACCTTTGAAGCGAGGCATGAATCTTGATTTTCCTCTGAGTTTTTGCTGGTTGAAATGTTCAATAATTTCATTTGCTTGCTGCTGAATATCGGTTGGAATTGCTTTTGCCATATTGCTCGTCCTTACTTCTGTTTTTATGGGAATTGCCTAACGTCTGAATTTACCGGCCTTGCGCGGCTTTATGCGCAAGGCCCGGTGGAATGACGGGTTGGACGGCTAACATTACTTTCCGGTGATTTTCTTCCGCGGTCTGAAAGCTGGGGTTACGCCGAGGTAAGTTGTTAAACCATATGCAGCGGTGGACAATAAAGTCAATACAACGTATTTAGACTGCATATCAATCAGGTAGCTGTGGTCAAGTCCATATATGGAGCCGGCATTCTCAGTTTTCATTTCGATCATTTGAATTTTCAGTAGGTGCATGAAGTTTTCAAGATAATCGAGTTGGGGACTCCAACCTTCTGAAATCATCAAAGCCAACAGTATTAGCAAAAACGAAACAAGCATCGTGACGACGCCATATTTTTGATTCTCGTCCATTGGTTTTTCCTTATTTTTTCTTGATATGAGGTAGATAACGAATCCACTTATTGCCAACAATACTACGCCCAAATATATGTTGTTTTTTGTTCTGATTGAGGATCGAAGCATTTCATTTCGTAGCTCTTCGGCAGCTTGTTCGGCTTGTTCAGCCTGCTGTAATTGTCGTTGCATCTCCTCTATTTTTAATTGGGTTTCTTGCTCAGCAGGAGTGGAAAAGGGGTCGTAGCGTGCCCAGGAAATGGCTGATTGTGTGATCCCTAGCAATAAAACAAGAAATATGATTTTCTTCATTTTTAAGCCCTAAGTGGGTAAATACATTCTTCAATCTTTTCATCGAACCATTCTGCGAAGATATCAACTTCTGCAATTGAAGTTAATAGTTTATCAGCGGTAATGTGTAGTGTGGGAGGAATAAGCCAAGATATTTCGCCGTTATTGATATCTGCGAATAGGGCTGCTTCCCTCTCGTCAACAAAGAATGGGTGGGGCCGCTTTTCAAGATCCAAGTCAGTATAGTTAGTACGATGGTTAGATATGACTGAAGGATGCTCTATGCGGTTTCGCGCAAGTACTAGCTCTTCGAGCATACCTAGATTTGCAGGCCCAGAGGCGAAATCGATAGATAAACTGTCATTGAAATGGGCTTTGTAGCCATTAAACCATCCCTTCTTTTTGAACACGGATTTCTTCAGCTCTACGTCAACAGGGATGCCGCTTTGTTGTTCCCACATTCTCAGATAAAGATGCAGAGCTGCCGAAAGCATGGAAATGCACGAGTACGCAAGCACCTGCAGAGTAAGCGTCTAACGGTTCCACCTGTTCAGGTGAGCCGGTTTATGCAGCAGGTTTGATCGGCAGCAGCTCGTCGATACGGCGCATGGTCCAGACGGGGAGTTTTTCCAGTGTATCTTTAAGCCATGCA
>JAJYYO010000001.1:0-129823 GCA_021800795.1 Pseudomonadota bacterium
CGACACCGACGTGGTGCTGGTGATCGGCGCGAACGACGTGGTGAATCCGGCCGCCAAGAACGACAAATCAAGTCCCATCTACGGCATGCCGATCCTCGACGTGTACAAGGCGCGCACCGTGCTGGTGATCAAGCGCTCGATGGCGACCGGTTATGCGGGGCTGGACAACGACCTGTTCTACATGGACAAGACCATGATGGTGTTCGGCGATGCCAAGAAGGTGGTCGAGGACATCATCAAGGCAATCGCCTGACCCTCTCATTCATGAGAAAATCATTGCTGTCGCCGTCGATAAATTGACGGCGGCAGCAATGCGCTACCTGGCAACGGGTTTTTTGAATAAAGCGAGCGCTATCTGAATCAATGCATGAAGCGCTGATTCCTGTTCTTCCCACTCGAACTCGTCCGCCATCGTCTCGTCCTGCAAATGAAGTTCGGAAAAATTTTCCGGCGCGACCGAATAGAGCAGGCCGTGTGAAAATGACCGTTCCATGGCTAATCCTCCATTTAAGACATATCGTAAACCATACGATGTTTAACAGTATATACGGTAATACTGTTAATGCAAACGGAAAATTAATGCAACTGAGATATACGTTTAACGGCCTGCGCCAGGGCGTGCCGGGTGGTCTGTGCAAGCGCAGCACATTGGCAAAACTTGTATTTATAATCAGCTGATTAAATAGGGGCAGGTGGCGAGGGTTGGAAGCTTAGAGGCGGCGGCTTTTGATCACCAGAAATACACCCAGCAGACTTTCGATTAAATAGGCAATGCTGGAGATGCCGTGCAGCATCTTGAATTTTAAGGAAAAATCGCTGTGCATCACGTCGAGCGGCAGCGCCTGTGCTTTCAGTTCATTCATGGCAGGTTGAATGCCAAGCTGTATGATCAATGTAATCAATATCATGGATGCGGCCGTCCAGAACAGTGGCTGACGAATCACGGCGCGGCCGGACTGGCTGATGAAGAAAAACAGCAGATACACGCCACAAGCCAGACCGAGATATTCCGCGCTGACAAACATTTTTCCTGCGAGCTGGCCGGCCAGTTGTCTGTCGGGCTGCGCGTAAAACAGGACGGGAACGGCGAGATAACCGATGGCCCACAGGCTGCCGACCCAGGCGGTGACTGCAAGAGATGCGATGTGATGGGCGATATTTTTCATGGGTACAGGGTAACACAGGCAAACGGATTTTTCCTGCGGACAGCTCGCTTTTTATAACGCTCGCCATTAGACACTCGCCATTAGCGCCCGGTGATTTAATAGAATATATTTAGCTGGTTATAGTTTTTATAGTCAGTAAAAAGAGTCAGGCTAAAATTCTGTAGAATTGTGTAAAGTGAAGCATCGGTTTTGAGGCGTTTTTTACAATGGCGACTGGCACGTAAACACTGATCGCGATCCAGATTTGCGTTTTGACCGCATTCTCGGTGATGCCGTAGAACTCCTTGATCCGAAGACGCTGCTTGATCCATTTGAGGAACAGCTCGACATGCCAGCGACAAAGCTGTGCGATGGTCAGCGCAGACAAGTCGAAGTTGTGGGTCAGAAAGACCAGATATTTCTTGTGTTCGGCATCGTAGAACTTGATGCGGCGCAGGTGTTGCGAGTAATCCTTGCCGGCTTTGGCCGAATTGATGTTTACCCAGTAATATCGAATCATGTCTCGAATGACTGCGGGATTATTGGTGATAAAATGCCAGTCGTATCGATGTAACTCTGTACAGGAGGAAACAAATGCTGAATAAATCAATGTTGATCGGGCTGGCGGGGGGGGCTGCCGCAGCCACTGCAATAGGCGGGATTGCGGGTTACGAAGTGTTGCATCACAAAGCCGCGCATGCCGATTATGCCGAAGTCGTCAGTGTGCAGCAGATTTTCAGAAATGTTCGTCAGGCTCACAAGGTTTGCGGGGAACAGCCTGTCACCCGCGAGGCTCCGGTGCGGGATCAGAATCGCATTGCCGGAACCGCGATCGGTGCGGTATTGGGCGGTATTCTGGGCGATCAGGTCGGCAACGGTAACGGCAGAACTGTTGCAGCCATCGCGGGTGCTGCGGCCGGCGGTTATGCGGGTAATACCGTGCAGAGAAACATGCAACAGTCCGACCGTCAGACAGTCATGGAAGAGCGCTGCAGGACGGAATACTCCAACGAGAAACAACTTCTCGGTTACAACGTGACTTACCATCTGGACGGCAAGCAGCACGTCGTGCACATGGACCATGATCCCGGTCCGCGCATACCGATGAAAGACGGTCATTTGGTTTTGAACTCGCAGTCACCCCTCAATCCTCCCTGAGCAAGAGCCCGGGTGGTGCTTGTCAGTGGCGTTGTTGCATGGAAAATTTAAGTATTTAAACAACAAGGAAATAATTATTTTCCGATTTTTTAACTGATTGATTTTTAATATAAAGTGTATATCCGTGCAACAACGCCGCCCGGTGACATGTTCGCACAAGTCATGGATGCCATGAACGTCACCGCGGACTGATATTCGAAATCAAGCGGGATTGCAGTGGAGACGGCCCGGGCATATGCACCACGGTGTTCTTCCAGGGCGGCCCGTTGCGTTGCGTCTGGCGCCAGAACCCTGAAGGACAGAATGCCGGATCGATCTTGATAATTCTGATGGCAGGCTGCGCGCAGCAGATCAATTCAAACCGGCGGATGCAACCTTGAGGTGCAGCTTTTTAAGATGAACGATCACCCGATGGAGTTAAGGCAGTGCGCGCTGTTCCGGCTTGCGGAATGCAACCCCGCTCGCAAGGCGGCGGCGGTGCGCAGCCTTGAGCAGGCATGGCTGAAAGGCGAGGTAGCACTGGATAGCCAGGCGGCATTAAGCGCGATACTTGACATTCCCGGTCGTCCTGTCAGGCCGGAACTGGTCGCGCCGCGCGAGGTCAGGCGTCGCTCGATGATCACGCTTGAAGGGCGGGCCGCCCTGATTCATGCGCTGGTACACATCGAATTCAATGCCATCAATCTGGCGCTGGATGCAATCTGGCGCTTCTCGGATATGCCGCGCGAGTATTACGCGGACTGGTTGCAGGTAGCGGCTGAAGAAGCCCTGCATTTTTCTTTGCTGCTCGAACACTTGCAAAGTATGGGTTATAGCTATGGGGACTTCCCGGGACACAACAGTTTATGGGAGATGGTCGACAAGACCCGTCTCGACGTGCTGGCGCGCATGGCGCTGGTGCCAAGGACCATGGAGGCGCGCGGGCTGGACGCGGTGCCCGCGATGCGCGGGAAGCTTGCACAAGTTGGCGACATGAAAGCGGCTGAGATTCTGGATATCATCCTGAGGGACGAAATCGGCCATGTCGCGATCGGCAATCGCTGGTACGGCTACCTGTGCGTGCAGCGCGGACTTGATCCTGTAGAAACGTACGCGCGCCTGGCAAGGGGCTATGCGGCGCCTCCGCTGCGCGGCCCGTTCAATTTGGCGGCCCGGCGGGCTGCCGGGTTCAGCGATGCGGAATTGGCGGCGCTGATAGTTCCGTATATATAGGCCATCCGGCATATGGATTTTTTTTATTTATACGATTAGACTTCTTGGCGCCGTTTGTACAGCTTCATTGAAATGTCATGTTTCTCAGACACACTCGTCAATCAATCACCGGGGGGTGTTGATTATGTTTAAATTTTCTTATCCGGGCGCTCATGTTCAGGCTGTCGGTCGAACTTGCCCCAAATGTAACTCTTCCTATCTGGACAGGGTGCCGCGTCGTTTGCTCGACCGAATTTTCTGTCTTGTCGTTTCCGTCAGGCGCTACCAGTGCGAGTCGTGCGGCTGGCAGGGCAATATGAAATTTAATCGAAAGTAACACGAAGCCATCCGCAGTCCGTCCGTCAGTATTAAGCTGTGCGGCTCCTGCAAGACGGGATAGTTTTGTCAAGCAGGCGCGGGCGTGGCACAATTGCGTCCTGCACCTTGACGATCCCCATTCATGCTGAGTTACCGACACGCCTTTCACGCAGGCAATCATGCCGATGTGCTGAAGCACTTCATCGAAGTACAACTGCTGCGCTACCTGTCGCAAAAAGACAAACCGTTCTGGTACATCGACACCCATGCAGGCGCGGGATGCTATGCGCTGGACAGCGGTTATGCAACGCAGAATGCCGAATATGAGAGCGGTATTGCGCGACTGTGGCGCCGCGATGATCTGCCCGAAGCACTGGCCGACTACGTGACCTTGGTCAAAAGCATCAATCCTGACGGACAAATGAAACTGTATCCCGGATCACCGCTGATTGCGCAGCGTCTGTTGCGGGAGCAGGACAAAATGCGCCTGTTTGAGTTGCACCCGAGCGACAGCGAGCTTTTGCAGGAAAATTTTGCGGGTTCAGGGGCGCTGGTGCAAAGCGCCGATGGTTTTACTGCGCTCAAGGCCTTGCTGCCGCCGCCGCCGCGCCGCGCGCTGCTGCTGATAGACCCGCCTTACGAAGATAAACAGGATTACCAGCGCGTGGTATCGGCGCTGCGCGAGGGGCTCAAGCGCTTCGCCAGCGGCGTCTATGCCGTGTGGTATCCTCAGTTGCAACGCGCCGACGCGCGGCAGTTGCCGGAACAACTCAAGCAACTGCCGGTGAAAAGCTGGCTTAATGTGGCGCTCAGCGTGCAGGGATTGAGCGAAGATGGTTTCGGCATGCATGGCAGCGGCATGTTCGTGCTCAATCCGCCATGGAATCTGCATGCTACGCTGCAACAGGTGATGCCTTATCTCGCGGATGTGCTGGGGCGGGACGCGCAAGCCTCATTTATTCTGGAGCAGGGTCAGAAATGACGTTTGCTGCGGATTGCCGCAACTGCTCGCGCCTTGCCATCGCCGATACCGCTCAACATCTTGAAAACTGAAAAATTCGATGCGCGCGTTTGATGTTAAATCCATTTTAGACAGCCTGCCCTTGCTGCCCGGCGTGTACCGCTATTACGACGAGCGCGGAGCCGTGCTGTATGTCGGCAAGGCCAATCAACTGAAAAAACGCGTCTCCTCCTATTTCCAGAAGAGCAATATTTCACCGCGCATCCGCCTGATGGTGTCGCACATTGCGCGCATCGAAACCACCGTGACACGTTCGGAAGCCGAAGCGCTGCTGTTGGAAAACAATCTGATCAAGTCTTTGAAGCCGCGATATAATATCCTGTTCAGAGACGATAAATCGTATCCATATATCGTGCTGACCGGAGATCGATTCCCGCGACTGACTTATTATCGCGGCGCACCCGATCGCCGGCATCAGTTTTTCGGCCCGTATCCCAACGCCTATGCCGCCCGTGAAACGATACAGTTGCTGCAAAGGATTTTCCGCATACGCACCTGCGAGGACAGCGTGTTCAAAAATCGCACGCGCCCCTGTTTGTTGCACCAGATCAATCGTTGTACCGCACCCTGCGTCAATTTGATTTCCGAGGCGGACTATCAGACCGATATTCGCTGTGCCGTGCTGCTGCTGCAAGGCAAACACCAGGAAGTCGAGCGCACCTTGCGAGCCGCGATGGAGCAGGCGGCAGAGGTGCAGCATTATGAGCAGGCCGCTGTGTTGCGCGACCAGTTGCATGCCTTGCATACCGTTCAACAAAAACAATTCGTTGAATCGACGGGGGGCGAGACGAATGCCGACATCATCGCGCTGGCGCAGCAAGATGGGCTGGTTTGTGTGAACCTTGCCATGGTGCGCGGCGGACGTCACCTGGGCGACAAGAGTTTTTTCCCGGAACATGCGGAAGATTTGCCGCCGGATGAAATTGTGCAGGCATTTATCGCGCAGCATTATCTCAATCGTGCCGTGCCTCCTTTACTGGTGTTGGCAGCTGAATGTGATTCTAAAAAACTTATGGATGGGCAAGCTGATGAAACCCTGGCGCAATTGTTGAGCGAACAGGCAGGGCACGCGGTCAAAATCAGCACGGCCGCCGGCGGAGAGCGCCGCCAGTGGCTTGAAATGGCGCAGCGCAACGCAGAGCTTGCACTGGGTCAGCGCGTGATGCAGCAAGGCGGACAGTCTGTGCGTCTGGATCGGCTGCGCGCCTGGCTGGATATGCCACAGTTGCAGCGCATCGAATGCTTTGATATCAGTCATACCATGGGAGAGGCGACGGTGGCTTCATGCGTGGTTTACGACAATCTCGACATGCGATCGGCGCAATATCGGCGCTATAACATCCCAGTCCTGAGCTTAGCCGAAGGAGGCGGCATCACGCCGGGAGATGACTACGCGGCGATGCGTCAGGCGCTGACACGCCGCTATCAGAAACTCGCAGTCGCCTCCATTGACAAGAAGGACGCGGCGCGGCCCGATTTGATCCTGATAGACGGCGGTTTGGGGCAACTGCATGTCGCCATGCAGGTGATGCAGGAACTCGGGCTGGATTTGCCATTGGTCGGGGTTGCCAAGGGAGTCGACAGGAAGGCGGGGATGGAGCAGCTGATTTTTCCCGACGGCAGGGCCAGACGCTTGAGCGCCGATGATCCGGCATTGCATCTGATACAAACGATACGCGATGAGGCCCACCGTTTCGCGATTACCGGACACCGTGCGCGGCGCGCCAAGACCCGCACCACATCCAGTCTGGAAGAAATCAGCGGGGTGGGGGATAAGCGGCGTCGCAGCCTGCTGACTCACTTCGGCGGGCTTCGTGGCGTCACGCAGGCCGGCGTCGAGCAGCTCTGTCAGGTTGAGGGAATCAGCAAATCGCTTGCTGAAAAGATATATCGGCAATTGCATCAAAAATGAAGAAAAGTTGTTGCCGCCGCGATTTGTCAGCGGCTACACTGACGCCCATGAAGATAAACATCCCAAATTTGCTTACCTGGTTAAGAATTCTGCTCATTCCGGTATTCATAACGGCGTTTTACTTGTCCGACAGCACGCTTGCCCCGCATGCAAAAAACTTGACTGCGACAGGTGTATTTTTACTGGCATCGCTGACCGACTGGCTGGATGGATACCTTGCGCGTCGGTTGAATCAATCTTCCGCGTTCGGCGCCTTTCTCGATCCGGTCGCGGATAAACTGATGGTGGCCGCAGCGCTGATATTGCTGGTCGAGTTGGGTCGCGCGGATGCAGTGATTGCTTTTATTATCATCGGACGGGAAATCACTATTTCGGCACTGCGCGAATGGATGGCCAAGATCGGAGAGAGCAAGAGCACGGCAGTTTCCCTGCTGGGGAAAGTAAAAACGACGTTTCAGATGCTCGCGATCGCCATGCTGCTCTACCACGAGCAGGTGCTGGGTATGAATTGCCAGGAAGTCGGTTCGTTGCTGCTGTATTTGGCAGCGCTGCTCACATTGTGGTCGATGGGCTATTACCTGATGATGGCGATGCAGCGATTGAAAGAAATATGAAATCAGCGTTGCTTTCGCGGGGTGTGTCTGTATAATGCGCAGCCTTCGGGGTGTAGCGTAGCCTGGTAGCGCGCCTGCTTTGGGAGCAGGATGTCGGGAGTTCGAATCTCTCCACCCCGACCAGTCAGTAAAGTAACAAACAGTCAATTGACCCCAAGCCGGTCTTATTTTTCTGTATAATGTGCGACCTTCGGGGTGTAGCGTAGCCTGGTAGCGCGCCTGCTTTGGGAGCAGGATGTCGGGAGTTCGAATCTCTCCACCCCGACCAGATTTTTGCAGTAACAAGCTTTAGCGTAAAGGATTTGTGCCCATAGCTCAACCGGATAGAGCACCAGCCTTCTAAGCTGGGGGTTACAGGTTCGATTCCTGTTGGGCACACCAGTGTCTGCCGGGTGTCCGGACAAAAGTTTTAAAGTTCAATGGTGGCTGTAGCTCAGTTGGTAGAGTCCAGGATTGTGATTCCTGTTGTCGTGGGTTCGAGCCCCATCAGCCACCCCACACAAAGCCTTTAATTCATTGAGTTAGAGGCTTTTTTCTTGTCTGTCTTTATCAATATTTATCTGAATTTATCTCACTTCTTGGTAATTCACTGTGCCAAAATTGTGCCGGATTGCGCCAAAAAGAGAGAGTTGTCGATTAAGTCCGTAAACGGCTGCAAATCCGGGGGCTGGTAGCCGCCGCTTCGATTCGGTAAATTAACGTTGTCGAGACGACTAACAACCGAAGGAGAGAAGCGATGAGATTAACGTAGGTTCGGCGTTATTGCCAGGGCTTTTGAACGGGCCAAACGGGCTGGCGAAGCTGGTTGAAACGGTGCTCAATCAAATTCTGGAGGCTCAGGTAGCTGAGTCGGTTGGCGCGCTGCCGGCAGAGAAAAACGAGGTCTGGCAGGAACGGAAATATCTGGGTATGGACGAATTTAACGACTGGGCCGCATTAAAAAATACGCCCGTTGATGACGGAAATGTCATTGCCATGAATGGCTAAAAAACGTGATATACCGGATTTAAATTTACAGCACTTTTTGGACTTGACCTTGTCAGTTTCATACCATCCCCTTTCGATTTACAATCGCACCTGGAAGCTAGCGTTTAGTTGTCAGGAAGACGGAGCAGAATATCCAGCGCCAGTTCAGCATCAGAAGAAGTCATATCGTTGTCCGCATCTGAGCGAATGCGAAAAATTGTCGGGCACGAATTCGACAGCAAGGCTTAAAGGTTTTTATGCATACACTCACCATTGCCACTTACAATATCCACAAGGGCTTCTCCTACTTCAACCAGCGGGTGGTGCTGCACGAGTTGCGCGATCGGCTGCACGAACTCAATGCCGACATTGTGTTTTTGCAGGAAGTGCAGGGCGCGCACACGTTTCATCACCACAATTTTGTAAACTACCCTGAAGGCGCGCAACACGAATTTATCGCGGACAGGCGATGGCCGCATTTCGCCTACGGCATGAACTCCATCTATGCGGCAGGTCACCATGGCAATGCAATTCTGAGCCGTTATCCTATCGTGCAGATGCTCAATACCGATATATCCGCGCATCGCTTTGAAAGTCGGGGGCTGCTGCATTGCGAGATTCAACTTGAGGGAGGGCAGCGCGTGCATTGTCTGTGCGCTCATTTTGGTTTGTTTGCAAGGGGGCGTCGCAGTCAAACAGCGGCTTTGATCGAATATGTCAAAAATGAAATCCCAGCCGATGCGCCGGTCATCATCGCGGGGGACTTCAATGACTGGCGCAACCAGATGAGTGTGGCAATTGCAAGCGAATTGGGCATGCATGATGTATTCAATCTGCACGGCGGGAGGCTGGCGCGCAGCTTTCCGGCCAGGATGCCGATGTTTCGTCTGGATCGCATCTATGTGCGGGGTTTCACCGTGCAGCAAAGCGCCGTGCATGTGGGCGGTGCCTGGCAACGTTTGTCCGATCACGCGGCGCTGTCCGCCAGTCTAACGCTTAATGAGCAGCATGCATAAGGTAAACGGGAATCGGCTCCTGCTGCTGCAAAATGGCGCCGCATATTTTCCGCAACTCTGCGCGGACATTGATGCATGCAAAAGTTTTATTTATCTGGAAACCTATATTTTCTCAGCCGATGAAACCGGGCGTCAGGTAAGCGAGGCTTTGCAGCGCGCAGCGCGGCGCGATGTGGTGGTGCGTGTACTGATGGATGGTTTCGGTTCGGCGGATTTTCCGCCGCATTGGCGGACTCAATTGCAAGAGTCCGGCGTGCAGGTGCAATGGTTCAGGCGAGAAATTTCTCCTTTTACCTGGCGGCGTAACCGGAAGCGTCGTCTGCTTCGTTTGCATCGCAAACTGGTCGTGCTGGACGGTGAGGTGGCTTTCATCGGCGGTATCAACATCATTGACGATACAAAGCACAATGTCGCTGTGCCGCGCTTCGATTTTGCAGTACGTGTAGAGGGCAGCGTGGCAGGAGAGATTTATGCTGTGATGCGCAGCCTTTGGGGGGCGGTGTCATGGGCTAACGCCAGTGGCAAGCGTATCGAGCGCTTTATGCTGGGCAACGGGCGGCGTTCCGCGCTGCCGAATATCGCGATTTATTTACGCGATAATTTGCGCCACCGGCGTGATATCGAACGCGCTTATATGAAGGCGATCGCTAATGCAGAGCGCGAGGTGGTGATCGCCAATGCCTATTTTCTGCCGGGACTTTCTTTTCGCCGAACCCTGATGCAGGCCGCAGAGCGCGGGGTGCGCGTGGTCCTGCTGCTGCAAGGCCGGGTGGAATACCGCTTGTTGCACTATGCAACGCATGCCTTGTACGCGGAGTTGCTGGCGGCGGGCATCGAAATTTATGAGTATCAGGCCAGTTATCTGCATGCCAAGGTCGCGGTGGTGGATGGCTTATGGGTTACGGTGGGCTCTTCCAATATCGATCCGTTCAGCCTCCTGCTGGCGCGCGAAGCCAATCTGGTGGTATCCGATGCGGGGTTTGCCGCGGAGTTGCGTGACAGGTTGTTCGCGGCCATCTCGCAGGATGCGTTGCGCATCAATCCTGCGCACTGGAATCGCGTCGGTTGGTGCGGGCATCTGTTGGCGCGATTGAGCTATGCCACCGTGCGCATGGTCATAGGCGTGCTGGGCTACGGTAAAAGCGTGGATTAGGATGGGCCTGCGACAATATAAAATCGCCGATTTTTCGAAGGCATCGCTGTTCAAGGGAAGAATTCGCGGCGGGATAGCGCTCATCATGGTTGCTCTGATCCTTTATGTCGGGGAGGAATTTATTCGTCAGCCCGTGCATTACCAGGTATGGGGGTATTACCCTGAGTGGCTGAAGGATGAATGGCAGAAAGTTGATCTGGGACTTTTTGATCAGATTCTTTTCTTTGATGTCCCGGTCAGTGCGGATGGACGGATGTTGCAAGTCAGCGATTGGCCGAAAAAATGGCAAAACCTGATTGTCGCTGCGAAAGGCACCCGCCTGCAACCTGTGTTTACATTGTTCGACGGCAAAGAGTTCGAGCGAATCTTTTCGGACGCAAATCAGCGAAAACTGCTCCAGACCGGGATGCTTGCCTTGACAGACCCGGCAGACGGCTTGCAGCTCGATTTTGAGGTTTTCGGCGCCGTGTCGGGGGTGAGTTCGGATGGATACCGGCTTTTTCTGAAATCGATGAAGCGCGAGCTTGCCGCCAAGGGGAAAAAGCTGAGTCTCTTTGTTTTGACGGAAGACAGTGCGGGTCTGTATGACAGTGCAGCGCTTCAGAACGCCGACTATATTGTCATTCAGGGCTATGACGCGCATTGGAAGGGAAGTCCGAATGCGGGCTCGGTCGCCGAGCTGCATGGTGCTTCCGTAGACAGTTGGGATTCGTCGCTGAAGCACTATTTGTCGCTGGGTGTGCCGCGCAATAAAATCCTCATGTCGGTTCCCTATTTCGGCTATGAATGGTCGACAATCAGCGATATGCCGGGGGCGCCGACTCGTGGGGCGGGTCGCGAAATCAGTTTCGCGCCGTTGCCTGCCGGTCTGGTTCCCGAAGTGGCGGCGTCGGCGATGGCGCGCATCGGGCAATACGGCGTTAAGCGTGATCCGGCAACAGGATCGCCCTATTACATCTTCAAGAATAAAACAGGCTGGGTGCAGGGCTGGTTCGAAGACGAGGCGAGCCTGTCGGCCAAATTTGAATTCGTCAGGAAAGAACGGCTCGCCGGCGTCGCGGTGTTCCCATTGGGTTACGACGGAGAAAATTTCCAGAATCTGCTGCGCCGTTATTTTCGTCAGTAACTTAAATAATAGCTGTAGTGTCCGGGCAGCAGGGCATCGAAGACAATTGCCGTCCGGTAGTCATCCAGAGCCAGCAGTTGCGGCTGCGGCATGCCGGCCTTGGCTGCACTGATGGTTGGCAGCACTCCTCTGGCAGGATTCGAGACGACAATTGCGCTTTTCCAGCGTAGTGCAGGTTCTTCGAGCGTGACATCCAGCAGCATCTTCTTTGACTCGCCGGTGAGCCTGAATTTCAATCTGGCGCGATCCCGCCACCATGATTCGATGACGCCGCTGGGTGCAACCCAGGTCTTGTCGCCCGATGACTTGATATAGACGAGGAACCGTGCTGTCGCCTGTTCGACATCGCTGTCTGCCGCAAAAGTCTGGCTGTGCACGCTCAGTACGCCGAGCGCTCCGAATTCACGCGCCTGATTGAAATCTTCAATCATGACTTTTGTCATGTCCTGACTGTTGAGTTTTTCCTTGGTGAAATTCATGTCATCCCGCTGTGTTCTGGGCAGCACAATCAGTCCCTTGCGGAAGTCCTTGGGCGAGGAGAGTGAAAGATAGGGAAGCATGGCCTGGGTGCCATCCGAATTGGCCAGGATGTGCCCGAAGCCTTTTTCGAAGAGCAGCGACTCGGTAAGCTGATCGGCAAGCTCATAAGGTGGGCGAAAGCCGCGCAGTTTTGCGGGGTCGTAGACCAATGGCCGCAACTCCTGTTGCATCGTATCCAGCCTTTTCGATTGCACTTCCCGGCTTTGTGCCTTGAACGCATCGTGTACGTCGCCGTGATAGGCAATCTCGTTTTTGAGTTCGAGTTGCCTGACGACATCAGGGTATTTGATGGCAACGGAAGTCAGGCTGTAGAAGGTTCCGGAAAATCCGTTGGAATTCAGCATATCTGCAAAGTTGGTCGCATTCGGATAGCCTTGTTCTGTGTCCATTTCAAGAATCTGCGCTGACCGGTATGGATAAGGCCAGTTGGCAAGATAGGCATCCGGGCGACGTTTCAGCCAGTTGAACACGTCATCGAGCAGGATATACATGTTCGGCTGATCATAAAGCCATGAGTTTTCGGAAAAACCGAAGTAAACGCGTCTGGAGGAGTCTGTCTCGTTATAGACGATAGCCTCATTTCCAGTTGAAACGTTGGGCGTGCGAACTACATCCATGAGGCGCCCTGCGATATGCTCACCGCCTGAAAATCGCAAGGGATGTTCGTGGACTTTATCTAGCCCCAGCCAGATCCGGGTGCCGGCAGGCAGGGTTTGTGCAACAGGGGTTTCGCCGGAAACAACGAGAAACTTCTCGTTATCCTGCGCCGCGATTTCCCCCGTGATTTTGATGTTGAACTGCTCGCGCAGGAAGTCGTAACCCAGCCATTTTCCCTTGTCGTTTCTGGCGCCGGCAGCCCAGGTGGCCAGCACGCTGCCCCCTCTCTTTTCAAATGACGCCAGGGCGGTTCGCTCTCTGTCGCCAAACGCGACCGTCGATGGCAGAATCAGAATGCCGGGTTTCAGGCTGCTGGTTAAGTCCGTTTCATGAATTTCAGCGTATTTGATGCCCCTGCCCTGAAAATAATAGTGCCATTGATCCAGAATCGGAGCGTAATTTCCCCCGCTGGCGGAAAAATAGTCGCTTGTGCTTTTGGAATCTAAAAGATAGATATTGGATGAGGCTATGTCGACAGCGGAGTATGCCTGATGCGGATTGTCCGGAATAAAATCGGACGATGCGGTTTGTGACTGAGCGGTAGAATCCAAATCAGCTTTTTCCGCCTTTTCAAGGCCGGCTTCGTGTTGCTGCAGGCTTTGCCGGTTCAATAAATCGGTTTGCATGATGAGGCTGTAAGCCAGCGATGCCAGCGCGTATCCGCCGATCAGAATGAGCGGCAGGTAGAATAGCGGTAAGTTTCTGATTCGGGAAAGAATCCCCTGGCTCTCATGAATTGTCAACGTGTTCATCGTGGAGCAGGTCGCTTAGCATGTGTCGTTTGAGAAAGATGGGTTCAAAGGTCTCGTCGATATGGGTTTTATTTTCGGCTGCGGGTTTCGGCTTGCGCCATTCCCTGAGTTTATAGGCGAAATAAGCGGCAAGCGCCAGAACCAGCGTCGCAATGGTCGTCACCAGAACGATAGATGAGAAAATAGAAACCAGATCCATTACAGTTTACCCTCGCGTTCGAGCTTTCCCCAGCTCATCTTTGTTCCCGCCAGTTCTTCGACGCTGGCGAAAATTTTCGCCACGTCGACAACCAGCAGATAGAATACACGAAACAGCAGCGCATAGGCTATGAGGATGGTGTCTTCTTTCTCGACGATCACGCAGTAAGCGGCCGCCACTACGTCAAGGATGGAGAGTTGCAGCCACCAGAAGGCAAGCAGAAGGGTGACGCCGTATTTGATGCCGACCCAGATAAAAAATACGTTGCCCATCACGTTGGAGATGGGCCACAGCACGCCCTCGAACAGCATGTACCAGAGTATGTAGCCGTTTACCCCCGCCTTGTGAGGTTTCCACAGACTCCACGAATGTTTCCTGATGGCTTGCAGGATGCCGCGGGTCCATCGATAACGCTGTTTGAGCAAATCGATCATGCGGCTTGGAGATTCGACCCAGGCGATAGCCCTCGGCTCGTAAACGATATGCCAGCCCTCGAACAGCAGTTTGAGGGTCAAGTCGCAATCTTCGGCAAAGGTGTCGTCGTCGTAGCCGCGAACCTGCCAGAGCGCGTTTTTGCGGAACATGCCGAGCGGCCCGGGGATGATATTGACCGAACGGGTGTAGCTTTGGGCCTTTCTCGAAAGCGCCAGCCCCTCGACATATTCGAGCGCCTGAACCTGAGTGATGACATTGTCCCGGTTGGCGACCTTGACATTGCCGGCCACGGCGCCAATTTTCGGATCATCGAAATGCCGGATGCAGTCGCGCAGCGTATTCGATGAAAGCCTGGAATCGCCATCCATGTTGAGGATGAAATCCCCCTTGGCATGCGCCATGCCGGTATTGAGTGCATTGGCCTTGCCGCCATTGGCCTTGGTGATTACGGTGACGATGCATTTGTCGCTCGTATTGATCATTTCCTGAGCGCGCTCATAGGTGTCGTCGGTCGAACCATCGTCAACCACCAGCACCTCATAATGGGGGTAATCGAGTTCCAGCAGTGAGCCTATGGCCGTCTTGATGATCAAGCCCTCGTTGTAGGCCGGCACAACGATGGTGATGAAAGGCAGCTTTTCTTCTGATTTCGGCGTCGGTTCACCCTTTGCGCGTTCAAGTTCGTATTGTTTGATATTGTCCAGATGTTCCAGATAGGAAAAAATCATCAGGATGAAATAGCGTATCACCAGAATAGCCAGGAACACAGTCAGATAACCGGTAATCATCGTGACAAACGAGTTGTCCTTCAGGAAATCCGTGAGGTGTGAGTTCCAGCTTTGCAACAGCCGGTAGAGCAGGTAAGCGGCAAAGGCGACGGCAAACAAGGCAGCCAGCAGGATACGAAAATTTCCTTTCACCAGAGTCTTTCGGCGCCGAGCGACAGGTACTTGGAATGGTAGGCGTCGATGCGCTGGTTCTTTAGCAGGCCGGCGGACAGCATCGCGGCCCAGTCACGGTCGATATAGCGCTTGGCCGCAATGCCCGCGTTGTATGAATTCAGCGCTTCGCCGCCTATCCCGAAACCGCGTTGAGCATAGATTGAATATTCTCCGCTGGGCAGTGACCATTCATTGGAGAAGCCGATATCTGCGCTCAGGTAACCCGTTTGGGGCGACCAGTAAGTGGGCACGTTTCTGAGCGCAAAGTGCCCGGAGAGTCCGACGAAGTATCTGAAATCGGGACCCAACGGATGCCAGGAGGGAGAAAAATGGAGAATGGCGTCCTGAATCTGGTTGCCGTCAGAAATCTGGTAGGCGTTGTAAACTGCGCTGATCGTGCCGATGCGGGTAATCACATTGCCGTCGGCGCCCAGCTGTGTGGCGGTGAGGCCTTCAAGCAGAGCTTGCGGCTGGTATGCCATATTGCCCCAGTTGACATGACCGATGGTCACATTAAGATCGGGTTCGTTGTCCAGTTTAAGCCGCAATGAGCCGAATGCTTTTGTGATGGGGCCCTGCTGCACGGACAAGGCGAGTTTTGGCGCCATCGGCATGTCTGCATGTTCGACGCTGAAATCGACTTCCGTCTGGCGGGTATTGACGGGCGAGAGCGTGTAGCGGCTCGTGCTGATGGCAAGTTCGTATTTGAGGGCCAAATTATCGCCACGCCAGTGCTGAGCGAGTATGTTGCTGTGCTGTATCACGGGAAGCGAGTCGCTGTTTTTTCCTATGGTATAGATTGTTCCGGGGCGAAGCTCGCGATTGACTCTGTTCAACCCGTCTATCGCATCCGGATTGCCGGGCTGGGATTTGAGGGCCTGCCGGTACAGCGGACTGGCGATATCCGGCCTGCCGCTCCAGCGATAGACATTGGCCAGTCCGATCATTGCCCTGACAGCCAGACGGGTGCTCTCCAGCATCTGATACTGGATGATGGCCTCGGCATAGCGGCCGGTCCAGGCCAGGCTGTCGGCGACCTGCATGCGAAGTTCGTGGTTGCCGGGATCCGTTTTCAGATAATTCAGGCCATCGCTGCCAACCGACCAGTATTCGCCTGCGTCGAATTTTTCCCTGAGCAATTTTGCAGATATTCTGGAATTCGCCGAAGCTGGCGCAGTATTTTCAGCCGCATCGGCCAAGTTGCAAAGCGTGCTCAGTACGAGTGCGAGGATTGCTTTGGCCGCCATGTCATGTTTTCAAGGTTAACGAGGGAGGCGCGGATGCGAGTCGGCTCATCAACCTGGCGATCTCGTTGGGTTCCTTCCTGGTCTCCGGCGCAATTTCGCAGGCCGGCGGTTGTATCACCCGGGTTGCTGTATCCGCAGGAGGGATGCTTGGCTGAGCTATGGCGTCAAGTATCGGATCGCTGCCGGGTGGCTCCGGGATTGGTGCGGCCGCTGTAGCGGCTGCGATGGCCTCGCTGAAATCGGGCGCCAGTGCGATATTCCCGGATTGCACCAGGGATTGCAAGGTTTCACGGATGGTTTCTTTTTTTGTGATAACTCGGATCGCGAGAAACAGCGACTGCTGCAAGCCATTGGTGATGCGCGAAAGTGCGGTACCGACATTTTCCTCGGCGCAGGCATGCATGAAAATATAACAATGTGTTTCATTGGAGGATAGCAGGTCGCCATTTCGCACAATGTGTATCTGGTTAAGCACTTCAGGAGGGGAGGTGTGCTCGTGATAACTGGCAACAATGAGCGCCAGGGGAATATCCAGCACATCGCCTCTTTCAAACATATCCAGCGACTCGCTGCAAAAGGTCACCAGGTCGACATAGCCTTTGTGGTCGCTGGAAAGAATGCTGGAGTAGGCCAGATCGAAGTTTTGCTTGATCTTGCGGGCATAAGTCTGTCCTGCGAGCATCTCCCACAAGAGAGGCAGTTGCTGCTTGGCAACCTGTTGATGAATGATGAGATTGGCGCCGAAACGCAGCAGCAGCAACTCATTGAGATAACGCAGGGAAAAACCGGATTCCCTGATAACAATTCTCAGTCTGTTGCCCCGGTTCAGTCGCAGGTAATGCACGATCTTGGCGATCTGCTTCAGCTCGGTCGTGTTGTCCAGCGAGATGACCACGGTTGCCCGGGCGGCGTCACGGCTTAAGTGCACCAGATCGATAAAGCTTTGTGCCTGCTTCCATTCGCCGGTGTGATGGATGGCCGAGGAGAATGCCTCAAAGTCAGGGCCAAAATAGAAAACGGCGTTGTGATCGTCGGCGTTGCTCTCGGTCTGGTAGGCTTCGATGCTCGCCTCGGGCAAGGAATGATCTATCCTGATGAGGCCGCTGGTATCGAGAGAAACCGGGAATGCTTTTGCGGCAATTGCGCCTTCCTGTGAATACCAGAAATCGATCAGCAGTTCGAGACCCACTTTGCTTTGATTAATCCGCGCGACGCCGTTGAAACAGCTTAAAATCGACTGAGATCTTTTTTCACCCTTGAAGGGAAAAAGGAAGAGCGAAGTATTGCCGGTTGATTTCATCCAGTCACGGTAATCCATTGCCTGCGTTTGGGCCATGTGCTGATCGCTCATGGTAAACAAGTCGCCTGCGTCATCAAACAGGAAAAAACTCCCCAGCGGAACACGGAAATAGTCGAATTCCTGCAAAAATCGCCTGATGCCGTGGCGAAATATATTGGTCGTGTAATCGCCTTCCTGAGCAAACAGATAGAGTCGGCTTTGTGTGATGTCATCGTTGAAATCGACCCCCGAGGCTTTTGCCCTGGACAGGAAAACGCCGGGGGTCATCTTGGTGACCAGCACGCAGGTGTTGCCGCCGGCGAGGTTGGCCTTGAGCGCCTGAATGATGATGCTCAGATGTGCCGGAACACTGTCTACGATGGCGGCGTAAATCGAACCCTTCAACAAAACGTTAATGGACGGCGGAACGCCCGGAATGCCCAGGTATTTCAAGGTTAGCATCAGCGAGTTGTTGTTCATGGTTTTCAGTGCAACACGTTTCTCAGGCGAGCATTGCCCGGTTTGATCGCCTTATGCTTGAGTATTGCCGGTGATGGAATATGCGCATCGTAAATATCGATTTTCGGTTGGCATCTGCGCCAACAACCTAGAAGCAGGTGCGGCGAGTCGTGCTGTCCGGTTCTGGAATGAGGGTAGAGAACCGTCATCGTTTTTTCCTTAAGGGAATTCCTATGTTCATGGCATTATGCCTTATAAAATTTGGCAGTCATAGGCGCACGTCGAGAAATTTTTTACAGATGTGACCGTTCAATTTAATTTGCAATGGGCGGCTTACATCATTTGTTTCGACGAAGCTACGATGCGTTATATCGGCACGTTCTGTCTCAACTTGAATGAAATTTTCCTGACAAGCGTCTATAGGATAACGAACTAGGAGCCTGTCGGACTTCTTTCGTGAGATGCGTTGCCAACAAAAAAAGATGGCTGCAAGACGCGAATCGCGGACAATGGTCATTCCATTGTCAAGATTTGCAACGCCGCAGACGCTGTTTTTGCTGGCAACCCTTCGGGACGGGGTGATTTTTACGTATTGCGGCGTCGCGGCTTGCTTGTTTGGACTAGCCAAACGGCGCTTCACCATTCCTTGCACTACAAAAAAATCATCCCCGTCGCACTCACGAAAGAAGTCCGACAGGCTCCTAGGGGCTATAATCGGCGTTTACCAGTTTGCCGGCAGATTATGCGCTCCACTTCAACTCCCGAACACGACACGCGCGGCGGCTGGCAGACGCTGCGTTCGTTGCTCCCCTATCTGATGGAGTTCAAGGTCAGGGTGGTTTTGGCGATGAGTTTGTTGATCATGGCCAAGCTTGCCAATGTTTCTGTTCCGCTGATTCTCAAAAAAATCATCGACGCGCTGAATCCGTCTCATGCCGTGTTGATGGTGCCTGTGTCGCTGATCGCAGCTTATGGTCTGTTGCGTTTGATGAGCACGCTGTTCGGCGAATTGCGCGACGCGGTGTTTGCCAAGGTGACTCAACGCGCAATCCGGCGCGTGGCCTTGCAGGTATTCGAGCATTTGCACAGTCTGAGCCTGCGCTTTCACCTGGACAGGCAGACCGGCGGGGTGTCGCGCGACATTGATCGCGGCACGCGCGGCATCGGGTTTCTGCTCAATTTCATGCTGTTCAATATATTGCCGACGCTGCTGGAAATCGCGCTGGTAGCGGGGATACTGTTGAAAAAATACAGCCCCTGGTTTGCCGGAATTACCTTCGTCACGCTGATTTTTTACATCGGCTTTACCCTGTTTGTCACCGAATGGCGCATGGTGATGCGGCGCACCATGAATGATCTGGATTCCCGGGCGAACAGCCGCGCAATCGACAGTCTGATCAATTACGAAACGGTGAAATATTTCGGCAATGAGCGGTATGAGGCGAACCGCTATGACCACAGTATGGAACACTGGGAAACGGCGGCAGTGCGCAACCAGATTTCGATGGCATTTTTGAACGGCGGTCAAAGCGTCATCATCGCAATCGGCATCACGGCGCTGATGTGGCTGGCCGCCGACGAAGTGGTAAAGGGCACGATGACCGTGGGCGATCTGGTGCTGGTCAATGTGTTCATGTTGCAGTTGTATATGCCGTTGCATTTTCTGGGTTTCGTGTATCGCGAGATACGCCATGCCCTGGCGGATATGGAAAAAATGTTCTGTCTGCTCAAGGAGGACAGGGAAGTTGCGGATGCGCCTGCTGCGCCCGCCTTGCAGCCCGACCAGGCGTGCGTGCAGTTTGATCATGTCAGCTTTGGCTATAACGCGGACCGGCAAATCCTGTTTGATGTGGATTTCACGATTCCTGCCGGGGCGACCGTGGCTGTCGTGGGGTCGAGCGGGGCGGGAAAGTCCACCTTGTCGCGTCTGCTGTTCCGTTTTTACGATGTACAAGGCGGTTGCCTGCGCATCAACGGGCAGGATATACGTGGCGTGACACAGAGCAGCCTGAGAGCGGCGATAGGCATAGTGCCGCAAGACACGGTGCTGTTTAACGATACGATCTATTACAATATCGCCTATGGCAGGCCGCACGCCAGCTACGGGGAGGTTGTCGCTGCGGCGCAGGCGGCTCATATACACGCGTTCATCGAATCGCTGCCGCAGGGTTACGATACGCAGGTGGGTGAGCGCGGCCTGAAATTGTCGGGCGGCGAGAAGCAGCGCGTGGCGATTGCGCGTGCAATTCTGAAGAATCCGGCGATACTGATTTTTGATGAGGCGACCTCGGCGCTGGACTCGAAATCCGAGAAGGCAATTCAGGCCGAATTGCGCAGCATCGCGAAAAATCGCACCACTTTAATCATCGCGCACCGCCTGTCTACCGTGGTGGATGCCGATCTGATACTGGTGATGGATAAGGGTCGTATTGTCGAACGCGGCACGCATGGCGAATTGCTGATGCGCGGTGGAGTATATGAGCAGATGTGGGATCTTCAGAAAAGGGTAGAGCAGGAATTGCCTGTCTTTTGATTTGTATTGATTTATTTTTTTTTTGGGGTATTCTTTTGTCCGTCGGGTTTTGGGTGAGCATAAAATGAAAAAAATACTGTTGATCTGCGTGCTGGCCGGTAGTGCCATGGTTGCGCAAGCAGGTGAAAACGATGAAAATGATGTCGTTAAACATCATGCCAGACATGTTCATCACGTTAAACACCATGCAAAACGCGTCAGTGTGCGTTACGACAGGCATGCCGTTCATCATCGAGCAGTTGCAGTTAAAAACACCGTTGAGCCGCTTGCCGGCGGTGTCGCGGCCAAGTTCGACACCGAACTGGCGTCATTTCATCCTGCTACGAGCCCAAGGCTGCTGTCGTCCATTGCTCTGATTTATGATGAACAAACGCAAAGTCCGCTTTATACAAAAAATCCTGATGCCGTCACTCCGATCGCTTCGATCACCAAGCTGATGACGGCGATGGTGGTGCTCGATTCCAACCCGGATCTGAATGAAGAAATCAGCGTGGCGGAAGCGGATCAGGATACGTTGAAGGGCACGCATTCACGTTTGGGCGTAGGGACGACCTTCGTTCGCAGCGAGATGCTCAAGCTCGCGCTGATGTCCTCGGAAAATCGCGCTGCATCGGCTCTGGCGCGCAGTTATCCGGGCGGAACCGTGGCGGCTGTGGCGGCGATGAATGCCAAGGCGCGCGAGTTGGGCATGCTGCACACCACCTTTCGCGATCCTACCGGCTTGAATAGCGCCAATGTTTCAACTGCCCGCGATCTGGTCAAGATGGTTGCCGCCGCACGAAACTACCAGTTGATACACCAGTTTACAACCACGGCTACGCATTCGGTTGAGGGTCAACGCGGGCGGGAGTTGCGCTTCAATAATACCAACCCGCTGGTGAAAAATGCTTCATGGGAAATCGGTCTCTCCAAGACGGGCTTTATCAACGAGGCGGGCCGTTGCCTGGTCATGCAGGTGCAAATTCGCCAGCGTCCGGTCATTATCGTGTTGCTCGATTCAGTGGGAAAAAGCACCCGTATAGGCGATGCGAATCGCGTCAAGAAATGGATGGAAAGCACCAATGCGCAAGGACGTCTCGCGCGACGCGGTTAAATTATATGGTGGTCGATTAGCGCCCCTCGTTTTTTGTGCGAGATTTCTGCGCGCCGGATGCGGCAAGGGCGTGCAACAATATTCTATGCACAATAGAAATAAACTGGAACAGCTTTTATGGCGAAGAGATTAAGCAAGTTGAAGGTGCTGGTTGTCGAAGACGGCAAAGTGGCGCTCAAGGCGATTTCCGGTTACATAGAAGAGCTTGGCGTTCATCCGCTGCTTGCCGAGAACGGTCGAGACGCAATCGATATTTATAACCGTGAGCGGCCCGACATTGTCCTGCTCGACATTATTTTACCTGACACTGACGGCTATGAAGTCGCCAAGGAAATTCGCAGGTTGCAGGGCAAGGATGAATGGACGGCGATCATCTTTCTCTCCGTCATGTCCAAGGATGAAGATCTGGTGCGGGGTATCGAGGTAGGCGGGGATGACTACATCATGAAGCCGGTAGGCTCAGTGGTCGTTCAGGCCAAGGTTCGTGCGATGTACCGCCTGGTGCAGATGCAGCGTGCGCTGGTTAAACTGGCGGGACAGTTGAATGATGCAAATCTGGAGTTGCAGCGGCTCTCGATGATGGACGGGCTGACCGGGATTGCCAATCGCCGCATGTTCGATATGTCGCTGGCGCGGGAATGGCGGCGCTGCATGCGGCTCAGGAAGCCGCTCTCTGTCGTGATGCTGGATGTGGATTATTTCAAGAAATACAATGACCGCTACGGGCATCAGGAGGGGGATGACTGTTTGAAAGCGGTGGCTCAGGCAGTGCAGCACTCGGCGCCGCGTCCCGGCGATCTGGTGGCACGCTATGGCGGCGAGGAATTCGTCATGATACTCAGCGATACAGACGAAGTCGGTGCAAACTGGGTGGCCAACCGCATCCGCCAGCAGGTATCCGCGCTGAATTTGCTGCATGCAGATGCCGCGCATGGCCATGTGACCGTGAGTTGCGGTGTTTCCAGTGTGATACCCAGTCAGGAGTTAACCGTCGAAATGCTGGTCAAGTCGGCGGATAACGCGCTTTATCTTTCCAAAAATCAGGGACGCAATACCGTCACCTTTCTGAATTACGGACAGATCTAGGAGTGGCGCACTTTTTACGGGTGAACCGCGCGCTATGTATTGCTAAAACAGCTCGATTCTTGTCTCAATCCTTCAATTTAACCCGAAGTCTCCGCCCGAACCCGCAACTTGATTCAATCATGTCTCGTAGACCAACCGTCCAGGCTCAAGGTCAAACATTTTGCGCTGCCGCCAGACTTCATGAATTCAGACAGCGGTGTTTGCAAAACCGAAAAACCGACATCGACCAATAATTTCTTCAGGCGTGGCGTCGTCTGATTCAAAATGATCGCTTTGCCGACACAAACCGCATTTGCGCAGAATTGCAGCCCCTCTTCCGGGGTCAATGAAATCAGCTTGTCGCCGAAGCCGTTCGCGATGAGTTGACAGGAATTTTCATCGAAGGCTGTCGGCAGGAAAAGCGCGTACCCATCCGGCAGCGGACAGAAGCAGGTATCCAGATGATAAAATCTGGGATCGACCAGTTTGAGAGGGAGTATGGGCGTCGCAATGTGTTGTGCAAGATGCGCCTTTATCGTATCGTCCGAACGTGGGCCGTAGCCAACCCAGAGCCGTCCGGAAGAGTCGAACAGCGCATCGCCGGCACCTTCAAAAATTGCACCGTCAGGCAAGTCAATACAGACCCATCCCGCATCTTCGAACCAGGCACGGTTGATGATCTTTTCGCCCTGCCGCTGCGGATGTTTGAAGCTGGAGAGGATGAATTTCTTTTCCCTTGTCAAGGGCAGGCCTGCATTCGCGGTAAAAACGAGATCCGGCCATAACGGGCTGCCATGCATCAGCTTAATCTCTGCCAAAGAAGAGAGCAAGTCAAAAAGTCTGTGCCATTGCGCCACTGCCAACTCAATTGAAAGGTGGCCTGTTTGATGCTGCATCCAGGGATTGATTTCGTAATTGATCGAGAAACTTTCAGGGGTGCACATCACCAGTGTTTCTGACATAAATGATCCTTGTGGGTAGTCGCTCGCTGTTGTCGAGGTATCGACATTGTGCGGAAGGGAGGTGTGCTTCAACGGGCCTTTTTCCCATAAAAAATCACGGTTTGCGAGACATATCGCCAGCGGGTTTGCTGCCTGTGGTTCTGTTTGCAGCAGGTCACGAATATCAGTGATTGGGGTACGAACTTGCAGCGTGGGAAAGAGGCAAGCGAGAGTTGGATGGTTAAAACAGGAAAACAATCCTCTCCTGCGTCTGGGATTTCATCAGAATGCGGATTTCTTGATCTGAGTTTTTTACATGCTACCGACGATCCCCGTTTTCTCCTCCACGGTCACCGCCATGTCCATCCCCTCGGTAGTCGTCACCACCCCTGCCACCCCCTCGGTAGTCGCCACCACCCCACCCTTCACCAGGGAAAACACAGCCTGATAGCAAGGTCATCAGTATGGAAATCATCGCTACCGAAAACTTAAATGAATTTTTCATTGTACAGCTCCTTTTTGTTTGAGTTGCCTATCGTTTTTGCCATACCCGTTCGGAACACCGATCAGTAATATTGATATTGAACGTTCGCGCAATGCGCCTCTGTTCGCTACCACACGTAGACCTGGGGGGCATTGAGAGTTGAGTAATGTTTTCAAGAGTTTTGACTGCTTGAGTCTGGCGGGTGCCGCATCGGGTATTGTCGGACTTGCCGGAATGATGGGCTGTCGCGACGGTATCCATGTCTAAAAATACGCTCGCACATTGTTGATGGTGGTTTGCGACCATTCTTTGCTGCCCGGATTTATGTTGTGAAACCGCTTGGTCGAGCCGACCCTGCACGAGAATTTTTTGTAGTTGCAGCCATCGAGCACAACAAACTGATAGGTAAATGCTTGTGGGTTTTTGTCATCCTCAAAATAACTATCTGGCACCGATACAGTTACTTCATTGCTCCGGTCATAGGTTATTACCACCTGTTGTATGCCGTATTCAGACGCTGTCTGCCCGGCGATTGCGATGCATCGCGAGGGGTCGATATGCTGAAAAACGGTTCCAGCACCCGCAAACCGCATATATGGATTGATGTTGTAGTGCCCCTGCTTTCGTTCAGTTTCGCCAAGAACCATCGGGTCAATCTCGTGCTTTTGATTGTTTGTATCGATGATGATTAGGCTGCACGTCATGGAAAAACTGGCGGCTTTACCCAAAAGCACCGGCAACTTCAGAACCAGCCCGTCGGCTGGAGATGCAAAAACATGGGCAGATATCGCTAAGGCTGCGGCAACCAGCGGCATGGTTACACGAGCACGTCTGTTCATGATCTTCCCCTTTTTGGCGCTTACCAGGCAGGCAGCTTATGATTTTTTCTGATTAGCCACAATGTTCAGCCGTGCGAATAAAGTGCTCTGGATGTGGCGCAGTGAGAGCCGAAGCGCGAAGCAGCCTGACCAGAATAACCGACAGGTCGAAGCGCCGATTGAATCGATACTGAAACTCAGCGAGGTAACGATGAGCGTACTTGGAGAAATCGAACGCATGGTAAGTTCCGGAGAGCGATGTTTTGAGGTTGCCCAGCAAGGTATTGACCGCCCGAAATTTTTCCAGCTTCACGCAGGCAGGCCCGCCGCCAGTAACGTTGCGATCATGCGTGGCGCCAGATTCCGTAACGGCGCGGAAACACCACAATCCATCAGATACCACGTTAGCCGAAGCACACAGCGACACCTTCGCCCACTTGGCAATCGCGTCTTTGGTGAATTCCAGTTTGGTCAGGCAAACGAAAAGCGGATGGCCTGTTTCCGTGGTCTGCACTGCGGCGACGAAGGAGGTCTTGTTCTCCGAGCCCCGACCGCTTTTGCCGCCGGGCAACTCACCCCCCAAATAAGCGTCATCAACCTCGACTCGACCGTCGAGCTGGCGCGACTCCTCACGCAGCGTCATGACTTGCATCAGCTTGTGCTTCAGCAGCCAGGCGGTTTTATAGCGCACACCCAGGTGGCGTTTAAGTTCCAACGCAGAGATGCTGTTCTTCGATTGGCTCAGCAGATGCATACCCAGAAACCAGCGTGTCAGTGGCAGCTTGGTAGCCTGGAAAATCGTTCCACAGATTGCGGTGGTTTGCTCCCGGCATATCGAACACTGCCAGTATTGCAACCCCTTGCGCTCGAAGGTGCTGTGGTGCGTGTCGCCGCATTTCGGACAAACAAATCCAGCAGGCCAGCGCGAGGCAACCAAAGCTGCATGGCACTTATCCTCCGTTCCATAACTTTCCATGAACTCAGCCATCGACAGCCCTTTTTGAAATTGAATCTTGTTGATTCCCATCGCGCATCTCCCTTTGTCGGTATGCGCTTATTATCCACACCCACTGGCTCAATAAGTGAGCCTGTGCCTCACAAGCTGAACATTGTGGCTAATCAGGTGATTTTTTGTGTGATATTCATGGTCTGCACTTTTCTTGAGTGCATCCGGAAATGCAAATCATCTTACAGTCTTTTAAAAATATCTGTTTGCTAGCGCACATAGTGCAAGCCGCGATGCCCGTGATCCCGATTGTCAATTGGTGCGGTAACGCACTGATAACAGCATGTTGAGTCGCGTATATTGCTGTAGGAATCAATTGGAAATTCAACAACCACAGACAGTTTCAGCCTCAGGGATAGCGAAACAACATGCTTATCACAGCCGGTGAGGGGACTGATTCAACTGGGTTTATGCGTCACAGATATTCGGAGAATGAAATGTTGAGTGAATACAAAAAATCCGGCGCCGCGTTGTTTATTCGAAAGATCATGCTGAACATGAAGAAAATGAAGGTGGAGTTGAACGAGCACCGATATTATCTTGAGAGAAATGTTGAGCAGAGAACCGAGCATCTGTTGAAGCACATCGCAGTGCTGGAATCCTGCAATGCTGCATTGTGCGACAAGCTTATCCTGGTTCAGAGGGATCATGCCGCACTACAGCCGGCATCGCACGGGAAAGATGCCGAGACAAATGCTCGCAGGCTTAAGTTATATGTCATGAATAATCACTCACAAGAATTGATCGGATCGAACGTGCAAGGCATCCTGGATGCGCAAGCTGCTGCAGCCTGAGCTGTGGCGCCAGCAGGCGATCAGCATTGTAGCGTCGCTTATTGCTACCAAGCCTGGACGGCGCACCAATTTTGGCGATTTATGAATTTAAACAACAAGGTGGCGCTTCCGGTTCAGGGGCGGGTTAGAAGAAGCTGAATCTTCCAGGCGTTCGGCTAGCCACACCTTGATAATTGATTGTCGGGTAATACCGAGTTTTCCGGCTTCTCTATCCAGAGATTCAACCATCCAGGCAGGAAAATCGACATTGACGCGTTTTGGATTCAGCAATACTCGTTTTGCTTTGGATAAATCCAAGGATGCGGTAATGTCGGCACCTTCATCAAATTGATTGTCGAATGTTTTAGCTTTCATATAGTGTTACCTCATCAGCTCGTGATCGGCGAACAGAAATAAGCCGTATATTTTCACCTCTGTAGGTGAGAACGGCCGACCAGTACTTCCAGTTGATAAGCCCGATTACCAGAAAGCGCGGCTCATCTTCTGTTTTTGCCGGGATTTCCAATAGCCTCGGGTCGTTCCATAATAACTGTGCATCAATAAAATCGATCCCGTGTTTGGAAAGGTTTGTCTGGCTCTTGGACTCATCAAACTCAAAGGTACGCATGGTATGGAAAATATACCATTATTAAAGTGATTTCAAGTGGATCTGCTGACTTCTAACGAAAAAGTGAGCGGCTGGTCGACCCCGGAAAGTGGAAGGAACAACGAACGTGTAAATTGTCGCAGGCATTGAAAAGGCCTGCTACACGGCCAGTCCGCTCCACTGCTGGGTTCGGCACTGAATGGAAGATGAAAAAGCTATGCTGCCTTGTGTTTGGATACATACTCGCGTAATGCTTCATCCATGCGTGTTTGCCAGCCAGCGCCGCCAGATCAATACTGTACTTGACAATGTTCGCTTGGCTGGATTAAACGCTATATTTTCTTCCATGGCAAGCGACATCCGACAGGTATGGGGGCGTCGGAAATTGAGGCGTTCTTATCGTATCTGGCGGTTTCGTTCCGGGTCGGCAGCTACACAGAATCAGGCACTCTTCATGCAATTGCTGGAAAACGGCTATGACATCCGTGCGGTGCAAGATATGCTGGCTCACTTCGATGTTTCCACCACAATGATCTATACTCATGCGCTGAACAAAGGTGGGCGAGGCGTGGTCAGCCCCATCGACAGGATGGGGCTGACGTGAAGCGCTGCTTCACGAACGACGAGCGGGCGAACTGTGCAAAGCGAGCCCTGGGCTGCGGGGTGATCAGCCCGCTGGACAGATGAAGAGAATGTCATGAGCGAAGTTTTGATCTATGAAAATGAGAGCGGGCAGACGCAGGTAAATGTGCGGCTGGATGCGGAAACGGTGTGGCTTAGTCTTAACCAGATGACGGAGCTTTTTGGGCGTGACAAGTCTGTGATTTCTCGCCATTTGAGGAATATTTTTAAAGATGGGGAGTTGCTGCGCGATTCAGTTGTTGCATTTATTGCAACAACTGCCGCCGATGGCAAAACCTATGGAGGAAATGACGATGAACATCAATGAAAATGCGCTGACGGCATTGGCGCTGTTGATTGCCGAGAGCAGTCCGGTCAACAAGGAACTAATGATCCGTTTGGTGGTTAATTTGTTGGTGGATACTGGCGCATGAGCTTGCTCAAAGTTGAAAATCTGGTCACGGGGCTGCATTCCGGCGTCGCCATCGTGGACGGCATTTCGTTCGAGATAGCAAAGGGCGAGACCTTCGCGCTGCTGGGTGAATCCGGCTGCGGCAAATCCATGACGGCGCTTTCCCTGATGCGGCTGCTGCCGGACGGGGTGGCGAATCATTCGGGTTCTGCGCGGCTAGGCGAAACACGGCTGTTCGAGTTGCCGGAGCGCGAAATGCGGGGCGTGCGTGGCGGGCGGATGGCGATGATCTTTCAGGAACCGGGGCTGAGTCTCAATCCGGTAATGACGGTGGGCGAGCAGATTGCCGAGGTGCTGGAATTGCACGGGCAGATACCCTCTCCCCATACCCCTCCCCCACTAGTGGGGGAGGGGGTAAAGCAGCGCTGTGTCGAGCTGCTGGATCAGGTTGGTATTCCCGATGCGGCGCGGCGTGCGGGCGAATATCCGTTCCAGTTATCCGGCGGCATGAAGCAGCGCGTGATGATCGCGATGGCGCTGGCAGGAGAGCCTGCGCTGCTGGTTGCCGATGAGCCGACCACGGCGCTGGATGTGACGATACAGGCGCAGGTGCTGCAACTGCTGCGCGATACGCAACGCAAGAGCGGCATGGCGATGCTGCTGATTACGCACGATCTCGGGGTGGTGGCGGAGAATGCGCATCGCGTCGCCGTGATGTATGCGGGGCAGATTGTCGAGCAGGCCAGCCGGGAAAGCCTGTTTGAAAAGCCGCTGCATCCCTATACGCAGAAACTGTTTGCCGCCTTGCCGGGCGCCGGGCATCGCGACCGGATGCTCGCCGCAATAGCGGGCAGCGTGCCGCCGCTGGGCAGCGTCATCCGGGGTTGCCGCTTCGCGCCGCGCTGCGACCGGGCGTGGGCGTTGTGCTTTGATGAAACGCCGGAATGGACGATTGTCGCTGAGAGTCAGGGTGTGAGATGCCATTTGTACGGCAGGATCGAGGATCGAGGATCGAGGATTGAGGATTCAGAAGGCAGGATTGAGCGCCCCTCTCCCGCTTACGGGATAACCAGCGACTGGGCTGCGGTTGTTATGCAGCCTAGTCGAATGGCTAGTGGTTTCGTCAGAGGGATCGGGGAGGAGGACGCTTTACCCTCACTCCTCACTCCTCACCCCTCGCTCCTGCAAGTCTCCGACTTGCGCGTCCATTTTCCGATCCGCAAAGGCATCCTGCAGCGCGTGGTGGGACAGGTGAAGGCGGTGGACGGGGTGTCGCTCGAAATACCGGCAGGGCGCACGCTGGCGCTGGTGGGCGAGTCCGGCTGCGGCAAGACCACGCTGGGCAAGGCCTTGCTGCAACTGATTCCGCCTACCGGCGGGAGCGTGCAATTCGACGGGCGCGAATTGACGGGCGCGCCTCGCAGTCGGCGCGCTTCGATGCAGATGGTGTTTCAGGACCCGTATGCTTCGCTGAACCCGAAGATGCGCGTGGCGGAGATACTCGAAGAAGGCATGAACGCGCTGAATATCGGCGGCGGCGCCGTGACGCGTCAGGCGCACATCGATACCTTGCTGGATAAGGTGGGGCTGGTGCGTACCGCCAAATGGCGCTATCCGCATGAGTTTTCCGGCGGACAACGGCAACGCATCGCGATTGCGCGTGCGCTGGCCGTATCGCCGCAGTTGCTGATTTGCGATGAGCCGACCAGCGCGCTGGATGTGTCGGTACAGGCGCAGATTTTGAATCTGCTCAAATCGCTGCAACAGGAATTGAACCTTTCCTATCTGTTCATCACGCACAACCTTGCGGTGGTGGAATATCTGGCGCACGAGGTATGTGTGATGTATCTGGGGCGCATCGTCGAGCGCGGCACGAGCGACGAAGTGCTGCGTAAACCGGCCCATCCCTATACCCGTGCCTTGCTGTCCGCCGTGCCGCGCATAGACGGACTGCAGCGCGAGTATATCCGCCTGACCGGTGACTTGCCGTCCCCCGCCAACCCGCCTCCGGGCTGCCATTTTGCGCCGCGTTGCAGCGAGGCCATCGCAGTTTGCAGGTCCTCTTATCCGCCAAGGACAGAAATTTCGGCAACCCACCTTGTACATTGTCATTTGTCGGCAACGAATACAGGTTGACGGGACGCCCTCATTTAAGTAAAACTCGCGTAGCGATTCGTTTGCCCCCTCGCCCGCTTGCGGGAGAGGGTTGAGGTGAGGGAACGGGCATGGCTGTTTCTTTTCCATGCCCGTTGGATTAAAAAGATCACATTGGTTTCGAAGCGCTTTTGTTTTTAGTTAACCTTACAAGGAGAACATCATGAGTAACAGTTCAGCGAGCGTACAAGGCGATGTCAGCAAGGAAAAGCTGATGCAGGATTTGCAACTGGTGGTGTCGGACGCCGAGGAGTTGTTGAAAGCGACCGCCGGTCAGGCAGGCGATAAGGTGGTGGCTGCACGCGAGCGCATCCAGGACAGTCTGGCAGTTGCAAAGGCGCGTCTGGACGTTGCTCAGGAAGCGATGCTGGAGAAGACAAGACAGGCGGCGCGCGCGACGGACGATTACGTGCACGAAAATCCATGGCAGGCGGTTGGCATCGCAGCTGGGGTGGGGCTGCTCGTCGGCATGCTGATTGCGCGCGACCGTTAAGCGATGGCGGAAGCGGGTTTACTGGGTTCGATCAGGCGATTGCTGTCCACGCTGGCTTCGGTAGCAGTCACTCGGCTGGAGCTGCTGTCCAACGAGTTGCATGAGGAGCGTTTGCATCTGGAGCAGATGCTCCTTTATTTTTTCGCCACACTGTTCTGCTTTGGCATGACCATCATGCTGCTGACCGTGTTTATCGTGGTGCTGTGCTGGGATGATCACCGCCTGTCTGTGCTGGCGGGGCTGGGCGCGCTGTTCCTGGTGATTGGCATCATGCTGACAAGGCGTTTGCAGCAAATTGCCCAGGTCAAATCAAAACTGTTCTCAGCGAGCCTTGCAGAATTGGCTCGCGATCGCGAACAGCTGGATGGCCGCGATGAGTAAGCGCAGACAGGCGGTAATGCAGCGCCGTCAGATGCTGCTGGCGAAAATAGCAGATCAACGGGTGCAGATTGCCGAATTGGGCGAGCGCTGGCAAACCCCGTTGTATCTGGCCGATCAGGCGTGGGTTGCGGTGCGATTTGTTCGGGCGCATCCGGGGCTGCTAGCGGGATTTGCAAGTCTGGCGGTGCTGCAAAGACGCGGTGTGAGAGCGCTGGCGAAGGGCGCCTGGCGTATATGGAAGACTTATCGCATCTTCAATGCAGTTTACGGAAAAATCACGAATCGACGGTAGTGGTTTGATCTGCCGCTGCTAAAAATACAATCGGGCATTATCTGTCCTGGCGGGCGAGATGGGCGTGCGCCGTTCTCGATGCATGTTTCCGGGCAGAATGGCGTTGTGCGATGTTTCCGGATTTTGAGTGCGAAGGATGCCGCTTCGTCCCGGTTGACGGGTGTTTTGATCGGGCAAGGGCGAGTCTTTGCCCGGCCTTGATGTGTTTCCATTGGACATTCCAGTTTCTCAAGGCGGCGACGCTGACGTGATAGCGCCTTGCCAGCTTGTCCAGCGTATCGCCTTCGCGGACGGTGTATTTGAGCGAGGCGGTGTCGTCGCGACTTACGGGATGCAGGTGCATGTTGAAAGTCGCGAATTCGCCTTCATTTCCGGCCGATTCACCGTTGAGCGGAACCAGCAGCGTTTCATCCGAACTCACCTGTGCGCGTGCAGACAGTCCGTTGACCGATCTCAGCCTTTCCAGGGAAAGGCCGAAACGGGGGGCCAGATGGTCAAGTCGCTCGCCTTTCCTGGCGTGATAGGCCTGCCAGCTGACCAGCGGCTTGTCGTAGTTTGCCAGATTGGTCTGAAAGGTCTCGACCTTGTCGACCGGCAGCAGGATGAAGTCGCTGTTGTCGTGCAAAATGACCGGGCGGTTATGGGCCGGATTGAGAGCGATGAACTCTTCGCTGGAAATGTCAGCCAACTGGGCTGCCAGTTCCACGTCGATGTGTTTGCTGGTCGGAACCTCGGCGAAATAAGGCTTGTTGGGAATGTGCGATAAAGTCAGGCCAAAGTCGGACGGATGGTCAACGATGTTTTTGATCGCCAACAGCTTCGGGACATAATTGCGCGTTTCATCCGGCAACTTCAGGCTTGCATAGTCCACGGGCAGCCCCAGTCTGCGATTTTTCTGCTGAGCGCGTTGGACCGCACCTTCTCCCCAGTTATAGGCCGCCAGCGCCAATTCCCAGTCGCCGAACATCTCGTGCAGTTTTTCCAGGTAATCCAGTGCGCTCGTGGTCGCACCGACGATGTCGCGTCTGCCGTCATACCACCAGTTTTGCCGCAGCCCGAAATTGCGACCGGTGGACGGCATGAATTGCCAGATGCCGGAGGCATTGCTGGTCGAGCGCGCGCCCGGATTGAAGCCGCTTTCTATCATCGGCAGCAGCGCGATTTCGCTGGGCATGCCGCGGCGTTCCACTTCGCCGGTAATGTAATAAAGGTAGCGGCTCGCCCTGTCCATCATGCGCACAACGTAGTCGGGGCGACTGGCATACCATTGCTCGTGTTTGGCGACCAGCGGGCTGTTTATATCCTGCATCGTGAAGCCGCTGCGCAGACGTTGCCAGAGACCGCCCTTGTTCAGTTCATCGTCAGGAATGATTCGAAGTTGAATGTTATGCGCATTGGTGAAGGTGGGCGGCGTGTCGGCTAATGAAGTGCTCAGGGTGAGTGCTTCTTCGGCGTGTGCTGCAAGCGTGCATGTTGCAAGCACAAGCGAAAAAAACAGTTTGATCAAGGGGGCTGCACCGGAAGATGAAAAATCGTTTCAAGGTTAGCCGAGTTCGTGCATCAAGGTCAACCTGAAATGCAGGATTGATGCCGCAGGGGCATTCCCACGAAACAACGGAGCTAAAGCTCTTGTTTCTGAGTGAAGGATTGAGGATTGAGGACGCGGCGTCGGATGAGTGCCACTGCTTCGTTTTCAACTCAATCCACGATCCCCAATCCTGATTTTCCTTTTTACTGCATTTTTTAATTGTTCAAGTATGGCAGGGTTTTGACTGCGTCGAAACCCCGCGATTTTCTACTTAACTGCATTTTTTAATTGTTCAAGTATGGCAGGGTTCTCCAGCGTGGAAACATCCTGAGTGATTTCTTCGCCACGGGCGATGGCGCGCAGCAGACGACGCATGATCTTGCCCGAGCGTGTCTTGGGCAGGTTTTCACCTAAGCGGATTTCGTCCGGCTTGGCGATTGCGCCGATTTCCGTGCCTACCCAGTTGCGCAGCGTTTCGGCGATTTCACGGGCTTTTTCCGGATCGTCGGGACGCGGGCCCTTGAGCACCACGAAGGCGACCACGGCTTCTCCCTTGATTTCGTGCGGACGCCCGACCACTGCGGCTTCGGCAACCAGGGGATTTGCGGCAAGGGCCGATTCGATTTCCATGGTGCCCAGTCGGTGGCCCGAGACATTCAGCACATCGTCGATGCGCCCCATGATCCAGAAATAGCCATCGATATCGCGGCGCGCGGAGTCGCCTGCCAGATAGGCGCCGTGCATTTCTTCCGGGAAGTAGCTCTTCCTGTAACGCTCCTCATCTCCCCAGATGTTGCGGATCTGCGACGGGAAGGGGCGCTTGATGACCAGAAAGCCGCCATGCTGGTCATGTACCTCTTCACCCGCTTCATTGACGATGGCAGCCTGTATGCCGGGCAGCGGTAATGTGCAGGTGCCGGGTTTGATCGACATGGCGCCGGGCAGGGGCGCAATCATGTGGCAGCCGGTTTCGGTCTGCCACCAGGTATCCACGATCGGACATCTGCCGCCGCCCACCGTGTTGTAATACCACATCCAGGCCTCCGGGTTGATCGGCTCCCCTACCGAGCCCAACAGGCGCAGACTGGACAGGTCATATTGTTTCGGCAACTCGCCGCCCAGTTTGATCAGCGAACGGATGGCGGTAGGCGCGGTGTAGAAAGTGGTGACTTTGTGCTGCTGGATCATTTTCCAGAAGCGCCCCGCATCGGGATAGGTGGGTATTCCCTCGAATATGACCTGTGTTGCGCCCATTGCCAGCGGGCCGTAGGTCACATAGCTGTGGCCGGTGATCCAGCCCACGTCGGCGGTGCACCAGAAAACATCATCAGCCTTGTAGTCGAACACCCATTGCATGGACAACATGACGCCCAGCAGGTAGCCTGCGCTGGAATGCTGCACGCCCTTGGGTTTGCCGGTGGAGCCCGAGGTGTAAAGAATGAACAGCGGATGCTCGGCTTCTACCCATTCGGGTTCGCACTCGCTGCTCTGATTCGCTATCAGATCATGCCACCAGATGTTGTTGTCGTTCCATGCGATGTCGCAGGCGGCGCGTCTGTAAACGATGACGCTGCGTACGGTATCGCAGCATCCCAGCGAAAAGGCTTCATCCACCGCCGATTTCAACGGCATCACGCGACCGCCGCGCAGTTGCGCATCGGCGGTAATTACGGCGCAGGCCTGTGCATCGGTGATGCGTTCATACAGGCTCTTGGAAGAAAAGCCGCCGAATACCACCGAATGGATCGCTCCTATGCGTGCGCAGCCCTGCATCGCAATCACCGCTTCTATGCTCATCGGCATATAGATGATGACGCGGTCGCCCTTCCTGATGCCGCGCGATTTCAGGCCGTTGGCGAATTGGCAAACCCTCGCGTGCAAATCGCGGTAATTGATTTTTGTGACTGTTCCATCGTCCGCCTCGAAAATGAGCGCGGTTTTATCGGCCTCGGTGGCAAGATGCGCATCAAGACAGTTATATGATACGTTCAGTTCGCCATCTTCAAACCACTTGTAAAACGGCGCGCGGCTCTCGTCCAGTATTTTTGTGAACGGTTTCTTCCATTGCAGCGTTTCCCGCGCCAGACGTGCCCAAAAACCGGTGTAATCCCGGGCAGCTTCCTGGCATAAGGCCTGATAAGCCGCCATGCCTGATACATTGGCCTGCGCGACAAATTCATCGGAAGGATTAAACACGCGGTTTTCATGCATGACGGACTGAATGTTGGACATGAGGGCTCCTAGGATGGCTACGCAAGTGAAAAGCGATGGTAGTTTTTTTCGGGTCTGCCTGTCAATGAATACTGCGGGTGGCTTGCCGTCGAACGGGCTTTGCAGGTTGGGGGCTGTCCGAGTCGGTTTTTTGTTGTTTGGCAAAATCTGCCGGGATGAATTTTGAGAGCAGGGGGATTTGCGGTATCATCGCGCCCTACGAAAAACATTTGATAAAACCACTAGCCATTCCGCCAGACTGTCAAACCCGCAATGCCGCAGGGGCATTCACACGAAATATAGGTGAAAACCCGCCTTATTTCTGAATGAAGGGAGCTTCCACTGAAAATGGATGAGCCAAAGCTCATTGTTTTGAGTGAAGAACGACAGCCAGGCGGCGGGTTATGTTCGGGCACCCGCATGACCAAGTATGTCTTTATTACCGGCGGCGTCGTTTCTTCCCTCGGGAAGGGGATCGCTGCCGCCTCTCTTGCGGCGATCCTTGAGTCGCGTGGCCTGCGGGTCACGATGCTCAAGCTCGACCCTTATATCAACGTCGACCCCGGCACGATGAGTCCGTTTCAGCACGGCGAGGTTTTCGTCACAGAAGACGGTGCGGAAACCGATCTGGATTTGGGGCATTACGAGCGGTTTATTTCCGCCAAGATGCGCAAAGCCAACAATTTCACCACCGGGCAGATATATGAAAGCGTGATCCGCAAGGAACGGCGCGGCGAATATCTGGGCAAGACGGTGCAGGTGATTCCGCATATTACCAATGAAATTCAGGCCTTTGTTGAACGCGGGGCTGCGGCTTATCACGGCGACAAGGCCGATGTGGCCATCGTCGAAATCGGCGGCACGGTGGGCGACATCGAGTCGTTGCCTTTTCTGGAGGCCGCGCGCCAGATGGGCTTGCGCATGGGTCGAAATCAGGTCGCTTATGTGCATCTCACGCTGGTGCCCTACATTGCCACCGCAGGCGAGTTGAAGACCAAGCCGACCCAGCACAGCGTGCAGAAACTGCGCGAAATCGGTATTTTTCCGACCTGTCTGTTGTGTCGCGCAGACAGGCCGATCCCGGATGAGGAGCGCGCCAAAATTTCGCTGTTTGCCAATGTGCGCGAAGAAGCGGTGATTTCGATGTGGGATGCGGACAGTATCTACATGATTCCGAAAATGCTCAACGATCAGGGGCTGGATCGCATCGTCTGCGAAGAATTAAAGCTGGATTTGCCGCCTGCCGACCTGTCGGTCTGGGCGAATCTGGTTCATGCGCTGGAAAACCCGCAACACGAAATCACCATCGGCATGGTCGGCAAATATGTGGATCTGACCGAATCCTACAAGTCGCTGATCGAAGCCTTGCGCCACGCCGGCATACACACCGCTACACGCGTGAACATCGAATACGTCGATTCCGAGGCGCTCGAATCCGCCGGCACGGAAGGACTTGCGCACTTCGATGCGATACTGGTGCCGGGGGGTTTCGGCGCGCGCGGTACGGAGGGCAAGATAGCCGCAATCCGCTATGCGCGTGAAAACAGGGTGCCGTATCTGGGTATCTGTTTAGGCATGCAGTTGGCGGTGATCGAATATGCACGCCATGTTGCAGGCATGAAGGACGCGAACAGCACCGAATTTAATCCTGAAACCGAACATCCGGTAGTTGCCCTGATTACCGAATGGTGCGACCGCGACGGGCGGGTGGAAATTCGCAGCAGCGACTCGGATATGGGCGGCACCATGCGGCTGGGCTCACAGCGTTGCCCGGTGACTCCTGGTACGCTGGCAGAGCGCATCTATGGTGCGGAGGTGAATGAGCGGCATCGCCACCGCTATGAAGTGAACAATCATTACGTGCCGCAGTTGGAAAAAACAGGCCTGGTCATCTCGGCTCGTACTCCGACTGAAAATCTTCCTGAAATCATGGAATTGCCAGGGCATCCCTGGTTTGTCGGTGTGCAGTTCCACCCTGAATTTACCTCCTCGCCGCGCGCCGGACATCCCCTGTTCAAAGCGTTCGTTGAGGCTGCCTTGCTGCATCAGATGACAGGGAACAGATGATAGAGAACAGAAATTTGTGTGCCAAAGGCACAGCTAAGGTGATCGTGTGAAACTATGTAACTTTGAAGTCGGCCTGAACCGCCCGCTGTTCCTGATCGCGGGTCCCTGCGTGATCGAATCCGAGCAGATGGCGATCGATACCGCAGGCGCGTTGAAGGCAATGTGTCTTGAATTGAATCTGCCCTTTATCTACAAGTCATCGTACGACAAGGCTAATCGCAGTTCGGGCAAATCGTTTCGCGGCTTCGGTATGGATGCCGGATTGAAAATACTGAGTGAAGTCAAGGCGCAGTTGGGTGTGCCGGTGCTGACTGATGTGCACAGTATCGAAGAGATCGCGCCCGTCGCGGCAGTTGTCGATGTGTTGCAGACCCCGGCGTTCCTGTGCCGGCAGACCGATTTTATTCATGCCGTGGCAAGTTCCGGCAAGCCCGTGAATATCAAGAAAGGGCAATTTTTGTCGCCCTGGGATATGCAGAATGTGGTTGAGAAGGCAAGAGAGGCGAGCAGTCAGGACAACATTATGGTGTGTGAGCGCGGTGCGTCATTCGGTTATAACAACCTGGTGTCGGATATGCGTTCGCTGGCCGTGATGCGCAATACCGCGTGTCCGGTGGTGTTCGATGCCACGCATTCGGTGCAGTTGCCCGGCGGACAGGGTGCGGTCAGCGGCGGTCAACGCGAATTTGTTCCGGTACTGGCTCGTGCGGCTGTGGCTGCCGGAATTTCCGGGCTGTTCATGGAGACGCATCCGAGTCCCTCTCGTGCGTTGTCGGATGGGCCGAACGCCTTTCCGTTGGGGCATCTGAAGTCGCTGCTGAAGACGCTGATGGTGCTGGATGACGCTGTCAAGCAGCAGGGGCTGATCGAAGAAATGGTTGATTTGAAAAATTGTTGATTTTTGCTTGGCGGACTTCGTCCGGTTTGCAGTGGGCTTAACCGGATCATGAGCTGATTCCGGTTGTTATAAAAAATTGATTTGGATGATAAAGGATAAAAGATGAGTGCAATTGTCGATGTGATCGCCCGCGAAATTCTGGATTCGCGCGGCAACCCTACCGTGGAAGCCGACGTACTGCTTGAATCAGGCGTGATGGGACGTGCAGCGGTACCGTCCGGCGCCTCCACCGGTGAGCGTGAAGCGATAGAGTTGCGCGATGGCGATAAACAGCGCTATCTGGGAAAAGGCGTGTTGCAGGCGGTGGAATATGTGAACACCGAGATCGCCGAAGCGATTATCGGCCTTGATGCCATCGAACAGGCCTTTATCGATCAGACTATGATTGAACTGGACGGCACGGAAAATAAATCCCGTCTGGGTGCGAATGCGATTCTGGCTGTTTCCATGGCGGTTGCGCGTGCGGCTGCGGAAGAATCCGGCCTGCCGCTTTATCGTTATCTGGGCGGCTCGGCCAGGATGCAACTGCCTGTGCCGATGATGAACATCATCAACGGTGGCGCGCACGCGAACAATAACATCGACATGCAGGAATTCATGATTATTCCGGTTGGCGCACCGAGTTTTCGCGAGGCATTGCGCTATGGCGCGGAAGTGTTCCACGCGTTGAAGAAGCTGATCGACGCAAAGGGCATGCCCACCACCGTCGGCGATGAAGGGGGGTTTGCACCCAACTTGCCGAGCAACGAAGCGGCATTGCAGTTGATCGTCGAAGGCATCGAAGCAGCCGGTTTCGTGCCGGGTGTGGATGTGGCCATCGGTGTGGATTGCGCCAGTTCCGAGTTTTACAGGAATGGGCTGTATTGTCTCGATTCGGAAGGGCTGAAGTTGACCTCTGCGCAGTTGGTTGACTATCTGGCCAACTGGGTGGACAAGTACCCGTTGATCAGCATCGAAGACGGCATGTCCGAGAACGACTGGGAGGGCTGGAAGCTGTTGACTCAGCGTCTGGGCAAGAACGTGCAGATCGTCGGCGACGATGTATTTGTCACCAATACGAAAATTTTTCGCGAAGGTATCCGTCAGGGGCTGGCCAACTCCATTCTGATCAAGGTCAATCAGATCGGCACGCTGACCGAAACCTTCGAAGCGATCGAGATGGCCAAGCGCGCGGGCTACACTGCGGTGATTTCGCATCGCTCGGGCGAAACCGAAGACAGCACGATTGCCGATATCGCGGTGGCGACCAATTCACTGCAAATCAAGACCGGTTCGGCTTCGCGTTCCGATCGCATGGCGAAATACAATCAGTTGCTGCGCATCGAAGAAGATCTGGGCGATACGGCTTCCTACCCCGGAATCGACGCGTACTACCAACTGAGCTAGTCGTTTTTGATTTGGTTAAGTAAAATTCGCCCCGTGTCAGGCTTGCGGCGAATTTCTTGGCCATGTCACTTTTAATTGCTGAATCTTGCAGGGTGGAAAAAGCATGCCCTTCGACTCCGCTCAGGGCATGCTTTTCCACCCTGCATATTTTCATGAGCTCATGAGAATCATCACACTGATATTGATCTTCCTGCTGTTGCTTTTGCAGTATCCGCTCTGGCTGGGTCATGGCGGCTGGTTGCGGGTGTGGGATATGCATCGTCAGGTCGAGGCTCAGCAGCAGATCAACGGACAAACCGAGGCGCGCAATGCCTTGCTGGATGCCGAAGTGCGGGATTTGAAGCAAGGCGCCGAAGCGATTGAAGAGCGCGCGCGCAGCGAGTTGGGCATGATTAAAGGCGATGAAGTGTTTTTTCAGGTTCTCGATGAACCCGCTAATTCAATAACTGCTGCATCGTCCGTATCCACAGCCAAGTAATTTCTGGCCGGAAAACATCAATTCCCGTTGCAGCCGATGGGTCCGGTGTACGGATGATAGCGACTGGGTCAGTATGTTTTCTGAAGCGGGGTTTTATTGCAGTCAATCTGCAGTTTCAATTTTACCGGCGGCGACAGCTTCAGTTACCAGAAAACGGTTGACTTGCAGCGAGCCGGATCCTTGTTTCATTTCGGCGCCGAGCTCAACCCCGGAGATATAATCATTCCTGTTGATGACTCCTTCATTAACTAACTCATTGATAATATTATATAGGCTGATTGTTCCTGATAATTTGTCGGATGTGGTGTCGAATGTGATGAATCTATGCCCGTTCACATTGTCATGAATGGCCTTGATTGCCGTTATCGTGCCATCTGAATAGAGCGTGCCGGGTCCGTCCTGCCAGCCGTGGATCTTAACCATAATTTCGTGAATGGTGTTGTCTTCGGGCGTTACTTCCGGCTTGCCTGATGTCCAGATTTCGATGCCTACACTAAAATTGTTTGTTTCTCCGCTGAGCGCCAGGCTGTAATCGACTGTTAAATCGGTTATATCTTTTATTTGATTCGTATATTTTTTCGTGCCCAAGTATCCGAACTTGTTACCCCAGATTATTTCCGGATATCCGTAAACGTAGTGTGGCGCTTGAGTTTTTGGATAGTCCCAGGTCATGGTCACCATGTACTGAAGACTGTGTTTGTGGAATGATATCTGCTGGCTATAATCTTTGCCAATTTTCAGTGAGCCTTTGCCCCAGTCGTTATTCTCAATGCTATAAGCGCCCAGCGTAACGTTTTCCCCGCTGCCTGAAATAATTTCTGTTTGTCCAAAATAAGCAAGTACGGAGATAATCAGTATGGGAATGGCCAGCATGAAAATATTCATGATTGTTCATCCTGTGGGAGTTCGCGTCGAGTTGGATGCAGAAACGGTATGGCTTCTGCATAAATTCCGCCTGTTGTGATTATGTAAATGTTTAAAGTGGTTAACCATCAGCCAATGCTGATTTTACGAGGATAAAAAGCCAGGTCGTGCTGAGATTTATCTTACCGGTTGACCCGATCAACTCAACGCGCTGCGCAGCCCTGCATGTGGGCGGTTGGCTTGCGCCCATACCCAAATAACGTATATTTCAGTTGTGTGTTTATTAAGTAAAAGTTAATCTGGGGACTGGAAATGGTTTTAACAAAAATTGATTCCGTTACAACACAACATGCTGGGAAAAATATCGATGAAAAATATTTGTAAAGATGAGTATCTTGAAAAGGTTGGGCAATTGAGCAAAGAAGAAACTGAACGCCTGCTATCCAGGATGCATGGCAAGCTGCCTCGCCGACTGGAAAAAGGCAAGTTGAGCCGGCAGGAAGCGTTGGCAATTCAGATGGAGCTGGAAGACGAGCAACTTCAGGAATGGCGGGAGATGGTGAAAATATTGAAGAAGACAGCCAAAAAACCGGAAAAGGACAAGGACGCGGGAAAAGCTTCGGACTAGCAAAAGGATTGCTTGATTTATCCTGTTTCTGTTGCGTTTAATAATTTGGAAACATGCAACTGCTAGCCTGCCCGCAGGCTGTTCCTGTATGGAATGGCGATAAAGGGGATGCTTTGGATATGTTGCGTGACTACTCGAAATCGATATATAAAATTTTTGATGTCATTGAACATCAGCGCATCGAGGTGCTTTTTCAGCCGATACTCGATATTGCCAGTTGCAGCATAATCGGCTATGAAGGACAGGTGCGCGGTCCATCCGATGACTTGCTGCATTCGCCGTCCAGGATGCAGCGTGTTGCAAAACAGGCAGGCAAGCTACTCGATCTGGAAAATCTCTGTTGTCAGTTGACCATTGGACGCTTCGCCGAACTGAAACTGCAGGGGGTTCTGTTCTTAAGATTAAACGCGGCCGTATTTCTCGCTCATAAATTCAAGGAAATTCACGTCGTTCAGTTCCTTGAAAAGGCGGGGATAGACCCGGAGCATGTCGTCATCACCCTGCAAGTCGACGCGCCTTATGACATCAGTCATCCCAATTTTTTGCCGAAAATATTGACGCGTTTCAATGATCTCGGCTTCAAGACCGTACTGGAAGATCAGGGGGAGATGTTCGCCCTGCTTCATTCGGAATTCGGGGTCAGTCCAACGCATGTATTCATCAACCCATTCCTGATTCAGGATATCGACAAAGACCCCGTTAAAGTCCAGTTGATTAAATCGTTGCTGGAAATAGCAGAAATATCCGGACTGACAACCATGGCCGAAGGCATCGCTACGCGTGGGGAATTGCTGCTTGCCAGGGATATGGGTATTTCGCTGGGGAAAGGCCCTTTTGTTGCAGGCGCGGGTTTGAATCCCGCCCGAGTCGTGCCCAGGGCCGTCAGAAATTTATTGGCGACCAGCAACAGAGACAGCCAGCCCGACGATCGCCATGGCATCAATGCCGTTCTGGAAATGGCCCCCGCCTTTACGCTTGAAAATAACAATGAAGACGTTTTTCAGGTGTTCGAGAAGAATCCCCAGATATCGCTGGTGGCCGTTACAAACAACAAACTCCCGGTCGGGTTGGTGAACCGCAGTGTGTTTATCAACCGCTTTGCGCGTCCCTATCAGCGTGAACTCTATGGCAAGAAGTCCTGTTCTACCTTCATGGATCCTGAACCGCTGATAGTCGACAGAAACATTTCCATTCAGGAGTTAAGTCGTCTTTTGGCGGAAGATCAGCGACATGTTTCGCTGGGTTTTGTTTTTACCGATAACGGGCAATATCTGGGCGTGGGCACCAGCCAGAGTCTGATTCATGAAATAACCGAGATGCAAATCCAGTCGGCACGCTATGCCAACCCGCTGACCGGACTGCCCGGCAACTCGCCGATAGATGAGCATATCAATCTGCTGCTGGCGACGGAGGAGGCTTTTACCGTCTGCTACTTCGATCTGGATCATTTCAAGCCGTTCAACGATGTATATGGTTTCAGCATGGGTGATGCGATGATCCAGATGACGGCCAAAGTGATCGCGGAAGAATGCGATCACGATCTGGATTTTGTGGGGCACATCGGCGGCGACGATTTCATCGTGTTATTTCAGAGCATCGACTGGGAAGCGCGCTGCAGGAACGTGCTGGCCAAGTTTGGCCTGAGCGCCATGTCCTTTTTCGAGCCGATAGACATTGAACGAGGCGGCTATATTGCCGAGAACCGGCGCGGAGAAAAAGAGTTTCATAACCTGACTACACTGTCCATCGGTGCGGTGCCGGTCAAGCCAAAAATGTTCAAGTCACATCGCAATATCGCGGTCATCGCTTCAGAATCGAAGAAAATGGCGAAATCCATGCACGGCAACAGTTTGTTTGTCAATCAGCGCAACTATGCCGAAAATTTGGAAGAGTTGCAGCAATTTGCCGACCCTGTTGAATCGCGCCTGGTCGGCGCATGAGATGGATTCAATAGCCCAATGCGCGGGCAGTCTGATAAAAAACGAAACTGACCAGCCAGGCCAGTGCCAGTGACCAGCCCAGGGAAAACAGGGTGAAGCCGGTGCTTTTCGATTCGCTCTTCAGGGTGGCGATGGCGGACAGGCAGGGCGTATAGATCAGGGTGAACAGCATGAAGCTGTAGGCCTGCACCCAGTCCAGTTGGTGGGCCAGGGCTCCGCTCAGTGAAGGGCCGGTGAGTCCGTAGATCACCGAGAGCGAACCGATGACGATTTCCTTGGCGACGAAACCGAAAATCAGCGCAATGGTGAGCTGTTCGTCGATGCCTATCGGTGCGAAGATGGGATGAAGCAGGCGGCCTATCATGCCTGACAGCGTGTCAGCACTGGCGGGCGCCGCCGAGAAGGGCAGGTGAGTGAGCAGCCAGACCAGTACCACCCCCGCGATGATGAAGGTGCTGGCTCGGCGCAGAAAGTGTCTGACTTCCAGCCAGCCGCGCAATACCATCTGGCGCAGGGTAGGGAAGCGGTAGGGGGGGAGCTCCAGCACGAAAGGTTCGCTGTTGGCAAACTGACCCTTGAACAGCAGCGCGGTGAGGATGGCGGCGGCGAAGCTGAACAGGTACAGGCTGAACAGCACCATGGGGGCTGCATGGGCTGAAAACAGTGCGGCGGTGATGAAGACAAATACCTGTAAGCGCGCCGAACATAAGGAAAACGGGATCACCAGCATGGTCAGCAGCCGCATTGCGCGCGAGCGCATCACGCGGGTTCCCATCAGTGCGGGCACATTGCAGCCGAAGCCCATCAGGAGCATCACGAAACCGCGTCCGTCCAGACCCATTTTGGCCATCAGTGCGTCCATCAGAAAAGCCGCGCGCGACAGGTAGCCGCTGTCTTCCACGATGGCCATCAGCAGAAAGAACAGCACGATGACCGGCACGAACGCCGCAACGGTCGCCACGCCGTTGTAGATGCCGTCCAGCAGCAGGCCCTGCAATGCCTGCGGCAGGCTGCCGAGCAAAGGCGTCAGGGCGCTTTCGCGTAGCCAGGCGAGGCCTGTGGCGATGCCGGTTTGCAGGGGCTGGCTGAAGAAAAAGATGCCCTGAAACAGCAGATACATGACGCCGAAAAAAATCGGCAGACCGAGCCAGGGGTGCAGCATCACGCGGTCGAGTTTTTCGGTGAGATTTTCCGGCAGACGGGCCGGAATCTGCACCGCGTGTTTCATCACGCGCGCCATCTCGACCTCGATGTGCTCGTCCTGTTCCAGCTGAGTGCGCAAATTTTCCGCCATGCCGGGAGTAGGGTAGCGCAGGGCGCGGGTGACGGCCTGCAAGGCCTCCTGATAGCCTGTCCCATATTTGCCGCTGATCAGGAAGATGGGCATGCCGAGCAGTTCCGACATTTTTTTGCTGTCTATGCTGATGCCGTATTTTCTGGCTTCGTCGTTCATGTTGAGCAGCACCACGCTGTTCATGTTGAGCTGTTTGACTTGCAGCAACAGGCTCATCTGGCGTTCGATCTGCGTGGCGTTGAGTATGATCAGTGCGAGATCGGGGACGTTGTCGTGCAGGAAATGGCGCACCACCTGTTCGTCGTCGGAAAAGCCGTGCAGGTCATAGATGCCCGGCAGGTCGATGATTTCAACCATGTCGGCGCCCAGCAGGATTTTGCCGCTGAGCAATTCGACCGTGATGCCTGGCCAGTTGCCCACCCGTGCAGCACCGCCCGTCATGCGGTTGAACAGCGTGGACTTTCCGGTGTTGGGCATGCCCAGTAAGGCGACGCGTTTCATGGTTTGCGCACCCTTATTTTAGCGGCCTCATTGCGGCGCAACAAAATGTCTGTGGTGCCGATGCGCACTTGCAGCGGCCCGGAGAAGCTGGCTTTTCTGATCAGTTCAACTTGTCTGTCGGTGCGAAACCCCAAGGCGAGCAGGCGTTGATGCAATGCTTCTTCGGCATGTATCGATACGATCGTGGCGGTGTCGCCCGTATGCAGTGCGGCGAGTGTGGTGGCTGGCATGAAAAGGCAATAAGTCAACAATAGCCTCATTATTCCACAGCCATCCTGTATTTGTCGCGCAAGGATTCGCGCCGGGTATCATCCATGCGAGTAGCTAGGTCGGATTTTAACCCGACAAGTCGGGATGAATCCCGACCTACGAAAACCCTTTTTGATTCAGGATTACCCTGTTTAGGTTAGAATGTCGACTTTGCTTGTTATGAAAACGAGAGTCAAAATGATCAAGGGCAGTCTAGTCGCAATCGTTACCCCCATGTTTGAGGATGGCAGTCTGGACTTGCCGTCTTTTCGCGCGTTGATTGATTTTCACGTCGAGCAGGGCACGGATGGCATCGTGGTGGTGGGCACTACAGGTGAATCGCCTACGGTAGATCTGATGGAACATGAGTTGCTGATCGCCGAAGCGGTGAAACATTCGGCCGGCAGGATTTCGATTATTGCCGGTACAGGTGCGAATTCGACCAAAGAGGCGATTGAACTGGCATTATTTTCGCAGCGCGCAGGGGCCGATGCTTCGCTTTCCGTGGTGCCTTATTACAACAAGCCGACTCAGGAAGGCCTGTATCTGCATTTCAAGGCCATCGCCGAGGCGGTGGATATGCCGCATATCCTGTACAACGTACCCGGGCGCACCGTGGCGGACATGAGCAACGATACGGTGCTGCGCCTGGCGCAAATTCCGAACATCGTCGGCATCAAGGATGCGACGGGCGACATTGGCAGGGGAAGTGATCTGTTGCAACGAGCTCCCCGGGATTTTGCGGTATACAGCGGTGACGATGTCAGTACCCTGGCGCTGCTGCTGCTGGGGGCGCAGGGCACAATTTCCGTCACTGCCAATGTCGCGCCCCGGCTGATGCATGAAATGTGCATGGCGGCACTGGATGGCGACGTGGTGCGTGCGCGCGAAATCAATTTCCGCCTGTTGGGCCTGCATCGCAATCTGTTCGTCGAAGCCAACCCGATTCCGGTGAAGTGGGCGGTGGCGCGCATGGGGCTGATGAAGAATACCTTGCGTCTGCCGCTGACCCCGTTGTCACCGACAGCTTACGGCTTAGTCGAGCAGGCTATGCTTGAGGCTGGCGTACTTACACATCATTGAGTCGAGGAAAGAATATGAAAGTTTCGCAAACCGGTATTGTTAGTGTCGTGATGATTTCGCTGGCAGGTTGTAGCGCAATGGGGCTGGGTAATAAGCGTATCGATTATGGCTCCGCTGCCGAACAAGTGCCGTCGCTGGAAGTGCCGCCTGAATTGAGCACGCCGCAGACGGATGATCGCTATAAGGTGCCCGGTGCAGAGGACGAATCAGTCGCAACTTATTCCGCTTACACTAAAAAGGAGACTGCACCTGCGCTTTCGCCTTCGCCTTCGCCTCGAAGTGTTGCGGCAAAGGCGGCGGTATTGCCGGTCATCAAGGGGGTGAGTCTGGAACGCAATGGCACCCAACGCTGGCTGAAGGTGGATGACACGGCAGAAAATGTCTGGCCTGTGGTCAAATCATTTTTACATGAAGCGGGTTTGAACATTCAGAGCGAAGATCAGGCCGCAGGTATCATCGAAACGGAATGGGCCGAGAGTCGTTCCAGGAATTCGAAAGATAGCGGTGTTCTCAGCAAACTGTTTGACAATATTCTTTCGACCGGTGAGCGCGATCGGTATCGCATTCGCCTGGAACGTTCCAAAGATGGCGCGAGCACTGAAATTTACATTACCCATTACGGCAAGGAGGAAGTGCTGGATACGAGCGGGAACACGACCAACTGGCAGTCGCGCCCGAATGATCCAGAGCTGGAAGCGGAATTGCTGCAACGTCTGATGGTGCGCCTTGGCGTCAGCCCGGCACAGGCTGTCGCTGCCGTTGCACCGGGCGGGACGGTAACTGCGGGCGCAGCGAATCTGCTGCAGGCAGCCGATGGCAGCAGTGTCATTGTGATCAATGATGCGTTTGACAGGAGTTGGCGCAGAGTCGGGCTGGCGATTGAGCGTGCGGGCTTCGTTGTGGAAGACAAGGATCGCGAAAAGGGTATCTACTTCCTCGGCACGGTCAAGGTGGAAAAGAGCTGGTATGAAAAGCTGGAGTTCTGGAAAAGCGAAGAAAATACCGATGTGCATTATCGCGTGAATGTCAAGGATGACGGCGCTTCGTGCGAGGTTTCCGTGACCGATCAGAATGGCGCAGGCAGCGATGTCAGCCGTCAGAAGCTTGAGGCTATTTACAAGAACATCAATCAATAACGTTGATTGCATCCTGAGTAACCGACATGGCGCAAGCTCCACCCCTGAGCATGCAATGTTTTTCGCAGGCCTGCCTGCCGCAGGCAGGGATATTGCCCTTGGGCCATAACTCGCAAAGTGCTTGCGCCGGTCGGTTCCCTCACTCAAACCCTCTCCCGGGGGGAGAGGGGACGAACGAATCGCTACGCGAGTTTCACGTTAAACCATTAGGCCGCCGCAGTTTGGTAATCAAGATGTGATAATGAGGTTCGCATCGTTGGGCAGCGGCAGCGAAGGCAATGCGCTGCTGGTGTGTGTGGGGAAAACCTGCGTGTTGCTGGATTGCGGTTTTGGCCTCAAGGACAGCATCGAGCGTCTGGCGCGTCTGGGTGTCGCGCCTGAGCAACTGAGCGGCATCGTGGTGACTCACGAGCATGGGGATCACGTCGGTGGTGTGGCGCGACTTGCGCGCAAATTCAAGCTGCCGGTCTGGCTGACTCACGGCACACTGCGCAGTCAATCCAAAGCCTTTGCGGGCATTGCCGAACTTCATGAAATTGATCCGCATCAGGCGTTCGCCATAGGCAATATACAGATACACCCTTATCCGGTGCCGCACGATGCGACCGAGCCGGTGCAGTTTGTGTTCGGGGACGGTGCGAGGCGGCTGGGCGTGTTGACCGATGTCGGTTGCAGTACGCCGCATATCGAAGCGATGCTGAGCGGCTGCGATGCACTGGTGCTGGAGAGCAACCACGACAGCGCAATGCTGATGAATGGCGATTATCCCTACAGCTTAAAGTTGCGCGTGGGCGGGCGTCTGGGGCATCTGAGCAATCAGGAGTCGGCAGGCCTGCTGTCCAGTCTGGATACAAGCCGTTTGCAGCATCTGGTCGCCGCACATCTGAGTTGCAGAAACAATACCCCTGAACTTGCGGTCAAGGCGCTGGGCGACGTGATGAATTGCAAGGCAAGCTGGGTGGGTGTGGCAACGCAACTGGAGGGCTTTGACTGGCGGGAAATAGTGTAATGCAGGATTGAGGACTGAGGACTGAGGATTGAGGATTGAGGATTGAGGAAATAAAAAAGCCGACTTGCGTCGGCTTTTTTATCGCAGGAAGCTTAAGCTTACTTGGCGGCTGGAGCAGCGTCAGCAGCTGGTGCAGCTGGAGCGGCAGAAGCAGCGTCAGCGGCTGGAGCAGCAGCAGAAGCTGCTTCAGCAGCTGGTGCAGCAGGAGCCGCTGGTGCTTCAGCAGCTGGAGCCGCTGGAGCAGCTGGAGTTTCAGCAGCTTTTTCGCCGCAAGCAGTCAAAGCAAGAGCCAACAGAGCAGCAACAAGAGCGGATAATTTCATGGTCAGTTTCCTTGAGTTTATTGATAAAGTAAAATTTTGCTCGACTTGACCTTCGCAGTCAAAGTCAAAGTCGCCGCATTTTACCAGTAAATCGGAAAAAATCTAGTGGCATGCTGGTTTTTTATAGGCCCAGCTTGCCTGTGGACACGCCGGTGCGAGAATCCGCCCACATTTCCAGGTAAAGTGATGCCAGCGGACGCGCGTATTTCGGGTCATTGATTGCCAGCAGGCCACGCGGGTCATCAAAGTGATAACGACGCACGTAATGTGTATGGTCCGCAACGCAAAAAGGTGCAGTGCAGTGCAGAGTTCTGGTCCGATGGATGAACAGGCGGTCGTCGAATTGGCGCAGCAGCATGCTCATGCGCGGGCATCGGGTGGACAGGTAGTGCGTGTCGTGCGCCAGCACGAGCAGACGATTGGCCGGGTTGTCGAGCAGGAAGCGGCGCAATGTTTCGTAACGCAACTCGCTGTTGAATCCCAGCTCATCATAGTCTTTTTCAAACAGGTACAAATTGCGTTTTGCCAGTGCGCACACGGTATCGAGCGCGGCGGTATAATCCGCAAAGCTTTCCAGATGGGTGTGTTGCAGTGTGTCATCCGGCATTGTTTTCTCCTGAAATTCAGGGGGTGTTGAGGTAGCCGTCCTGATACCACTGGTAGAGCAGGGCAATCAATTCAGTTGAACAGGTTTTCAGCGCGGGCAGTGCGCGGTTATCCGCCAGTTCGCGCAACAGCTCATAGTCCTGGTCGACGGCATGGGTTGCTTCGCCATTCATAAAAATGGTATTGACATGACATAGCATCTGGCTTTTCAGGCTGAGCGCCACGCCCTTATTCTGAATTTCCTTGCTGAATTTGGCCAGACCAAGCGGATGTCCGGGCGCGTCGAAATAGATATGGGGCTTGGGCTCGCTCAAATAACAGCCCAGAAAATTCGCGATATCGTCCGCATCCCATCTCACCTGTTCAATGGCTTTTTCGACCTGCTTCAGCATGTCGGGGCAGATTTCGGAAGGGTGTTTTTGAGTTTTCAGATCGGGATCGGCATACATGCCTTCCACGCAGATACGATCCTGCAAATAAACCAGAAACTGTTCGGCCAGCTCCTGATATGCAGGCGTGCGGAAACCGATGGAATAGGTCATGCAGTCGTCTTCTGCGATGCCGTTGTGCGCACAGTGAGGGGGCAGGTACAGCATGTCGCCCGGAGCCAATACCCACTCCTGTTCTACCCTGAAGTCCTTCAGGATGCGCAGCGGCGCATCTTCGATCAGCGTGCGGTCGGCCTGAGTGGAGATTTGCCAGCGGCGGTGTCCCATGCCCTGCAGCAGGAATACATCGTAGGAATCGAAGTGAGGGCCTACGCCGCCGCCGCAGGGGGCGTAGCTGACCATCAGGTCATCCAGGCGTGCATGTGGAATGAAGTTAAACTGCTTAAGTAATTCCGCAGCACTCGGCAGATGATGGTTTACCCCCTGCACCAGCACCGTCCACTGTGCCTTGCTCAGACCTTTGAAGTCTTTCGCCGTGAAGGGTGATTGTTGCAGCTCGAAGCGGCCGCGTCGCTGAGTCACCAGTCGCGCTTGTGCATCTTCAGTGCAGGCCAGTGCCGTCAGCTGCTGTGGTGTCAGCAGTCCTGTAAAGTTTGGCAGGGCGCCGCGTATCAGCAGCGGTTTTTTTTGCCAGTAGTCGCGCAAAAATGCTTCGATGCCGAGATAGCCCAGCGGAGTGGATAGACTTTTCATGGGCTGTATTATAGTCGTGTCAAGTTCTGCAAGGGTTAAGTTTACATTTTAAAGTTTCGTTTTTTGCGCGCTTCCCCGGATCAAGTTGCGGCTGCCGCTCCGGAAGCGTCATGGAAGCGCGGGTTGCAAAAAATGATTAGCTGGCGGCCCTCAATGCGTTTAAAATGCTGCGAGGATTTTGTTGATCCGGCGTTGAATCGGGCGGGTATTCAGGTTGCGACAGGCACAAATTTTTTATATTTTATGAGGGAAGTCAAATGAAGATCGAAAAAAACTCGGTGGTATCGCTGCGCTACGAATTGATCAATGCCGAAGGCAATGGTGAAATACTCGAAAAAGTCGAAGATCCGATCAGCTACCTGCACGGCGGATACGACGGCATCTTTCCGCTGGTTGAAGAGGCGCTGCACGGCAAGCGTATCGGCGATACATGCAGCGTCACCCTGCAACCGGATGATGCCTTTGGTGAGTATGAGCATGAGCTGGTTGAAGTCGAAGCGCGCAGCGCTTTCCCTGCCGATGTTGCCGTCGGCATGCAGTTCGAGGGTGCGCCCGAAGAGTCGGATGACGAAGATTTCATCCTGTACACGGTTGTGGAAGTGAACGACGACGAAGTTACGGTGGACGGCAATCATCCGCTGGCCGGCAAAACCGTGACCTTTAACTGTACGGTAACCGGCGTGCGTCAGGCGAGCGAAGAAGAGCTGGAACACGGGCATGTGCATGACGAAGGCGGTCACCTGCACTAACAGACTGTCGGGCTTCTTTCGTTGGCGCCAAAGAAGCCCGGCAACTTGTCAGGCTGCGCGTAACAGGTTTGCTATGTAACAACATGTTTTAATTCAGTTTTTTTGACAGCCATGCGGCGACTTGCAGCGCGCCTGACGGCGCGACAGCTTCCGGTTTGCTCATGCGCCAGAGTTGTTCCAGTTCGCAGCCTATATCTCCTTGTGCCAGCGCATCCTGCGAAATTTCGCGGCTTGTGCCGTGTTGTTGCAGCCACGAAATCAGCGCGGGCGATTCCGGCCAGTCGGGTCTGCCGACATATAATACCGGGATGCCTGAGCATGTGGCTTCAACGAAACTGCCATAGCCGGGCTTGCAAAGCAGCGCATCAGAACTTGCCATCAGGTCGCTGAAACTCACCGGCAACGATTCGAGGCTGATCACATGTTCGTCCCTTCGATTCAACTCAGGACAGGCTTGCCAGGCAGCCGGCACCAGATAATGCACGCCCTTTATTTCCGGCCAGTTTTCAACGGGCAACCGGCTATCGATGCCGCCCATGCTCACCAGCACCAGTTTTTCCCCCTTCGCTAATCTTAAACGTAGATTCAGTTCATCGCGCCGGTTCGAACCAACGGCGGCGATAGGCGCAACGGGAATCAGGTTGGCAAGATCGCTCATCGGCATGCCGGGTGCGGTGCGCAGAAAAGCATCCGCATTGGCGTAGCAGGCCTGTATCTGCGCCGCGATGGTCTCAGTCTGGCATGCCAAAGGCGCGCAGCAGTAATGACGATAGATGTCGGCCCAGTTCAGCGAACACAGCGCGACCCCCGGTATCCCGGCCTTTTGTGCGCCTGCAAGCGGCAGATAACCGACGTTGGAGAACACCAGATCGGCCTGAAGTTCATGCAACAGGCAAGCTTCCTGTTCGACGCGGGTATCCCAGTCAGCGTGAAATTCGCGGTAGGCGGCGCGGCTCTTTTCGATGTTTACCTCCAGCGCTGTAGTCATCACCATGCCGATGTCGCCCATGCTTGGTAAATGGATAAACGGTGCATGGATGCGTGCGCGCAGCTGGCTTGCTGCAACAGATGAGCGTACGGTGATGCGCAACTGTGGCATCAGTCTGTGCAACGCATTCAGTACCGGTGCGGTCTGCGCGACATGACCGAAACCGTGGCCGGAGATCGAAACGACGAGGTGGGGTGTTTTGAACATGTGGTTAACCGGATAAACAGGACGCGATTATTTCATACCAGATGCGAGCATGTCGCTGTTTATCCCGGAGGGGAGAGCGCAGCGAACGAGAAAAACAATTGCCCATCCCTGAATCGCTACGCGAGTATCACGTTAAAGCCGGATATTGCCAGCTTCGCGGCATATGACGCCGGGAACAACCGTTCGTCAGTAAAAAACAACCGGCCGTCCGATTATTTCTACCGCACAGTACATGCTTTTTAAACCGCCGTACGGATTTGAGGTTGTATGCCGGTTTTTGCTATCCTGCACACATTACTGGATAGATAGGAGAAAAAAATGAGATACCACAACGGACATCTGCGCAATGAACAGGATCTCACGCTTACCTTGAGGTTGTACGAGCAAAGGGAAAGTGTGGATTGGAAGGAATATGCCCCGTTTGCCGCCATTGCCAGTCTGATGCTGAGTCTGTTGCTGCCCGGCATGTCCTGATAAGCAGGTCGGAATGAATATCCCATAAAACTGAAGTTGTCTGCGAATCGGTTTAAGCCGGCCTGCCTGTCGGCAGACAGGAATGATGCGCTGCGAGTCGCTGCCCTTGCTCAGCATCACCACTTTTTTGTGGATGAAAATTATTTAAGGATAAATCGGCGTTTCCCCAGCTATTCTGAGCAAAATCCCAGCCATTATTGCCGACTTCCCTAGACAAAATATTTTTTCTAGGTTATTTTGCATCTCGTTATATTCTTAAGTTTTTTTATAATGAAAATATTGTCAATCGGATTCTCATTGCTCGCGTTCAGCACCAGCGTATTTGCCGTAGACACTCTGCCGTTGGCAGGGCGCACCATCCTGGTGCTTGGTGAAAGCCACATGTCCATCAACAACTATCTGGTATCCGACTTGCCTGACGACCTGGTTGAACAAGGCGCGAAAGTTTTTTCCTACGGCGCTTGTGGCGCATCGGCTGGAGACTGGCTTAAAACCAAATCAGTACCTTGTGCAGCAACCAGAGTTGATGCCGGCCCCATCAAAGAGCGTCCAGCCGACATTGCGAGCACTCAACCGATAGACAGCCTGATCAAGAAACATCATCCCAACCTGATTCTGCTGGTGATGGGCGACACGATGGCAAGCTACGACAACAAGGAAATACCCAAGAGCTGGGTCTGGCAGAGTGTTTCCTCATTGACCGCAGACATCAAGGCGCAGGGGATTCGCTGTGTCTGGGTGGGGCCGGCCTGGGGCGAGGATGGCGGAAAATACAAAAAAACCAATGCGCGGGTGAAAGAGTTTTCGGCTTATCTGTCAACGATAGTGGCCCCCTGTACCTATATTGATTCGCTGGCCTTTTCCAAAATAGGCGAGTGGAAAACATTTGACGGGCAGCATTTCGACAAATGGGGGTATGAACACTGGGCCAAAGCAATCACTAATGCACTTATCTCTCCGGAAATGTTATCCACATTAAGTCAATAGTCCGGTTTTGTCGCATACGAGTCACCGCCACCACGGCGGAAGCATTGCGCTTTAAAGTACAAACAGCAGTGCGACAGTTTTACATCTGACTCGTTGCAAAATCCGTGAACGTTGCGTAGTATTGCGCTGTTTAAACTTTAAACTTTAAACTTGTAAGCGACAATTTGTTGAGCGGAGATGATAATTTTCATACATTTCACTAAAATAATTAAAAAATCATAATAAAATCGACGAGCTTTGTGCGTCATCGCATTAAATTTATGCCAACTTTCAGGTTGCAATGACTTTTGCAAATATATTTCACCTCAAGGCTCACGTTGAATGCTAGTTAGTTCAAGGTTTATACACAGAATATCAGGATATATAGCTTTCGCGTTGATATTCAGTCTGAGCTCATTCGCACATGCGGCATCTTGTGAAAAAACCTGGCCTGCATGGGAAAATTTCAAGAAAAACCTGATCAGCGAAGAGGGGCGTGTGATTGATGGCAGTTCGGAGGCCATGAAAACTACCTCCGAGGGGCAGGCCTATGCACTGTTTTTTTCACTCGTCGCCAATGATCGTGTAACTTTCGACAAACTTCTGAACTGGTCAGAAAAGAACCTGGCTGAAGACGACCTGATATTACGCCTGCCATCCTGGGCATCGGGTAAAAAAGAGGATGGCAGCTTGGGGGTACTGGATGTAAATTCGGCCTCCGATGCCGACCTGTGGATGGCCTACGCGCTGGGCGAAGCCGGGCGCTTATGGAAGGACCGCCGCTACGTCGCACTTTCTTCGCTATTAGCCAATCGCATACTGACAACAGAAACCCTGGATGTTCCCGGTCTCGGACTTGTCTTGTTGCCGGGTGCCGCCGGTTTTACAATGCCTGCGCAAGTGCGTTTAAATCCGAGTTATGTACCCATGCAGCTGATGCATTGGTTCGTGGCGCACAGCAATGATGCCCGCTGGAGTGCGCTGTTAAAATCCTCGCAGCAGTTGATCGTGAAGTCATCGCCCAAAGGGTATGTGCCTGACTGGATAATTTATGATTATGACAAAGGTTTTTTGCCCGACAGCGAAAAAAGTAATGTCGGTTCTTACGATGCGATTCGCGTTTACCTGTGGGCAGGCATGCTGAGCCGTGACGATAGCGGCAGAGATATATTGCTCGATGCATTAAAGCCGATGGCGCGACTCGTGGAACAGAGGGGCTTCCCGCCGGAATCGGTCAATATTCTGACCGGGGTGACCGACAATGAGGGGCCCAGTGGATTTTCCGCCGCCATGGTGCCGTTTCTGCAGGCTATCGGATTAAACAAGGCGGTTGAAATACAACTTGCGCGCGTCGCAGCGCAGCCTGAGGACAATTATTACAATCAGGTGTTGAGTCTGTACGCGCTGGGGTGGCACGACAGTTTGTACCGTTTTGATTCAAAAGGAAACCTTGCCCCGCACTGGATGTCAACATGCCCATGAATTTACGCGTCTTATCTCTTGCGCTCATTCTGGCAGGAATCGTTCCTACACCGTTGTTTGCCGCCACGCGGCCGGATAATTCTACTGAGATATTGTTGAGCGGTGCAAAAAAATGGGTAGACCGGGACCGCGCTGATCTGGCCAAAGATTTGTTGAAAAAGGTGCTGCTGATTGAGCCCAACTCGCCGCAAGCTCTGCTCATGTTGGGCAGGATTGAATTAAAGAACGGCAACCCCAATGAGGCAAAGCGCTATTTGCATACCCTTGAGCAAACCGCCCCGGGCGGCCCGCAGACGCAGGAATTGCGCAATGCATTGTCCGGCGTAAGCTCATTTGCCACACCGGGCAAGCTTGCCAGGCCCGCTCAGGCGGGCGTACCGCTTGCCGAACTAAAAGCGCAATCAGGCAAGCCGCCTGCCGCCCGTTCTGAGAAGCATAAAAAGATCAATAAAGACAGTCTGAAGCGGCACATCGTTGCCGGGCCATCAGCGGAAAAACCGGCGGATCAGACGGATGAACATTCCTCCAATACAGCGCTCGATCCGGACATCATTGCGCGAACCGATGCACTGGATGCGCTTGCAGACGGGAATACCGAACTTGCAGAAACTACGCTGCTGGATGTGCTCAAACGCAGACCACAAGACCCTGAAGTGATTGGCGGAATAGGCCTGGTGAAACAATCCCAGGGGAAATTCGAAGAAGCCGAAAAATGGTTCGAACAAGCCTTGCAGGCGGCTAAAGCTGAAAAAGTAGCGAGCGAAAGATGGGAATATCTGATAGGAGTAGCGAAGTTTTCGCAATACATAAGCGCAGCAAAATCGCTGCTCGAAGACAACAAATTGCCTGAAGCCGAAGCGGCTATTAATCAGGCGCTGATCATGAAACCCGGATACCCGGACGCACTGGCGGTGTTGGGCAATATCAAGGCAGCTGGCAATGAAAACGTCGAGGCCGAACGCCTCTATCGGGAAGCTCTGAAAACCGAGGGCTATAACGTATTTGCAGCGCGAGGTCTTGCCGCTTTGTTGGCGCGTACAAAGCGCAGCGACGAGGCGATCGAATTTATCGAACGTGTTCTTCAGGATTATCCGGATGAATGGAAGAAAAATCCTTACAGCCAGGCCAGCCTGTTGCGGGAAGAGGCCAATCTGTTTATTGAGGCGCACCGACCCAGTCGTGCCATGAATGCGCTGGAGAAAGCCGTCAAGGTCGATCCGAAAAACCCCTGGGTCAGATTCTCGCTGGCTAAACTGTATATCAGCCTCGATCTTGCGCCACTGGGAAGGCAGGTCATGCAGGAGGGCGTTGCGCTGGCTCCCAACGATCCGGTCATGCATTTCACCCAGGCGCTCGTGCTGCTCAGTCTGAATGACTATGCGGCGGCCCTCGATAGCATGAATCAAATTCCAGAGGAGGCGCTCACCCAGGATATGCAGGAAGCCCGAAAACTCGCACTGATCAAGTATGGCATACAACAAGCCGAGAATAAATTAGCCCAGGGGAATCGCAAGGAAGCCATCCGCATCATGTCGATTGCCGAGACTCAGGCGCGAGGCAACTACTCTGCGACTGAACAGGTTGCAGAGGGGTGGTTCAGATTGGGTCAACAGAAACAGGGGCTCAGTGCGATGCGCAAATTACCCCAACCGGTGCCACTTAAAACACAGATATATTTTGCCACGCTACTCAATCGTGCCGAACGGGATCAGGAGCTGGCTGATTATTTGCCCTCCCTGCACATACCTGAGGGAACGGACGACACTGCAATTAAATACCGTGCAGCCATCCAGAATATTGAATTTGCAATGGCCGGCAGACATTACGACAGCCTGATGAAGGCGGGAAAAACCGAACAGGCACAACAGTTTGCAGACGCCCTGTTCAACGCGAACAAGCTGAGCAGTAGCGATTATTTCAAGTTTCACCGCATGTATTTCTCCAGGGCACAATTGCCTGAAGGTGCAATTGACCGGTTAAATCAGGAAAAAGAACAAAACCCCAATGACCTCGATGTTCGCTACGATCTGGCCTATGCGTATTATCAGGACAAGCAAAACGCCAATGCCAGAAGGGAGGTGCAGGAACTGCTCGCTTTGACAAAGGGCGACGATGTCGACATGCGCCTGCGCATCGCCGATTTGCAGCAGAGCCTGGGGGATACGACTGCTGCCCGTGCAACCATTGATGATCTGACCAACCGTTATCCGAACAATACGGACTTACTATTGCAGGCGGGACGAATTGCACAGGCCGATGGTCAGTACAACCGCGCGATGCGCTATTATCAGAGAGTGCAGCAACCCGGCGAGACTGTGTCCAAGCCAACAGTTGCAACTGCTCCTCCGGCAACCGGCATCCTGCTTAATCTGCTGCCGGAGCCGGAGCCTGGGCTTGCCGGTTCCGGTGCGTCAGTGGCTACAGCCATGGCAAGTAGCGGTGAGAGCGACAGGATTTATCGGACGGCGCTTGTGGGCGATACGGTTGCCCGAAAACCGCTTGTAAGCATTGCTTCATCGGAGGCGCAGCAGGCCATGGACAGCATCAGATCGCTGCGCTCAGCGAAAATCGAGACGGGGCTGGATATCGAATCCAAGACCGCCAGCAGCGGAACATCGACCTATAACGCCATAGAAGTCCCCGTGCTCGCGAGTTTTCCGATCGGCTATGAGGCGAATGGCTTTGTTCAGGTAGATCAGGTCAATATCAATGCGGGCGCCTTGTCGTCCGCGTTTAATGATGCTGCATTATTCGGCAAAATACAGGCCTATCAATATGTCCCTCCCCAGCCCTTGACGCCCACCGCATCGGGCACTTCAGTCGCGCTGGGCTATGAGCAGGGGTCGGTCAAAGCCGATATCGGCGAAGTGGGGATAGGTTTTCCGCTCAGTAACGTGGTTGGAGGAATACGCCAGAGCGGTTCGATAGGGCGCATGAGTTATTCGCTCAATCTCTCGCGCCGTCCCTATACCGGCACTCTGCTCTCTTATGCGGGCGCCAAGGATCCCGTCACGGGAACCGTCTGGGGAGGCGTGACCAATACCGGTCTGTCGCTTTATATGTCCACGACCCTGTCGAGTTCTTCCCTGGGTAATTTCAACGTGGCAGCCATGGGTTCATATGGCCTGTTGCGCGGGCAAAACGTGTTAAACAATGACAGGCTGTACCTGCGCGGGGCCATAGATCAGGATATTTATAGCACCGGCGATACGGTACTCAATCTCGGTCTGAGCGTGGATTACATGAGTTTTGCAAAAAATGAGTTTTATTTTACCTTCGGTCAAGGGGGTTACTACAGCCCGCAAAGGAGTCTGACATTCGGCTTGCCCATCGAGCTGGACGGTCGCTCAGACCTGCTTTCCTATCGGCTCAAAGCCGGTGTTTCCTATTACAGCACCAGTTCGGACTCATCTGCGTTCTACCCTACCGATCCCGCTTTGCAGGCGCGGGCGATGGGCGGCGCCTTGCCGACCGGTTATACTCAGCCTGTTTATAGCGCCTTTACAGGCAATGGATTCGGCTACAACCTGCTTGCAGCGAGTGAATATCGTGTCACGCCCAATTTTGTGCTGGGTGGACGTTTCAGCATGGAGCGCTCGGCTTACTACTCGCCCAATTCCGTATTTTTCTATTTAAAGTATCTGTTCAAGCCGGAAACCGGCCCGGTCAAACTACGCCCGGATACCATCGTCCCTTACTCGCAGTATTATTAGTCTAGCGTTGCCGGATCGCCCCAGGCGCCAGGCTTGTTGTCGCCTGAATGCTTGCATTCAGGCAGCGCTTCAGAGTTGAATCCGTCTCTTTCGGTGCTGATCCGGATTCAGGTGCACAGACTGACTGCCAGTTTTGGTTGCGCACGTTCCAACGCTCTGGATGCCTTCGTTTTGCCGCCTCATAGTCAGGACGCGCTTCTGTAACAATGCCGATCGGTGTATCAGTGCGCAGCAGACTGATTCTCAGGTATTTTCAGCAAAGGGCTGAAGGCATAGTATGCGGAAAGCGCCCAGTTTTCGGCCATATGCTGACCCGCCTCGCCCAGCGAGTTGAAGTGAATCCCGTCTCCGCCTGTAGCCGGATAACTCGTGTAGTTTCGGCTGTCGAAAAGCAGGCAATATGGAACTACGCCTGCGCGTAACGCGTCGAAAACCCGTTCAAGTTCAGGTTCAGGTTGAATGCGCGCCTGAGGTGGGCCTATCCAGATACACTTGCTGCCCGAATTGACGATCGCCATGGCCATCTCATGGGAAGTTTGCTCCACCCATTCGAGAGGCCTGCCGTACATATTCGCACCGAGTTCGACTATCGTATAACTGGGCTGATGCACGGCAAGCAGGTTCGCAAGCAAGGGGGTCTTCCTTGTCCAGTCGCGCTGTTCTTTGCCATCAGTATCCTTGATAAAATACCCGCAATTGGTCTGCTCGCCCGAGAACCAGGATTGCGGTGAGCTGCCGCAAATGGCATAGGTCGCCACGCGAAACCCCTTGACTCTGCGCAATAATGCGTCTTCCTGAATGCCGAAGCTACCCACCGAATGGGAATCGCCGATAAAGAGTATCAACGGCGGCGCCTTGAGTTCACCCGCCAGCGATGGTGACACGGAAAATGCTGCAAGAGCAAGCAGCCCAGCGGCGTATCCGGAAAAATCCTTAAAAAACTCAAGTAATCTATTCATGGCTTGGTTCATCTGTGTGCATTATAGAGGTGCCGTAAGGACACATACGTTAAGACTGCTTGTGAAAATTACAATTTCCCCTCTATGAGCGTTTTCAGCCATTTTTGTTCCGCCTCTTTGATGGGTGACTCGATGACCCGTTCAGGCACCTCCCAGACTATGATCCTGGGAGGATTGTTGCGGAAGGTAGCGCTTTCAAAAAATGCTATGGCGGCTCCAGCAAAGTCGCCTCCGTCGCGGGCGACGTTAGCTACCGGTTCGCCGAGATGATGCTCCAGAAAGGGCGCAAAATTGCTGTTTCTTGAGTAGGATGTGCCCATCAATGCCATCGCGGGCAGTCCCGCATCGCCGAACAAATCATCGCTGGCAACCTGAATCGGCGCAACCTTGCTAACCTGAGCCAACTCAACCTTCGGGCGTAAAAAAGCCGGCAAGCCGTCGAGTCCTGCCAGATGAACCAGATCGCCCGGGCGCAGGGTGCGCGCAGGGTTCAGCGCCACCGCACTATCTGAGATAATCGAGACCCACTTGAGTGCAGCCAGGCTGTCTGCAACGGCCTTTGCAGCCGCATTGGCTCCCGCTTCATTCCAGTGCGTGTCGGTGTGGTAATAACGCTCCCCCGGCATATGGGCCAGCGTGGCGGTCAGATCGAGCGTAGCAACGCCGTGCGACTTGACTGCATCCAGCCAGCTCGCGATGCGATTATCAAACAGCGTGGAACGATTTAGCCCGCAAAGATGCGTGTTTTCGATGCGCGACTTGTCCGGTACAACGACCATCAATAATTTGATACCCCTTTGTTTCAGGCGCTTATTGACCAGCTCCGCCAGGGACGCCCGGAACAGGGCGGATTTTGCTCTGTCAGGGTACACCTCCAGCTCATCGGTCAAAAACAGCCAGTCACCACACCCCGCACGAACGCCGGGGCCTAAATCACCGGTCAGATTCCACTGGATGCCGCGTTCAATCTGATTGAACGTCATGCCCAGCACAAAGTGTTTGTTAAGCAGTTTGGTAAACTGTCGGGTGGATTCCCCGCTCAGTATCTTTGCCGGATTTCTCATCTCAGTCCATTCTTCACTCGTTACGGTTTTGAGAGAAATGACGGACGCCAGCAATCCTGCCAGCAAAAGACCGATAAACGCCAGTGTCGGCAGCAACATCAGAAATTTTTTATATTTCAGCATGGCTATATCCTGTCAGAACTGAAAATACAGGAACGGCGGCGATGCCTGACCGGTCAGCACAATCAGCGCATAAGCGAATGCAAGTACAGGCCAGATTGCGCGCCAGAGGTTGCTGCCAAAAATCCCCCATCCCGTTTTTGCGATCTTCATCGACGGATAAATGATGCACATAATTCCGACCGCGCAAGAGACATAAATGGTCGGGCGCAATGCCAGCGACACGGCATCACCCATTAATACGCCATGCAGGCCGAATTGTCCGCCCCACATCGTCAGGGCCGCGGAAAACCCCGATGCCCTAAACACGGTCCATGCCAGCATCACCACGAGCAATGTCAACAGGCGTGAGAGAAAATCGGGCATGGTATAACCTCGATTGCTATAGGCGCGCGCAATGCTGAGCGCAGAACCGTGGATGATGCCCCAGATGAGAAAATTCCAGCTCTCGCCGCCATGCCACAATCCGCCTATCGCCATGGTCAACATCAGGTTGATATAGGTGCGCGTTTGACCGCTGCGATTACCTCCCAGCAAGGAAATATACAGATAGTCGCGCAGCCAGGAAGACAAGGTCATATGCCAGCGACGCCAGAAATCCTGTATGGAAACTGCGAGGTAGGGATTGTTGAAGTTCGGATCGAATTTGAAGCCCAACATCAGGCCCAGGCCTATGGCCATCAGGCTGTAGCCGGCGAAATCGAAATAGAGCTGTATCGTGTAAGCGCCGCAGCCTGTCCAGGCGTCGATCAGACTGGGATTCGTTTCCTTGAAGACCAGTGCGACCAGCGGAGACAGCGGGTCGGCGATCAGCACCTTCATGGCAAAACCAATCATGAAACGGCGAACCCCGGTGGCAAATTCATCGGCAGAAAAAAAGCGCTCGCGCAGCTCCTTTTCTATCACCTTGTAACGAACGATGGGACCTGCAATCAGATGGGGGAACATCGCGATATAGGCGCTGAAAAAGATAAAGCGATATTGCGCCTGCACGATGCCACGGCGCACATCAACCAGATAGGAGGTCGCGTGCAGCACAGTAAACGATAATGCGATAGGCAGATATACCATCTGCCAGACGATCAGCGGTTGGTCGCTGCTGCCAAACAAGTCATTGAGCGACTGCACCACGACGTTGGCATATTTGTACCAGGCTAAACTTGCAAGATTGATCAGTATCCCGGCCGCCATGGTGCGCGTCTTGATTTTTTCGGAAGAAGATTTGTCGATCAATATGGCAGCAAGCCAGGTGACGAGGGTCAGTGCTATGATCAGTAACAGGTATTTCGGCGTCCACCAGGCGTAAAAAAGCCAGCTGCCGATCAGCAGGGTGTGATTGCGAAAACGCGACGGCGTAAGAAAGTAAAACGCGAAGAAAATCGGCAAAAAAAGCGTCAGAAACTCTAGGGACGCAAAGACCATGAAATAGCGACTCCGTAATAATGCCGTTTAATTAAAGCTCTAAGGAGCCGGCTTGGCTCTGATTTTCTGCATGATGTCGGACGAAACAATTTCGCTGGCAATCGCATCACCCCAGGCTTGATAGCCTTCGGGCATAAAATGCACACCATCTTCTGTCCGCCACTCGCCCGGTTTGGACATTTTCAGAGAGTTCAGATAAACGCAGGGAGCGACGATTTCAGCAAGGTAGTTTGACATTTCTTTTACGCGAGCATACGTTTTGCCGAACGAACCGCCTTCACTTCCCCATGCCGGTCCAACCCACACACAACTGACGCCGCTGGCCTTGATGCCCCGGGTCAAGCTGCTCACCTGATCCCATACCCAGGTTTTTGGAAATGCATGGCTTTTGTAGGCAGCCATATCGTCGCCATTAACGACTACAATCAGATCAGGGTGATACTCATTAACCATATCAGGCAATGGCCTGGTTGAACCCGCCTCACTCGCTCTATTCCTGATATGCGCATTATCCAGCCTGAATGCACTGCCGCAGAAGGGATGAACGCTCTTCATCCAGTCGCCTGAAGGCGATCCACAGGCGCCATAGCTATACACCTTGGCACCCTGCCGCATCAAGTCATCATGTAATGTGGAAATCAAATAGTTCTGGGTCATATGACTATCTCCAATCATCAGGACCGTCATGCCAGCAAGAAGCAAACTCACCATTCAACCCTTTCCCGTTAAAAAATTATCAAGATCGGCTAGCTTCACGAAAAACTCGTGCGTACTGATTGCAAAGCTCGCAATGGCCATGAGTTATGCACAGGACTCACGTCAATTTGCGTCATGCACAAAGAATACCTGCCGTGTATTTTTCAGGTTCAGCAAAAATACGCTATAGCGCCCCCCCGCTTCCAATTGGCCTAAATCCACTTTTGTATTCTGCCCTCCACAACCGACCGTTGCGCTCAATTTAACGGGATTAATCAGGCGACGCTGTACCGTAAATGGTTTGACGCCCTCCAGAATGGTCGCTTTTTTGGCGCCGCCCTGCATGGTTGCAGTACAGCTTGCATCAAGATTAAACAGCGATACGGATGCGCGCATGGCGTTAAAATCATCCGGTGTTTCTCTGACCAGCATGGTTTTAAGCTTCGCAGTTGCATCTGGCAAAATGGCAACCGTGATATATTCCCAAGGTTTTCCTGTCACTTCCACGCTACCCTTGCGCCCCTTGCCCTGAAGGGTTGCCGTCAGTTTTGAAGCGGCCTTGACGGTGAAAAAGCGCGATGCACGCCCATCAGCATTGGCATTAAACTCAATCTTTGCCGAGCCATTTGACGAGATGATTTCAATTGTATTTTCAGTCGCATTGACAAACCGGACATAAGACGACTCTTCCGACGGCCCGGTTTCGTACAGTTGCGGCTCGGCCAGAGCCAAGCCCGGAAAACAGAAGAATATGGAAATTAATCCTGCCAGCTGAGCAATTTTCATGTCAGCCTCAGTGTTTGATTTTTTGCAGAATGTCGGATGAGACTATTTGTTTGGCAATCGCATTGCCCCACGCCTGATATCCCGAATCTAAATAATGCTGCCCATCGCCGGGTATGGTTGCCCATTCGCCGGGTTTTTCCATATTCAGCGAACTGATATAAATGCAGGGTGAAACAATTTCAGCCAGGTAATCGGACATTTCGCGGGTTCTGGCAAATGTTTTGCCATACTTTCCTCCCTCGCTTCCCCAGGCAGGACCAACCCACACGCAACTTGCCCCGCTGGCTGCAATTCCTTTTGTCAGGGTATGCACTTCTCCCCATATCCAGCTTTTCGGCATGGTTGGATTTTTATAACCCGCCATAGTGTCTCCATTGACCACCACGATCAAATCGGGATGATAAAGCTTTACCAGATCAGGCAGCGGCTTGGTAAATCCGGCCTCGCTCGCGCGCATCCTGACAGGGCCATTGTCCAGCCTGAAGGCGCTGCCGCAGGGAGGTTGTACTGTTTGCATCCAGGCGCCTGAAGGGGTGCCGCATGCTCCGTAAGAGTAGACTTTGGCGCCCTGTTGCATTAAGTCATCATGTAACGTGGTAATCAGGTATCCCTGAGTCGCCATATGGCTGTCGCCGATAATCAGAACGGTAAGGCCGGCAAGAAGTAGGCTCATGATGCTATCCTTAGTGCAAGTTAAAAAAATAGGCTCGATTTTAAGGGCCGGTGTAAGTGCTGTCCAGCAATAACCGCTCTGTTCGATTAATGCACCAACAAAAAATCAGGTTAATGTTTAGCTTTCCGTGGTTCGGATATTTCATTTTTCCAAAGCGCTGGTGGCTCAGGCGGAACAGACTGGTTGTCACTTATAGCCAGTTCAGTAGCTACCCGACGCAGCAACAACTCCGCTTCCTGATTTTTCCCCTGCCTCACCAGCGCATCGGCACGGTCGATCTGCACATGAGCCCAGGCCGTTTTTTGCAATTGAGCCATTTCTTCGGTGCGGGAAACGGGCGACACTTTTTCCAGTGCATACAAGGTTTCCGGCCAGAGGCGTTGCGCTGCATACAATCGGGCGCTGGCAAAAATAGCCTCCGGCAGGTCGGGGCTGGCAGTCAGGACGCTGTCTATCTGCATCCGCGCTTTCGCAATTTCCCCGGCGGCCAGATAAATTCTGGCAAGGTCCAGACGTGTCTTCAGGCTGTTGGGATTTTTCAACAGGCTATCTTCCAACGCCGTTCGTGCTGCGCTCTCCCCGCTGCCTTCTGCGTGCTGCCCAGTACCGCGACCTGTGCGAGACGCTGCGCTGGTAAGCTGATCGGTCTCCATCAACTGCAACTTCTGTCTTATTTGCACGGCAAGATCGCTACGTCCATGAGTTTCCCAGTACTGTGCCCGCTCATTCAATTCCTGTGCCGATGGATGTGCGGCCGCTTGGGCGCTGGTTGCAGGCTGGACCTCGTTCACGACTGGTAAAGTTGCTATTGGCATTTCAATCGACGCATTGATGTCGTGTCTCTCCGCTGCCGCGGGCTTGGCTGATGGCGCCCGCATGTTGTCAGCCAAATCACTCCGCCCGTGTGCCGCCCAGTATTTCGCCGTTTCATTCGCATCGGGTGTGGGCGGTTTTGCATCGTTCAGCGCATCTTCCTGCGCCAGTGGGCGACTGTCGGTGCTCATGATGATCTGACCGGTATTAACGGTCGTAGCCTGTTTGGGATGCATCTGCTCTAATTGCTTGCGAATTTTATCAGCCAGATCGCGGCGACCATGACTCTCCCAGTATGCTGCGCGTTCTGTCAGCGCTGCCGGATTGTGTTCAACCGTGAGCTGTCCGCCCGGCGCCGGTGTTGCGGGGCTGGATGGCGGCGCTGCATTCATCTGCCGTTCAAAAAAACCGGAAAATTTTTCATCCTGGTCGCTGCGCCTTTCTGCAGGCGCGGATGCCGAATTCGAAGGTTGTACGGGCGCAACTTCGCCTATCTGCAAAATGCCTGTTGCAGCCTTTGCTGACTTGAGCGGAACGCGATTTGCACTGTCGGGAAGCGGGGCGAGATTGTGGCTGCCATCGACGTCAGGCCTGGCATCTGGCGTGTCGGTTTGCAGCGGGGCAGGTGCCGTCTTGTCAGGCAAGGTATTTTCGCTAACCGTTCCCTGATAGAGATCCGGCCAGTCTTCAACCTGCCTGACAGCTGTCGAACTATCCACAGGAACTGGAATGACAACTGGCTGGAGAGGCATCGCCGGGGCTGCAAGCGATGTGCGATCCTCAACCGGCGAAGGAATCGGTGCAGGAGCAGCAACAGGTTCAGGCGCAGGGGGCGCTGCGGGTTCAGGTGTACGAGCCGGCTCAGTAACAGGCATGGCAGCGGATACAGCAGATATGGCAGCAGGTTCATGCGTGGCATCATGGTTTTCCTGATGGCCGGGTTCTGCCGACTTTTCCTGGCTGTTGCCGGCTTTGTCCATTGCGGCCAGCGCTTCGGCATTGTTCGGCTCAAGCTGCAGCAGCGCTTGCCAGATTGGTATCGCCATATCGGCACGGCCAAGTTTGTCCCAGTAGTGCGCCCTGTCTGTCAATATTTGCGTTTCCGGCAGCGCATCAGCTGCCCAGCCGGGACATGACATGGGCAGCATGACAAAAAAGGACAGTACAACTAATTTTTTGCTGAACATGATGACTTCCACTTTACGGCAAGCTGTCCCTGTGAGGCGAAGGCAAATCTGTGCTCCATCCAGCCCTGACCGAATAATGTCAGCACCTGATCGTAATAGCGCGGTGTTTGTCCGATTAAAACGCCTGTCGCCGCATCACGGGCGGCAATCAGCCGTTCACCCTGCAAACGCTGCGCATTCCTGTTTTTCATGGTTGCAAAATAGGGCAACAGCGCAGCCGAGAAACTCGGCGGACTGACGCCGGAGATCGCGCCTGTTTGCGTATCCACGGTCAATGGAGGACTGGTTTCATAAGCGGGTATCAGTTGATTCATGCCGGAAATAACCTTCTTCAAACGAGACGACATGGTATCCTGCCTGGACAACATGCCCCACCACAAATAGACGCGAATGGCGTCATAGCTGCCGACTGCGCCCTGTTCCGGATCAGGCTGAAAACCTTTGCCCGGAATATAGGCTACCCAGTCCGGCACAAAACCCCGTGTGCTGACCGCGCGGAGCATCCTGAGATTATTTTCGATGACAGCGCTCCACGGACCGGATGGATCTGATTTTGAAAAGGCACGCAGCAATTGCACCGGGAAATAGCTGGGATTCAGTCTGATCCCGCCGTTATCCAGATCGAAGCCCGTATGTGCCGGCATCAGCATCGCACCCGCGCCGGGAAGATATCGGAGCAGGTGAATGCGTATGTTGGCCAGCATCAGGTTGCCCTGTGCCGTATAGCCGGGTTCATGCCATAGTCTTCCTGCCTCAAGCAGGGTGTAAGCCAACCAGACATCCGCGTCGGATGCGGAATTCTCGTCGACTATCGCCCAGTTGCCGTCTATTCTTTTACCCCATTGCCAGGCAGGCAGTCGCGCCCCCAGGTCGCCGCCCGCCAGGTTTTCGCGTGTCCAGCGCAGGATGCGCTCAAATGCTTCCCTGTCATCGGCAACCAGCGAGAAAAACAGCGCATAGGATTGACCTTCCGAGGTGCTGTAGCGCTGTGCACTCTCGTCGGCCAGTACCCTGCCGTCAGCCTGAATAAAGTTGTTGTCGAAGGCACGCCACAATGACCAGTCATCGCAGGGTTGCGCATAAACCGGCAACGCAGCCAGCAGGAACGGCAGGCATCGAATGATCGCACGACAGGCGGCCAGCATAAATTATTTTGCTAATCGTTGTTCAACACGCTTGCGCAGGTATCGGAATGCAATGGCCGCCACCATCAATGCCGCCAGAGCAATAAAAACGATCATCAACAGCGGTTGACGGGACAGATGCCAGCGCAGCGCAGTCAGCCATGGCAAACTTCCGACGTAATAGGTCGGGCCCATCTGAAATCCTTCGATGCGTTTACCGCTTTGCAGCACCAGATCTCCCTGGAAATGGGGTGATATTTTCGGATCAGCCATGGATACGGCAAGTGCGCCTATCTGCTCATCGTTGTCCCCGGTGAAGGCGACCACGCTACGACCGCTTTTTAGCGGCGATTCGAACGCAACCAGCGCACCCAAGCCACCATTGCCCTTGGTGATCAAATCCCCGGCCCTGTGCATGGCATCTTCCAGATCAATGTCCTCCCAACGGGAAATCAAACGTTCAAACGGCCCCGGCAATCTCAGCGTATGCGTCCCCTTTTCCAGCAATGGATGCATCTTGTCCGCCCAGCGTGCCAGCAATGGCTGGTTACCCGCTGTACCAATCAGGATCAGATCCTTATCGGCGTTGGCATCGACACTGGCGGCCGTGATGACCGTATGCCTGATGGCAGGATACCCCGTTGCACGACCCATGCGCCCCATCAGCACAAGATAGGTTTCAAGTTCCGATGGCGCCGCATTATCCGGCATCACGACAGTCGTCTCTGACAAGTCTGCCATGCGAGTATAAGGGAAGCCGTCGTTAACGAAAAAGCCCAGGTTAGGCAGCGCCGTGTAATGCGGGAAGGATGAAAAATCGATTGTAGATTTTTCGTCTATCACGCCACGCTCGTTGTTCAGGAATACATCCTTGCAGACACCCTGCTTGGTGTAATCAAAGAAGTAGTTCAGTTGCAACTGATTCTGGCCGTAAATATCCTGATGCGGAATCAGAACCAAGTCATTGCTGACGGCCTTGCCGTCTTCAAACAACGGCAACTTTACCTTTTTTTCCAATTTTCCGGGCACGCTGGCAAGCGGCAATGCCTGGACAAAAAGGTTGTTCATGTTAATGTTCAAGGTAGACCTGTCAGGCACCGGACGCGGCGTATACCGGTAATGCAGATCCATGGGAACACCCTGGCTTTTCCAGGCAAAAATATCGGGCGGTATGCTGAAATTAAGCCTGATCGGGCCAGGATTGATTCCCTCAGCTTGTAACTCATCCGGCTTGGCTAGTTCGGCAAAGTGCACGGGGCGATCGGTAGGTGTCCAGCGTGGCGCGTCGTAAGGTTTTCGCGCGGGAATATCCTGCATCTGCCCGACATTTACATAACCGCCGGTCAGTGTCGCTGAACCCAGCGTGAGGGCTTGCGCCGCAATATCCAGTTCCTTCGCATTGCGCCCCATCACTACCAGCAACTTCGCATATGCATTGAGCGGATTGTTAACAACGGCCAAACTGGCGCCGCTGATCGCGGGCAAGCCAAGTCCCGTCGGAGGGCTGCTGCCCATCACCATCACCACACCGTTGCCCTTAGGCAGGGTATTGAGCAACAGGGGAAATTTCGCGCCGTGATAGCTGGAAAGCGCGCCGAACCAGGAGGCGACGACACCTGCTGCATGCAACGCTTCGTTGTTCGGCTGCGCCGGAAAAACGAAGGGCAGTTCAAGCTCGCCGTTGTCCAGCTTGTCAAAGAAGGGAGCAGGCAGCAGCGCAAGATCATTGGGCAATTTCAAGTGCCGTATGGTGATATCCAGTTTGCTCTGATTGCTGACATTCGCCCAGAGCGTCGAGTGCATGGGGTCTTCGCAATCGCGCGTATAGTGTGCGATTAGATTTAAGGTTAGCTTGTTGAAGTCGATGAACATGCTGGGATCAAGTGTGACATCGCTGGTATGTCCGTTGCTGTTCTCGCGAGCCATCGGCAGGCTGCTCATCTGTTCGCCGTTCAACAGCACTCTCAGATGTGACAACTCGGGAATGAGTGCGGGCGACCAGGCGTAGTTCAGACGCAAGTTGGCTGCGGTAATCACCTCGTCCTTGCGCAAGGAAAAAGACATGCTGCGATGGCCATCTACGCTGCGCAATTCGATCGGACTGAGCGCGCCTAGTTCTTCCAGAGTATATGAGTAGTGGCTGATTTCATCCGAAGTATCACTCGCGACCGGCGCTGCTGCGTCGGCAGGAGGGGGTTCGGTCCTGTGCTTTTTTGCATGCACGATGCCGGGAGTGCTGGAACAGGCGAAGATAGCCAAAGCCAGCAACACCTTGCGAAAACGACTATTATCGTTATTAAAATTCATAAGCTTGCGTAATTTTGTCATATTTAACTCACAATTTTAATCAATAACCGTTCAAAAACCTGTTCTCACCAGGTGCAGCCGTATTCAGATGTTGTTTGTTTCATGAACGACCAGACCTGAACAGAAAATTGCGACTGGTATCTGCGAAATTGCTCAATTTATGCAGCAATGCCCCTCTGAGAGTCCGATCGGCAAGTTTTTTGGAAATTTCACGATAGAAAGGATCGGTTTTTTTATCTTCCGTGTCGCCGCGGAAATGTTCCCGCACCCGTTTTTGCACATAATATCCCAGGTGCTGGTAACCTTTTAAACTGTGAAACATGATTTCCTTCAAGCCCGTCAGGGGATGATCCACTTCGCGGTGCTCGCTCCAGTCCAGCCAGGCATCCGCACGCGCCAGCGTACATTGCACCAGATTCATCTGCTGTTGCAAATCAAGCCCTTCAAACTCGACGCCCACGAAGGTATCTCTCAAAGAAATCACGCGCGCCGGGAAGACATATTCCCGATCGCCCATGAACAGGGAGATACGTACCTGGCTGTTCAATGGCGCCATATCCGCTGCGGGCATTTGCAGTCCCAGGCCGCCTTCCGAGTAATCGTTGGCGCGACAAACCACACTGCGACCCCCGGCGAGCTTCAGGGTGGCTTTCTGGTTGCAGTTAACGCGATGATTGACGCGCACCTGTCTGGTCTCGGTTGCAACCGCTATGGTCGCCCCCAGTATGATGAGGTTATAAATTGTCCACAGCAAGTTCAGTACAACCGTGTCAGCCTCAAAGGTATTCCACCAGAACAGGCGGGCGATGCCTATCAACAGACCTGCCACATTCAGTGCGAGCATGATCAGATAAGGTGCGCCGATTTCCCAGTCGAGAAAGTTTTTTTCAACCAGACCTCCTTTGGCTGTCACATTGAACTTGCCGAGTTTGGGATTGAACAGCGCTACCAGGGTGGGTCTGAAAATATACCAGGCAAGCGTCGCCTCATATAGCTCAGCCCAGAATGAGTGACGATGCGCGCCCTGGATGCGCGAATTGGTGACATTGGCATGCGCCAGGTGAGGCAGTGCATAAGCGGCGATGGCGACCGCCGAAGCATGAATGATGCGCGCCTCGAAAAACAGATAGGACAGGGGGGCGAGCAGAAACACCATGCGCGGCAGCCCGTAGAAAAAATGCAGCATTGCATTCGAGTAACACAGTCGCTGCATCACGTTCAGTCCCTTGCCTAGCAGGGGATTGTCAAGGCGGAAAATTTGCGCCATACCGCGCGCCCAGCGTATGCGCTGTCCGACATGGCGGGACAGGCTCTCGGTTGCCAGACCGGCCGCCTGTGGCACGGAAATGTAGGCAGTGTTATAGCCTCGTCTGTGCATTTTTAATGCGGTGTGCGCATCTTCGGTCACAGTTTCAACCGCCACCCCGCCAACCTCCATCAGGATGGAGCGTCGCAAGACGGCACAGGAGCCGCAAAAAAAAGTGGCATTCCACAGATCGTTGCCATCCTGAATCAACCCGTAAAACAGCTCGCCCTCATTGGGCACACGTCGGAAGGTGCCCAGATTGCGCTCGAACGGATCGGGCGACAGAAAATGATGGGGTGTTTGCAACATGCCCATCTTTGGGTCGCGCAAAAACCAGCCTATGGTCATCTGCAGGAAGGAGCGCGCCGGGATATGGTCGCAATCGAAGATGGCGACGAATTCACCGCTGGTTTTTGCCAGTGCTGCGTTGATGTTGCCGGCCTTGGCATGGAGGTTGTTGTCGCGCGCGAGATAGGTCACCCCCACGCTGTGGGCAAATTCGCGAAATTCGTCGCGCCGCCCGTCGTCGAGAATACAGATAGTCAGTTTTTCCCGCGGCCAGTCTATCGCCAGCGCGGCCAGTACGGTCGGGCGTACCACTTTCAAATCCTCGTTGTAGGTCGGGATAAGAATATCGACCGTCGGCCAGAGCGCAAGATCGACCGGCATCGGCTCGGGCTTGCGTTTCAACGGCCAGATGGTCTGTACATACCCCAATATCAGCACTATCCAGGCATAAGTTTCCGCCAGCAGCAAAATGACGCCGAAAACGCCGTCTGTCCAGCTGTTTAAATCCAGCGTCTCGGTGAACCGCCAGTACAGATAGCGACTGGATTGATTGATCGAGAATACGATCATCATGATCGTGAACATCGTGCCGGTATAACGGCGTATATACAAAGACATGGCGAACACAACGATGCCATAAACGACCTGCCAGTGCAAACTCAGCGGAAGCGTCATGCTGAGCCAGAAAAGTCCGAACGTAGCGAGCATTGCGGCGATCCGCCAGTAGCGATGCTCCCAGCCATGCCAATCAAGCAGCGCCGTCGCATACCTGTTGACTCTGCCGAACTTGTAACGGTCTGGCTGGCGATCATTGCTGTGCCGCTCCGCACCTGCATACTCCATGGGGGGCGCCACCCGCAGATTATTCATCTGCCACCCGCTCTTGCAGCCAATCGGATACCTGCTGCAAATCTTCCGCGGCCTGACTGTGAGGGGCATACTGGAGAACCGGCTGCTGATAAGCCAGCGCCTCGCTCAATGACTCATCGCGGTGAATGGGGCAGGGCGCCAGACGGTCACCCAGCGAACTTTGCATGACATACTGAATATCCCGATTGAGCGGACGATCGCCGTCAAACTGGTTCAGTACGTAATACGAGCCGTAGAAGTCGCTCCGGTCGCCACAATAATAAGCAAGCAGACTTTCAATGGAATCCAGCGTCGCATAGGAACCTGCATCCGGTATCATCACAACCAGCACCAGATTGGCTATCGACAGTACTTGTTGAACGTACACCGAGGGTCCCGGCGGAGTGTCTATGAGCGTCAATTCATCGGTCAGCGCCGCAAGGTTGTCACGCAGCCAGTTGGGGGTATGCGCGAGATGCGCCTCAAAGGTGATTCTTTCGACTTCCGAGGCCTTGCCATAGGGAATAAAGCTGACTCCGTAGGCGCTGTCGTACTCGGCGTAGTGCCAGCTGACTTGCTGCAAGGTCTGGTGTATCAGGCCATTGGTGTCCCCCGGCGCCGCGCCCAGATGCAGGCGCATCGCATTTTGCGGGTCCATATCGACTATTCTGACAGCATGACCTCTTGCAGCGAGCGCGCAAGCCAGATTGACTGAAACAGTCGTTTTGCCTACGCCACCCTTGGGGGAAATGACGGCGATTACTGTCATTACTTATTCAGAAAGCCGAGCAGGTTGCGCAAATTTTTATCCGGAGCGCTTGCAGCTTCCTGAGGATTAAGCAGGCGCGAAAAAACTGTGTTGAGCGGATCATTTTCCGACCTGATCGTTTGAGCGGGCAGGGTCTTGGCCGGTGTCGGATGCGCGGCCTCATTCAACGCGCCAAACAAGGAGCGCAACGGGGCATTCGCCGACGTGGGGGTTGACCGAGCATTGGTTAACGAACCAAACAGAGTAGAGGCTGTCGGGGCCGCTGCAGCGGGTTTTGCAAGTGCGGCCGACAGGCTGCGCATGCCGTCAGGCGAGTGTCCATGCGGCGCAGCATGGGCGGGTGGCATGCGATTTGCCGGGGGGGTCGCCCTGAGTTTGGGCGCTGCTACATGCGCTTTCTCGATTGCATTGACGATAGGCCAGCTTTGCTGGGCCTTGTTCATGGCGTAGTCCTGCTGAATTTCCTGATAATTTCCCGTATCGCCGCCAAATTTCTGGAAGAGGTTGCGAATGTCGGCATTGGCTGTTTTTTTCATGATCAAGCTACTCCGAAGGATGTTTGCAGTCGGTTCATGCCGCTCTGCCAAAGCGGAAAACAATCAACATGGCATCGGGCAGCGCAGGTTCAACCTGGGTGAGATGCAGTGCGGAACCCGCCCCCATGGCAGAAAACCAATGCGCATAGATCCCTTCCAGAATTGCAGGAGACCAGGGCAGTGCCTGATCGCCAAACGCACCTTGCAGCGGCGCTGCATGATGTTCAATAAACAAACCGTTATCCTTTTCCAGCAGTTTTGCCCAGCCCCAGTTCATGTCAAACCAGATTTCATTGATTGAATCTTGCAGTTCGGCGACGGTATTGCCGGATGGGGTCGGCATGTCTTGCGTCATGGATTTTCCCAGGCGAGCCATTAAAACGCGCAATTCACCCACGGGAATCTGTTCGCCGAACTCACCGGCAAAAGCTGCCAAAAATGCGCCCCACTGGGTCGAGCGCTGCTGTCTGGCGAAATAATCCAGGCTTTCTGTTAATTTATCCATTATCCTCCCCCTGAAACATCGAATTTACATCTTGGCAGACTAAAATACGTTGAATTCTAACACTTAGTTAAGCGAGTTTGTTGATGTAATATCTCTATTTTGTAGGAATTTCCTTAGAAATATAAAAAATACCCGCTAAGCTGGTGTCAAGTAAATTCACATCCCCACTTGAAAAGCAGAAATTCGACCCAATCTGGAACGGGCACAATTTTTGGAGAAAGCTATGGAACAAAATCAAACCGCCCCGAATGATAATCTGAACAACGCCGATAATGCCACTGCGGCTGACGCCGGCGATGTCATGCCCAGCATGGAAGAGCTGCTGCAAGCTGCTGAGCGCACGGCGCAGGAACACTATGACGCGTGGATGTATGCCAAGGCTGAAAGCGAGAACATTCGCCGCCGAGCGGCTGAAGATATCTCCAAAGCCCAGAAATTCGCGGTGGAGCGCTTCTCCAATGAAGTGCTGGCGGTAAAAGACAGCCTGGAAGCCGGCTTGGCTGTTGAGACGGCGACAGTCGAAAGCTTCAAGAGCGGCATGGAGCTGACGCTCAAGCAACTGACCAGTGTGTTCGAAAAATTCAATATCGCTGAAATTAATCCGGTCGGAGAGAAACTTGACCCTCACAGGCATCAGGCGATCAGTATGGTGGCAAGCGAATTGCCAGCCAACACCGTCGTCAGTGTGATGCAAAAAGGTTATACGCTCAACGACCGCGTGCTGCGCCCGGCGCTGGTGCTGGTCTCTCAAGGAAAATAAATTTCGGCTCAAGCGGCATGTAATTTTAAAAAGCATACTTGAAATATTCAGCCCGCATCCCCAAGTTGCGTGGCATCAGAATAAACCAACAACATTTGAAAAGGAATCAGCATTATGGGAAAAATTATCGGCATTGATCTGGGTACGACCAATTCTTGCGTTGCTGTGATGGAAAACGGCAAGACCAAAGTGATCGAGAATGCAGAAGGTGCACGCACTACACCGTCCATCGTCGCCTATATGGAAGACGGTGAAGTGCTGGTGGGCGCAGCCGCCAAGCGTCAGGCAGTGACCAACCCCAAGAATACGCTGTACGGCGTCAAGCGTCTGATCGGTCGCCGCTTTGATGAAAAAATGGTGCAGAAAGACATCGACATGGTGCCGTTCGCCATCGTCAAAGCCAAGAATGGCGACGCATGGATCAAGGTGCGCGACAAGGAGTTCTCCGCACCTGAAATCTCAGCGCAAATTTTGATGAAGATGAAGAAAACGGCTGAAGACTATCTGGGCGAGTCCGTTTCCGAAGCCGTCATTACCGTGCCTGCCTATTTCAACGACGCGCAACGTCAGGCCACCAAGGATGCCGGTCGTATCGCAGGGCTGGATGTCAAGCGCATCATCAACGAACCGACCGCAGCCGCTCTGGCTTTCGGCATGGACAAGCAGGAAGGCGACCGCAAGATCGCGGTGTATGATCTGGGTGGCGGCACGTTCGATATTTCCATCATCGACATCGCAGAAATCGACGGCGAGCACCAGTTCGAGGTTATGTCCACCAATGGCGATACCTTCCTGGGCGGCGAAGATTTCGACATGCGCGTGATCGAATTCCTGGTCGAGGAATTCAAGAAGGAATCCGGCATCGACCTGAAAAAAGACATGCTGGCGCTGCAACGCTTAAAAGACGCGGCAGAAAAAGCCAAGATCGAACTGTCATCCGCTCAGCAAACTGAGGTGAATCTGCCTTACATCACCGCAGATGCGACCGGCCCCAAGCACCTGGCCGTGAAGATCACCCGCGCCAAGCTGGAGAGCATCGTCGAAGATCTGGTTGCGCGCACCATCGAGCCCTGCAAGATCGCCATGAAGGACGCCGGTATCTCCATCTCCGACATCGCCGACGTGATTCTGGTCGGCGGTCAGACCCGTATGCCGATGGTTCAGGAAAAGGTCAAGGAATTCTTCGGTCGCGAGCCTCGCAAGGACGTCAACCCGGACGAAGCTGTGGCTGTCGGCGCCGCGATCCAGGGCGGCGTGCTGCAGGGCGAAGTCAAGGACGTGCTGCTGCTGGACGTGACTCCGTTGTCTCTGGGCATCGAGACCATGGGCGGCGTGATGACCAAGCTGATCAAGAAGAACACCACGATTCCGACCAAGGCGTCTCAGGTGTTCTCCACGGCTGATGACAACCAGTCCGCCGTGACCATTCATGTGCTGCAAGGTGAGCGCGAGATCGCTTCCGGCAACAAGAGCCTGGGACAGTTCAACCTGTCCGACATTCCGCCCGCGCCGCGCGGCATGCCACAGATCGAAGTGACCTTCAATATCGACGCCAACGGCATCCTGCATGTCGCGGCGAAGGACAAGGCCACCAACAAGGAAGCGAACATCACCATCAAGGCCAGCTCAGGTTTATCTGAGGCCGAAATCGAAAGCATGGTGCGCGACGCCGAAGCGCACGCTGAGGACGACAAGAAGGCGCTGGAACTGGTCACCGCACGCAACCAACTGGATGCGCTGATCCATTCTACCAACAAGTCGCTGAAGGAATACGGCGAACAGCTGACAGCCGATGAAAAAGCGGCCATCGAAGCCGCTGTCAAAGAAGCCGAAGAAGCGGTGAAGAGCGACGACAAGGACGCCATCGAAGCCAAGTCCGAAGCATTGGCGACTGCCGCGCAAAAGCTGGGCGAGAAAATGTACGCCGCCGAACAGGCCAAGTCTCAGGGTGCTGATGCGGGCGCCGGTGCATCACATGAAGCTCATAAGGATGAGGGTGATGTGGTGGATGCCGAGTTCACCGAAGTGAAGGACAAGAAGTAAGGAGGCCAGGATTGAGGATCAAGGATTGAGGATTGAGGATGTAGGTTGGGTTAGGCGCGGACTATTGCGCCGTAACCCAACAAACCACCCTAACCCAACAAACCACCCTAACCTAACCTACCTTACTTGTACAACAATCAGTTAGGAGCAAAGATAGGGGAGCATGGAAAGAGGACGCCTAAGCAACTCAATCCTCGCTCCTCAATCCTTTTATAGCTATGAGCAAAAAAGACTACTACGAAGTTCTCGGCATCAATCGCGATGCTGCGGACGATGAGATTAAAAAGGCTTATCGCAAACTGGCGATGAAGCATCATCCTGACCGCAATCCGGACAATCCGAAGGCGGAAGAGCATTTCAAGGAAGCCAAGGAAGCCTACGAGACCCTGTCCGACGCGCAGAAACGTGCAGCCTATGATCAATACGGTCATGCCGCTTTTGAAGCGGGCGGCATGGGTGGCGGAAGCCCGTTTGGTGCAGGGGCTGGCGCTCAAGGTTTCGATTTTTCGGATATTTTTGGCGATATTTTCGGCGGCGGACGCGGTGGCGGCGGGCGCAGCAATGTGCAACGCGGCGCCGACCTGCGCTATAACCTGGAAATCACGCTGGAACAGGCGGCGCGCGGCACCGAGACGCAGATCCGCGTGCCGACCATGGAGGAATGCGACACCTGTCATGGCTCGGGCGCCAAACCCGGCACCAGTCCTGTCACCTGTACGACTTGTGGCGGGCACGGTCAGGTGCGCATGCAACAGGGTTTCTTCTCGATCCAGCAGACCTGCCCGCGCTGTCACGGCAACGGCAAGATGATTTCTTCGCCCTGCAAATCCTGCAACGGCAGCGGACGCATCAAGCAGCACAAGACCCTGGCGGTGAAGATTCCGCCCGGTGTGGATAACGATGACCGCATACGCCTGTCCGGTGAAGGCGAACATGGCGTCAACGGCGGGCCGTCCGGCGACTTGTACGTGGTAATTCACGTCAAGGCGCATGCGGTATTCCAGCGCGACCATAATGACCTGCATTGCGAAATGCCGATCAGCTTCAGCACCGCAGCCCTGGGTGGTGAAATCGAGATCCCGACGCTGGATGGCAAGGCGCATATCAAGATTCCGGCCGAAACGCAGAGTGGCAAGGTCTTCCGCCTGCGCGGCAAGGGCATCAAGGGTGTGCGCAGTACGACCTATGGCGATCTGCATTGTCATGTGATCGTGGAGACGCCGGTCAATCTGACCGAGCGTCAAAGGGAGTTGCTGCGCGAATTCGAGAGCATCAACGATCTGAACAGCGAGCATCACAACCCCAGAGCCAAATCCTGGATGAACAAGGTCAAGGACTTCTTCGGCTCATAGTTAGCGGAATCCCGGGAGCCTTCCCGGGATTTCCCGCTCATGCCATTCGTTCGGCTGATGCGTGCAGCAAAAACATGCAGTTTCTCGCCGTCGCAGTTATCATTGCGTCCTTGAGTAAATATCAGGGCAAGGCAATGTACCCATCCATAGAAAATTTCGTCGGCAATACGCCGCTGGTGTGTTTGAAGCGTATCCCGGGCAATACCAGCAACGTGCTGCTGGCCAAGCTCGAAGGCAATAATCCCGCAGGTTCGGTGAAGGACAGGCCGGCTCTTTCGATGATTTTGCATGCAGAGCAGCGCGGCGAGATCAAGCCCGGCGACACGCTGATCGAGGCGACCAGCGGAAATACCGGTATTGCGCTGGCGATGGCTGCGGCGATGAAGGGGTACCGGATGATACTGGTGATGCCGGAGAACCAGAGTGTGGAGCGTCGTCAGAGCATGCGCGCATTTGGCGCGGAACTGGTGCTGACGGCCGGCGGCATGGAATTGGCGCGCGACACGGCACAAGCCTTGCAGAAGGCGGGTCGCGGCTTCATTCTGGATCAGTTTTCAAATCCCGACAACCCGCTTGCCCATTATGAAGGAACTGCACCGGAAATCTGGCGCGACACGGACGGGAAACTGACGCATTTCGTCAGCAGTATGGGCACCACCGGCACCATCATGGGTTGTGCGCGCTTCTTCAAGGAACAGAATCCTGATGTGAGCGTTATCGGCGTGCAACCGGAAGAGGGGGCGCAGATTCCCGGCATCCGCAAATGGCCGCAAGCCTATTTGCCGGCAATCTACCATCCGGAAAACGTGGACAGAATTGAGCTGGTGAGCCAGGCGGATGCGGAGGAGATGACGCGCAGACTGGCACGGGAAGAGGGTATTTTCTGCGGTATTTCTTCGGGCGGCGCATTGAGCGTAGCATTGCGCATTTCGCAACAGCTTGAAAATGCAGTGATTGCATTCATAGTCTGCGACCGGGGCGATCGTTATCTGTCCACGGGCGTATTTCCTGCCTGATTGAGGGGTCGAGAAATAATAAGTTGGGCAATCGCCGGGGTTTATTTGCGATGCAGCCCGCGAAGCAAGACGCGCCGTTGTGTTATTCACAACAAGCGGCTTGCGACAAAGGGATGCGCGCAAATAAGCCCCGGCCCACAGGGTTGCAGCGCATCCGCGCGTTTGCGGCGTTGCGAAGCTTGCGAATGGATAACCATTGCGAGTTTTTGTCTGACGGACAAAATCCCTGCTTACCCCCATTCGCTGCTCTTCGCGTCTTGTATCCATCGCGCATCCATCGCGGATGCGCAGCAACGAATGTCCAACTTATTATTTCTCGACCCCTTAGCCACAAATGCCGGGAATATGGTTACAATCGCGAGTCTATGATAATACTGTTCAGTAATGAAAAATGAAATACAGCGTTATGTGAGGGTTATATTGCAGCTATGGATGCTCTCCATGGCTGCTGTTTTTATGGCGGATGCGAACGCGCTGGTGCTGGGTGAGATTCAGGTGGTCAGTCATCTGGGGCAGTCGCTCAACGCCAGAATTGCGCTAGACGAATTGTCCGGTACGGATGTGCTGCAACTCAAGACCCGTCTGGCAAGTGCAGAGGATTACCAAAAGCTGGGGTTGCAATATCCCGATGGGCACAGGTTCTACTTTCAACTGGTGAACGAGGCGGGGGCGCAACCTTTTATACGTGTTTCCACACGGCAGCCGATAGACGATCCTTTCGTCAATTTGCTGGTTGACATTGCCACCCAATCAGGCAGGTTAATCAAGGCTTATACCTTTCTGCTTGATCCGCTGCCCGATTTTTCTGCGGCGGTCGATCAGGTTCAGCAGGCGTCTCCAGGAGCGGTTTCTGAACCCGCAGACACAGCCAGGCAAGACATCACTGTTAAACCGCTGGTCAGGCGCAAGCGTCACCGCGCCGGAAAAATCCCTGTCAGTCTGGCGCAGCATGGCAGGCATCACATGAAACTTGCCATGTCGCTGTCCATTTCCAGATATGACCCCTCGGCATCTGTCGGCACAGATGCGCTGCAGGAAGAGCTGATTGCGAAAGAAAAGCTGCTCAACGATTTGCAACTGCAAATCAGTGAGATGGAGGGAATGATCAAGGTCTTGAACGATAAACATGCACTTGCCGATCGCGCAGCTTCCGGCGTTGCGGGTGACAACGGGATGGCAGGAACGACGATAAGCGGCGCGGCCACTGAGGTGAGTGAGGTAGTCAGCGAAGAGTCAATCAGGCCGAAAATCGCGCCTGCCGTTCAGCCGCGGGTAAAACCAGCAGCGGAACTGAATTGGCAGTATTCTGCGATGCTATTGATCGTGTTATTGTCCGGCGTGCTGGGTCTGCTCCGGTATCGTAAGCGCCGGCAGGATGACCAAGCGGGTACGTTTGATGATCTGCCTGAAGAGCCTGTAGTTGCCGAAATCAAGCAGCCGTTTCATGTACAACTGTCTGCCGTGCAGCCGTTGGCTGCATCCGAAGAAAAATTTGCGGAGCCGATGTTTTCTGCCGATCCTGCATCTTTGACGTTTGAGGAAACAGAGTTGTCATCGGGTGAGCCGTCGATACAGGCAGCCGCCTACAGCGAAAGAAGGAGCGAGCCTAGCGTGCCTCCGGAATATGCAATACTGATGGAGGCGAACAGACATTTGCGCGCAGGTGATGAGGTGCTGGCGGAGAAGGCGCTGCTCCGGGCGATCGAGGTTAATCCGAAGAATACCTATGGCTATCTTGCCTTGCTGAAGATCTACCAACAACGCGCTGATACGGCGGGCTTTGCAAACACGGCGAAAAAACTCAGGGAGACAGGTGATGAAATCACTATTGAGGAAGTCGCCGCAATGGGTCGTGAGCTGGACCCGGAGAATCCGCTTTATTCGTCTGAAATGCCCGTTAGACCGGTTTAACGGTTCCCTCCGGCGTTACCCTGGAGGATGCAAACAGTTTGACGGCATCCTCCTGATGGTTTTTGCGGGCTAAGCTGTCAGGCGTACCTCCATCGTTTGTTTCAAGGCTGCTGTCGGCACCCTGCTCCAGCAGCAGTTTGACAATCTCGCCATAACCCGATGCGGCTGCCTTGTGCAGCGCGGTATAGCCGTCGTCAGCCGCCGCATCCAGATTTGCTCCGCTTTCAATCAGCAGCGCTGCTACCTCCGGGTGGTTGCGTGCAGTTGCCTGAATCAGCGGTGTCCAGCCGAAATTATTGCGTGCATCTACCCTGGCATGCTTGCGGATAAGTTGTCTTGCGCATGCAGTATGTCCGCCGAACGCCGCCCAGTGCAATGCGCTATTCCCGCCCAGGTCGAGCGCATCGACATCGGCGTCGTGTTGCATCAGCAGTGCGAGGATTTCATCGCGGCCATTGAACGCTGCCATCATCAGCGGTGTCCAGCCACGGTTGTCGCGGATCTCGGTATTGTATTTGGCTTCAAGGAAGAGGGCCGCCGCCGTGCGATTGCCTGTTTCGACTGCCTCGAAAAATCCTTCCGGCGTACAGGGAAGATTATGTTTTTGCAGTTCGTTTTTGAGGTTCTGGTCCGGATCAGCCCATTCGGTAGCGGGATGGGAAGCAAAGTTTGCAAATGCTTCGGATCGGACATCCCAGATGTCATGACGTTTATCGGCTGGTTCCTGAGCTGCGTGAACCAGACTCAGATGCATGATTTCCGCTGCGATGTCGGGCGGGAAGCCCGATCGTTCGCCGCGGTCGCTGACCAACAACTCCCGAAAATAGTCGTCGATGGCATCATCATCCCAAAGCGACATGAGGGTGTCCAGAATTCGCGGATACTTGCTCTCCAGCGCGTAGGGGTAGCGTTCGGTTTTTCCGCCCAAGATTCTGAGCAATCGCTGGTTCATGGTTTTTCCATCTGTGCAATATTGCGTCTGGATAATGCCGGATTCTGGGCAAAGTAACGCTTGATGCCGCTCAGCACGGCATTGGCTAGTTTTGTTTGATATTCCTCGTCGTTCAAGCGCGCTTCCTCGTCGGGGTTGCTGATGAAGGCTGTCTCCACCAGAATCGACGGGATGTCCGGCGCTTTCAGTACGGCAAATCCGGCCTGTTCGACATGGCCGCTATGCAAATCATTGATGTCGTTCAATTCTCCCAGCACCTGTTTGGCCAGATGCAGGCTGTCCGTGATGGTGGCCGTTTGCGACAGATCCAGCAGGGTGCGGGCCAGATAGGGGTCTTTCACGGCGATGTTAACCCCGCCTATCAGATCGGCGTCATTTTCCTTCTTGGCCAGCCAGCGAGCGGCACTGCTGGTTGCGCCATGTTCGGATAACGCGAAAACGGACGAGCCGTGGGCGTCCGGCCTGATGAAGGCATCGGCGTGTATGGAAACGAACAAGTCCGCACGGGCCTTGCGCGCCTTGACGACACGACCGCCGAGTGGAATGAAGTAGTCGCCGTCGCGTATCAGCACGCCGCGCATATTCGGTGTGTCATTGATCAGTGCGGCGAGACGGCGTGCTATTGCCAGGGTAACATTTTTTTCCAGGGAGCCTCGCATGCCATGTGCGCCGGGGTCTTCACCGCCGTGTCCGGCATCGATTGCGATGATCAACATCCGTGCGCGTGCTTCCGGTTGGGTTTTTATCGTGGGAGGCGCAGTGCTTTCCTGCTCGTGCGCAATCTCCGGCAGGGCAGTCGCAGCCTTATCCTGACCCAGCAGCGCCATCATGGGGTCCGGCGGCTGCGCGGGATACAGGTCGAGCACCAGACGGTAGCCGTACTCGGCCACGGGATCGAGATCGAATAGTTGTGGTTTGACCTGGCCCTTGAGGTCGAGCACCAGTCGCAGCGTGCCCGGCTTGAAACGTCCTACGCGCACACTCCTGATATAGGGGTCGTTGCTGTCTATCTTGCCGGTGAGTCCTTTGAGTGTATCGTTCAGTTCAACATCCTCAAGATCGACGACCAGGCGATCCGGGTTGCTCACGGAGAATATGTGGTGGTGTATGGGCTGTTTCGCTTCGAGCGTCAGACGCGTGTAGTCCTGGGCGGGCCAGATGCGCGTCGAGGTAATCTCGATGGCCGCCTGAGATTGCGTGACCCACAGATAAAGCAACGCCACCACCGTGCCCTGGCAAAGGCTGCGGAAAATCTTCAGTGGCTTTATATTTGTTTCAAGCATGCCCGCCCCGTTGAGGTGATCCCTTTGATTGTGGCACAGCGCCCTTGTGGCAAAATTTCCAGATCGATCACAATATCGGCAGGCGGGACATGGGCTTTTTCCGGCCACTCGATGAAAAGGATGTTGTTTCCGTCGAATTCGTCGCGGAAGCCGGCCAATTCCCAGTCATTGTCATCCTGCATGCGATATAAGTCAAAGTGTCGCAAGTCTAACCCGGCGACCCGGTAGGGTTCAAGCAGCGTATAGGTGGGGCTTTTTATGCGCCCGTTGTAGCCCAGTGCATTTAATACGCCGCGCACCAGGCAGGTCTTGCCGGCGCCCAGGTCGCCGTGCAGATGGATGACCAGACCGGGTTTGAGCCTTGCTGCAAGCCTGGCTGCCAGCGCGAGTGTCGCATTTTCGTCTGCAAGCAGCAGGGAGATTCGGCTATCATCGTGGTTATGCAAAATACAAATCCTCAGTCATGGCAGGGGCTTGCCGATAAAATACGCAGTTGGGCGCACGAACTCGGTTTTCAGGCCGCAGGCATTACAGATACCGATCTGGCAAGCGCCGAAGCCGGTCTGCTCCGATGGCTGGAGCGAGGTTTTCACGGCGAGATGGATTATATGGCAAAACACGGTGTCAAACGCAGCCGACCCGCAGAACTATTGCCCGGTACGGTACGCGTCATCAGCGTGCACATGAATTATTTGCCGGGTGAGACGCGTGACAGTGAACAGGTTTTAAAGCTGGGGGAGCGCGCTTTTATTTCACGGTATGCGCTGGGGCGCGACTATCACAAGGTGATGCGCCGCCGCCTTTCGCTGCTGGCTGACAGGATACGCGATGAGGTGACTGAATTCGACGGGCGGGTGTTTACCGACAGCGCACCCGTGCTGGAAGTTGAACTGGCGAGTAAAGCGGGCCTGGGTTGGCGCGGCAAGCACACCTTGTTGCTGTCGCGCGATCAGGGTTCGTGGTTCTTTCTGGGAGAAATCTATATCAATCTGCCGTTGCCGGTGGATGCACCGCAGACGGCGCACTGCGGGAGTTGCACGAATTGCATGACGGTTTGTCCGACACAGGCCATTATCGCACCTTATCAACTGGATGCGCGCCGCTGCATTTCCTATCTCACTATTGAGTTGAAGGGGAGCATCCCTGTGGAGTGGCGGCAGCTGATCGGCAACCGTATCTACGGATGCGACGACTGCCAGCTGGTGTGCCCGTGGAACCGCTTTGCCAAGATGACGGTCGAGGCGGATTTTTCGGTGCGTCATGGTTTGGATGATGTGGGTCTGGTGGAGTTGTTCGCGTGGGACGAGGCTGAGTTCAGGGAGAAGCTGACAGGCAGCGCCATCTATCGTATCGGCCATCAACAGTGGTTGCGCAATATCGCCGTGGCGCTGGGCAATGCACCCAAAAGCCGGATTATCGTTGCCGCGTTGCAGACGCGATTGCATCATCCATCAGAGCTGGTGCGCGAACACGTGATCTGGGCGCTAATGCAACAGGGTGCCTAGAAAACAAGCTGGTTGTATTGTTGAATGCGTCATGCATGCAATCGTCGCTTTCGCATTAGTGACTTTGCATGCCGCAGCCAGAAAAGACAAAAAACTTTACAACAAAACGAGATTGTCTCTATGGATGATCTCGGTATCGCCGCCATAGCCGAGCAACGTGGTGATTTCGCCGCTGGCATGGCCTGCGATGCGACTGGCTTCATCGCTGTTGTAGTTGCAGAGGCCGCGCGCGAGATCAAGCCCCTGTTCGCTGACACAGGCCACCACCGCGCCGCGTTGGAATTCCCCGAGCACCTGTCTGACGCCTATCGGCAGCAAGCTCTTGCCCTCAAGACGCAGCGCCCTGATCGCGCCTTCATCAAGCACCAGCCGACCTGAAACCTGCAGGTGTCCGGCAAGCCATTGCTTGCGGGAGGCCAGGGGCAGGGCAGGGGCGGTGAGCAGCGTGCCGATGGACTCGCCCTGGAACAGGCGCAGCAGCACATCCGGTTCGTGGCCTGAGGCGATCACGGTGTGCGCGCCGCTATGGGCCGCGCGCTTTGCCGCGAGTATCTTGGTGAGCATGCCGCCCCGGCCTATGTTGCTGCCGGCGCCGCCCGCCATATTTTCCAGTTGCGCGTCGCCCGCAGTGCCAGTCGCCACCAGCGTGGCGCTGGCATCGCGGCGCGGATCAGCCGTGTATAAACCGCTCTGATCAGTCAGTATCACCAGCGCGTCGGCATCGATCAGGTTGGTCACCAGTGCGCCCAGCGTGTCGTTGTCGCCGAACTTGATTTCGTCGGTGACCACCGTGTCGTTCTCGTTGATGATGGGGACGACGCGCAGGGATAGCAAGGTCGTCAGCGTGGCGCGGGCGTTCAGATAGCGTTCGCGGTCCGCCAGATCGGCGTGGGTCAGCAACACTTGAGCGGCGTGCAGGCCATGCTGGCGAAAGCAGCTCTCGTAAGCCTGGATCAGGCCCATTTGACCCACCGCAGCGGCGGCCTGAAGATCGTGCAGCAGGGTCGGGCGACTGCGCCAGTTCAGGCGTTGCATGCCCTCGGCGATCGCGCCGGATGACACCAGTACCACTTCATAGCCGCCGGTGCTGAGCGATGAAATCTGTCTGGCCCAGTTGCCCAGCGCGGCAAGATCCAGTCCTGCGCCCTGATTGGTTACCAGACTGCTGCCGACTTTTACCACGATGCGACGACAGTTCTTTAATACTGTTTCCATAGTTTATTCCAACATTTTTGAATCCTGAATCCTGAATCCTGAATCCTGAATCCTGAATCCTGAATCCTCAATCCTCAATCCTCAATCCTCAATCCTCAATCCTCAATCCTGATTTTACAAGCTGCTCGCATCCGTTTCCTGTGCACTGTCGGCGGCGGCCTGCTGTTCCTGCGCCTTGAACTCCAGCAGGTGTTCCATGATGGCAAAGGTCAGTTCGCGGCAACCCTCGCCGCTGATCGCCGAAATCACGTAATAGCGGTCGTAGTCGGAAAATTCCTTTAAAAAGGCGGCAACAGTTGATCCCTTGTCTTCCAGCAGATCGACCTTGTTGAGCAGCAGCCAGCGCGGCTTTTCATACAGAGCCTGATCGTATTTCTTCAGCTCATTGAGTATCGCAACAGCCTCGGCGACCGGGCTGGTGCCTTCGTACATCGGGGCGATATCCACCAGATGCAGCAGCAGGCTGGTGCGCGCCAGGTGACGCAGGAACTGATGGCCGAGTCCTGCGCCTTCGGCAGCCCCTTCGATCAGGCCGGGAATATCCGCGATGACAAAGCTTTTCTCATGCGATACGCGTACCACACCGAGGTTGGGATGCAGGGTCGTGAACGGATAATCCGCCACCTTGGGACGGGCCGCTGAAACGGCGCGGATGAAGGTGGATTTTCCTGCATTCGGCATGCCGAGCAGGCCCACATCGGCCAGTACTTTCAGTTCGAGTTGCAATTCGCGCGTTTCGCCTTCGGTACCTGGCGTGCATTGCCGGGGTGCGCGGTTGGTGCTTGATTTGAAATGAATGTTGCCAAGTCCGCCGCGGCCTCCTTCGGCCAGCAGGGCGCGTTCGCCGTGGTGGGTCAGATCGGCGATCACCTCGCCGCTGTTGAGGTCGGTGATGACGGTGCCGACCGGCATGTGCAGGATCACGTCGTCCGCGCCCTTGCCGTAGCAGTCCGAGCCGCGTCCGGATTCGCCGTTGCGCGCCTTGTGGGTGCGGGCAAAACGAAAGTCCACCAGCGTGTTGATGTTGCGATCCGCCTGCGCAAACACGCTGCCCCCGCGTCCGCCATCGCCGCCGTCGGGCCCGCCCTTTTCGATGTATTTTTCGCGGCGGAAGCTGGCGATGCCGTTGCCGCCATTGCCCGCAATGACTTCGATTTTGGATTCGTCTATGAACTTCATGTTTTTGTACCGCTAAATGAAAAAAGCCCTACCTTGCGATAGGGCTGATTTGTTGCCAGAGCGAGACAGCTTAAGCTGCAACGATGGAAACTGTCCTGCGCTTTTGCGCGCCCTTGATGGCGAACACGACGCGGCCGGTCACTTTGGCGAACAGGGTGTGATCCTTGCCCATACCGACGTTTTCGCCGCGATGAAATTCAGTGCCGCGCTGGCGGATGATGATGCTGCCCGCTGAGATCAACTCGCCGCCGTAGCTTTTAACGCCCAGTCGTTTTGAGTGTGAGTCGCGTCCGTTACTGGTACTGCCGCCGCCTTTTTTTGATGCCATGGTGTCTGCTCCTTATGCGGAAATGCCGTCGATGCGGATTTCGGTGTAGTTTTGACGATGTCCCTGATTCTTCTGGTAGTGTTTACGGCGGCGCATCTTGAAGATGCGAACCTTGTCGCCGCGACCGTGGGAAACGATGGTGGCTGCTACGGTGGCGCCGAGCAGCATGGGCTTGCCGACGGACAGCTTGTCGCCGTCGGATACCATCAACACCTTGTCCAGCACGATGGCTGATCCGATGTCGCCGGAAATGAGTTCAACTTTTAAAGTTTCACCGGTAACAACACGATACTGCTTACCACCGGTTTTAATGACTGCGTACATAACAACCTCGATCGAATGCGGATTTTGCGAAAGCGAGGATTATACAGAAAAATCCGCCCGCGTCAAAAACCTTTTGTTATAAAAAAATAAAATTTGGCCGGAATTAGCGGCGCATGGAATCGAAGAACTCGGCGTTGTTCTTGGTCGCCTTGATCTTGCCCAGCAAAAATTCCATCGATTCCAGCTCGTCCATCGGGTAGAGCAGTTTTCTGAGCAGCCAGATTCTTTGCAGCACATCGGGCTTGATCAGCAGCTCTTCCTTGCGCGTGCCGGAACGGTTGATGTTGATTGCCGGATAGATGCGTTTCTCTGCCATGCGACGATCAAGATGGATTTCCATATTGCCGGTGCCCTTGAACTCCTCGTAGATCACGTCATCCATGCGCGAGCCGGTGTCCACCAGCGCGGTTGCGATGATGGTCAGTGAGCCGCCTTCCTCGATATTGCGTGCCGCGCCGAAAAAACGCTTGGGGCGGTGCAGCGCATTGGCGTCCACGCCGCCGGTCAGCACCTTGCCGGAAGAGGGGATCACGGTGTTGTAGGCGCGCGCCAGACGGGTGATGGAGTCGAGCAGGATCACCACATCCTTCTTGTGTTCGACCAGACGCTTGGCTTTCTCCAGCACCATCTCGGCTACCTGTACATGGCGGCTGGCCGGTTCGTCGAACGTCGAGGCGACCACTTCGCCGCGCACGGTGCGCGTCATTTCGGTCACTTCCTCGGGGCGCTCGTCGATCAGCAACACGATCAGCGTGGCATCGGGATTGTTGGCCGAGATGGAATGCGCGATATGCTGCAGCATCACGGTCTTGCCGGATTTCGGGGAGGCGACCAACAGGCCGCGTTGTCCCTTGCCGATGGGCGCCACGATATCGATGATGCGGCCGGTGATATTTTCTTCGGCGCGTATGTCGCGCTCCAGGATCAGCGCCTCAGTCGGGAAGAGCGGGGTGAGGTTTTCAAACAGAATCTTGTTCTTGGCATTCTCGGGCGGCTCGTCGTTGACCTTGTCGACTTTGACCAGTGCGACATAACGCTCGCCGTCCTTGGGGGTGCGTATCTCGCCTTCGATCGAATCACCGGTATGCAGGTTGAAACGTCGAATCTGGCTGGGGCTGACGTATATGTCGTCAGGGCCTGCCAGGTATGAGGTGTCCGGCGAGCGCAGGAAACCGAAGCCGTCGGGTAATATTTCCAGCGTGCCATCCCCGTAGATGCTTTCGCCTTTCTTCGCGTGGCTTTTCAGCAGGGCGAACATCAGGTCCTGCTTGCGCATCCGGTTGGCATTCTCGATCTGGTTGGCTGCGGCCATTTCAACGAGTTCGGTGATATGTTTGGTTTTTATGTCGGATAAGTGCATGAGTATGCGTGAAGCATGGTTGAATAATGAAGGGAGTAGGGCCGGGAACAGGTGAGAGATTGGTCACCCGCCAGCATATGTTATGGCGTGATGTACGCCCCAGAAAGCTTAGCGGGTGTGAGAATAAACGCTTTAGATGTGACTGTCAATAAAAGCCGTCAATTGGGATTTCGATAGCGCGCCCACCTTGGTGGCTTCGATATTGCCGTTCTTGAACAGCATCAGAGTCGGGATGCCGCGTACGCCAAATTTCTGAGGGGTTTGCTGGTTCTCATCGACGTTCAGTTTTGCCACCGTCAGGCGCCCTGCATATTCCTTGGCCACTTCGTCCAGGATGGGAGCGATCATGCGGCAGGGGCCGCACCACTCAGCCCAGTAGTCGACCAGTACGGGCAGGGCGGCCTGGGTGACGTCGGCGTCAAAAGTGGCATCGGTAACGTAATGAATATGTTCGCTCATGATTGAATCTCGCTATGAATTTAGGAATAAATCTGGTTTTAACGCAGTGGACGTTCTAACGGATGATATTGCTTGAACGCGCATCCTATCTAAAAAACGGCGCGCTGTGAAGTGCAGAATGCGTTAGCGTTATTAAATTTAACCGGATGAAGTAAGCCTCCGACGCACGGCGTGGTCGGTGTTTATTTGTTCTGTAAAAAAACGGTAGGTATTCCTGCCGCAATTTTTTGCATGGTACATTGAAGCGTCGGCCATGCGCAACAGCGCGTCCAGATCCTGTCCGTCATCCGGATACAGGGAGATGCCGATGCTGAGTGTCGAAGTCACGTTATCCTCTCCGACAGTAAATTGTTTGGATATTTGCGCCAGAATTTTTTCCGCGATATGCGTTACGGCATCGATGGTCGCCAAGCCGGTGAGCAGCACTACAAATTCATCGCCTCCAATCCGGCAGACGGTATCCACTTCACGGACGGAATGTTCCAGGCGTTGGGCGACCACCTGGAGCAATTGGTCGCCAGCTGCATGTCCCAGCGAATCGTTGATCTGCTTGAATTTGTCAAGGTCAATAAAGAGCACCGCCAGCCTGGTGTTTTCGCGCACTGCGGCAGCGAGTGCTTGTTTGAAACGGTCTTCCAGCAACAATCGGTTGGGCAATCGGGTGAGCGGATCGTGATAAGCTAAAAATTTGAGTTGGCTCTCCGTATTGCTGCGTTCGGACAGATCTGAAAAAATGGCGATGTAGTTGCTCGGCTTCCCGTTGCGATCATGAACCGCACTGATGTCCAGCCATTGAGGATATATCTCGCCATTTTTTCTCTTGTTCCATATTTCTCCCCGCCAAGCCCCGTTTGCCGTGAGTTGGTGCCAGAGCAACTGATAAAAATCCCGGCCGTGGCGGCCTGAAGACAGCATGTGCGGGTTCTTGCCGAGTGCTTCTGCTTCCGTATATCCGGTTACGGTCGAAAACGCACGATTGACCGATACAATGCGATTGCCGGTATCGGTAATCATGACCGCTTCGCGACTGTTGGCTAACACCTGTTCGGACAATCGTTGCCTTTCGACCAGAACCAGCAGGTCGGTGACGTCATGACCGAAGATGATCAAAAGATTGCGGCTGCCATCCTTATGGAAAAGCGGCGATTTTACGACATCGAAGTGACGGCTCGCTCCATCTTCCAGCTGTACAGTCTCAAACAGCCGGCTGGGAAGCTTGTTTTCCCAGGCGGTTGCATCGCTGGTTATGCACGCTTCCAATGCGGGACGATAGTGCGGGGGAAGCAGGTTTGCCAATTCCATATCGGTCTTGCCCTGCCATTTTATCCCTTCAAGATTGAATGTTTGCAATGCAATACGATTGGCCGTCAACCAGCGACCATCGCCATCCTTGAATAAAATAAAATCAGGTGAGATGTTGATGAGTACGGAGAAGCTTTCCTCACAGAGGAAAGAGGCGCTGGATGAGATTTCTCCGACGAATTTATAGCCTTGCCCGTAAACCATTTTGATCAGGCTGTCTGCACCCGGATCGGCTGTTTTAAGTTGTGATTTGATGTCGGAAATGCAGCGCGCAATGCTCGAATCGGATATGGAAGAATCGCCCCATACGGATTTGATCAGGTCTTCCTTGGTTACCAGTTTGCCTGCGTTAAGAATGAGTTCTACGAGTACGGCCAATTCCTTCGCCTGCAGTTTTATTTCACCGGCGCTTTTATGGCGTACTCCTGCGCTGCTGTCGACGTGAAATCCGTTAAAGCTTGCCTGAAATTTACGTTTCATTCTTGTTCCGCACCCTTGAGGCCAATCAGCTATCCAAAAAATTACAATTACAGAGCATCAAAACATGGCGGCCTTAAAAGTTAATTCTCGCTCTATGACGGTAAAGGCTGAATGCGCTGCACATAATTTCATAGTCTTGCGAAGAAATCCTTATCAAATTCTTCGCTAAAACCTTTTATCTAACATGGGATCGATGCAGATGTTTGCTTTGAAAGCATAATTGTAAAAAGCCAATAAAAAACAGTATGTTGTTTTTATCTACATTGCGGGAACGGTTGAGAGCATAATCGCCTTTGCAAACGTATTCAAACTAAATTCATGCCGAATATCCTCAGAATTACCCCCGCAAAATGAACCCCTGCGTAAATGCTCTGCTAAAATGCCGGAACTTTTGCCATTTGGAGTAGCGACATGACGTATGTGGTTTCGGAAAGCTGTATTAAATGCAAGTTCACCGACTGTGTGGATGTTTGCCCGGTGGATTGTTTTCGTGAAGGCCCGAACTTTCTGGTGATCGACCCTGATGAATGCATCGACTGTACCTTGTGTGTGGCCGAATGCCCGGCTGAGGCGATATTTGCTGAAGATGATTTGCCCGAGGATCAGCGCCATTTCACCGCATTGAATGCGGAACTGTCCAAGTTGTGGGGCGTGATCGTCGAAAAGAAAGATCCGCCGGCCGATGCGGATGAATGGCTGAGCGTGAAGAACAAGCTGCATCTGCTCGAAAGATAAGCTGCTCATAGTATCCGCGAGGCAAATTGATATAAGACATAGTAAAAAGCCGTGGTATTATTTCGCCATCCGAAAGCCTGTAAAATTTGCAACTTTTAAATAAGAGGAAATAACATGGAACATACTCTGCCAGCCCTGCCTTACGCAATGGATGCATTGCAGCCACACATGTCCAAGGAAACATTCGAGTATCACTATGCCAAGCATCATCAGGCGTATGTGACCAACCTGAACAACCTGATCAAGGGCACGGAATTCGAGTCGCTGGATCTGGAAGCCATCATCAAGAAGGCGCCTGCCGGCGGCATCTACAACAATGCCGCTCAAGTGTGGAATCATACCTTCTTCTGGAACTGCATGAAGCCAGCAGGCGGCGGCGCACCAGCCGGCGCACTGGCCGCTGCAATTAACGCCAAATGGGGCAGCTTGGATGATTTCAAAAAGGCTTTCCAGACTTCGGCGGTCGGCAATTTCGGTTCAGGCTGGACATGGCTGGTCAAGAAGGCCGACGGTACGCTTGATATCGTTAACATGGGCGCAGCCGGCACACCGCTGACTACTGCTGACAAAGCCTTGCTGTGCGTAGACGTATGGGAACATGCCTACTATATCGATTACCGCAATATGCGTCCGAAATTTGTCGAAACTTATTTGAATAATCTGGTCAACTGGGACTTCGTCGCGAAAAATTTCGCCTGAGTTTTTTGTTAGCCGTTTGGCGAGCTCAGTAACTTGCCGAAGTCATCTGCAAGCTGACTCATTTCAGCAGGCAATATATGCAGCATAAAAAAGCGCCCGGAACGGGCGTTTTTTTATGCTGCGCCCGCTAGGGCGTACTTGACGTGGGGGGGTGAAAGTCAAATCAGCTTCTGAATTGACTGCTGTTCAGAAACCGATTGTTTCACCCTGTGCGGTAAACAGTTCAGTCAATTTTGCGTACAGGTCGCTGCCGTCGCGCTGGCTGATCCATGCACCGTCCTGCCAGGCATAATGAAATCCGCCTGATTTGGCGGCGACCCAGATTTCCCGGTTGATGTCGTGCCGGTTGATGATGATCTTGGCTCCGTTGTCGAATTCGACTTCCAGCAGGTTGCCGCTGCGGTTGCAATCGACCCCGCACTCATCGATGGCTGTTTCTATTCTTGCCAGTGCAACATCGGCCAGTTGGTTGAATTCACTCTCGTTCATGGGAAACCTTTATAATCTCGCTCTTTAAATTTCAGGGAAGTGAACATGCGGCTTAAAACATCAGTTGGCATTATCGTTGTTTTCGCGCTGTTATTGCAAGGTTGCGGGCGAAAAGGCCCGCTGACCATGCCTGTGCCTGTGGTGCACAAGGCCGCCGCATCCGTTGCACCGGCGGCATCCGCAGTTCCGGAGATTCCGGCGGCAGGCAAATAATTATGAGCAATCACTTTAACTATAAGGATAATCAATTGCATGCAGAGCAGGTGCCGCTGGCGGACATCGCGGCGCTGTATGGTACGCCCTGTTATGTGTATTCGCGTGCTGCCTTGACTGAAGGTTTCCGTCAGTTTTCCGACGCCCTGCAAGGGCGGGATCATCTGCTCTGTTATGCGGTGAAAGCCAATGCCAATCTTGCAATCCTGAACCTGTTCGCGCGTCTGGGTGCGGGTTTCGATATCGTCTCGGGCGGAGAATTGCAGCGGGTGCTGGCGGCGGGCGGCGATGCGCGCAAGGTGGTGTTTTCCGGCGTGGGCAAGACGACTTCAGAAATGCGCATGGCGCTGGAGGCCGATATTCTGTGTTTTAACGTGGAATCGGCCGCCGAGTTGGACAGGCTGAACGCAGTGGCGGGCAGCATGGGCAAGACGGCTGCCATCAGCCTGCGCGTGAACCCGGACGTGGATGCGAAAACCCATCCTTATATTTCCACCGGATTGAAGCAGAACAAATTCGGCGTGGCGTACACCGAGGCGATTGCCTTGTATCGCAAGGCGGCCAAGCTGAGCAACCTGCGCATCACCGGCATGGACTGTCATATCGGCTCGCAGCTGACCGAGACCAGTCCGTTCATCGCCGCCGTTGAAAAGGTATTGCTGCTGGTGGATGCGTTATCGCATGAGGGAATAGAGCTGGAACACCTCGATCTGGGCGGCGGCCTGGGGATTTGCTACCAGGACGAGACGCCGCCTGCGATTTCCGATTACATCGCGGCGCTGCTTTCCGCATTGCAGGGGCGCACGCAGAAACTCATTCTGGAGCCGGGACGGGTGCTGGTCGGCAATGCAGGCGTGTTGCTCACGCGCGTGGAATACATCAAGCCCGGTGAGGAAAAGAATTTCGCCATCGTGGACGCCGCGATGAACGATCTGATGCGCCCGGCGCTGTACGATGCCTATCACGGCATTCTGCCGGTGGTGCGCGAAGATCATGATATGCAGACCTACGAAGTGGTCGGCCCCATCTGCGAGACAGGCGACTTTTTAGGCCATGCGCGCGAACTGGCCATCGCCCCGCAATCGTTGCTGGCGGTGATGTCGGCCGGTGCTTACGGAATGAGCATGAGCTCCAATTACAACACCAGGCCGCGCGCCGCCGAAGTGATGGTGGACGGGGCCGCGGTGCACCTGGTGCGCGAACGCGAAACAGTACAGCAGTTGTTCGCCGGAGAAAAGGTTATTGCGTAGGATGCGGTAAGGCACGCACCGCTCGCAAACATGCCGAATGATGCGGTTCCGTTACGAAAAACTTTTGTCCCGGCAGCGATGTCACCACATCCTGCGAGCTTACGGGATATCCGACGAATTCATGCGTACCATGATGATGCCGGTCTTCTTCATCAGGCCGGGCGCGTTGAAGTGTTTGTCGTAATAGCGCGGATTGGGCACCATTGCAGCCAGCTTGGCGGCTTGCGCTGCCGAGAGTTGTGAGGCGCTGATGTGGTAGTAATGGCGTGCGGCGGCCTCAGCGCCGAACACGCCGTTGCCCCATTCGATCACGTTGAGATAAATCTCGAAGATGCGCTGCTTGTCCATCACGGCTTCCATCATCACGGTGATCGCCGCTTCCTCGACCTTGCGAAAAGGCGAGCGTTTTCCCGAAAGAAACAGATTCTTGGCCAGTTGCTGGCTGATGGTGGAGCCGCCTGCAACGATTTTTCCCTTCCTGATGTCTTTCTGGTAGGCTTTTTGTATGCCGTCCCAGTCAAAGCCCTCATGGTCGACAAAGTTGGCATCTTCAGAGGCAACCAGCGCGCGCTTCAGGTTGTTGGATATCTTGGCATAAGGCACCCAACTGTACTGAAGCCTGGCATCCGGATTGGTGTCCTGCATGGCCGCCAGTCGGGTTTCCATGAATGCGCTGGTGGACGGGTTATATTTGATCCACCAGAGTACATGCGCAAATATCCATACCTGATAAAGCAGCAACAGCAGAAAAGCGATCGTCATGCCGCGCCACAGCCAGCCCCAGAGTGTTTTCATGCTCGTAGCGCAGCGATGACAGGCGCGGTTTCGGGCCGCACGCCGCGCCAGATATAAAACGCTTCGGCAGCCTGTTCGATGAGCATCCCCAGCCCATCAACAACGATGGCAGCACCGTTGGCACGGGCAAATGCCATGAACGGCGTCTCGCGTCCATACATCATGTCGTAGGCCAACGAACCTTGTGCAAAAATCCCCCCCTGTCCCCCCTTTGGGAAAAGGGGAGAGGCAGGTAGCGGAATTTTGCTGTCCGTCAGCCCTGCGGAAGTGGCGTTGATGATGACATCGAATTGCGAGCCTGTCAGATCGGCATAGCCGCCGCCCCGGACTGAGGAGGATGCAAATTTCTTCGCCAGTTCGACTGCACGCTCGGGGGTGCGATTGGCTATGGACAGCGCTGCGCCAGCTGTCAGTAGCGGCAAAACCACGCCATAGGATGCGCCGCCGGCGCCCATTAACAAGACTTTTTTATCTTGTAACGAAATACCGAGATTCTGCTCAATGTCACGTACCAATCCTGCGCCGTCGGTGTTGTCGCCGAGGATGGTATCGCCTGCAAAACTGAGCGTATTAACCGCCTCGGCTGCCCGCGCCCTCTCGCTCAGTTCGGTTGCGATCTTGAATGCGTTAAATTTAAAAGGTACGGTGACATTGCAACCCTTGTAACCTGCTTCGCGCAGTCGTTCTATGGTGGCGGCGAAACCGTCCGGCGGTGATTCGATGGCTTCATAGCGGATGTCTTCTCCCGTTTGTTCGGCAAACATCTGGTGGATTTGCGGCGATTTGCTGTGGGCGATAGGGTTGCCGATGACGGCGTAACGGTCGGTCATTTTTAAAAATTCATTTTTTGGGCGAACCGCAGCGTCGCGTGCTCGCTCATTCCTTGTCTATCAATCTGATATGCCTGCGTCATTCGCTGCGCGGCTCCTTGCGTTTCATCCCCAGTGTTTTTAGCAGGCAATCCGCAAAGCGGATGCTCGCAAAATTCTGAGTTTTAAACATTAAGAAATATTGAAACAGCGCGCATTGTAAAGAAGAATGAGCCGCACTTCGTGTCTTTTGTTGTTGAAAAAATGTTTTTAGTTACTGCACGTCGACCTTGATTGAAATTTCCTGTGTGGATTCAACTGGTTTTCCATCTTTCATGGCGGGAAAAAAGCGCCAGTTTTTCAGAGTGTCGAGCAACAGGCGATTGAGTCTGGGGTTGGGGGTGGGTTTGACGAGTTCGACTGTCACGGTACCGTCAGTTGCCACATGAAAGCGCGCGATGGCCGTGGTGCTCAGCGCCTCCTGTCTTAGATCATCAGGAATTTGCGGCATGGGGCGTACGATAGCCTGAGCGCCGCTGCTAGCCGCGAGATTCGAGGCGGCTGCATCGGGTGCGGCTTTGGGTAAGGGCGGCGCCTGGGGTGGGGCAGGTGTTGCCGGTTGAGGTGGCGCCGGTGCGGCAGTGGATTTTTCTTCCCGGATGGCAGGCGGGGTGGGGCCGGCTGGTGTGCGCTGTGGCGCCTGCGGCGAGGGCGGCGCAACTTTCTTTTCCTCAGGCGGCTTGCCGGCCACAGGAATTTCGATTACCTGTGCCTCGATGGCGGGTGGTTCAGGGAGACGCTCGACGGGTTTTCCCGTGAAATAGGCGGCAGCCCAAAGTGCTGCGCCTCCCAGCGCGAGTGCTGTCGGCAGGGTCCAGGGTAGCCTGCGCCACGGGCTGTCATTAACGTGAAAGTTGCGTAGCAGCACGTTTGTCCCCTCTCCCTCCGGGAGAGGGTTTGGGTGAGGGAGAGCATCAGTCGACATGTTTGACGGCGATGAGAAAGTGCTGTGCGCCTGCTTCTCTTGCGCGCAACATGGCCTGGACGGTGATGCCGTTGGGCGCTGCGCTGTCGGCGGCCACGATCACGCTGGACTCGGGACCGTGCAACAGCGGCTTCAAGGTTGCAGCCAGTGTATCCAGCGTTACCTGTGTTTTGCCGATAAAAATTTTACTATCCGGGGTGATGGTGAGCGTTACCGGTGTCTTGGCCTGCATCGGGGCTGCATGTCCGGCGGGCAGGTTGACGGTCAGCGAGTGCAGGTTCTGCATCGACAAGGAGGCCAACATGAAGGTCGCCAGCAGGAAAAACATCACGTCTATCATCGGGATGATTTCAATGCGCCCCTTCGCAGGCTTTCGTGATCTACGCAGTTTCATGGGCTGTTTCCCTCTCCTGTTCATCCAGACGGATGTTGTCCAGCAAACGGGTGCCCAGTCGCTCCATCTCGTCGAGCGCCTGCGACTGGCGGTGTGAGAAGAAGTTGAAGGCAAACAGTGCGGTGATCGCAATGAATAAACCCAGCGCCGTGGCGATCAGCGCCTGAGCCACCCCGCCGGTAACGCCGGTAGGATCCACCAGACCGTTTCCGCCGATGAGCTGGAATGAATGCATCATGCCGGTGATGGTGCCCAGCAGACCCAGGAGCGGCGCCGCCGTGACCACGGTTTCCAGTACCCAAAGACCACGGCTCAGGGAGTTTTCGATCAGCTTCGCCTCGTCACCGGCACGGGATTCAACCCACCAGGCAGGTTTTACCCGATTTTCGATGATGACCCTGAAGAATCGGGCGAAGTAGTTATTGGGAGCTAAAGCGGCCAGATCCCGTTCCAGATCGGCCCAGGCAAAGCCATAAGTTTCAACCAGATCCAGCAGTTTTTGCGGCAAACGCACATAGCGCCAATAGACGAACAGCTTGTCTATGCTGATGACGATCGCCAGTACGGCGAGTAACAGCAGCGGATAGACCATCGCGCCGCCAAATTTTAAAGCCTGAAGTGCTTCCTGGATGTCTTGCATGGTTGTCCTTTTGATCTTGAAGGGTTGAAAGGGGTGTCGGCCAATCAGAATTTCTTGCTCAAACCTGCAAACAAACCGCGTCTTGGGCCATATTGCGGGGCAAATACGCCTATTCCCGAGCCATCGCGGATTTGGTAAACCTTGTCCAGCACGTTGTTGATCACCAGCCTGGCTTCGACGGCGCCTATTCCAGCGAAACTCATATTTCGGCTTGCCCCTAGATTTAATACGGTATAGGAAGGCAGGCTGGTGGTGTTGGCAAAGCCGTTGCGCAGACCGCTCTGGAAGGTCAGATTGCCGCTCAGGCTGGTGCCGGACAACAGATAGGCGCCGCCGGTTGAAATGGTCAGCGCTTGCTGGTGGTCGACATTAATCCAGTTGTTGGCCGCATAGTTAAGGGTGGCCTGATCGAACAGGTACTGGCCCGAGATGATGTCACGAGCCATGCTGACAGTTCTGGCCAGATTGGCATAGCCTGAAACGTGGCCGGACTTGTAGTTGCCGGTCAATTCGATTCCGTAAATTTTTCCTTGTGCGTAGTTGTAGGGCGTCATCAGCAGCGCAGGCCCGAACTGGCCTTCGTCTATGACGTTTGTGCTTTGCTTGTAAAACGTATCCACACCCAGGCTGACAGTCTGCGTCAGCTGATGAGTAACGCCGGCATCCAGATAGTTGGATCTTTCCGACTTCACCTGCGCATTCAGATTCGGGCCGACAGCGGCGCCCGTGGTGTTCTGGAACAGCGCCACGCTGGATTGGGATACCAGTTCAGTCGGGGGCGGCGTGAAGTAACGCGAATAACCCGCATGCCAGGCGGTCTGCTCGCTGGCCTTGTAAATCAAGCCCAGTCTGGGGCTGAACTGTTGTTCGTTGACGTAGGCGCTCACCGCGTCGAAGCGCCCGCCATAGTTGATGGTCAATTTACCGCTCGCCTTCCATTCATCCTGCAGATAGGCTCCCAGCAGGGTGTTGCCGTTTCTGGAAGTATTGTCGGAGATTAAATAGGCGGGGCCTGAAACGAGACCCGCAGCGAGCGGGAACAGGGTAGAGGTATTGTTGCTCACAACATTTTCGCTGCTGCCGAACAGACCCATACGCAGCGTATGAGTGTCGTTCAGCCGGTAGCTGCTGTCGGCCTGTATGCCGGCGCTGGAACTGCTGCGGAAGACGTCTGACGCCACGCCGTTGAAAGCCAGGTTGCCGGCAATATCCGGCAGGTAATGAAAGCTGGAATAACGCGTAAACAGGGAGACCTGATAGTCGCTGCGGTCACTGAACGATCCTTGCAGTGAGGTAACCGCGAAACGGTTTGTTTCACGCTGCTGGTCGTTCAAGGTAGCGGAGTTCAACGTGTTCGTGTTGTATCCGCTCGAATTCATTTGACCGAGTATCCCCAGATTGTTGGGGTCCGGCGCCTGTCCGGGATTGTTCGGGATCTGGAAGGAGCCGTCATAAACCCCTACCATTAAACTTACCTTGGTGGTGGGGTTGAGCAGATAGGACAGGTAGGTAAAGGCTTTGCGCTGGGAGGTCGAGTCATGCAGCGGATTGCTGCTGGAGGTCGGGTTTTCGATGCCGATGTTGCTGGAGAGGTATGAAGCTTCGACGAAATAGGAAAAATCACCGATCGTGTTGCCATATTCGAAGCTGGGATTGAACGTTCCATTGCTGCCGCCATACAAATCGAGGTTGCCGCCTGCGTCAAATTTGCTCTTGGTGTGGATTTCGACGACCCCGGCCGTGCGATAACCATACTGGGCAGGCAAAGCGCCGGTCAGCAGGTCGATATTCTGCGCGAAGCGTGTGTCCAGCGTCTGACCAAATCCGCTGATGCCTTCAGGCAGCATCACGCCGTTGATGCGATATTGTATGTTGCCATGATCGCCGCGTATGTGTATTTGCCCATAGGAATCATTGACGACCCCGGGCGCCTGGAGCAACACCTGATTGAGGGGAGTCGCTTCCCCCTGCGGTAATTTCTGGATATCCTCGGCATCGAAGCGGTAGACGCTGCCGCCTGTTTCGGGAGACAAGCCGTTTTGGGCTCGGATAAGGCGTTTTGCCGCGATTTGAATTTCGAGCGCTTGCACAGCAGCGAGCGTAACCGTTGTCCGGGCATTCGCGCCATTGACCAGTGTGACGATGGACGTGCCCATTTGAAAACCGGATTTTTCTGCCTGAATGGCAAAGGTGCCCTGAGCGACACCGCTAAAGACAAAGCGACCGCCGGCATCGCTTAGCGCATGGCCAATAACGCTTGCGGTAACCGTTCTGAGGCTTAAGGCGGCGCCTGCAATGGGGCGCCCCAGGCTGTCCTGAACGAGGCCTGCGACTTCCGAGGCCGAGGCGGGTGCGGCATGGACAGTGATGCCGAACAACAGGGCCGGCGCCAATGCGCTTCCCGTCAAAATTTTAAACGATGACATTTCCTAACTCCAAAAAACAATGACAATTCCCCATGCGTTAGGCACAGGCAAGTTGAATCGGATTCAGGCGAGGCAGGGCGGGGCGCGCGCCGCGAAGGCGGTGAATGCGGGGATGGCGCAGAGGGGGTTGAACGATGCGTCTGTTAAAACAGTACGCTGTTCAACGGAGTTGAACTGAATGGGTTGGCTGCCGAGCGCGGATCCCAGCTGTGCGTAGGCCGCGCAGAGGTCGCAGTGTTTTTCATGTGACAGCGTATGGTCGGAATGCGACTGGCTTGCCAGTGCATGCGAAATTTCATGCATCAGGCCACCCGTCTGCACAAACAGCAGGGTGAATATCAGCAGCAGTCTGGCAAACAGAGGATAACGCATGGCGCGCACTTTAACCAATAAGGTCTGACGGGACAAGGAGTTTATTCGCTTTCCAGCTTGTCGGACGGGGTAAACGACCAGGTGCGGGTAATCGTCAGGATGTCGACGTCTTTGGCAATGTCAGGGGGCAGCGGGGAAAAAGGTCCGGCGAGCTTGACTATGCGCATTGCCGCCGCATCCAGGATGCGGTGTCCGGATGATCGGCTGACTTCGATGCTCTCCACGCTGCCATCCGCCCTGATAGCGACACTGAGCTGCAATTTTCCGTAGATCTGTTCGCGCCTGGCCTGTTCCGGATAGTTCAGATTGCCGATGCGTTCCACTTTGACGCGCCAGTCCTCGATATATTGGGCGTAGCGGTATTCCTGAGTTCGTGCGCCGATAAATTTGCGGCGCGGCATTTTTTGATAATAATCATTGTTCTTGTTGATTTGCGCCTCAAGGCGGGCAATTTCCAGGCTGCGCTGCACCAGTTCCTCTGCGCTTGCCGTGTCGGGCTGTTTCTTGGGTTGGGGGGGGGCAAGGTCGTAGCTGCTTTTGAGACGGGTCAGCACGCGCCGGGACTCTTCTTCCAGACGCGCCACCTGTTTGGCGGATTGCTCAGGCGTGATCCGGTTGTCGTCGCGGATATTCGGCAGCATGGTTTTCGCCTGGCGATCTTCAGTCGTGTTGCCGCCGCCATCGAGATTGGCCTGCGCCAGTGCATCGGCTTTGAGGGGTTTCGATTTTGAACGGCTGTTGACCAGGACTACATGCAAAGGTTGCATGGTGGCAGCAGTGCTGTGCGGATCGGGCAACACCAGACTTATGCCGAACAGGGCGAGCGCATGCAGTGCGATGGAAAACAGCATCGACAGTAAAACGCTCGTTTTCAGCGTGGTCAGCAAGCTGTTTCCCCGCCCTCTGTTTCAGAAACTGTCATAACCGCTTCAACAGACTCTGCCGTTTCTTCTTCGGTTTCCTCTGCCGTTCCGCTGCCGGTGGCTATCGTGGCAACATAGCGGGTCTGCAACGACAGGTCAAGCAGATCAATAGCCGTGACAGCAAGTTGCACGCGGGTCTGGGCAGGCAGTTGTTCGGGCAGGGAGGGCGCGCGGAATACCAGCGGAATTTCGGTCATTTTGACCAGGTTTTCACGTAGTACCACGGCTTCAATCAGTTCGGCCTGTTCCTGTTGCAGCCAGCGCAAACACCAGTAACGCTCCATGTTGCGCTGGAATTCGTTATAAATCGTGTACATAGTGTCGAAGTCGCGCAGGATCGCATACAGTGCGGTGTCGTTCTTCGGATACGCCGCCGCTTCGCCTCTCAGCATGGCGATAATCTGGCGTTGATTCACCATATCCACATAACGGCGCAGCGGCGAGCTGGACCACATGTATTGCGCCACGCCCAGTCCCTGATGGGGGGCCGCGACTGTGCTCATCCTGACCTTGCCGCCCTGCTGGGTGCGATAGATGCCCGGGAAGCCGTGTTCGGCTAAATGCTTGCCCCATTCGCAGTTGACCAGAATCATCAGTTCGGAGACCACCTTGTCGATCGGGGAACCGCGACGGCGTGTGGTGATGCTGACATGGTCGTTCGCAATGTTAAAATTATAATCGACCTGTTGCTGGCTGTCTGACGACTTGCCCCGTCCGGCCTCCAGCTTTTGCACCAGATGCCATAGCAGTGTCAGTTCTTCGGCGTACGGATAATCGAGCTTTCCTGTTGCCAGTGTCTCCTCGTTGAACAAGGGTTCGAGCGTGTCGTGGCGCAGATTTGCCGCGACATGCACGCGCTCGACCCGGCTTTCATAATTCATAATGGACAGGGTTGCCTGCTCGACTTCGATGTACATGGACAGTGCAGGGCAGATTCGATCAGCGCACAGCGTGAAGGCTTGCACCACGCTGTCCGGCAACATGGTGATCTTTTGTCCGGGCATGTAGACGGTGGATAGGCGTGCTGCGGCAATCTTGTCGCCGTCGGAATCGCGCGGCATGCCCAGCGCCGGGGCTGCGATGTGCACGCCGATGCGCCAGTTGCCGTTGGATAGTTTTTCAACCGAGAATGCATCGTCGATCTCGGTGGTGGTCGCGTCGTCTATGCTGAAGGCGTTCACTGCGCCCATAGGCAATTCGTCCCATGTGGCCAGTTCGACAGAGGGGAATCCTGTGCCCCTGGGAAAATTCTCGAACAGAAATTTCTGTAAATGATATTCGTGACTGGAAGGCAGCGCGCCGCAACGATCCAGCAGGTGAACTGCGGACAAATGCGTGGCTGCACAGGCGGCTTCCAGCGCCTTGACTTCGATGGTGTTGCGATCAGGGTTATAGAGCAGTTGCGTGAGGAGATCGGTGAATTCGGGCGGCAACTCAAAACGGATCAGCTGTGCTGTCATGTGCGCCTGAGCCGCCTGAGCCTGACGTTTTTTCTCGGCGCCCGCCAGGGCGGCTTTGAGCACGTCAGGGGGCGCGGCGCGGTAACGCCCCTTGCCCTTTCTGTGAAAATAGACAGGCGCACTGTGCAATCGTATCAGCGCGGCGGCAGCTTCAAGAGGGTCGGGCTTATGGCCGAAATATTCAGTGGCAATCTGCTCGAAGCCGAACTCATCGGGAGGGCAGCATTCCCACAGGAATTCCACATCAATGTCTGCGGCAAGCGCCTCCGCCTGAGGCAAAAATTCCGGGATGGATGGTTGGCTAAAGTGCAACATCACGTTGCCGGCCTTGACCTTGCTGCGTTTGCCGGACAGACTTTCGATTTGCAGGGAGCTGGTATTGTCGGTCATGATACTGCCGACCTTAAAACTGCCGTCTTCTTCGTAAAGGATATTCATGTAAGCGTGCGAAAAAAATTGGCATGAATTATAACAGCACCCGTGTTTTTCCGCAGGCTGCCAGCCTGTCCGGGCAGCCGGAATCATGGGGTGTGAATAGCGCGGCAATACCGCAGATACTCTGATCGGGTGTACTGCCCGTCGGTTCGCTTTATTTCAGGCAAAGCGAGCATTTCGCACAGTGTCAAGGATAGTTGCGAAAATGCAACGAAGTTTTATGAAGAAATCTTTATATAGCATGGTTCATCGGATCTGCCATGGTAAATAATGCAACATATTGATGCAGATCAATCGGATGAGTTTGTCACAGACATGCCTATGTCGCGCAGTTCGCCTTGTGTCGAAAGAGCGAAATAGTCAGGGAGCGAGCGTCTCGGCTGTTGTTTGCGCCGGATTGTCAGGGTGATTGGGTTGTTTTGACTGGAAATTATGACTTGGTTGATAATAACCTTCTTGCTTCATGAATTTCTTGATGATAAAGTGCTGGTGTCCTCTAGGGTGAGGGTAGGGTGAGTGGGTCCATTTTTATAATCATAAGTATCCAGGGAGATGTAAATGCTTGAACCAGATGTTACAACCAGCGAAGTCGTTCTTATGTATTTAGGTATTTTCGTGTTTTTATTCGGTTTGGTTTTTGTTGCGACGAAAAAAAATTCCTGATCATCTGACGAAGGAATGAAATCGTTCTGATCTGCACTCGTTGCAGGTAATTAAAAAATTTTTGAGTGGGGAGGGATGCATGCTTAGATTATCTAAATTGGCGAAGGTGTGTTGGGGGACAGTCGCCTTGCTGGCTTTTTCAGGTGTTAGCTTTGCCGGAGACGGTGCAGTCACAGCGAATGCCTCAAACGGGAAAAATATTTTCGAAAATGGCAAACCGGATGCTGGTGTGACTGCCTGTGTGACGTGCCATGGCGAAAAGGCAATGGGGAATGATGATATGGGTACCCCCAGGCTTGCCAATCTTGGCTATGTATACATAGTCAAACAATTGACAAATTTTGCCGAGGACAAGCGTACGCCTCAGGGGTTGGGCGCAGTGATGAACGGCTTTGCCAAATCGCTCTCCGAACAGGAAAAACGCGATATATCCGCTTATGTCAATACATTGCCGAAATCGGGAGAAACTTCGGATCTGAAGGGATTGAAGGCGGCTGGAACAGCGGTTGGCGAACCATACAAAGGAGAGATTCTTGTTCGTTACGGGGTGGAAGGCAAGGTTTCCGCATGCCAATCCTGTCACGGTTTCAATGGTCGTGGAGCCGATCCGGTTTATCCGAAAATTGGTCAGCAAAAATATGTTTACATCGTCAATCAGTTGACAAACTGGCGTGACGCTTCCCGCACCAACGATCCGATGGGGCAGATGCGAGCCATTGCAAAAAATTTGACGGATGACGATATTCATAATGCTGCAGCCTATTTGTCACAGGCTCCGGAAAGCACTATGGGTGACAGCATGGAGCTCAATAATCAGATGGTTATGCAGCACGTTAAAATCACCAAGTAAATTGCCCTGAATTCCGGCACCCGTGACGGGTGCCGGAACTTCTGGTAGGTTCTGGATGGATTGTTGTATTTTGATTCACAGCCCCGCGTACCGGGGCAGAATTGGCGATAGATGAAACTTGGGGAAAAAATCCTTTTTGGCTTGGTGGGCTTGCTAGTAGTTATTACAGTGGTTAGCTTTTTTTCTCTGGAGTCAATAAGACATAAATCAGATAAGCCGCTATATCCGGTGTTGACACACTACGAATTTACCGCCGAGGGCGAGCGTGGCTACGGAATATATCAACAAAATGGTTGTTATGCCTGTCACCATGCGGTAGGTAGCGGCACCAGCATGGGGGTGGGTCTGGATGGATTAGGTTCAAAACATGACCTGAACTACTTCGTCAATTTTCTCAAGAATCCTGAAAAGACATATGGTGCTAGGACGCTGGATCACGGCGCGCCACCTAAGGATGCGGCTTATGTATCGGAACTGCCGGAGGCGGATTTGCATGCCATGGCGGTTTTTTTATCAGAACTGAAATCAGATCAGGGATCCTCTTCCTCGTTCGAACCGCCGCAAGGTCAATCGAGCTTCATCGATGCCATGGTCGAGATGTGGACGCCGGCAGGTTGGAAGGCTCAGTTCACCGATATTCGCGACTGGATGAAAAATAATTCAAAAGAGGGTCAGCATGACGCAAAGCACTGAGCACAGCGCGGCACAAGCCGCTGAATACACAAAATACGTTTTGTGGTTTGTTTACGCATGCATCATTTACAGCATCATCGGCTTCTCATGGGGTGCGATCATGGGCGGCATACCCGCTTATCGGCATTTTGTGGACTATAGCCCACATGGTCGTTTAATCACACTGGCGCACGGACACATCAATCTGTTGGGATGGGTTGAAATGGCGATATTCGCATCGCTGTACTATGTGGTTCCAACCGTTTCACGCCGACAGATATACAGTCTGAAACTGGTCAAAGTGCATTTCTGGATGCATAATTTCGGCCTGATCGGGATGGTGGTATTCTTCCTTATGGCAGGTTTGGTAGGCGGGTTGATGGAAGGCAGCGATGCCGAAAAGATGGTCAATCATCTGATGGCTTTTGTGGGTATATTTGGTACCCTGGTTCTGACGGCCAATATCATCTGGGGTTATAACCTGTATAAGACGACGACTTGCGGTTGGCAGAAGTCAAAATGAATGTAAGGGTGTTTTTTGCTGCATGTTTTGGCGTGTTGTTGAGCATGCTATCCGGGTGCGATCAAAGATTGTCATCCGGTTTTAATGTGGGAACTCGGGCGCCGAGTTTGCCTACCAAAACATTGGCTGATGTGGGGGGCAACTTCAGTAAGGTGACCACTTACAGGCAGCCTGACGCACGGATGTATCAATATTCGATTGATAAGGCCTTGTTGGTTGGCAAGCCCATCGTCCTGGAATTCGCCACGCCCGGGCACTGCACCAATTGTGACCAGCAGTTGCAAATGCTTAAAGGCTTGCTGGAAAAATACCAGAGCCGGATCATATTCATACATATAGATCAGTACGAGAACCCGCAAGCGTATAAGGCCTACAATGTGATGGGCGATCCATGGACATTTATCATCGACAGCAAGGGAATTGTGCGTTTCGAGCAAGCCGGGCGCATGCTGGAGGGTGAGATGGATGAAGCTCTCAAGGTCATACTTTGAAGGTGTTTTTGCGAGTGACATCTATGAGTTGTGAAGGATCGAACTGGAAAATGAGCATATGACGGAAGCTTTGCAATTTGATCTTTTGCCGGATAAAAAGGGGATGTGGTGGGATTTGCTGCTGTATATTCCAACTGTAGTCGCGCTTGCCTCCATTTCGGTCAGTCTATGGTACAACGGCGATCATAATGCCAGTTACCTGTTTTTCTTTCTCACCTGTTTTTTTTCCATTGCAGGATTTAATCGCGTTTTCAATACCAGGTTGATGCTTTTGCCGTCCTCGCCGGTTCGTTTTGTGGTGGGACAAAAAAGTCTGGTTCTGGTGCGGAAAAGCGGCAATCCGGTAAGTCTGGTAAAGAATCTCAAATATTTTCCTGATTATGCAGGCAAGTCCTTTGGTGTATCCGGCATGGATGGAGCGGGTAAGCAACAGCAATTCGTTTTTCACAAGGGGCAGTTTGCCACAGTCGCTAATTTTGACTCCGCTCGAGAAGCTTTGAAGCGTAATCTTTAGCTCCAAGTATTCAGGCCGCTCAGCGGACAGATTTATCTATCGTCCACAGGTCGCCTCTGTAAACGCCTATGCACAGGGCCGGCGTTAAATACATCTAACTATTCCTATCGCAAAATGAAAATATCGCGCTATACATTATTGCTGGCACTTGCTATTGGCCTTTCAGCATGTGGCGACGCAGCGCAGCGAGTTTCGATCCCGGTTCAACACTGGAAAGAGATGGATGTTCGCATTGAAACTCACCCGAATCCGCCGCTCGCAGGCATGTCGGAGATAGTCGTTATCGTGACAGGGCTGCACGGTAAACCAATTCAGGATATGACGGTTTCGCTGCGCGGAAACGATGCCATGCCGTGGGTGCAGGCTATACAGGATGGATATATGGGAGCGTACCGGCGAGCGATTGATATAGGAAGCGGAGATAATGCGCTGATTCAGGTGCGCTTGCAGCAAGGAATGGAGCAGAAAACTCTGCTCTTCCCGCTTAAATTGTCCGCCGGTTAATTTCGTTTCTGCATTACGGTCAGCAGAACATTTGCCAGGTAGGTGGTAAAGCCGATCAGCATGGTCGTGCCGGAAAGCGCTATCGACGGACCATAAAATCGATGTATCTCAGGTATCTCCTGAGGATTGCTGTGCAACAACAGTCCCTCCGTAATGCCAAAAAACATCTGTATGATGTAAAAACTGTAAACGCCTATGCTCACCCACCAAAAGGTATGATTGACCAGTTTGATCGAATAAATCTGCTTCCCGGTGAAAATAGGCAGAAGGTAGAAAGTAACACTCATGGCCAGCAATACCACTCCGCCGACCAGATTCATGTGTGCGTGTGCCAAAGGGTCTATCATGTGCCCTGGGCCGCCATAGGGACTGCCTATCGAGTCCAGCCATGCGCGAATCGGCGGCATGACCTGCAGCATGCCGTGCACAGTTCCGATAAAAAAAGAAAAGGCGGATAAAAGCAGAAACTTTAGTAGAGGGCGATGCAGAGAATCTGGACTCATGAGGAGGATAGGATACAAGTAGCGGTTACTGTAAGAGGCAGCGTTAACCGATTAAGAAACCGCTGGAGAAGAAAATTATTAAACGCCAGCCAAATAAAATGCCCGGCTAATGCCGGACACTTTTTAATCTAACAATAAACAGAATGCAGAGGTTATTTCTTTTTATTGTTTTCGGCGAGAAGGTTAATTCCCATACCGCCCAGTTTCACGGCAATGATTACGCCTGTCAAAAAAATTACAATCGGTACTAATAGCTCTACTGGCATAACTTACTCCCCAAATTTTGTTATAAGACTTATCAAAAAACGTAAGTGCAGCGTTTGGAAGTATAGCGGAATCATTTTTTTCACGCAATATATAACTGGTTGCAGCGGCAGTTAAGGGTGTATTAATTCGCTACGCAGAAAGTTTTACAGAAAAGAAAATTTCTGTAATAAATCAAGTCGGACTGAAGGTTGAGTGCCAGGAATCAGGTTTGACCATGTTGCTTGCAGTCATCCCGATTCCAGGTCTCTTAATGTTTAAATCTGCCTGGCTTGAGGTAGGTGATCTATTATTTAGATGCTGGCAGCTATGGTGGCAATCGTAACAGATAAGGCGCTGATCCAGCCAAGTTCGCTGACAAATTTTGTATCGGCAGGAGAAAGTTCCTCGTGGTTTTTAACTTTAGCGTTCAGTTTGGCTAAGTCAGCTTGTAATTCTTTCAGCTTTTCTTCTTGGGCGTGCAATTCTTTAAGTTTAAGTTCTTTTTCGGTATTTAAAGTATTGGTTGGTTCCATGGCAGTGACCTCGTGACGATACGTTAAGAAAAGACCCTTGTGTATATTTGGACACCACAAGATGATATCCTGTAAAGATTGTATGTGTAATGTTTGTTGGGTGTCAATAGTCAGCTATTTGCACAAATAGTCCGCCTGGAATCAGAATGCAAGGTTTTATCCGATTTCTATTCGGTTGAACCCCCCGGTCTTCTGGCCGGTGGAAAATTTTTTCAATTAACCGGGAAATACGCTGTATGAAAAGTTTTGCGAATAGGTCGGGTGAGGCTTGACGAAACATACGGATTGCCTTTACATATGGAAAATTTGAATGTTAAAGGCGGACATGCGCAAATGATCCGAATTGCCTCAAATAAAACATCCATTGGAATAAAGCGGCGATATTTTTCTTGGTAGGCATGAGCTTCGATGCCGTCTTGATTGATTGTTAAGTTGCGATGGCTCCGAAGCCTTGTGGTTATTAAGGCTGGGGTAAGTAATTTCATGAAACAATTCCCTTGACAAGGTATGCGTGTCATCTTTACTATTTGCAACAATCTAAGTCTGTTTGTAGAGTTGGGAATGCCGATGGGTTGGGTACGGGATACCAGTCTTTGCTGAGTATTTAGGTGGGATTTAAATCGTGGTTGGTGTTAGTGGGTCATGTGTTTCGGGAGATGCCTTGTTTTTTATAATTAATAGCATAGGGGGGGTAGATGAGTACAAATAAGCCTGTTGAACTGCGATCATTTTGGCTGATTTTTATAGGCGGAATGCTGACTGGAATGGGGAATGGCAGCGTGTTTGGTGCAACATTGATGTGTCTTATGGGGCGCGGTGGTTTTGCAATGTGGGGCGGGAATGGCGCAACAGCATACGATCCGTCGACATTTACCGGATTTATAGACTGGGCGATGATTGTATTCGGAGTCGCTTTCTGTCTGATTCTGGTTGTTGCCTTGGGTCGCCATGAAAAATTAGAACGGGCAGCAGCCTGATATATTCGGGTGCTTGAATTGTCCGTTCGGGTGTAAATTTTATAAGGGGGTATTTGCTATGGCTTTAATTGCTGGATCACTGGGTGTGCTATTGGCATTTTCGAGTATGTTGCTCTCGTGGTATATACTTATTCCACATGAAAATAAAAATAGTGGTGATAATCACTAGCGCTGTTCATTTGAATAAAGGGGGATTAAAGTATGTTTAAATATTTGTTGGCCAAGAATGAAGATATACCAGAGGGTTCTGCGGCGGTATTCTTCGGATTTTCTTCAATAATCTGGTTTGTAATCGGGACGGGTTTGGGATCTTTCAATGCGGCGAAGCTCGCATTCCCGGATTTCGTGACCGGTGATATGTATTTTGCCTTTGGGCATATGCGGCAAGTGCACGTGATGGCGGTAATTTTTGGCTGGATTTCGATGGCTTTTGCCATGGCCATGATGTATATAACGCCCATACTGGGAAATAACAAGTTGTGGTCCGAGAAGCTGGGTTTGTGGAACTGTCTGCTGTGGAACGCGGGTCTGCTGCTTGCGCTGACCTTGTTGTGGGCCGGAGTTTCATCGGGTCGCGAATATTCGGACTTTCCGTGGCCGATCGATCTGTATCTGGCAACTTGTGTCTTTATTCCGCTCGCTGTCAACGTGTGGATGACGATTCTGAATCGTAAGACTCAGGGTATCTACACGACTAACTGGTTCTTTGCCGCTGCAACCTTCATGGTGATCATCGTTTTCCTGGTTGGTAATTCGCCTGAATTCTTCCATTTAACGGGTCTTACCGAGGCATACCTGACATGGTGGTTTGCACACAACGTGCTGGGTTTGTGGATTACGCCGGTGGCAGCTGCGATTGCGTACTACACCATTCCAAAAATCACCGGCAATCCTTTGTATTCTCATCGTATCGGTCACTTGCACTTCTGGTCTGTGGTGGTGTTCTATTCCACGCCGGCAGCGCATCACCTGATGTCTGCACCTCTGCCTGAGTGGTTGAAGTCGTTTGCATCGGTGGAAGGGGTGCTGATTCTGGTGCCGGCAATTGCATTCGTATCCAACATCATGCTGACCATGAAGGGCAAATGGTACATGTTTGTCGAGAACGTCGAAGTGCGCTTCACTATCACCGGCTGTCTGATGGCTATTCCGTTGAATATGCAGGGTGGTTTCCAGCAAACTCGCGCGATTAACTGGTATATCCATGGAACCGGCTGGATTGTGGCTCATGCACACCTGGCGCTACTTGGCTTCTCGACGTTCCTGGAAGCCGCTGCGGTTTACCTGGGTTTGCAAACGTTGTTGAAGCGCAAGCTGTATTCTCTGACGTTGGCCAACATGCATTTCTGGTTGTTGCTGATTGGCTTCACTACTTACTGGGTTTCGATGACGATCGCGGGTCTGATTCAGGGTGCCGGTAAGATTTACGAGGTTCCTTATATTGATGTGGTCATTGCGGAACATCCTTATATGATTGCGCGTTGGCTCGGGGGTACCCTGGTATTCTTCGGTAACACGTTGTGGCTGTACAACATGTGGATGACTGCAAGAAAAGGCAGCGTAGTGCCACAAGGTCGTATGCCTCACGAGTTGCAATACGAGCGTTAATATTCTGCATCAGTAAAATTTAGGGAGATCAAGCATGGCTGGATTTAGAGAGTATAAGATTGGTGCAAGGATATTTGGCCTGGCACTGGGAGGATCAATGACGATTACATTGTTCTTCCCGAGCATCAACATCGCATCAACGTCTTCGACCGATGTTGCGCTTGCAAAACAACTGGCGGTTGGGCATGAAACAGGTTTCAATCTGGATGACCCGTTGTTGCAGGGAAAAAACAAGCCCTATGTCGTCTATCTCAAGAATGACCCGAAGACAAATCAGCCGTTGGCTCAGGCGATGACTGTGTATGTCTATCCTGCGGGGGCGCCTTTTCCTGCCGGGATTATTCATCCGCGTATTTTGGGTGAAGGTATTGAGCAGATGAGCGTTGAGCAGGGGCATATCACCGATGCACGCAAGGATGCGGGTGCAGTCTTCGCTCTGGATAAAGGTGTTTATCAAGGCAAGCAGATCAGTTTCATCAATGACCTGACTGCATCCAAAGGCTGGGCTCCGGCTGATGTGATGCGTGTGGCCAAGGATGAAGATGTATCGCACGCTGGCAAGGGTAAGACCATGTTTGTACGCGAGGGTTGCTGGTGGTGTCATACCCTGTTGCCGGAACAAACGCAGGACTGGCAGGTATTCGGCGCGCCACCTATGCAGGGTGACTTTAACGGAGAATCGCCAACCGCATTTGGTTCAGACCGTAAGGCGCCGGACTTGCTGCATGTGGGTTCACGCAATTCCTCCAAGGAATGGCTGATGATGCACTTCTTCAATCCGCGTCTGGTACAGCCGCATTCGATCATGCCTCGCTTCGACTATCTGTGGGGTGAAAAGGATGCGTCCGGCAACAAGATCGACTACGTCAAGTGGAGAGCCGAGTACACTGAATACACTGAAGGTAAGCGTGTTACGCCTCCTGACGTTCCTAGTTACGCCAGCGATTCGGAAATCCGCAGCCTGGTTGACTTCATGCTAAGCCTTAAGTAAGGAGGAATAAAATGTCTTGGAATTTTGAAAAGCCGCTGGTCACGTTGTGCGATGCCGCGACCAATGAAGAAGATAAAAAACTTTGGGAAAAGGAAGACCTGGGTGGAATTACCGAGGACAATAACCGTATGCCCATGCCGGTCGTGCTGCTGGTTGTTCTGACTGTCCTTACGGCGTTTGCCGTGACGTTTCCGTTGTGGGGCCAACGCCCAACGGCTGAGCTGTACGCAGGTTTTGTCAAGGCGATGGATACACCTGAAGTCAAGGCGATTCAGAACGATGATGAAGCGATGAAAAAGATCGTTCAGATGAACAAGGGTGGCGGTATTATGGGCGGCCGATCTGCGGATGACATGATAGATCGTCACCCGCTTTCCATGAACGACTTGCGTATCATCAAGCCGCAGATTGAGACCCTGATGTCGAGTGGTGTGGATTTGGGTGAGTACACGGTTGTGGGTGATCGTGTCGTACTGGCAAACTTTGAAGGTAATCTCAAAGCCGATGGTACTCATGAAAGAAAGCAGCCGTGGTGGGATAAGGGTTACACGATAGATATCTTTTATCTTAGCTACTTCTTTATTATGGTGATTTTGCTCATCAAGCGTCTGCCTCCTTCAACCTGGCAGCCTAGACATAACAACCATTAATTCTGCATGATGGATTGGTGGCAATCACCAATCCATATTCACAACTTTCGGAGAATAATATGATAGAACTCGATAACGGCCCGGTCGTACTTGGAGCGCTTGTTTTAATTGCTTTTGGTTTGCCATTTCTTTACAGTTTTTTCATTGACCGCAATCAAAAAGACTGAATGCAGTTCAAGCCTTGAATTCACTCTGAATTTTTGTTGAAATCAAGGTAATGCACGCAAACAAATGCGCCGCCAGGATAAGGGCGCATTTGTCTATTCAAGATGCTGATGTTAGGTTTTCATCGATATTTGCCCGTTGCAGGCAGTTGGGCCTGCTTATTTGATGTCCGCATACAAACAGGAGTTAACATTCAAACTCTCGAATCGCATTTAACCGGTTTCATGGTTTCACAATTAAGTCCGGAGCTTTCACCAAAGCTTGATCTTAGTATCGAAGGCATGCAAAGTCAGCAGTTCAGTGTAGGTGTTTTCGTTTTTTTATTGATAGGAATCGTGGTTTTTTCCGCGATCGTTATTACGCTCATGTTCAATCTGAGTCGCAAGGAAAATTTGAAATCCGGTGAACGATGGATGTTGACGGCAGTTGTCATCGGTGTCGTGGTTTCGGTTATTATTGGTGCGTTGCAGATGTTGGGCGGCTACCTTTTCTGATATTTTATTTTGGTAAACAGCTATGGCTAATTTTATTGAAACTCTTCCGGATGGCTGGACCATTTATCTGTGGCTGATCATCGGCGCCATGATTATTGTGGCAGTGATTTACTGGATACGCTGGGGCATGAAGAATGAACAGTTTGATGAAGATATCAAATATGTGATGTTCGATGAACAGGATCGGGAAAAAATGGATCCGGCTGAATACGCCAAGAGCCGTACCGTGATCAAGGCTCAAATCGAGAGCCGCAATCGTTTTCTGGCCAAAGAAGCTGCAAAACATAAGTCTGCGGTATGAAGGCAGGGGAAAAGTTTGTCCTGGTTTCGATCGGACTGCTCGTTCTTTTCAGTGTAGTTCGTTCCGAATTGCACGTTAAGGAAAAGCACGATAATGACATTCCTTTCTACAGCACTGCCTCTTCCGATGTCGCCAAAAATGCGATGGATGTTATACGTAAGAATAACTGTAAAAATTGTCACTCATTGTGGACGCTTAAAGACATGCTGGAGTCGGTCCCGGCCCCCATGCTGGATGGCATCGGTTCTTTGCGTACCGAAGACTGGTTTTACGATTATCTGTCGTCGCCTGATCCGCAGAAGATATTGCCGACGCGCCTGAAGAAGGAATATGCTATGCCTTCTTACGCAAGCCTGCCCGAGGCCGATCGACGTTTGCTGGCTAAGTACCTGTCCAGTCTCAAGGTCAAGGACTGGTATCTTGAGCAAACAAAGGAAGCTGAATATAAAAAGCTGACTGGGTTGGAGTATAAAAAATGAATCAGCGTTTTCTGAACGGTTTGTTGGCCCTGATGGCGGGTTGTTTTGTCAATTATGTGGGTGACAAATTGCTCGGCGTCAAAATGGAGCTGTTTTCGGGTTTGTCTACATTCAGTTTCGCCTGGATAGTCGATGTGTTTGTTCTTCCCTTTTTTGTTGGTCTGCTGGTGGCCTGGATATTCGGCATGGGCGCAAAATGGCTATGCTATTTTCCGCCTCTGTTCGTACGTTGTTTCAGCTACGCGCAAATTCTGTATTTTACCGGAGTGCCGCATGGCAGCATCCTGAACCCCATGGGATGGTGGGGCCTCTATGTCATTCTGGCCATGGAATCGGCAGCGATAGGCGGGATACTCGGCGAGGTGATGATCAAGAATGTTTATGGTCGATCAGCTGTTGCTTCGAGCAACAGCCAGGATGATTTATTGAAAGAGGAATCGTAATGCCGGATGTGAAAAAGCATGTCGTGCTGAGTGAGACAGAGCGGCTAAGAAGGAAACGCTTCTTGTCAGCGACACTCATTACCTGCATTGCTCTGGCCATGATAGGCGGCAGCCTGCATGTGGTCAGTCTGGGCTCAGTCCGTATGGGTGAAATGCGTGGTCTTGCCACATATAATCTTAAAGAAGAATCCACCCGCATTCGTGCTGCCGGCGAAGATATTGCGCTTCACGCCGAGAACGAAAGCAGGAAGGATGAGATCGCCGGTTATACGGTAGCGCAGGCGGATGCACTGTTGCCTAAGGAACAGTGGAAACAACTGGATGAAATGGTTCTCATACCTGCGGGCAAATTTATCATGGGTACGGATTTGCCTAATGCCGATGCGGCTTCCCGCCCTCAGCATGTGGTGGATTTGAAGGCGTATCGCATCGACAAATATCTGGTAACCAATGCGCAATATGCAAGGTTTATTGCCGCAACTGGACATCGCCCCCCATCAACCTGGAAAAATGGAAAAGCGCAGGACGGTACGTTGTTATTGCCGGTTACCATGGTGAACTGGTTTGACGCTCAAGCCTATGCAAAATGGGCAGGAAAGCGATTGCCTACCGAAGCGGAATGGGAGAAGGCGGCGCGCGGAACTGACGGCAGGCGCTGGCCCTGGGGCAACGAAATGGATCCTTCCCGCCTGAATACCTATTACAACGTCGGGTCGGCCAGTCTCGTTACGACTTATGCCAACGGCGTCAGTCCCTATGGCGTTTATGACATGGCCGGCAATGTGGATGAGTGGGTCGACAGTGACTTTCTGCCATATAAGGGAACGGATGCGCAGGCGGATGTTTTTCAGGGCAAGATTGCAAAAGTTCAAAACGCTCAGGATCAAGCCATGAAGGTAGCCGATCTGGTTCCTGTCAGTCGTCAATACAAGGTTTTACGGGGCGGTTCGTGGAAGGGTGACCCTTTCTCTACCGCTACCTATCACAGAGATTATTCGTGGTCCAATTACGCATCTGATTTTTATGGCTTTCGCTGTGCTTCCAGTGTTGTAAATTAAAGGTTTTGACGGGAGTATATGATGTACAAATTTTTATTTAAAATTTCATTGTTAAGCTTTACTGTTGTTTCATCCGCTCAGGCGGCGGTTGACAGCTACCGTTTCGCACACGTTACCATCGCCACCCCCTGGTATATTTTCATATTTTTGTTGATGGGGGTGTTTGCTCCTTTTGTTTTAATGGCCGTGCTGGCTTGGCGAGTGGCGATCAGCAAATCAGCCCGAGAAACATCCGGTACTGCTCATAATCCTTCGGTAAAGTAGAATGCTGCAACTTATGAATTTGTTGGGAAAAGGGTCTTTTTTGCGTTTTTTCTGTGTCGTGCTGATTGCATCGATTTCCTTGTTGAGTATGCTGCCGGCTCAGGCGATTGAACAGTCTTCAGAAGGAGAAAGTGCACAGATATTGCAGGCATTCAACAAACAGCACAGGGAAACCGAGCATGCCAAATCGATAACCGATAAGGAAAAACAACGCATCATGTTTTTGATGGGGGTTGTGCTCTTCATTCTGGTTTTGATTACCGGCGGCTTAGGCCTGGCTATGGTTGTATACGGTAAACCTGTGTTTGTATCGCACATGCTGTTTGCCGGTCTGAGTGTCACGATGGCGATCGCCCATGCGATTGTCGGTCTGGTGTGGTTTTATCCTTTCTAGCGGCCTGTAACCGTCGCATATATCCGATGGTTTTCAGGCAGGCTGGCATTGTCCGCATAACAGACCTCAATCTGTATCCGGCGAAAATCCATTATACTTTCGCGCTTTAATCAGCCAAGATACACTATGTCACAAGCCCAGACACCCGGCCTGAATTCAGGCGTTTCCAGCCTGGCTTCGTGGTGGTGGGTAGTGGTATTTTTTTACGGCCTTTCCGGGTTTACCAGCTTGGCCCTGGAAGTGCTCTGGTCGCGCATGTTATCCATGCAATTCGGCGTCAGCATCTTCGGCGTAGTGCTCACGGTCGCCGCGTTCATGATCGGCCTGGGGCTTGGCAGTCTGGCGGGCGTGAGATGGGCCAGGCAAAACAAACAACCATTGGTTGTATTTGCCGCACTTGAGATGGCAATCGCGCTGTACGCCTTGCTGTTGCCGGGCTTGCTTCACCGGATGAGCGCCTGGCTGGAAAATATTTCCGGCCATCTGTCATTGACTCAATGGTATCTGCTGCAAGGCGCCGAGGCGCTGGGTTTGCTGCTGATTCCGGCCTTTGCAATGGGTGTGGGGTTCGCGCTGGTGCTGAAGGTGGTTGACCGCACGCCGCTGTCCCTGGGAAAGCTGTATGGCTTGAACACGATAGGCGGTGCGGCCGGCGCGCTTTTTCCGTTGTGGAGCCTGCCGGCATTGGGCTGGGTCGATTCGGTGAGAATTGTTGCCGTGCTGGGCTTCGTGGTCGGCGGCGCGGCGTTGTTTTCATCTAAATTTGCCCGTTTCGGTCAGGACGCATCCTCTCAAGCAGGATCGCCGCGCCCGCCTTTATTCGCGCTGATGATTTATGCGGGTATCGGCGCCGGCAGTATCATGCTGGAAATCGGCTGGGTGCGTCTGTACGGCATGATCATGCTGCGCACCGAGTATGTGCTCGGCGTGATTCTGGCTGTCTTTCTGCTCGGCATCGCGCTGGGCAGCCTGTTGTTGCCGCGCACGAAAAAATTCCTGGTGTATCTGATGCCTTTTCTGGCGGGCGGCGGGGTGCTGCTGGGGTTGTGGCTGCTGCCTGCCGCATCCGCCTGGGTGGAGGAGAGCCAGTTCCAGTCGTTTTTTGGCGCTATCTGCTCGCAAGCGCTGATGGTCGGGCTGTTTACGCTGCCGGTCACGCTGGTTCTGGGCGCCTGGCTGCCCTTGTTGGCCCATCGCCATGAGGATGCAGAGGCGAGCGGCGTATGGCTATACGGCGCCAACTGTCTGGGCGGGGGGCTCGGCGCCGGACTTGCCTGTCTGCTTGTTATTCCCCTGTTCGGCAGCGCGGCGATGGTCGCCATTGCAGGGTTGGTTATTGCGGCTTTTGGCTTGATTTTTGTCAAGTCGCGATGGGTCTGGCCGGGTTTCGCTGTCATGTTATTGCTTGCATGGCCGCTGCGCAATATGCCGCCGGTACATGAATTGTTGCCGAAAGTCGAAGCAGGCAGCCGGAATCTTTACCTGTACGAAGACGCGATTTCATTGACGCATGTGGTGCAGCATCAGGATGGTCAGCGCGTCCTGCTGAGCGATTTGCAGCGCATGGATGCCTCCACTGATCCCGATGCGGTACAGATTCAGATGGATCAGGCAAGGCTGGCGCTGCTGCTGCATCGGGCGCCGCACAGCGTGCTGTTTCTCGGGCTGGGAACCGGAATTTCGATGGCAGGAGCGATTCCTTTCCCGGACTTGCATCGCAGTGCGGTGGAGCTCTCTCAGGGGGCGATATTCGCTGCCGGGCATTGGTTTTCTGAGGTAAACGGCCATATCACGGATCAGGCGCAAATATATCGGGACGATGCCAGGCACTACCTGAATACCACAGATCACAGTTACGACGTGATCATCGGTGACTTGTTCCATCCCGATCTGGCAGGCATGGGTTCCTTGTTGTCCGTGCAGCAGTTTCAGAGGGCGAAAAACCACCTGACTGCTGACGGGGTATTTATTCAGTGGCTGGCGCTCAACCAGTTCGATATTCAATCGCTGCAGGTGGTGCTGCGCAGTTTCAAGCAGGTGTTTCCGGATGCACAATTGTTTATGGATGGCATGCATCTGGCGCTGGTAGGCCCCCGGCATACCCTGTCTGTGGCCAGCGTGATGCAGGAGAATCTACAGCGTATGACAGCGCAGGGGCAAAGTCTGGCTACCGGTGGCGAAGGGGTGTGGACTTGGCTGGGCCGTTATTGGGGGCCGATTCCCGACAGCAGCGGCCCGGTTCAGGACGAGTGGCTGCCTTTTATCGAATACAATTTGCCGCGAGCGCGTTATGACGGAAGCGTCAACCTGGCTGATCTGATGATGTGGTTGTTGCAGCTTCATCCTGATGCCGGAGCGGCTGTGAACATATTGGGCATAGGTGCGGATGAAAAGAGCCGGTTCGGTCGTGCTTATGTGGCAACCGAACTGACTGTGCGTGCGTGGATCGCATCGATTCAGGGCGATGAAGCCAAATCGGTCAAATTGATCTGGCTGGCCTATCAGGCGAATCCGCAGGATCGCTGGATTGCCAACGCACTTGCTGATAGTATGATGCAGTCGCGGTCAGCGGCGGGCGAGCAGGGGCTGAGCGCGCGCGAGGCATTGCAGCGCATTCTGAAAATCGATCCCGAGCATGTGGGCGCATTGCGCGCACTGTGGCATCTGGAGCGGTCTGCGGGCAATATGCAGGAGGCGGAACACTATCGTTTACGCCTGCTTGCCGTGTCCCCGCTGGACTGTGAGGCGAATGGCGCTTCATGAGTTCATTGAGTGAGGATTCTAAGGGAAACATGTCATCTGCTATCAATAAAGCGCTGTCTTCCATACCGGTCAAAGTCGTCAATACCGGGGCAAAGCCGAGCAATTTCAAATTAAAGCGGCGTACCGTTCAGATCGCCATTCTGATCCTGCTGGTGATCATTCCGGTATCGGGGCTGTTTCGCATCGATCCGGAAAATGGCGCGCTGGTGGTGCTGGGCTGGCAGATATGGTTTGCCGATTTCTTTCTGATATCCGGCCTGTGGATCATGATTGCCAGCGCATTGGTCGCGCTATATTCGCTGGCGGGAACCGTAGTCTGCGGTTGGGCATGCCCGCAGAATACGCTGGCGGAGTGGGCCAATCACATGACCCACAAATTGCTGGGCAAACGCGCCGAAGTCAGTTTGAACGGCGAGGCGCCCAAGGTGGCGGCTGCCAAGAACACGGTTCTGAACTGGTCGCTGCTGGGACTCTCATTTGCAGGTGCGTCGATGTTTTTTGCGCTGCTGCCCTTGTTGTATTTTTATCCGCCGGATGTGGTGTGGTCATTTATCATTTTCAGGCCGGATACCAGGCTGGCCGGTTCCCTGTACTGGATTTATTTTGTGTGGGTGCTGATGATCCTGCTGGACATTTCTGTGCTCAGGCATTTCTGGTGTCGTTTTGCCTGTGTGTACAAGGTCTGGCAACATTCGTTCAAGACCAAGGAAACCTTGCATGTGCTATACGATGCCAGCCGGTCTGACGAATGCGCGAAATGCAATTATTGCGTGACGACCTGCTTTATCGATCTTGATCCGCGCAAGACGCAGATTTATGACAGCTGCATCAATTGCGGCGACTGCATCGATGCCTGCAACACCTTGCAGTCCAAAAAAGGCAAGGCAGGCTTGTTGCGGTTTGAGTTCGGCCAGCGTGCGCAGACGCGTGCAAAAACCTTTCGCGACAATTCCATCCTGTTGTTGTCCAGAATGCGCTGGACTGCGCCCATCGCATTGCTGGGCATTGTGATGTTTTCTTGGGGGGTCTGGTCGTACCAGCCCTATCACCTCTCCGTAGGATATTTGAAAACGGCGCATAATCAATCTGCACGTGATTACCGCATCGAAGTTTCCAACAAGCGTTATCGTCCGGCACAATTGAGCGTGTCGGTGGAAGGGTTGCCACAGGATGGTTACACGCTGAACAGCAGCAGGGTGAATCTGGCATCGGTAGGGCGCTCATCGGTATTCCTGACGGTGTCGCAAAAGTTGCAACACGGGATCCATCCTTTTGTGGTAGTGGTACGTTCCAATGATGGCTGGATCGGTCGCTTCAATCTTCAACATTTTGTCGAATAAGGGAGAACTATGATGGAGCAGCAAATAAAGGCAGTTGAACTGGCGAAAGAACCCACAACCTGGGGTGAGCTTCGCCGTGATAATTTCGGTTACGCATCGAATGAAGAACGTCTGGAAAAGCGAGGCATGGAAGACTGGGAGCTGGTCGAGAAGATTCCGGAATCGCAGCTTAAGGTTCCGTACTGGTTCTGGGCAGTGGTGGCGATCGTGTTGCTGGTGGGTGTGGGCCTGAGTTTCCCCTTCTGGGGGCTGCGTCCGGGTGTGGTGGTGAACTGGCGTGACTGGGTAAAGGACCCGGGATTTTTGGGCTCTCTGGTGTATATCGCGGCGGCAGGTGCGTTCGTCTGGTACATGGTCAATATGTATGGATCGTCCAGCGCAGGCAGACTGGATTCGGACAAGACCGGGCAGGGCAGCAAGCAGGGGTAAGCTGTCGGGCTGTCAACAGCGGGTTTTCATCAAGGCTGCCATCCTGTGATGCGCCGCTGGGATTCTTCGTCCGTGCTCCGGTTGTCCGGTCGTTCAAGCGGCGCTGATTTTAACGCGGCTCGCCGCCTGAATTCTCTTAAAAAAGTCGCACTTCAGCGTTGAGTCCGCCCGGTTTTTTATTTCACATTTGAGGTGTTTATCTTGAAGCTGCCGTTGCTTATTGTTTATATGATTATTGCATTCAACATCACCGCCTTCACCCTGCTGTTGCAACTGGATTGGCTGATTTACCATTCGATCCCCGCCAAAGTCATCGCATGGGCATTGACCATAGGCTCATGGGCATTGGCGTACATTAAACGCGATCAATTTATCACCTTGTTTTGATGCAGAACTGGATATGCCGGAGAGTTATGTGATGCGTAGTCTGTTTCTGATATTTTTGCTGCTGGGCGCGTGCAATGAACAAGAAATGCCTTCGCCATACCACGCCATAGACGTTACCTGGCAGCACACGCACGCCGATTTTTTGCTGAATGATTTCAATGGCAAGCCCCATAATCTGCTGGATTTCAGAGGTAAAGTGGTCGTGTTGTTTTTCGGTTATACCCACTGTCCCGAGGTTTGCCCCACCACGCTGGCCGATCTGGCGCAGGTCATGCGTCTGTTGGGTAAGGATGCCGGCCGGGTGCAGGTGCTGTTTGTCACGCTCGACCCTGAACGGGATACGCCTGCGCTGCTCGCCAGATATGTGACATCCTTTGATCCCGCATTTCTGGGCTTGTATGGTGATGCAGCATCGACGGCGAAAGCGGCCAAATCGTTCGGCGTGAACTATGTAAAACAGTATGACAAGCACGGCGGCTACACGCTGGATCATACCGATGGCATTTATTTGCTGGGTACCCGAGGCAAGCCGCTGCTGATGGCCCCATACGGGCAGCCCGCTGAAAAAATGGCGCAGGATATAAGGCTGCTGTTGTCCATCAACCAGTAGGTTCAAGTTTAAGTTCAATGACAGTGAGCTGTGCTGTACAATTTCAAAATTAACTTGCATGAGCGGACTGACTTTAAAATGAATAATTGGTTTTCACGAATTCCCAAAGAATATTGGGCCTATCTCGCACTTGCGTTCTGGGGTGGTCTGGTATTCATGTTGTTGAACAAAACAATTTACGGGCTGGATGAAGGCGCCGCACACGCCCTGTTGCTGGTATGGTCGGTAGCCGATGGTGTGGTCAGTTCAATCGTCACGCTGGGATTGCCCGATTTCCGTACGCTGTTCTTCATTCCTGCCGGTGTGTTATGGACAGGCAACGTGCTCGCTGCAAAGCTGGCTACCATGCTGGTCATGGCCGTTGCAGTGTGGGCCTTGCATAGATGGCGGCTGCTTGGCAGGGATGCCGAGTCATCCCTGCTGGCAACGGGTTTGTTGTTGATTTCTCCGCTGGCGTTGAGTCAAATCGACAGCATGTCCGTCGCGCCATTCCTGCTGTTTACCTTTGCGCTGGGGGTTTGGGCGGACAAGAATTACCGTGATGCGAAACTGGCATTCGGCGGCATGTATTTTGCCCAGATTTTTTTATGTCTGGTCGGCATCACGCTGCATCCTGTGGGATTTGCCTATCCGCTGGCCCTGCTGTGGACATGGTACAGAAATCCGATAGACAGGAAACATCGGAACTATTTGTTCACAGGCATCGCCGCTGTGATCATTATCGCGCTGGCATTAACTTCGGGATGGCGGCATGTGGCGTGGTTCATGAACCCGATCAAGGCGCTGTCGGACACGCTGCTTGGGACGGATAGCGACATGGGGGTTGCCCGATGGATAACCGGTATCGGCGTGTTATGCATCCTGCTGTGGGTGCTTTTGAAGCAGGCGGCGAATCTGTGGGCGGACATGCTGGGGCGTATTCTTGTGCTGGCACTAGCCATCGGCCTGCTGTGCGGCGATCAAATCTTTGGCGTCATTGCCCTGGTGATCTGTTTGTATTGGGGCCTGCCTTTGTTGTTGAGCAGACCGGTTAATCCGCAAAGCGGGTTCTGGGGGCAGCGCGGTCTGGCCCTGGTCGTGGTTTTCGCTGTTTCCACCGCCTTCATGATCAATGACAAGGCGCGTTATCAGACGATGTTGACGGGCGAACTTTCTCAGCGCGACAGCTTGATCAAGGCGCTGGCGGAGGATGGCGGCTATTTTCTGAAAGATGAACCGGTACAGGACAATCAGGACAAGGCTGCCAAAAAACGGCTGCGTGTGGCGAGTCAGTGGCCCGGCCTCACCATGTTGGCCTGTAAGTGTGACGCACTCCCCCTGCCGCCGGATGCGCGCGATAGTGCAGCCCTGCTGGCGATGTTGCGCGGTGTCGATTATCTGGTGTTCGACCCGCACAATCCGGATAACAGTTCGCTCTCGCACAATCTCGCCACGATGGATGCGGGGCTGGTGGAAACGGTTGATTTGAAGCCGGGCGGAGTAATCGTTCTGGTCAGAAAACGCGCGCAACCGGTGAAGTAGAAAAAATGATAGTCGAAATTCTGATTTTCCTGATTGCGGGGGTAGGCGCGTTGTTCATAACGGGCTTTTCGGTGCATATGCTCACCGGTGGACTGATCAGCCAGGAACTTGAGAATCAGGTTATTTTCATCGTTTGTTCGATTGTTTTTTGCATCATTGCCTATATGGCCTGGGATGTCATACAGAGGCGCACCGGAAAAAAATAGCGCGCCTGATCAAATCGGCCTGTCGGCAAAATCAGGTGCTTTGGACGACCGGTATGGATTTGAACGTGGTTTGCGTGTTTTTGGGAGAACCCGCCATGTCGGCCAGCGTATATCTGTCCAGTACGGCCATGAAGCTGGCTTGCGCGTTGAATATGACGCCTTTCAGGCTGCATGAGCGGGTGACCACGCACTGATCCGTGGCCGGATTGAAGCATTCGAGCAAATCGAAATCGGGTTCCGTCGCGCGTACTACTTTTCCGATCGGTATATCTTTCGCAGGATGGGCGAGCCTGAGTCCGCCATGCCTTCCCCTGGTGGTGGTGATGTAGCCATTGAGTCCCAGATTGTGCACCACTTTGACGAGGTGGTTGCGCGAAATCTTGTAGAAGTCGGCCAGTTCTGTGATCGTCACGATCTCATTTTCCTTGCCGGCAAGATAAAGCAGGACGCGCAGTGAGTAATCGGTGTATAGAGTTAAACGCATTTTGTGCCTTTTCAGTTTGACGGATCAAGAATTGCCACGTGCCGCCCAGTCTGCCTCGCGCCTGCACGTCCCGTTAAATTTTGTCTTGACAGGCTTGCTACCGGCAAATAAGATGTAATCAGGATGCATATTATAACTATCTTTGCCTGTGCAAGGTTGCAATATCTCCTCAGTCGCCCATTATATAACTGCCTTAACGGCAATAATCGAAAAGGAAAAAAACTATGAGTCTTTTTACAGAAATTGGTGGTGAAGGTGCTGTTAATGCCGCAGTGGATATTTTTTATCGCAAGGTGTTGAAGGATGATCGCATCAACCGTTTTTTCGCGGGTGTCGATATGGACAAGCAGGCCGCCAAGCAAAAGGCTTTTCTGACGATGGCTTTCGGCGGCCCGCACAACTACACCGGCGAGGACATGCGTAAGGGGCATGCACATCTGGTGGCTCAGGGTCTGAACGATAGCCATTTTGACGCTGTGATGGAACATATCGGCGCGACGCTGACAGAACTTAACGTACCCGCAAATCTGATCGCTCAGGCCGCAGCCATTGCCGAAAGCACCCGAAACGACGTTCTGGGAAAGTAAGGTTTAAGCGCCGATGGCCAAAGTTATTTATGGCGGGCAGTCATATGAATGCGGCGAAAGCTCCGTTCTCGATTGTTTGACTGCCCAGGGTGTTGCCGTTCCTTCTTCCTGTCGTTCCGGTATTTGTCAGACCTGTCTGATGCGTAGCATCGATGGTTCGCTGCCTGAGAAGGCACAAGCAGGGTTAAAGCCCACGCTGGCGGCACAGAATTATTTCATGGCCTGTTCCTGTTACCCGGAAACCGACATCGAAGTCGTCATGCCGGAAGCCGGACTGGGCAAGCTTGCCGCCCGCGTTGTCAGCGTCGAATATCTGGGCACCGATATTCTGGGCATCAAACTCAATCCTGCCAGTCCGCTTGAGTACAAGGCGGGCCAATTCATCAATCTTTTCAAGGATGAGGCCACGGCGCGCTGTTATTCACTGGCCAGCGTTCCTTCCCTGAACGAATTGCTTTTCCTTAATGTCAGAAAGGTACCGGGCGGCATGGTGAGTAACTGGCTTTTTGAGAATCTGAGAGCCGGCGATAACGTTGCGATTTCTGAAGCCTCGGGAGACTGTTTTTATGTTCCGGGTAATCCTGAGCAGAACATCCTGCTGATTGCCACCGGCACGGGCCTCGCGCCTTTGTACGGTATTGTCCGCGATGCGCTGTTGAACGGGCATCAAGGCAAGCTCAGTCTGTACCACGGCAGCTATGATGTGAGCGGTTTTTATCTGGTCGATGAATTGAAAAAACTTGCGCAGATGCATGACAATTTCAGTTATGTTCCCTGCGTCTCCGACGGTGTAGCCCCGGCAGGATATGCACAGGGGATGGTGCTGGATGCGGCGCTTGCAGACAATCCCGATCTTGCCCGCTGGCGGGTGTTTTTATGCGGCAATCCGAACATGGTCAATGCGGCGAAGCAGCAGACTTTCTTTGCCGGCGCATCGATGCGCGACATTTTCGCCGATCCGTTTTAACGTGAAACTCTCGTAGCGGTTCGTGCGCACTGAATATTAGTTTCGCGTCTTGCCTCGCCAAAAGGAAAACGCCGTCCGGTGCTATACTGGGCGGCGTTTTTCATGGTCTGAACTATGTTTGAAATAATTAATTTTGTGCTGCTGTTGCTGGTACTGATGGTCTTGATCTGGCAAGCCATGGGGCTGAGCGCGCTGTCACGCCTGCAGGCGGAGCAGCCTCTGGCACGTGTGCTGGAAGAAAAGCACCGGCTGATGCTGGGCGACTTGCACGATGGCTTGAACAAACAGGGCGACCGCATGGTAGCAGCCACAACGGATAGTTCCGAGCGGCTGCGCGAGATTGTGGCGCAAGAACTTAAATTAACCCGCGAGGCGATGCAGAATCTGCAACTGGCGCAGCGCGATGGTTTGTCGAATACCCGTGAAGATTTGTTGCGACAACTCGGCGCGCTGTCTGCCGAGTTGCAGGCCAGACAGGAAGCGATGCGCGTCGAGGTGATCGGTAAAACGTTGCAGACCATGGCGGAGCAGGGGCGCGCCGATCAGGAGCTGATCCAGTCCAGCATGCAGCGCAACACCGAAATGCTGACGCTGAGTATCGAGAGTCTCACCAAAACCACCGATAACCGGCTGGAACAGATTTCCGGCAAAGTCGCCGAGCGTCTCGATGAGGGATTCAAGAAGACCAATGAGACGTTTACCAACGTGATGACGCGCTTGGCCACCATCGACGAGGCGCAGAAGAAGATAGACAGCCTGACCACCAACGTGGTCAGCCTGCAAAATCTGCTGGGCGACAAGCGTTCGCGCGGCGCCTTCGGCGAGGTGCAACTGGAAGGTTTGGTACGCAACATTCTGCCTCCCGATGCGTACGAGTTTCAGGCCAAGCTATCCAACGGCAATCGGGTGGATTGCCTGCTGATATTGCCCGCACCGACAGGTCGTGTACCGGTGGATGCCAAGTTTCCGCTGGAAAATTATCACCGCATGCTCGAATCCGATCTGGCTGAATCTGACAGGCTGGCGGCGCGCCGCCAATTCAAGGCGGACATCAGGAAGCATATCGATGACATCAGTTATAAGTATCTGATTAAAAATGAAACTTCTGACGGTGCGGTGATGTTTGTGCCGGCTGAGGCGGTGTTTGCCGAGATACATGCCTATCACGCCGATCTGGTGGAATACGCGATGAACAAGCATGTCTGGATCGTCTCGCCGACCACCCTGATGGCGGTATTGAACACCGCCCGTGCGGTGATGAAAGACGTGCAGATGCGCGAACAGGTACACATCATTCAGCGTGAACTGGGCAAGCTCAGCGTGGATTTCAAGCGTTTCGACGAACGCATGAAGCGGCTGGCAGACAACATTCGCCGTGCACACGAAGAGGCCGGACAGGTGGAGATATCCAGCCGGAAAATCAGCGATCATTTCACCAGAATCGAGGCTGTGGAAGTGCTGGCGGTAAAAATGGATGTATGATTTCGAGGTGCGCTTTGAGGCGCATGTTAAAGTTGTAATAATTGTTGCGTACAGTAGTCTTCGTTCGACAAGTTTTACGTTAGTCTTCGTTCGACAAGTTTTACGTTAGGGGTCGAGAAATAATAAGTTGGACAATCGCCGGGGCTTCTTTGCGATGCAGCCCGCGAAGCAAGACGCACCGTTGTGTCATTCACAACAAGCGGCTTGCGACAAAGAGATGCGCGCAAATAAGCCCCGGCCCACAGGGTTGCTGCGAATCCGCGCGTTTGCGGCGTTGCGAAGCTTGCGAATGGAATAACCATTCGCTGCTCTTCGCGCCTTGCATCCATCGCGGATGCGCAGCAACGAATGTTCAACTTATTATTTCTCGACCCCTTAAATACCTGAAAGGATCAACATGAAAGCGCTCGACCCCTGTACGCTGGTCATATTCGGTGCAGCCGGCAATCTGAGCCGCCGCAAACTGATTCCGTCGCTGTTTCGTCTGGAGATCGCGAAGCGC